>JACASX010000003.1 GCA_013390745.1 Marine Group I thaumarchaeote | reverse complement strand
CGTCATTCTGCAAAGTTTAAGGGAACAGAGAGCCTAGTATAGTATGTAAAGTATGCATACTATGGCAATGATATTTAATTAATTTGGTGCCTAATACTATACATGGAAAACGAAAGTAATTCAAAAATCGAAAAAATGGAAAAAGACATCAAGAAACTAAAGAAAAGACAGCCAAGAAAGATGACTGCGATGAAGTTTGTCGGTGTAGCATTTGATCCAGAGAAATACAAAGCTGGCGAGGCAGAAATTAACGAAGCACTATCTGAAGGATTTGAAGTCTTACGTGACTTTGAAACAGGTGGTGGAATTGTAATAGCTCTCGGCAAGTGGGAAAACAAAGGTAAGACGGTGGAAAAACAATGGAACAATTAAAAAACACATCTACAGATTCAAAAACCAAGTCTCTAACAGAGACATCCCTCGATATTTTTTTGGGATTTCTAATGTTTCTGCCAGTAAACTACTTTGTACTGCCTCTGTTTACAGGATCAATAGCAGATTATAGTCTTTTAACTGCGATTCAGATAGGTGTCATGTTTTCTACAATTTCACTTATTCGCAAGTTCGTAATTAGACGCTGGTTTGAAAGAATGAGAAACTGTGAATCTATAGTAAACTAGATTAAAAATTCGGCAGCGTGATCTCCATCTTCGGTCATCTTCAACCATCTATTTCTCCCTATTTTTTCAACCTCAACAAACCCCCACACGTCAACCAGGGGCTGTACAATGTTCTTGTCAAGGCTTGCAAATCTAGCCTGGGTAAAGTTCTGTTTCTTTGCATTAACAGTGATTATCTTTCTTTTTTCTGCCTCCTCAGCCATCTTCTTTTTCTGAATACGACCCCCTGCATCTTTTATTATCTTCATTGCCTCTAACAACTCTCGCTTTGGTGTTCCAATCCTATATGTAGGAAGTGAGTGTATCTCTGCCACTCCATATGTTTGCTGTAAACTTCCTTCATATTCGGGATATTGTTCCGCTTGTGCATAAAATGGATGTATTTTATTCCTGTCGTCAAACAACATGCAAGCCATCATACATCCAATGGCATGAATCTTAGAGCCGGTTGCCACGTTAACGTAGATATCGTTTTTTCTCTCCTTGAAAATTATCTCTGTTACTGCCTTGATGATAGGAAAAAGTCTCAGTCTGTTGGCATATGCGATCTCAGTCTTAATTCCTTTTTTTTCTAATTCATTCTCAATCTTTTGTCGGTATTTGTTTGACTTATCCTCCGCAATAGTATCATGTGCTATCAACCAAACTTTGTCTGCCTTCATTCTAACTGCTGGAATAATTATCCTGTCTATCTCAAAGCCGACAGGGGCTATGTGGATTCGCAAGTTTACCATGTCTTTCATTATAGTGCCTATAGTGTGCATACTATAGGAATGATATTTAGTTTTTCGACTCTTTTACCATATTCACAAACTGCCTGCGGGACATTATCAGAACGACTGGGGCAACAAAGTACATCCCAATGTTCAATAGAATGACACCAATACCATATCCAAGCATCTCAGATTCAGAATCAATGTCAGCATACTGCAACAATGTCAATGATGTTAGAAGTGGTGTTAATGCTATCTTCACAGCTTCCTTGAAGGCTGGATTTTCTCTTTCATAGTCAGCTACTGCTGGACTGAACGAATAGTAAAACTGGTTGAATCCTGCCATGAAGCTAATTCCAGATTCAGTTTGCAGTACAGTGTTGTCACGAAGTTCTCTCAAGAACTGAACCTGTGGCGCCATTTCAGAACCGAATGCTGCTGTTGCTATGAGACACCCCCCTCCTCCACTGCCAGTTTCAAAACTAGAAATACAGTTCTCCTGTATGATTATTTCTCCAAATTGTGCTTCTGTTGATCCTTGGGCCATAATTTTTTGATTCTGAATTGCAACAATTTTCAAGTAACCATCTTCTGTCATTTTTTGAATTTTTGCACCAAAAAATCCTTCACGCAATAGGGATGGCTCGCATGCAAAAACGATACTTCTATCATTCTGACCAACTATTTCGGTATAATCAGAACTCGTAGAATCAAGTGCACCTGACCATTTAGTGTCAGAAAATATCAACAGTTTTGCTTCACCATTAGGTATTTCTGATTTTAATTCCATTTCTATCTTTTTTTCTATTTGTTGTTGTGGAATGACAGTTGGTGCAGGGGTTACTTGGGAAAAAACCTGTGTTCCTATTATTGTTATTTTAGAGTTATATCCTCTAAGTGGAATTGTAATCGTTCTATCAGAGACTGTTATAATTTCGTCCATGGGATCGTGTTTAAAAGCACCATCAACTAGGATGATAAAATCTGTATCCTCAGAACCAATTTTTGCATCGATCAAATTTCTTGGTAATGTTATGGTTAATTCCCCTCTGGCTCTTTGATCTAGCGAAATTATTAGGGATGTAGTATCTGGGTCTATCTCAAAACTTAAAACTTCTCCGCCACGTATTCTATAATTTGGTTCTTCAAACTGTTGTGCAAAAGTAGGGGAGATAAATGTCCCAATCATTACAAAAAATAATATAATTACTTTAAACTTTACGTTCACAGATAGAGGTTGTATTACAGGGGACAAATAAACCACGTAGTTTCCCTTTATTCAATTTCCAGAAATTAAATCGGTGTGAATAAAATCTTATTGTTGTTTCCGTTTCTGATAAATCTGATCTAGTTCTTCG
Organism: Marine Group I thaumarchaeote; assembly: GCA_013390745.1. Lineage (GTDB taxonomy): Archaea > Thermoproteota > Nitrososphaeria > Nitrososphaerales > Nitrosopumilaceae > Nitrosopelagicus. The sequence goes on along the minus strand of JACASX010000003.1, from coordinate 161,857 downwards.
AGTCTGCTACTATCTTCACAAACTGCTTGTGCAAAAATGAAGTTTGAGGGTTTAACCCCTCATTCTTCTGTTGGCGTGCAAACCAAACTTATGACTTGTTTAATTTATCAGAATAAAAGCGTATCAAAGCATACTTGGAATGATAAAAGAGGTTAATCTTTCGTAGCTGACTAGTACGCTTCGGACACACTAGCCAGCCTTACGGATAAGAAATGTTAGTTTTACATGCTAAAAAACTATACGTCTGCCAAGTCTGATTCAGCATTACAAGTTGGCACCTTGCCATTTTCCCTCTTATAATCTTCTAAAAGCTGGCGCATTCGTTCTTTTGGATTTTCAGTAAATAATCTTTGATAAGTATGGGTTTTTTGTTTACATTCATCATTCTCAAAGTCTGTATCAACATACTTTTCAAATTCTTTCTGAAGACTATCACTTTGTCCAATGTATAACACATTAAGCTTTTTATCATAAAGAACATAAACACCAGACTTGTTTTTTACAAATCTTGCACTTTCAAGCCACAAGAGAACCTTTCCTTCAAGAATTTCCACGTTAAGTATATTGAGATGACACATAAATACGAACACCTCTTAGAATCGTAAACTGTGTTATAGCTAATGTAAACAGGTAGATTAACTGTATATAGTTAAGATTTCGAGTCTGCAACCATCTTCACAAACTGCTTGTGCAATGAAACATCACGAGTCAGTTCAGGATGGAAGGATGTTGCAAGTATATTGCCCTGCTTTACGGCAATTATCTTCTCGTTAAATTTTCCCAAGGTTTCCACGCCAGAGCCAGTACGCAGAACAGCTGGGGCGCGAATAAACACTCCCTGAAATGATGGTATATCCATAGCATCCAAGGAAACTTCAGCCTCAAAGGAATCTTTCTGTCTGCCGAAAGAATTGCGCTCAATCTCTACATCAAGTACGTCAAGCAGTGGTTGTTTGGTAGAACCGACAACTCTGTCCTTAGAATTTTTAGCAAGTAGAATCATTCCAGCACATATTCCAAGAACAGGCATTCCCGATCCAATTTTTTCCTTAAGAGCGTTCATTGCTCCGTTTACCATTGAAAGTTGGCCAATCATTGTACTTTCACCGCCAGGAATTATCAGACCGTCAACTGCAGATATTTGGTCAGGCGTCTTTACCTGGCTGACAGAACCATCAATGCCAAGCTCGTTCATCGCAGCCATTGTAGACATAAAATTTTCAGCAACGTCACCCTGTAGGGCTAGAATGCCAATGTCAAGTTCGCTCATGCAGAACCGCCACGATCTTGCATTCTCAGTTCAAGGTTATTTACGTCCAGTCCAAGTATGGACTGTTTTTCATTAATCATCTTCTGTGCTTCCTTTACTGCGTCAGCATCTTCCCAGAATGTTGTAGCAAGAACAACTGCTCTTGCTCTCTCCATTGCATCTTCTGCCTTGAATATTCCAGAACCGACAAAGATTCCGTCACAACCAAGTGACATTAGATATGCTGCGTCAGCTGGAGTTGCAATTCCGCCTGCAGCAAAGTTCACGACAGGCATTCTGCCAATCTTTGCGGTCTCTTCAACCAGGTCTAAAGAAACTTTGAACTCTCTGGCAATGCTGACCAATCCCTGCTTGTCACCAGAATCATAAATTGATTTTATAGTTCTAAGTTCGTCATTTACTTTTTTGATGTGTAAAACTGCTTCAGCTACATTTCCTGTACCAGGTTCGCCCTTTGTTCTAATCATTGCAGCACCCTCTTCTATCCTTCTCAGTGCTTCAGCTAATGATCTTGCGCCGTTTACAAATGGTGTTGTGAAATCCCACTTCCAAATGTGGTGGTTCTCGTCTGCAGGTGTCAACACCTCGGACTCGTCTACCATGTCCACGTTTGCTTCAGCTAAAACTTTTGCCTCATAGACATGACCTATCCTGCATTTTGCCATGACGGGAATTGTAACACTGTCCATAATGTCTTGAATTATTCTAATGCTTGCGGTTCTTGCAACACCGCCAGCCTTTCTAACGTCTGATGGTAGTTTGTCCAACACCATTACGGAAACGGCGCCAGCCTCCTCGGCAATCTGTGCTTGCTCTACAGTTGTAACGTCCATCACAACTCCGTTCTTCAGCATGTGAGCAAAGCCACGCTTCAAGGTGGATGTTCCCTTGGTTACATTGATAGAATCTACACTTTCAGATTTTATTCCCTTTGATTTTGGCAAGTCGCCGGAAAGTGGTATCATGATATAAAATCTACTTCAGACTATTTATTCTCTTACAGAATAACCCATCAGCTTTGTTTCTTCTGCTTTTCTTTTGTTACAACGCACGTGGCAGATGCCTTGGCTACAAGAATTGGTGGGTCAAGTACTTCACAAGCGCTAACTTGCGCATCACCTCGAATCGAGGCGATCACCTTGTAAGCTTCGAAGGTTATCTTTCTACTCGTGTTGCCAACCTTGACGATTCTTCCTGTAACTTCGATAAAGTCACCGCTGTAAACCGGTGCAAGAAACTCAACCTGGTCGTAAGCACGAAGTAGACCTTCATCCCCATCATGACGAATGGTAAGTTCTGTAGCCACGTCACCAAACAGACTAAGAATCTTCGCGCCAGCTACTAGATTTCCAGCATAGTGAGCATCGCTGGAACTCATCCTGATTCGTAATCTGGCTTCTGGATACGAAACAGTCATGATACTTTGAGATAACGTAAATCTTTGTAAACTTTTCAAACTGTTTTATTCTTTTTTTCGATATGCCAGCACGAAGGTTATTCCTCCGCAGATTACTCCTATACCAAGAAGACCGACAAAGGCGCCTATCGGTTCTATGAACGAATCCATTATTGCAAGATCTTGCTTTCCCAATGTTCCTTCAGTGAATAATGAAAGCACGCCGGATCCAGCCAAACCTGCAAATGTCATATACAGCATTGCTCCTGCGCCCCCCACATTCATTCCTATTAGATGAATCCAAGCAAGGGTTTTCAGACCTGCAGAAAATTTTCGATTTAAATTCATTTCAATGTGATAATAAAATAATGCAGTAACGGCCACTGCCACAACTATTATCAAGTAAAATATTATTCCAAGAAAGAACCATTTAGCTGGTCCTCCGAATGAGAGCGAAAGGTGCTGCATTATGTTTACCTGCGGAAAAATTATTTGAAAACCAACTACTGCCAATGCCAATACGGTAATTATTCCGCCTTGAATTATAGCTGCAATTATGAACCTGTCTACCCACCTTATGCCAGTATTTTCCATATCCACTAATCCATAGCCTTTTTAGATTTAATCCACTTGGTCCAATATCTTTTATTTTCTAGGCAGTCGTCACATACGTAATATGTTTGGTATCTTATTCCTGAAACTTTTTCTACGGCCTCTCCAAGATTATAGGTAATCTCCCAGCTTGGTTCGTGGCAATCACAACAACGGGGTATTTTTTTTCCATCCAAGTTCTTTTCATACTGGATTTTTGCATTAGAAGACACAAAAAATTTAGGAATGCATGATACAAAAGTTTGCTACTGTCTACATGTCTAGCTTTGACAAGAACTCAAGGTTATCGAAAATCTTAGACTTTAGCAGTTTTCCTTGGTTTTTTCCCACAGCCTTTATCATATTCCCAAGCATACTCTCCATAAGGTTAATCGAAGCATACTTTAGCCCTTTGATGTCTTTAACATGTTTTTTTGGCAGTTTCTTCTTGACCCCTAAAAAAGATGCTGAAATATAGACACGTTCTATCTTATAGAATAACTCGGCTGCGTCATTCATAACATCTTTTCCTTTTTTGGTTGTTGAAAATTTTGAGGATTTTATATTTTGTATTCTAAAAATAGGCTTTGATTTTTTCAATTTTGGCAGCAAATTAGCTTCAAAATAATCGTAGTGGTAACGAAGTTGTGAATACAAGAAGTCTATCTCCTCATTGATGTTAGAAACGATCTTTTTCACGGTCTACTAGGTTAAGCTGTCAGCCAATTTTTAGTATACCATCATGATGATGAAGACTACAGTTAATTAGGAACTGATTTTTTGAAAGACAAACATTGTGTTTTCGTCGACCCATTGAATGTTTTCAGGGTTGCTGAAGTTTTGATAGATGTTTTGCTTGAATTTTCCAAGAGATTTCTCAAACTCGGAAACAGTGTATAGGGAAAAAGTGGAGTAATGTTTCTTCTCAGCCTTCGAGACAAGCGTTTGTAGGTTTGATGAACGTTTATGCTCGAAAAATTCAGTAGATTTTAAATTTAGGCCAGTTTGGTTGGAGATGCGTTCTGTCAAGCTATGATTATTAAAAAGCCTGTCTTCCTTTTTAGAGAAATCTGGAAAGAATTTACACCAAATGTTGGATTCGTTTTGTTCCTTTAATCTTGTATAAATGAACAGTAAACCGTTGTTTTTTAGGACACGATTACACTCTTTTGCGAATTCATTAATTTTGAAATGATGAATGGCGTTAAATGAAAAAATACAATCTAATGAATTGTCATCAAATGGTAGCGTTTCTGCAAAGGCTTGCTTAGTTTGTAAATTTTGGAAGTTGGACGATATCTTAGAAATTTGTTGTAACATTTCGTAGTTATTATCCACACAGGTTAGTGATAATCGATTTCTAAGTTTTTCAATTAATTTTATTGAATACCTTCCATCACCACATCCAATGTCAGCAGCAACAATGGTGTTCTTGAAAGCAAGTTTTTTTGTGATGTAATTGATTGCTTCGTGATCAAATGTTCTATACTGTGAATAAATAGACGCAACTTGAGAGAAGTGATCTGACATTAAAGACTCTACTGAACTAGTTACAGTGCCTTTACCGTCTGCGTATATCATATTAAAAATGATTTTCTACACTATTAAAACCGATTTAATTTAGCTAGAAAAATTGGTACGTTAATGGTAGTATTTAACCGATCCATACTGGATAGACCTACATGTAAAAGATACTGAGCATTACATCCCTAATTAGTTAGGCTTAATCTATTCTGGTTTTCTACATTATGGAAATACTTGTTTTTAATCCAAACATAACAAACTCACACTCATTAGAGAACAAATAGCGAATGTGAAATAAATAACAATGAAATACTAAGAGAATGAATTAAAGATATGATCGGTACTATTATTATTCCGCTTGCAATAGTAGCTGTAGTTGGAATTTCAGTATATCTGATATATCGTTTTGTTCTTTATGATTATTTTTGTAAAAAATCTGTAAATGAAACACTTCGAAATTATAACATTAAAAAAACACAATTTCAAATAATAAAAGAATATCACGAAAATAAAGGAGAAAAAATATCAGAAAAAGAAATCTCACAACTAGAAAAACGTTACAGACAGCATGAGCCTGAACAATTTCTTATAATGTATGATGCCATAAGAGACAAATCAAAAACTAGCGAGAATTAGTCTCACATTTCAAAAAAAAAGTTATGGTCTATCTCTAGATTTTTCAGTTGGTATCTGGATGAAGGGTGTTCCGTCTTGACCTACAACTAGTGGCAGCACACCATCCCATGCTTGTATTTTAAGCCATTCCAAATAAAATGGATTTGATGCTAGTGCTTGGTTGATAATTCTGATTGCTAGAGCTTCTCCTTCAGCTTGGGCAATATTGGCTTTTGCAACACCTTGTGCTATTGCTTCAGATTGTAGTGCCTCTACCTGAATTCTTTTAAGGTCGTTTTCTGCTTTAAATGCTTTCTGCTCTGCTTCTACCTTTGATTCAATTGCCTGTGCAAATAATGATGAGAATTGAAAGTCTGTAATTGAGACAACATCAGTTTGTATGTCAAATTCATGTAGACGTTTGGTTATTTCAACTTCAATGTCAGACTTGACCAGTGGTCTTTTTGTGATTAATTCCTCTGCATTATAGTTTGCAGTTACTTGTTTTACTACCTCTTCTATTGCTGGCTGAATAATTCTATTCTCATAATCCAGACCAACTTCTTTGTACAAGGTGTGGATTGATTCGTATGATGGATGGTAGTTAACCGTTACTTCGGTAGAAACTGTCTGAAGGTCTTTAGAAGCCGAAGAAGTTGCTTTTATGATCTTCAGTGTCCTGACTTCCATTTGTACTACAGAGTCTGCAAATGGCACAATGAAATGAAGTCCCTCGTCTAGAGGTGAAATAGTTAGATCAACTGCATTCCAATGTAGTAAGACGCCTCTGTGGCCTGCATCTACTATTGTTACGGCTGCAGACGCGATCACGCCAATAATAATTAGAGCGACAATAATGCCTGCTACTGCTTTGACTGCACCACCAGGAACATTTACTTTTGGTGTTTCGTATTTTGACAATTTCTTGTTATAATCACTTCAATTCCATTATTATACCATCGGAATATCGAATAACTAGATTATTGAAGTATCCAAGTTCTAATTTTCTGTTTTAAACTAAAATCCTTAAACCATCTGCGCAGGTGCCTGTCCATCATATCCCTGCCTTTTATGAACAGAGTCAATAACCGACTTTGTAAACCTGTCAAACTCTTCGTTTTTCATAGAATCAATAACCTGATCTACAGTTTTGTTCATATCAATTTCTTTGCACCTGCGATCAGCCTCAGAGCAATAAAACTCGATGTAACTTTTTATGTAATCATATTCCGGACCGTCAATTCCAATTTCTTGTCTTCTTCTGCTCAGTCTTTCTCTCCAAGTTTCGCTCACGAGTATCAACTTTACTATACTTTAGGAGAATATAAAGAAGAAATCAGAATAACACTCTTGGTTGGTTGTATTTGGTCAGCCTCAATGATGCATTAAGAAACAAATCAAAAACTAACGAACAAATTTATGGTATATTATCTAAAAGTTGATAATAAATGACTGAGCATTTTTATTGGATTTGGGCAATTTTTTTCATAATTCCATTTGTTTCAATAATTAGACGTTACCTTAGAAAACGTAATATGCAAAATTTCAGCAAATCTTCAGAACAATACCATGAAATGCAAATTAAAACAAACTCAAGTAAGATAGAGACACCTAGACAAAATTTACTAGAGCCGGAGCCGGAGCCAAAGCCTGAAACAAAGGACATGCAAGTTTTTGAAGTACTAAATTATGGGGCAGGAAATTTTGAAAAGATACAAAAAATTACTGGTCTTAAGCATGATGAACTGGTTTCCATCTTGGAGGATTTGGAAAAGAGAGGCATGATAAAAGTAGAAGAAAAGAGTGGTTTGTTTGGTTCCAAGATTGAACTTTATCCTACTAAAAAGGGCATCAAAGAATACTATTCTTGACTACTAGATTTCCTGCATAGTGAGCATCACTGAAACTCATCCTGACTCGTAATTTGGCTTCAGTATTTTCCATATCTACTATTCTCTTATTTGGTTGATAATATCTTCTAATTCGGATTCAAGCATTGTTACTATTGGAGGAATGAACTTTTCAGTTGCATCCTGTTCTGGCCAGAAAATTTGAGTTTTCGCATCGTTTAATGTAATTTTAATGGTAAATTTGGTATAGCTTTCAACATCATCTTTGATGGGGAATGATTCCTTTGGTATTGACATAAAGCCGGTCTCCTTGATCATCGCAGTAAGTTTCTGCAACTGTTCATTACTGATCGAGCTTGTGAACTGAGATTTGTTGACACCATCCCTGATCTCGGTGTATTGAACCGTTCCGTCATTTTCTATAGTTAATACTTGAGTGTTGTCTGCGATTGTTTTGTCTGTAACGCCAAAGGAAACTATTCTCAGATCATGTTTAGTAAACTCGATCTGTATCTTGTCATTGGGATTAATTGCTGATATGGGAATTTCTTCCATAGTAACCATTGGTATGACGATAAGGATCGCCAAAATTACGGGAATGGAGCCAATAGCTAAAATAATCGGCTTGACCATTTTCATAAAAGATACATTTTCGCAAATAAATCTTGGTAAAATAACTTAAAATTCAAGCCAGCCAAGTTCAATTTGTGGGGTCGTAGCCTAGCCTGGTAGGGCGACATGGACTACGAAGTTCACGCTAAGGGCTCCAGAGGTTAAAGTTCAAACTCTGATGAAAAGATGATGTGAGTTTGGAGCTGCGAAGTAACCCGTAGGTCGTCGGTTCGATTCCGATCGGCCCCACGTTAATTTTGTTTTTTTCTTAGAAAGTTCATCGCAGAGCCAGCTTTGAACCATTCTAGCTGCAGGTCATTATAGGAATGGTTTAGCATAATTTTCTCAGATGTCTTATCTGCATGCAATATGTTGCACTCTACAGATTTTCCAGGAGCAAGTTCATCCAGTTGGCTGATGCTGATCTGATCATCCTCGTGAATTTTCTCATAGTCATCAGGATTGTCAAATGTTAATGCAAGTATTCCCTGCTTCTTGAGGTTTGTCTCATGGATTCGCGCAAAGCTTTTTACAATTACAGCAGTGCATCCCAAAAAACGTGGCGTCATTGCTGCATGCTCACGGCTGCTTCCCTCCCCATAGTTGTTATCGCCAACTATGACCCAGGAGATATTCTGCTTCTTGTATTGCCTGGCAATCTGCGCACAACTTTCAATCTCATTGTTGAGCATGTTTTTGGCCTGACCAACTTGGTCATTGAATGCATTAACAGCTCCCAGCAACAGATTGTCACTTAACTTATCCAAGTGTCCTCTAAGCATTAACCAGGGACCTGCAGGTGAGATGTGGTCTGTGGTGCATTTTCCTTTTGCTTTAATCATCACACGTAATTCATTCAAGTCCTTGCCATTCCATGCACCAAATGGTTCAAGCTTTTGCAGTCTTTCACTATTAGGATCAATCAGCACCTGTATAGCGTCAGGGTTTTCTGATGGAGATAGGTAAACATCCTCAGCCTCTACAAACCCATTAGCAGGAACGTCTGGTGCACTTTCTGGTGCATCAAGCTTGAATGTCTTTCCATCAGAATCAATGAGAGAATCATCTAACGGATTAAAAGAAAGATTTCCACCCAAGGCTAGTGCAATCACCAATTCAGGGCTTGCAATGAAGTTCATCGTTTCCCTCTTACCGTCGTTCCTGCCTGGAAAGTTACGGTTGTATGATGTTACTATGGTGTTTTGTTCTCCTTTCTTAAGTTCTGGTCTAGACCATTGTCCAATGCAAGGACCACAAGCATTTGCAAGAACTGTAGCACCAATTGATTTCAGCGAGTCAATCTGACCGTCTCTTTCTATGGTAGCTCTAATCTGTTCTGAGCCAGGGGTAACTAGCAATGGAATTTTTGCTTTGATTCCCTTTGATTGCGCCTGCTTTGCGAGACTTGCTGCTCTTGACATGTCCTCATACGAAGAGTTTGTACAGCTTCCAATCAACGCAACGGAAATGCTGTCAAGATAGTTGTTGTTCTTTACATCTTCAGCCAGTTTTGATATTGGTCTAGCAAGATCCGGAGTGTGTGGACCAACCACGTGTGGTTCAAGTTTTGAGAGATCAATCTCTATAATTTTATCAAAATATTTACCAGGATCGTTTTCAATTTCCGAGTCAGCCACAAGATGTTCCTTGTACTTGTTTGCAAGTTCTGCAATCTCCTCTCTGCCAGTTGATTTTAGGTAAAGCTCCATTCTTTCGTCATATGGAAAGATTGAACATGTAGCACCAATCTCCGCTCCCATGTTAGTGATTGTAGCCTTGCCTGTACAGCTAATAGATTTGGTACCAGGACCAAAATATTCTATTATGGAATTGGTGCCGCCGGAAACTGAGAGCTCTCCCGCAACATACAGTATGACATCCTTTGCTGCTGTCCAGCCGTTCATCTCACCTTTGAGATAAATACCAATGCGTCTTGGATATAGAATCTCCCATGGCATTCCGGCCATCGTTTCCGCCGCATCCACACCGCCAACACCAATAGCCAACATTCCAAGTCCGCCTGCGTTTGGTGTGTGAGAGTCTGTACCAATCATCAGACCGCCAGGAAACGCATAGTTTTCTAAAATTACTTGATGAATAATTCCTGCGCCAGGTTTCCAAAATCCCACGCCATATTTACTTGCAGATGATTCCAAAAATTTGTAGACCTCGTTGTTTTCATAAATTGCTAACTTTGTGTCTGACTTTCCTTCCGTCCTGGCCTGGATCAGGTGGTCACAGTGGACGGTTGTAGGTAGAGCCGCAGTACTTAGTCCAGTTTGCATAAACTGAAGCATAACCATTTGGCCGGTAACGTCCTGAAGTGCAACCCTATCCGGTTGTAAGAACACATAACTTCCATCGCTGTCTAAATTTTTTTCAAGAAAACTTTCTTCCAGATGTCCCGCAAGAATTTTTTCTGTTAAAGTTAGAGACCTGCTTACCGTCTTCCTATATGCGGCAATATTTTTTTCTAATTTCGAGTATACATTTTCAACCATTTCTGATGTAGTGTTAATTTCAATTTTTTCCAATAATTTTCAATGGACTTTTTTATTTATAAACCGAATTAACACGTTTTTGGTGTTCTCGTATACAATTATAAGAGAAAAACGCTATTTTGAATGAGTGCAGTGGGGAATTTTTTCGTGTTATTTTATTGAGGGTTATAATTGGTAAAGAAGGGCTTTCCTAACTTTGGAATAACAGAATCTGGTGCGTTTGTAGCCGCTTTAAAAAATTATAATTTGCCTGATTTTGTATTGTCATTGGTTGCTAAAGATTGCAATTCAGATTTACTGGAACGGGGAAGAATTGATGATAGGCTTTCTAGTATGAATGACACTGCCCTTGAATTGCTACATAGGGTCTTCATTGACTGCGAAGAAGATAAGGAAGGTAAACATGCACAGTATAGATTTTTTGCGTATGTATCCAGCATGTACCATAAATGTGAGATGCTGATCAACGAATCAATACCTGGAAAATCTGGGAAAAAACATAAGATTCCAATAGCTGTCAAAAATAACGGTATGTACATTGCCGTTGGCTTTAACAAGCCAAACGGTCATGCTGTTTCAAAGAAGGACATCAAAAAATTCTATGTGATTGTAAATGATGTCAAAAATGGCGACCATGGAACCCTGTTAGTAGATGCTGTTTTTGGTTCATCGTCAGGATTCAAGGAAGAAGCCTTGGCAGAATTAGAAAGCTTGAGCAAGATGAGAGAAGATGATCCTGAAGAGAAATTGAACTTTAAGACTGCCAATTTTGAAAATAGAATTTATTCTGTTACAAAATGCTAAACTAGATTAACTTTTTTTCGTAAACATTGCCGTGTCTAAAGTAAGAAATGATGGTTTTTTGGAAGTTAATTCAAAATCTTCTCCATACTGCTCAAATGGAATAGCATCAAAGAGATGTTGTTGCCAAGTATCATGAACATCTTCTATGTATCTTTTGTATCTAGATTGTCGTAGTAGCTCGTGTGCAATTTCATGCGAAACAGCGGCACAATTTCTTTCAGCTAAAAATAATGTATCCGTTTGGCTTTTTGGCCTTTCCCATCTAATCATACCAAAATTTTCAGCATGATATCCTTCACAGGTGCAATCAGTCCACAATGGTCTAAAGTGACACAAATAGAAATGGTAAATATCATTTCCACGTTCTGCATGATCCTTTAACAGCGAATGAGTATCTAATCTTTGAAGTATTATCCTTGGTTTGGTAATCATTTCGTCGCACTGTATCTCAAAGTCCATGGAAAACTTTGTTTTAATCCATGACTTGAAAAATTTGGCCATCTTTTTGATATACTCAAACTCCGCGTCACGCAGACCTAATTCCTTATCCTTTATTACAAAAATAAAGTGTAACAGCATGTCGATAAGATGAGATGTTTATTCTTGGCCTTCGATGCCCATAAGTGTGAGAGTGGATCTAATCTGATCAATCTTGCGTATCTTCCAGGTTATAGTCTCACGCAAGTTCTCAACTGTTGCTGACTCTATCTTTGCCAAGATATCATAAGCACCAAAAGTACCATGGACTTCTGCGACGCCATCCAGACTCTTTAATTGCTGTATGATGGATTCTTCAGAACCTAATTCACAGTTTACCAAAACATAAGCTGTTGCCATGTAATAGTTACTAACTTGAGATATATCAATGAAACGATAATTTTCACTGTGACATCTTGATTATTTTGTCCCAGACGTTCCTAGGTACTGGCATTACCGACAATCTTCCAATTCGCAAAAGTTCCCAGTCCTTGAATGATTTTTCTTTCTTCATCTGCTCTAATGTTACAGGTTTTTTCAGTCGCTTTTTGAACTTTACATCCACAACGATGAACCTTTCGTTATCCTCCTTGGGATTTGGATATGGATTGGAGGTTATGGTCATGATACCCACCGCTTGGCGCTCATCCCCAGTGTGGTAGTACAATATCTGATCACCTTTTTTCATACTTCTCATGTGCTTCAGAGCTAAATTGTTATGCACGCCGTCCCAGGTTGTTGTTTTTTCCTTCTGCAGGGCTGACAAGCTGTATCCCCTTGGTCCGCTGGGCTCTTGCTTTGCAAGCCAATAGTTTACCATCTGTTTGCCCATGTAGTTACTGGATTTAGATTTTTGCCAAAAGAATGTTCCCCGGTTCTGACTCACAAAGAATCATTGTATTAGCCATACCCTCCTCTTTGCTCTGAAACCGGGGAATGCCCATGTAACACACCTGGGTGAATTAGAAATCATGTGAATCATGACGATCTATATCATCCTAATCCGTCTGTGTGCATGCTCTCGTAATTGGGCAAGATATATTGGAACTAATCAAATATTAATCCAGATAGCTTTATCTCAAAGCCAACTACCTTTGTTCTTATCCTGAAATTTTCAAGAATCTTGGAATCCAGTTCGCCAATATAGCCTACTGTCTTTTTGTTAACAACAATTTCTGCAACTCTACCTTGAGAGAAAAACACATGATTTGGGAGTGTTTTCGTTTCACATTTTATGTTAAAACCAATTCGCAAGAGTGACTGCAAGACAGCCTTCATCTCTGAAAAGTGTGTCTCTTCCGAGGCGGTGACACATGCAAGGCTTGATGTTTCCTTGATTGGAGCACCCTTCGAAAAAACTATTCCTGACTCGAAAAATTTTTGTGGGTATGTTTCGTGTATGTTTTTTGACAAGTTCTCCAACAGCCCTGGCAGGATCGAGTCTCTAAGGATTGTATGTTCTTGGCTCTTCGAGCTTGTGACAGAAATTATTTGTGATGAGTCCCTATTTGCCATTTCGTACAAAATTTGCTCGCTTGTTAGTGTGAAGTTTAGTGTTTCCATAAATCCAAAGCCAGTCATTAGCCTGCTAATCGAGTCAAGTTTCTCAGACGTCATATTTTTCTCGCCAATATGTACAGATGCAGGCCATGCTGGCTTCAGGTTGTCAATTCCATAACCCAATGCAACCTCTTCAACAATGTCCATGCCTCCAAAAATATCAAACCTATACCTTGGAATTGTGCATTGTATTTTTTTCCCTTTCATGACTGCATCCAACCTGCATTTTTTAAGACATGATAGAAGCACAGACCCGGAAATATTCAATCCAAGAATTTTATTCACAGGATCAGTATCAAATGTAATGGATCTTGGCGCAAAGTTTGGCGTCGAGTTTTTTGAGCCAGAAACTTTCAGCTGTGAAAATTGAAATCCTGCGCCTTGAAGAATTGTAACAACAATGGACAGCATGTCCTCAGCTGACTGCTTGTCCATGCCGGTGACTTCTACTAGAAGGTTTTTGGTTTTTGTTGTTACAGTTGTCAACGCAGCGTTAATGATTGGGGGAAAGGATACAGTCTGTCCATTTGCATCAGTAATTATGGGAACCTTGGCAGATTGTCCAAGGATTGAGCCATAGTCCCTTCCAACTTCTGAATCCTGAAGAATTTCTGAGATTGAGCTTTCTTTGGTAGAGTTTAACGGAACAAACCTATGGTCGCGAGAAGTTGTTGTATACTTGAGTGGGAAAGATATTCTGTCTAGGTCATGAATACCAATCGATGACTTTTTCCGTTTCCTGCCTAGTCCAAAATGCAGGTCTTCCTGCATGTTGATAAGCTGTTTAACTGATTCGTTGTCAAGTGAACCATTTCTTGCAATTATTCCAGTAACAAACGGTCTAACCTTGCTCGTCGAATTATCCACCTTGATTTCATAATTGCCTTGTTTTTTTACGTCCAGTTTCAATATTCCCTTACTAATTCCTAAAATTCCCTGCAGTCCCAATGCAATGCCAAAGTCGGTAGAATAATCCGGGCGGTTCGGACTGTATTCAACTCTTACAATATTGCCATCCAGTGATTCTATGTCAAGACCAAGAAATGGCAGACTGTCAAGTATCTGCTTTTTGTTCGCTTTCTTTCCCACAAGATTCTGAAGTCTGCTAAGACTTAGCTCAACTACTGGCATTTTGAAGCAGTCCTCAACCAACTCAGATTGTTATTGTAAAACTCTCTTACATCGTCTAATCCAAATTTCAGCATGGCAATCCTTTCAATGCCACCGCCCCAAGCCAGTACCGGTTTTGTAATTCCCAACGGCTTTGTAACTTCCGGTCTAAATATTCCCATACCAAAGAGTTCAATCCACTTCCCAAGTCTCTCATTGTAAACCATGGATTGCAGAGAGGGTTCAGTATAAGGAAAGAATGTGGGCCAAAACTTTACTTTAGTGAGACCAATTTTGCGGTAAAATTCCTTTTGTATTCCCATCAAGTCTCGTAATGTTATGTGTTTTCCCACAACGATACCTTCAACCTGATTAAACTCAACTAAATGCTTGTAACTTACTTTTTCATTACGAAAAACTCGTCCCAATGAAAATATTCTTGCCTCATCCGGTTTTTTGTCTGCAAGATATTTTATGGTAACACAAGTAGTATGTGTTCGCAAGACCATTTTTTTTGCTTCCTGTATGTCCCAATAGTATCTCCATCCCTTTTTGTGTGCGTTTGATACATTCTTGATTTGGGTTGGTGTTGCAAGCTGCTTTGCATTTAGACCCTTGAGATAAAACGTGTCTTGTAGTTCCCGAGCTGGGTGATCCTGTGGTGTAAACAACGCGTCAAAGTTCCAGAAACTTGACTGTGACAAATCTCCAATAATTTCCGTAAATCCCAAGTGAGCAAAAGTTTCCCTAACTTCATTTATTGTGTCCTTTAGTGGATGTATCCTTGCGGCATGTACATGAGGTACGTCTGCCTCAACATCTATTGCCCCACTATCTAATTTTTCAAGGTCAATCTTTTTGCCAGTTTCAGAAAGAGAGACTGTTTTTGTTTTTTCCTCGTGTGCAATGATAAAGTCAGGTCTTTCCATTAGAGATTTCAGTGGTTCGGCTAAAGGTGTGTTATCAAATTCTGTAGGAACAATAGTTTTTTCGCCTAGTTTTGAAATTATTAGGTCCGAATCATTAGGAACATCTGCGTCCGGATCTTTTAACGAAATCTTTGATCCTGTATACGTTTTCTCTATATCAATCCAATCATTCTTTTTTGCATGGGCAATCGCTGCGTTAAAGTCAAATCCCTGCAAACTGCTTCGAATCTCATCAAATGTTTTTGGACCGTCTTTAACTAGATTTACAAGTCTTCGTTCAGGCAAGCCGTTTTTTAGAGCGTCTAGACCATTTTTTCCAAGGCTTAAAGAAATGTTAACAGACTCACTTACATCTGCAAGTTTTTTCTGGCGAAGCCATTCTACACCACGCCTAATTTGATCCATTGAGAGCTTAGTTTCTTGGGATATCTTCTCCTCAGTTAAATTTGGAACTGATTGCAAAACCTTGATAATTTGTTTTTCAATGTCATGCAGAACATGAGACAATAGTTCATCGTTCCAAAAAGACTTAATTAAATTAGCTAGGACAATTGTTACGGTTTTTTTGATTAGAAAGTGGTTAAAATAATGGAATAAGACTTTTTAACATTAAATCAAAGTCAACCTTGAATGCCAGCGGATGATTTTGTTGTCACACCTTGGAATGTTGAGGGTGATATTGATTATGACAAACTGATCAAAAGATTTGGAACGCAAAAAATTACTCCAGAACTTTTATCAAAAATTGAAAAATTTACCAACGAGTCACATTTCATGCTAAGAAGGGGGATTTTTTTCTCACACAGAGATTTGAACAGGCTTTTGGATGATTATGAGAAAGGCAAGAAATTCTTTCTATACACAGGCAGAGGTCCTTCTGGCCATACTCATATCGGTCACCTAGTTCCATGGGTTTTTGCAAAATGGCTTCAAGATAAGTTTGGAGTGAAAATGTATTTCCAGCTTACAGATGACGAAAAATTCTGGGCAAAAAAAGACATGACGTTAGAGAAAACATCACAGTTTGCGCTTGAAAATGCGCTTGATTTTATAGCACTAGGTTTCAAACCGGAAAATACTAAAATCATTATTGATACAAAAAACATAAAGACATTGTATCCAATTGCAGCGGAAGTTGCAAAGAGAATAAATTTTTCAAATACAAAGGCGGTTTTTGGATTCAAAAATGAAACTAACGTTGGGATGATATTTTATACTTCGCTACAATCTGCTCCATGCTTTATAGAAGACATGCCTGTCTTGATTCCGTTTGGAGTTGATCAAGATCCGCATTTTAGAATTACAAGGGATATAGCGCCAAAAATGAACAAACCAAAACCAGCATTGATTCATAATATTATGATTCCAGCGCTTGGGGGTCCCAAGGGAAAAATGTCCGCATCTAATGAAAATGAGACAATATACACCACAGACTCTCCTGAAGTTGTAAAGAAGAAAATTAACAAGTATGCGTTTTCTGGTGGTCAGCCAGACATAGAAGAGCATAGAAAAAAAGGCGGTAATCCAGACATTGATGTATCATACCAATATCTTAGAATCTTCTTTGAGCCAGACGACAAAAAGCTAAAGCAAATTCATGATGATTACAAATCAGGAAAGATGCTTACTGGTGAGCTTAAACAAATTCTAATTGAAAAGATCAACAAGTTTCTGACTCCCCATCAGCAAAAACGCGAAAAGGCAAGAGACCAACTTGACAAATTTCTACTAAAAGATTGAACACCATAACAATACTCTGTCGGGACAAATATGAGGCTCAAAAGCTTGCAAACCTAATTTTCGTTAACGATACAAAGGAAACATACGTCACTGAAATTTTGAATGTAGTCGAAAATGAGGTAGTACTTTCGATAAAGGACAAATCTGCACACAGCGTTGTTTTAGAAGATAATGATCAAGCACTGCTTTTTACGGATTTCATTCAATCAGTAATAGAAAAAAAGCAGAAAATAGTGCAGACTGAAACAGTAGGAAGTTCTGTCAAAATTATAAAGGAATAGATTTAGACCAATGACTTGTCCATGCTTGTACTAACAATTTCCTGAACTTTCATAAAGTATAGTTGCGTTGTGTAAGGCATATTTGGCAAATTGTAATCAATCACTTGCATAAAGTAGCGTACCGCTCTCTTTGAAATATCTACGTTAAATTTCAATGGAAGTATTGGATCCTGTTTGATGTTGATTTTATCCGTTAACCACGGAGGAAGAATCTCTATTGTTTCATCAGTGATTTTTTTATACCAATACTCTAAATTTTCCGGCTGAAGACCGCCTTGTAGATTCTGAATGTCAACATCTATCTTATTCAACATCTTATTGGTAATGCTCATATCATTACTGCCGAAATTTTTGTTTTATTCCACTTACTCAAAGATAGGCAAGTTGGTTGTCAATTCAAATTTCCACTGCTGTCAATCTCAGAGTTCTTGATTCTGGTGCTTGAGATGGCTTTCCCATCCTTAGCTAAAACCATTGGTACCACGACTATTTCCACAGGCGGTAAATTTCTCTCTGCCCTTAATTCATTAAGATGTACCCCTTTGCTACTAGTCTCCTCACTTACAACTAGTGCTTTCACGGAACCTTTGATAACTGCTGGTCCAAAGTCATTCTCCAGTTTGCTTATCTCATATGAAGAATTGGGAAAGTTTTTCTCAATTGCAGATTTTAGCGATGAAAGTCTTTTTGAATAATCGTTATCCAGATTTTTTCCTCTTTTTTCTGCTAGCTGATCACTACTAAGACCTATGATAACTTTTGATGAGATTGAGAATGACTTGCCTAGTAATGCTATGTGTCCGCTATGAATGACATCAAATGTTCCCCCCATAGCAACTAGATCGAATGATTCCATCAAAAAACTATGTTTGAAGTTAGATTATAGTTTTTCATGTAGAAAACAATTAGAACAAATACTGAAATTAAAAGACGTGAATTTTGTTTACTTGCGAGATTTTCTAGCAGTAATTGCTATAAAGTACACTAATCCTGGTGCTAATCCAACAATTAGTGGAATATACACAGGCCACATGTCAGCTACTCCCATATTTACTAACGCTCTATATTTCATATTTAAGTTGATCTAAAATCTTCAAAGTTGTTAGTGATCCGTTGTCTGTTTATTTTTAAAGGTGGACTGAAGGGGATTTGAACCCCTGACCCCTCGCGTGCAAGGCGAGTATTCTACCAGTCTGAACTATCAGCCCTCCTCTTGAATCATTGCCGTATAGATTTTAATTGTTGTCTTTAATTGGCAAGGATTTTATTTGATTTGATAGAATTTTTTTTAATGGTATTATTAGAATCAAAAATCACACTAAAAACTGGGGACGGCGCACCTGATTTTTCGCTTAAGGGAATTGATGATGAAATGCATTCTCTTGACAGCTATGCAGGAAATAAGGGATTGTTGATAATTTTCATGTGTAATCACTGTCCATATGTTAAGGCAAAAATTGATGCTATAAAACAGATTCATGAAAAATTCAATGAAAGTATTGCATTGATAGGCATCAATAGTAACGATTCTACCGAATATCCAGATGATAGTTTTGAAAATATGAAAAAAATTGCCAATGAAAAAGGTATAAAATTTGATTATCTTGTAGACGAAAAACAGGATGTAGCGAAAAAGTATGGTGCGATTTGTACTCCTGATCCATTCCTTTTTGATGAAAATAGAAAGCTAATTTTTCATGGCAGGATTGATAATGCCATGAATCCGGATGATACTGCGACTGAAAATACAATGCAGGAGAATATCCAAAAACACCTTGCGGGAGAAAAAATAGAGAAAGATTTTGACCCATCCATTGGATGTTCAATCAAATGGAAGTGACAGAAAACTTAAAACACGTAATCTAAGAAAATTTTTCAGGGCTCGTAGCTCAGCTTGGCTGGAGCGTTCGACTGATAATCGAAAGGTCATGAGTTCGAATCTCATCGGGCCCATATTTCTTTAAATCATGAAATATAGCTTTCAAAGGTTGTTTGTGACCATTGTAGTACAGCCTGAATGTCTTCCTCTATCAAATCGGCCTTAATTTTAGTATTCTTCTTCATGTCACCACAAACTGCAAGATATAGATTCTTTCTGGATTTTAATTTGATAGAATTAACAGATTCTGCAAAGAATTTCATGCTTTCAGCTGTTGATGAAAATATTACTATTACCATCATGCCCATTCCTGACTTCCAAACTTTAGCTAGAAACTTCTGTAAATCAAGGTCAAATAAAACATCAATAGATGAGGACATGTCACCTAGGGAATAAACCTGCCAGCCATCTGCATGAAAAGAAGCGGATGCGGCCTCTGAAAAGAGAGTGCTTTGATAGTCGGCTGCTATCATAATTACGTTCTTTTTCGTCTCAATCTCAAAATTTCCAAGATTGACTATTTGTATCGAGTTTGAAATGACTTTTTCAAGAAAATTGAGTTCGGATTTACCAATTTTGCCCTGATCAAAAATACCATATACTGACTGTATTGCAGGAACAATAATCTCCGTTATGAGCTTCACTGGTTGTGTTGTAGAATGAAAAGAGTTTCTAACCAGATTATATGCCAGTTTTTCCTTTCGTGCGGTCAGATATTCAAGGTATTTGGTTTTAACTTTGAAAAAATCTTCTGGAAAATGAAATTTCTCTGTACCATCTTCTATAAACCAGAGATTAACATTACCAATGTTTTTTTGTTTAACGAAACCTTCAGCGGCAAACACATTAAGATATTTTGTTGTCGTAATACGATTAATGTTCAAACGTTCAGAAATCTCAAGCCCGGAAAGTCCTGTCTTAGAACTACTCAGCAAATCTACTAGTTTCTCTTTTATTTCCTCAGTTTGATATCCTCTTGTCATGATGATAAACTGCATTTATCTGGTATAAGGCTGATTCTTACTGGTAAAAAAAATACTACAAAAAACATTATATAGTTGAGTACTTTAATTTACGGTAAGGTACATAATATGCCAAAACCAGGATTCAAAACAGTAACATTATCAGAAGCAGTTTACGATAAATTTAACCAGACATATCAAAAGAACAAAGATGAGTTGACAATGAAGGGTGTCAACAGTTTTGCTGGATATGTCACATACCTACTAGAAGATGTGATGAAAAAAGACAAAACCTTTGCACGTTACGCACCAAAATTGGAAAAGGTTTCAGTTGACGCAGATAGGATTATTCTCAAAGATAATATTAAAAATAGAATTGCTGAAGTGGCAATTCAAAATGGTGAACTTTACTGCTTACTATGTGAAGAAAAGGACTGCGTACATATTGGCTATGTTTTCGGACTTCCTGATGTTTACGAAGTCCTGAATGCTAAAGGAATTAAACAAACAAAATAAGTGCAGGAGGTGAGATTCGAACTCACGAACTCCTGAGAGACGGGATCACCCATTTTTATGATCTTAAGTCCCGCGTGTCCAAAAGCATACATGCTTTCTTTGGCCAGGCTTGACTACTCCTGCACTAGCCTAGCTAGCTGTCAGCGAAATTTAACAGTTTATGGTTCCGGAAAATTTTACCAAGAATTATAAGGATTTTTACTGACGGATCGACATGCTCCGATAGCTCAGCCTGGTAGAGCGTTACATTGGTAATGTAAAGGTCGTGGGTTCAGATCCCGCTCGGAGCTTTAGTAATTCTTAATCAGAATCTCGTAATGACCTGTTCTCTTTTTAGAGTCAGAGTTTATCGCTCTATTTACTCTGATTTCTTTGATTTTCCATTTTGATGAAGAAAATGAATTTTCAACTATTTTGGACTTTGAATTTGAAAGCAAGACTTTGCATCCCATAGAATCTAGTTTTTCGGCAAGATTTGCTAATCTTTCAAGATCATCATCAGTAAATGACTTGTTTGTATAACTTGTGAAATTGGCTGTATTACTAACTGGCTGATAAGGAGGATCAAAATACACAAAATCACCCTTTTTGATGTCATGCAAACTCTGTTCAAAATCTCTGCAGAAAAATTCTAAATTTGAAGACTGTAAGATTCGGCTAACTGTTAGTAGGTTCTCTCTATTGACAATGTTTGGATTTGTATATCTGCCCAATGGAACATTAAATTTTCCCTTACTATTTACACGGTAAAGTCCATTAAAGCATGTCTTATTTAGAAAAATCAATCTTGATACTTTTTCAATCTGAGATGTTGGTTCTAACTCTCTGACATGGTAGTAATATTGACTTTGATTTTTTTCATATTTTTTAGAATGATTTTCCAGAGATTCTATTACTTCAGTGACTTTGTCTCTTATTGCCAAGTATGCCAAAATCAAATCAGAATTTAGATCAGAGACATGGCACTTCATGTCTGGATGTTTTGCCAATAAATTAAACATAACAGCTCCGCCACCAAGAAACGGTTCAAAATAAGTGTCAAATTTTTTTGGATAATTCCTCTCTAATTCATGTAAGAGCTGTCTTTTTCCTCCTGCCCATTTTACAAATGGTCTTGGTTCCTGTACATAATTTTGAAGTTGTTGTGCCAGACGTCATACTTGTGTAAAATTGTTTTCTGGGACAAAGACAAGAAAACATCACAAAGAGTTGAGAATTATTTGATCCAGAGGAAATAGGTTAAATACAAATTTTGTAACGCGCAAAAATACTATCAAAAAATTGGTGATTTTACCACTAGGAGACGTACAAAGCCACATACAACATAATTATTGTTGTACCTACAAGAGCAACTGTTATCTGACCATTGCTTTTCTTGGTTGTCCCTTCCTCGGCAACCTTGACACAGAAGATATAACCAAGAGCTTCAACGATCGTCAAAACAATCATCGCAAAGTGACCACTTGCTGATGCGTATGCCCATGGATAATACAGGTAACCTACCATTGTTCCAAACACTGTTGCAAAGAATGCACCCAAGTAGGAAAGTGTTATCAGATTAGTATAGTTCTCAATACGCCTACCAATCATGCCTTCGACGTCAGCACGGCTGGCACCGCCACCGCCACCGCCAAATCCTTTCGGTAGAGTCATATGCAGAATATCAATGTAGAATGTTTAAAAAGCTTTCTTAATCTTCCCGATATGATATAGATCCGACTTTAGAAAAATCCAAGTTTATACTTCAAAAAACTGTTTTTTTTATTTCTAGGTTTTTGCGTATCTCGATCCACGAAATTTCATAAAATTTTATATACTCACAGTCATGCTAGATCTTTAATGGTCTGGCTTAGACGATGTACTCATTATTTATTCATAGTTGTAGTTGCAGTCAACTCAACTTTGTTAACAATTAACTCGGGAGACTATATCTTCTACACTGATTGGGCTTGGACATCGTTTGTCGTATTCTCAATTGCCAACACTTTGATGACTATTGTTGGTGCTGTGTATTATCTTACATTTACAGGCGTACCTGGTACTGCAACGTACTATGGTCTGATTATGCAAGTCTATACTTGGGTTGCAAAAGTTGCATGGTTTGCACTTGGCTATCCGGTAGATTTTATCGTTCATCCAATGTGGATTCCATCGTGTATGCTGTTGGACTTGGCATATTGGGCGACAAAGAAAAATAAACACTCGCTGATATTCTTTGGTGGAGTTTTAGTTGGAATGTCAATGCCACTGTTCAACATGGTACAGTTGATGTTGATAGCGGATCCACTAGAAACTGCATTCAAGTATCCAAGACCAACATTGCCTCCATACATGACGCCGATAGAACCGCAGGTAGGTAAGTTCTACAATAGCCCAGTAGCTCTGGGAGCGGGAGCTGGAGCGGTACTAGCATGTACATTTGCAGCATTAGGTTGTAAGCTTAACACATGGACGTATAGATGGATGGCCGCATGGTCAAAGTGGGACTGATAAACATGTTAGACAGAAAATTTTTAGCGGTTACAGTTGGAGCCATTTTCGTACTTGGTATGTATGGTCCAAATGTTGCTGAGATTATTCAATCAGCCGAGGCTCATGGTGTTCAGGCACAACTGCAAAGTCGTTTTATTCAAATTACAAATGAGGCAATTTCACGACAGTCACTAAATACCGGTGAAACCCTTGTTCTTACTGGAGTATTAGTAAGCCTTGTTGAAAGAGACCAAAGAGGATGGATTTCCTTATTTTCAGAATCAACAAACTCCGGTAACAGATGGGAGATTATGGCTAGAGACCCACCAGGTGTTGTATTCGAAATAGGTGGTAACTCTATAATTCCTTATGCAATTACTGCAAAGGCACTTGAACCAGGTGTTTACCATGTTCACACACAACTTAATGTTGCAAACGTAGGACCAGGTCTAGGACCAGGAACAACAGTAGTAGTAAGTGGAGAGGCAATCATGAAACCAATCCCATATGGAATGCTTGCATATCAGAGCATTATCATTGCAGCTGCTTATGTCATAGTATTTGCTACAAGACCATGGCAAGTAATCTAACCAACAAACTTTCTTTTTATCTAATAATTTTTTAAGAGATTAGTGTCTCATAGTTTTATGAAATATGTTTTTCAAATTCAATGTCTTGGCATACATGAATGTTACTTTAAAGGAAAAGTAAGATTTGAAAAAGATGAATTTACCATAAACATACAGGATGAAAGGAGAGGCAAAGTGTTACGGCTTCCTTTTCCACTTAATACACAAAAGAGGGTTCTTGTTAGATGTTCTGGTCCAGGTGTATCTGTTGAGGACTTTGTTGAATATAGAGGAGAGTCAGAATGGGTCGAAATTGATTCTACCCCAATCACATTTTACATTGCTGATCATCAGGACCAGTTTGACACACTTGAGATAATAGAATTATAGAAACGACTTTATGCAAATCACGTATTTTTGATTTATGCGTTATCCGGGAATGGGAGATCCGAATAAAAGAAGAAAAACCATCAGATTTCTCATAATTTTACTTATCATTGGGGTTGTCGTTGGTGTGGGTAGTAGTATTATCCAAGGTTGGCTTGGTCAGAGCGATCCACTCAAAGTTTGCATTGAGAACTTACATACACCATACAAAATGTCGGTAACTTTGGAGATGTATGTGGATGGAAACAAGGCAGACATACCTGCCAATATAGGATTTGGTGATAGTCTAGGTGACGACTTGTTGGCTTCGGATTGTCAGAGAACTATGTATACACTTACGGATGATGGAACCATTTATGCAGAATGGAAAGAAGAATACCCATTTGAAATTGGTCATTTTCTATGGATTTGGGAATTCCCAATTAAAGACATGGATGACTCAAAAACACATGTGATGATAAACGGGAAAGAAACTGATGAAGGTATACATGCTCTTCTAAAACATGGTTCAGTTTACAGGGCTGAGTTTTATTCAGAAGGATTTGACGAATCACAAGAATCTGACTTTTTGCCGCCTGACTTGTAGATTTATCGATTTTTGTAAAGTTTCCTTAGTCTTTCAGAATTTTCAGATCTGTCCTTAGCTGTATATGCAAATCTCTTTCCAATACAATCTTTGACATGTTTTTTTACATTCTGATGGCAGAAAGGACAAATTATGTCGGGAGTGAAATGACTCCCCTCATATTCAGTGTCTTGCTCAGGTTCAGGTTCTGTCATAAAAATAGAAAGACATGCAAATAAAAAAACCTGTTAGTCTAGAATATGAAAAATAAGAAAAATTTGTGTTTTTTACCAGTATTTTCCGTTGTCTGGAATAAGGCCTATGCCTTCGTTTTCAAAGTGTCCATCCAACTCATCAATCCATCTCTCACGGTTGTCCTTGTATGACCATCCGTGAACTCTAATCCAATATCCAATTACTGCAAGCAGGAATATTGAGAACATCATTGTACCAAAGATGTACAACATAACGTCATAAAACAGTGGATCGTAGTTTGGTCCTATTTGGCCAGTTACACTAGATAGAATGCTAAGTAGTGCACCAAAGATAGGAATCATCAATAATTCGCTGATTATAATGCATATATACATTTCTGTAATTATCAGCAATTAACGAAAGTACTAAGATCAGAAATAAGCTAAATAGAATTAGAAAATTTCATAAAATAAGTAAAGATGTAGATAATTAACCGCGTCCGTATGCAGCGTATCTGCCAGCTTTTCCTTTTACAAAGAAGGCAGTAGCGATTCCACCAAATATTGCTCCTGCAATTAGAGAAGCACCAAGAACACCGCCAGCATCAAGATAAGGAGTTCCTGAACCTGTTGCAGGATTATCTGCAGCTTTCTGAACTTTTCTTTCTGCTAACTCTAAATGTTCTTCAAGTGTAATTCCACCATCAGCGCCTAATCCAGAATATGCTAAGGCTACCGGAACCATTGAGATTGTACCAATGACAAATATTGCCATGATGCTAACACCCAAAATCATTGTTATATTCATTTTAACCTGATGGAATCTCCTACCCGTTATTATTTAACTTTTTTCTCAGTTTCAATGCTGGGAATTCAGTCGATCAGAGGGGTCAAGAAACGTTTATGTTACTTTTTAAGAATTTGGATTCATGGGCAGAATGCATTCACATAATTATGGTAAATCACACTCTACCAGGCCGTTAAATCCTAAGGCGCCATCTTGGATAACGCAAGATCCAAAGGAGATTGAAGAATTGATCATAAAGTATGCAAAAGAGGATCTCGCAGCTAGTCAAATTGGTATAAAACTAAGGGATCAACATTCCATTCCACTTGTAAAGCCTATCATAAAAAAGACAATTACAAGAGTTTTAGAAGAAAATGATCTAAAACCAGAGCTTCCTGAAGATCTGAATAATATAGTTATGAAGGCAATAGGATTACAAAAACATCTCAAGATAAATAAAAAGGATAACAGAAATAGACGTGCACTCGAGTTAATCGAGGCCAATGTTCACCGTTTATCGGTATACTACAAAAAAATTGGTCGAATTCCCCAAAAATGGAAATACAAAGCTCTAGTGGCTCAACTAGAATAGTAGTGGAACCAAAATAACTAAAGACAAATTGTATGAATTTATTCATTATTAGAGGAAAATGTCGCTAAAATGTAATGTCCAAGTAACTCTCAATAATATTTCAAAAAAAAAGGCTGTTGCAATTAAAAATGCGTTAGAACCGGATAATGTTAATTTCCCAAAAGGTTTATCATTTGAAATCAAGAATATTGATAACAAACTTGTTTTTAATTTTCAAAGTATAGGAGATACAAAGAAGTTGGTAGCTACAGTGGATGAAGTGTTAGAACATGTAAAACTGGTATCGGAGATAATTGAATAATGCTTGACATGAAAATGATTCGTGAGAATCCAGAAAACATTCGAAAAATGCTCAAAGATAGAGATGTACAATTTGACCTCGACTTGCTACTAGAACTTGATAAAAAAAGAAGAGAGATGATAATTAGTACTGACGAACTTAGAAAGAAAAAAAATGAAATGTCCGTCAAAATTTCAGAGGCAAAAAAAACCGGTAGTGAGGCTACCCCAATAATTCAGGAAATGCAAGTAGTTTCTAAAGAGCTTGCCAAGATGGAAGAAGTTCAACATGAGACTAAATTAGAGTACTCAAAACTTGCCCTAACAATTCCTAATGTACTTCATGAATCAGTTCCTCGTGGAGATAACTCGGCAAACAAAGAAATTCGAGAATGGGGCACGATCCCTCAATTTGACTTTGAAGTAAAAGATCACATAGACATTTCTGAAAGTCTAAATTTGCTAGAGCTTGAAAGGGCAGCTAAGACTGCTGGAGCAAGATTTTACTATCTAAAGGATGACTTGGTAAAGCTAAATCAGTCATTAATTCAGTTTGGTTTGGATTTTTTATCTGAAAAAGGATACACTTTGTCCCAACCACCATACATGATTAATAGAAAGGCAATGGAGGGTGCTGTAATATTAGATGACTTTGAAGACGTTATCTACAAGATTGAAGATCAAGATCTATATCTTATTGGCACATCTGAGCATGCCATGGTCTCAATGTATGCTGATGAGATATTAGATGGAAATTCACTCCCTGTTAGATATGCTGCTATTAGCCCATGTTTTAGAAAAGAGGCAGGTGCACATGGAAAAGATCAAAAGGGAATTTTCAGAGTTCATCAATTTGAAAAGATAGAGCAGTTTGTTTTCTCAAAACCTGAAGATTCTTGGAAAGAGCATGAAAATATGATTGGCGTTACAGAAGAATTTTTTCAAAAGCTTGAGATTCCACATAAGGTAGTTCTTTTATCAAGTAGTGATATGGGTAAGATTTCCGCGAAAACATATGATTTAGAGGTATGGATGGCAGGCCAAAATGCTTACAGAGAAGCGGTTTCGTGCTCAAACTGCCTAGATTATCAATCTAGAAGACTAAAAATTAGATTTAGGGATAAAACAAATGAAGAGACACAGTATGCTCATACCTTAAACAGCACACTTGTTGCTACTGAACGAACCATGGTTGCAATAATTGAAAATTTTCAAACCAAAGATGGGCATGTAAACATTCCAAATGTTTTACAAAAATACATGAGCAAAAAAATAATCTGACTCCGATACAACTTATATTTTGGAATCAGAGGGCGATAGTAATTGGTTAGAAAAACACGAAAAATCAAGGACAAATGGAAAGAAAAAAAATGGATAACGGTTTTGGCACCCGATTCATTTAACAATATACCTGTAGCGTATATTCCGATAACAGATGACAAAAATGCTGTAGGAAGAGTGATAGAAGTTACATTATTTGATATTTTGAAGGGTGACCCATCACAACACCAATACAAAATATTTTTTCAAATTAACAAAGTATCTGGTGAAAAGGCTACCACTATTTTTAAGAGATATGAATATTCGAAAGAATTTCTGCGAAGTTTAATTAGACGTGGTTCTTCTAGGATTAATTTTAGTATAGATGCAAAGACCAAAGATGGGCATATATTCAGAATTAAAATCTTAACTCTTAGTCATAGAGAACTTAATACTTCTAGAAAACGTGCATTAAGATTAGAAGCAAAAAAACAAATAGAAAAAATAGTTCCACATATGACAATTGATGAATTCGCCCAAGCGGCGTGCTATGGAAAGATTAGCTCTGATATTATGGCTACCACAAAAAAGATTATTCGTGTTAGACATGTTGGTTTGGAAAAAGTCAAATTGCTTAGGACATCAGAAGAAGAAATTACTCTTCTCCAAGCTTAGATTAAGATA
Organism: Marine Group I thaumarchaeote; assembly: GCA_013390745.1. Taxonomy (GTDB): domain Archaea; phylum Thermoproteota; class Nitrososphaeria; order Nitrososphaerales; family Nitrosopumilaceae; genus Nitrosopelagicus. The sequence continues at coordinate 133,451 of JACASX010000003.1, read as the reverse complement.
TCAAATTTCTATTTAACAACATGACAAAAAGCATTGTGGCCAAAATAGATTTGATATTACATGCTACTGAAGATTTTCAAAAAATAGCAGAACCTCTAAATGATTTATTTGCTATAGAAAAGGAGGACATTACAAAACAGGAGCTTTCTGGACATTTTGGAAATCCTATTTTGATGTTACATGTGGAGATTAAAAAGAAAAGAGCGGACCAGTTTATCAAAAAACTTGTTTCGCTTATTCCTAGAGAAACAATGAGCGAACTGTTAACAAATATTGAAGAGCGAATTTTTGAATCATCTATGTATATACGATTTTCAAAGCAAAGCCTTGTAAAAAAAATTCTGACACTTGAAGAGAAGGATCCTATTAGATTTACGATTTATACACCAACATATGTAAAAAAAGAGATACCAGACACTTACAGAAAATTATTAAATGAAAATAATGATTAAGCCTGAAGATACTTTTAGTGTTATTTTAAATAAAGTTACGAGAGTTTAAAATCATGAATACTGATTATGACGTAATTGTAGCAGGCGGAGGTCTGACTGGGACAGTTGCAGCTCAGTCAATCTCATATTATTCTAATCAAAATTTGTCCATTCTTTCAATTGACAGAAATTCGGAGATGTTCCCTGGACGAAAATCAAACCCTGGTTGGACATGTGGTGATGCTTGTTCAAAGGAAGCGGTTGATTTCATGACAGAGAGGATAAAAGTTCCCTGGACATCTCCAGAAATTGAGCATGATGTAAAAGGAGTTATGGCATTCTCACCGGATAAAGAAACTGCAATTCCTTTTGATGGTGATGGCTATATGCTCAATCGTCAAAAACTACCAGAAATTCAAAACGCAAGAACAAAAAAGATGGGAGTTAACTTTGATTTTGAAATTAATCTTACAGGTCTAATCTATGATGGACCACAGGTGACAGGTGTTCAAGGCATAAATAATAAAACAAAACAGCCATACAAAAAAACAGCAAAGGTTGTAGTGGACGCAACAGGAGTCACTTCAATGCTTAGAAACCAACTTGAAAACTCCACAAAAATTGAGAAAAAAATAGACAGGCGTGATCTAGAATCAACTGGTAGACACATTATGTATTTTGACAAGGGCGAGGAAGATCTAACGGAGTTTGATCCAGATTACTGTATCATTCACCTAGATCAAGACATTGCACCTGGAGGATATGGATGGGTCTTTCCAAAAGCTGACAACAAAGTAAACATCGGATTAGGTGTTGAAAAATCAATTTTAGACCAGAGAAACAAAAGACTTGGAAAAAAAGATAACGTTGCATCGCTGATGGAGGAATATCTGCAAAGAAACAAGGCAATTAAGAATGCAAAACTGTCGCAAGATCCAGAAGATATTCACAATAACACTGGAGTATTCCAAGTTTCTGTAAGAAGACAAAATGACTGTATGGTTTCCGGAGGTTACATATTAGTTGGAGATTCTGCATGGATGCCCAAACCAATTGATGCAGGTGGAATTGGTCCAGCCTTAATTGCAGGTACAATTCTTGGTAAAAATGTTGTAGATGCAATTGAGGCAAACGATGTCACAGAAAAAGGATTGTGGCAGTATAATCTTGACTTTATTGAAGAATATGGTTACAAGACTGCTGGACTAGAGCTTTTCAGAAGACTGATACAAACGTTAACTAATGAACAGATTAGCTACGGTATGAAACACTTTCTGGGAAATGTTGACGTTGAAGCTATTAGCAAAGGTGAGCATCCAGATTTTTCAGGACTTACCAAACTAGGAATGATCATACGTGGTGCTATGAACAAGACAGTTGCTAGCGGACTAAAATACACATCAGAACAAAACCAGTGGTTGGTTAAACATTATAGAAACTATCCCAAGGAACCTAGTGGATTTGAAGAATGGAACAAGTCACTTCTTAAAACTCTTGATGAATCATTTGCAAAAATAGCCACGTTTTCAAAGAATTAGTCTTAAATAAAGTACCAACTCCAATGATGTTACTTTGTCAGACCAAAGTGAACAATCCGTAGAGGGAAACGAACAATCAACTTACCTTGATTGGAATAACTCAATTGATGATATAGACAAGGCATTTGAAAAAGGATTGTTTGTTATGATCATAGGACCAAAAGGAACCGGTAAAACTTCATTGGTAAGAAAATATGCAATCCAAAAATCAAAAGAATTAGAATCAATCAATTTTAGTTTAAGAACAAGAGAAAGTCACCTAGTAGGGACCAAGACCTTGATCGATGGAAACATTGGTTTCGATGAAGGAATTTTAGTAAAATCAATGAAAGAAGGGAATATTTTATATCTTGATGAAATTAATGCGGCAGAAGCGGATGTCTTGTTAAGATTAGATGAAGCACTTGATGATCGTAGACAGATCGTTCTCAAAGAATCTGATGGCCAAGTTATTAAAGCAAAAGATTCATGGTTTGTGATCGCTACAATTAATCCTCTTACGCACGTTGGAACTAAGGAACTTCCACCACAGCTTCTAAGTAGATTTCCAGTTAGAATTAGGTTAGATTATCCTCCTGAAGATGTTGAATACCAGATAATCAAAAAACATGTAAAAAACCCAATTGAATCTGATGTTTTGCTTGGAATCAAACTTGCAAATACATTACGTCAAGCATCTGCTGTTGAAGAATTGTATTATTCTCCATCTATTAGAGAAACTATTGCATTTGCAAAATTATTGGAGGGCGGAGTTTCAGCAAAACATGCTGCAAAGATTGTTTTTGGAAATGTTTACTTCCAATGGGGAAACGTAGAATTTCAAAAAGTAAATGATATTATCACCTCAATGTTTGGTAGCTAATGCAATCCCTTCAATTACAAAATGACACTTTAATTGATATTGCCACTTTTCTTGCAAGACGTTGGTCCGGAAAAGAAAATGTAACTGTTGGATTCTCAAAAATAAGACAAAATGAAACCAGATTAAAAGAAAAAAAAGTCCTACTGATGCCAAATGAGCATTATTATGGAAACGATTTTCAGAGATACAGACAGTTTAGGGTATCAATTTGGTATGAAGCTATGCGGTTGAAACATTGCGAAAAAATCCTTAGCAATGATCATGCATATGGTTTTATTTTAAATGCAATAGAGACACGAAGGATTGAACTTGTAGGAATAAAAGTTTGGAAAGGAATGGTTGAGGAATTAATATTCAATTATACAAACATGTGGTTATCCAGAGCTAATCTAGGCTCAATTTTTGGGAAGGCTAGAACGGTAGAAGCATTCTATCAATATTTCTTATTTGGAGATATTAAGGGCGAAATACAGCCTAGTCAATTTAACAAGGTTGCAAAAGCGGTAGAACTTGCAAAGCATATTCTAGGCGAATCAATTGAGAAAGATCACGGTACATCCTGGATTGAATCAAAGATACCAGAAATTTTAAAGATTTTGGATTTGGATGCATTGATTTCTATTCCACTTTCAGTTCCACTAAAAGGTCCTGGATTAGCAATAACTCCTAATGATTTGGCTAAAGCAATGAAACAAGTTACAAAATCAAGAAAAGATGATTTTAGCAAATTTGATTCAAAAAATGTTTTAGAAGGAAAAACTGTTCTTGATGAATTCAAAATAATAAAAACGGAAAATAGGAAAAACGAGAAAAAAGGTTTGAATACAAAATCTATCGGCATCCAAATACCAGATCAATCTAATGTTGATGAGACTAAAATTTATGACCAAGACTTAATCAATAATTTGAAAGCCAAGTTTAAAGAATGGAAAACAGGATGGAAAGAATATCACTTTTCTACAGGAGATGAATTTGACAATGACGCTTATCTTGAGGGATATGACCGACCATTTATTAGAGATTTAAAGAAATCAATTAGAACGCGCATTGTAATTCTGCTTGATCACTCATCGAGCATTGCTGATCAACAAACAGATTACAAAAAAGCTACTCTAGCATTATGTGAAGTCTTAGCCTTTCTGAAGATTAAATTTTCAGTATATGCATTCAATACTACTGAAAGACAAGTAATATGTTGGCTTGTCAAACCAGATGGTCTTAAATGGAATAATTCGTGTGCAAAAAGACTTGCCCAAATTCCAGCTAATGGTGGAACGCCTTTAGCTGAAGTTTACGATAAGCTCTATCCAATTCTATATTCTAAAAAACCAGACATCTTTCTGACGCTTTCTGACGGAGAACCGTCGGACACGTTTGCTGCTCGTTCTATGGTTAAGTCATTCAAATCGCTTGGGATTAAAATGGTAGCAATTGGAGTTGGCAGAGATACACGTAACGCTACAATAATTGCGACAAATTTGAAATACTTGGGATTTGAGAGAACGTTGGGAGTTTCTAGGCTTAAAGATATTCCTAATAAAGTGTTGAATGTACTAAGTGATGTCTAGTTTGGAATTCATAAATAAATCAGAGCCAGAGATTAGAAAACCACTAGTTATAGCTGCAATGCAGGATATGGGCAACATTGGAAGTATAGTTATTAATTTTATTAACAAAAGCTTAGGCACTGTTCCATTCCGCCATGTAAAATCTACTAGACCGCCATATGTTTACGACAGAGGTGGCTTCATAGAGATACCTGAAGAAAAGTGGGAATACAGATTTGGTAATGATTTTATAATATTTGGTGGTGACCCAGGACAACCACAACAAAACGATGAGCTGAATGAATTATGTCAAGATGTGATTGACATAGCCAAAAAGTATGATGCAAAATTCATCTACACGGTTGGTGGATTCCATACCAGCAAACAGTTTGGAAAACATCCAACTACATATGTTACAACTACATCGAAGAGTCTCCTAGATCAAGTCCAAAAACTTGGTATAGAGACCACACCACAGGAATCTGTCATCACAGGATTTAATGGGCTTATACTGGGATACGCGAAGCTTAATGGAATTAATGGAATGGGATTGTATGGAGAACTCTTGGAACCAAATATTCCGCAATATAGAGCGGCAAAAAGCATTATTCAAACTCTGGAAAAACTAACATATCAAAAATTGGGTGATTTAAGTGAATTAGATGCCAAGGCTGATGCAGTTGATAGTCAGCTAAAAGGTGGTATCAAGGATGATTATGATTTTTAATTTCTTTTAGGTAATAGATGATTGAAGGTTGGATATGTTGGAAAAAAAATGCTCCGAATGTGGAAGTTTGTTTACCTGTGAAGAAGATACTGGTACTTGTTGGTGTGCTAGCTTACCAAAACTATCAAAGGATCAGATAAACGATGGTGATTGCATGTGTAAAAATTGTCTGTTAAAAAAATATAAAAAAAAGATCCTAAAAACAGATGAGATTAAGAAAGATCTATTTGAGGAAGAATATAGATACCAATGGAAAAATCGTCATTAGGTTAAATATTACCTCTAACTTTCGGTAAATTCCAATTGTATTTCATTGCAACTAATCTTAAACTAGTCGTAACTACTATTCCCGAAATAGTTGCAACGTAAAGTTGGTCGCTAAACATTAAAACAAAATAAAATACTAGAGCACCGATAAAACTTGCACTAGCATAAAATTCCTTTACAAACACTATTGGGGTTTGATTCACGAAAATATCTCTAAGTATACCTCCACCTATGGCAGTAAGCATTCCCGCAAGAACTATGATGAGAAGATTCATTCCGAACAAATTGTACGCAAATGTGGCTCCTATTACAGTAAAAACACCAAGACCTATTGCATCAAATTTTAAGAAAAGATTCCAATGTTTACGAAGTCTAGAATGTAGAAGAAATATGATAATACCTGTAATTACAGTAATTATAACATATGATGGATCAATCAATGAATTTGGAAGTGATTTTCCTAATACGACATCACGAATTGTGCCGCCCGCAACACCAGTGATTGTAGCTAAAATGATTATGCCGACGATGTCAGCTTTATGCTCAATAGCCTTGAATGCGCCAGTAACAGCAAATGCCATAGTTCCAAAAAGATCTAAAATATAGATGAATGCCTCGATTGGAGTTGAAAATTCAACCAATACGATTACAACGATGATCTAGTAAATAACATTGAACATAGAATTGGATCTGCAATTAATAATATAGAATTAGCCGAATAAGGATGAAAGACCTTCCATTGCTGCTTCTTCAGACTTGCCGGTTGCTGCTTCATCTTTCTTTTCTGCTTTTTTGCCTTCTCCACCTTCTGCTGCTGCTGCTGGTGCAGCGGCTACTGCAACTGGAGCGGCCTTTATTGCATCTTCAATATTAACATCAGCCAAAGATGCTACAAGTGATTTGACTTTTGCTTCATTTACTTCTGTACCGGATGCTTTGACTATTGAAGTAACATTTTCCTCAGTAATCTCCTTCTTTAGCTTATGAAGCATCAATGCAGCGTAAACATATTCCATAGTACCGTTTTTTTCGAAGTGGATAATATAAAACTATGGAGAATTACAGCAAATTGTAATTTAATTTAGAATTTTCAGACTTCTGCAAACTGAATAGAGCGTCCTCTTCAAACTCTTGTCAAACAATGTGTCCATCCGCTGTTTTAGAATACGTTTTGCTTCATCCCTCTCAGATCCAGGTGGAAGGGAAAGTACATTATTTACCAATTCGGATAAAGACTCACGGATCCATCCTTCTAAAGTTGCATACACTCTATTGGGAAGTTCTAAAACTTGATGCTCATTAAGATCTATAATTTCGTTAAAGTTATCATGTTCAATACGGTAAATTAGCATCTGAATACAATTATCAGGATTGGGATTTTTTAAAATTTCAATAGATCGTGCTCCTGCCTTTCCTTGTTCAATTTTGTTCTTTAGTCCAACTGGATTAATTATAATTCCATTAATTCCAATTTTTGTACCCTGAACGCCAGTAACTGCACCAAAAATTATTTTGTTGTATTCGCCATCTGGTTGTCTAGCAAAAATAAAATCTCCCTCCTTAAGACCTTTTTTTCCAAGTCTAAGCATGAGCTAAATCTGGGTGTATTCTATTTAATTTATTGCAATAGACAATTCTTAATATCGGTCAGCCGAAAACATTTCAAATGGATAAAAAAGAAATTCTTTCAAAATTCTCCGCTGATCCTGAACGATACTACAAGGTAAAATTATTTGACGATGAAAGATTTGAGCGCAAATCATGTGCAACATGCAAGCGATTCTATTGGACCATAGATGAGAATCGTGTAAACTGTCCTGATCATTCTGACGATACGTATTCATTTATAGGAAATCCGCCAACAACAAAAAGATTTGATTATACACAGGCATGGAAGGAAGTTGAATCGTTTTTTGTAAAAAATGGACATACATCTGTGAATAGATATCCCGTTGTTTGTAGATGGCGTGATGATCTATATTTTACAATTGCATCAATTGTTGACTTTCAGAGAGTGATGGGAAGTAAAGTTGTCTTTGAATTTCCTGCAAACCCACTTGTCGTTCCACAGACTTGTCTCAGATTCAAAGATTTAGAAAATGTGGGTGTTACTGGACGGCACTTTTCAAGCTTTTGTATGATTGGACAACATAGTATTCCAAATTCTCATGGATATTGGAAGGATGAATGTGTTGATTTGGATTACAGACTAGTTACAGAACAATTTGGAGTTGATAAAAAAGAAGTTGTCTTTGTAGAAGATGTGTGGGAAGGCGGTGGTTCCTTTGGTTCTTCTTTGGAATTTTTTGTGAAAGGATTAGAACTTGGTAATGCAGTGTTTACTGAATTTCAAGGAGATTTGTCTAACTACAAAACATTAGACCAACAAATTATCGACATGGGAGCAGGTCTAGAGAGATTTGCTTGGCTTACAATGGGAACACCGACCGCGTATGATTGCTGCTTTGGACCTATTACTAACAACCTACTACAGCAAGCAGGAATTGATACAAATGACGAGCTTTTAGTTACATACTTTACTAAAATTGCAAAACATTTTGAACGATTTAGTGATTTATCTGAGGTTAGAAAAAATGCAATAAAATCAGCTGGTCTTTCAGATGAGCAGGTAAATAAAATCATAATTCCGCTTGAGGGAATTTATCTAATTGTTGATCATATTAGAACACTAATTTTTGCAATATCAGACGGCGCTTTGCCAAGCAATGTTGGTGGAGGATACAATCTTCGAATGATGCTTCGAAGAATTATATCTACAATGGATAGATTATCGCTAAAATTAGACATGAATGGGATTGTTGATGCACAAATCGATTATCTTAAAAATACATATCCTGAACTAGAAAAAACACGTGAAGATATCAAGACGATAATTGGAATCGAGTCAGGTAGATATGAAAATTCAAAATTAAGAATGGAAAAAATTGTAAGTAAATTAAATCAAAAGCCAACAGTTGATGACTTGATTAGACTGTACGAATCTGACGGTGTAACACCTGATTATCTAAAAGAAATGAAGGTAATTTCTGATATTCCGTCTACATTTTACAGCAAATTGTCTGAATTGCATCAATCAAAGAAGCAAAAAGAACAAGATCAACTTTCATTAGCAGGATTACCAGGAACTGAACTTTTGTATTATGGAGATGACCCAAAAGAGTTTGATGCAAAGGTCCTAAAATCCTTTGACAAGTATGTAGTGTTGGATAAAACTTCATTTTATGCAAGAGGTGGGGGACAAGAACCGGACCATGGAACAATTGAAAACTTTGAAGTTGTTGATGTAAGCAAACATGGCAATGTTATAGTACATGAACTCAAAAATGGCATTCCAAAGGAAGGCAGTACTGTTTCATGTGTTATTAATTCAAAAAGAAGAGATGATATCACAAAAAATCATACCAGCACACACATTCTCAATTCGTCCTCCCGAAGCGTTTTAGGATCGTGGGTTTGGCAGCATTCTGCATTTAAAGAAGAAGATCATGCAAGGCTAGACATTACACACCATTCCGCTTTGACTGATGATGAAATTACAAAAATTGAGGATCTAGCTAATTCTGTCGTTGAGAAAAACATACCGGTAACAATTGAGAATTTTGATAGAGGAACTGCTGAGCAAAAATATGGATTTAAAATATATCAAGGAGGAATTGTTCCAGTAAAATCAATTAGAATTGTCTCAATTGAGGATTTCGATATAGAAGCATGTGGTGGAACACATGTTAAGCAAACAGATGAGATTGAACTAATAAAAATTACAAGGACAAAAAGGATTCAAGATGGTGTGGTGAGAATTGAGTTTGTTTCAGGAGATACTGCTCTAGATTATGTTAAGCGGCATGATGCTGACTTGATAAAAAAATCATCTGAATTAAAAGACAAAACTGAATTAAAAGAAAAAAGACGGGAACAAAAACAAGAATTAAGAGAAAAGTTTCCACTTTTAGTTGAAAGTATAATTCAAAGTAAAATTGGCTCAGCCATTGTAGATGAAATCGTTGTTGATATTACAGAGTCTGGAAAACCAAACTTTTGTTGTACAGACAGTGATCAATATGATGAATTTTTTCATATTGGCTTGGGAGAAAAACTGATCGAAAAAGATCCATGGATGGTTTATTGTGGTGTTTTTGAAGATGGAGATAAAATTCGAGCAATAATTTATTCAGGTGATCAAGCTGGAAAGGACAAAAAAGCAGGAGATATTGCAAAAATTGTATCTGAAATACTTGGAGGAGCTGGGGGAGGAACCCAAAGATTTGCTCAGGGAGGAGGAAAAGACAAATCTAAAAAAAATGATGCAATAGAGAAAGTAAAATCAATGGTTTTGGGGGTATAAAATTATGGAAATAGATTGGAACGCTATTGATAGAAAATGGCAAAAAAAATGGTTAGAAAATAATGATCATGAAACTGACTCTAATAATAAAGAAAAAAAATTCATAACTGTGGCATATCCTTACCCAAACTCACCTCAGCATATAGGCCACGGCAGAACATACACGATTACGGATGTTCATTCTAGATATTTGAGAATGAAAGGATTCAACGTATTATTTCCAATGGGATTTCACTACACTGGTACGCCCATTCTTGGTATGTCAAAACGAGTTGAGGCTGGCGATACAGAAATTATTGATGGACTAAAAAACATCTATAATGTTCCCGATGAGGCAATCAAAACATTTGTAGAACCAATAAAGATTGCCAATTATTTCCACCAAGAAATCAAAGAAGGAATGATTGAGATGGGCTATTCTATTGATTGGAGAAGAGAATTTACTACAGTTGATCCTGCTTACCAAAAATTCATAGAATGGCAAATCAATGCGCTAAAAGAAAAGAATCTAATCATTCAGGGTTCGCATCCTGTGGGATGGTGTCCAAAGGACCAAAATCCTGTTTCACAACATGATACTATGGGAGATGTAGAACCTGATTTTACAGAGTATATTCTGATTAAATTTAGTTTTGATGGTTACATTATTCCAACTGCAACTCTCAGACCAGAAACACTTTTTGGAGTTACAAATCTCTGGGTTAATCCAAAGACTAGTTACAAGAAAATTTCCGTAGATGGTGAAAAATGGATTGTTAGTGCAGAATGTGCACGCAAGCTAGAGTTTTTGGATAGAAAAATTACATATGATGGTGAGATTTCTGGTTCTGAGCTAATTGGAAAAGAGATAACTTTACCACACAGAAACGAAAAGATTCCAATGCTAGAAGCTAGCTTTGTGGAATCACAGACTGGAACGGGATTGGTAATGTCAGTTCCAGCTCATGCACCATTTGACTATCAAGCCCTAGTTGATTTTAAAAAAAATCAGCCGCCAGGCTTGGAATTGCAACTAATCAAGCCCATTTCGATTATAGAAACTGAGGGATATGGAGAGATTCCTGCAAAGGAAGCAGTTGAAAAGCTTGGCATAAAGGACCAAAACGACCCAAAGCTTGAAGAGGCAACTGAAGAAATCTATGGAAAAGAGTTCTACGGTGGTATACTAAAACAAAACACCGAACAGTTTGCAGGAAAAAAGGTCTCTGAAGCTAAAGACTCCATCAAGGAATGGTTAGCTGAGAAAAAATACTCAGACATTTTATTGGAATTAACAAATTCGCCTGTAAGATGTCGTTGTGGAGCTGAATGTGTTGTAAAGATTCTAACTAACCAATGGTTTCTAAATTATAGAGACAAAGCTTGGAAGGAAAAAGCTACAAAATGTCTTGATGGAATGAGTATTTTGCCACAACAGATTCGTCCTGAATTTAATTATGTAATTGGCTGGTTGCATGAGCGAGCTTGTGCAAGACAACATGGTCTTGGAACAAAGCTTCCATGGAATAAGGAATGGATTGTTGAAAGCTTGTCAGACTCTGTAATATACATGGCATATTACATCATTGCAAAATTTGTCAATGCTGGTGTGATATCAGCTGAGAAGCTATCCAAGGAATTTTTTGATTATGTATTTTTGGGTATTGGTAGCTCCGATGTATCTGGAGTTCCAAAAGATATCGTTGAAGAAATAAGAGCTGAGTTTTCTTACTTTTATCCAGTCGATTCAAGACATTCAGGACGTGATTTGGTTCCAAACCACTTGACGTTTTTTGTACTAAATCATGTTGTAATATTTCCAGAGAATAATTGGCCTCAACAAATTGTTGTAAATGGTTCCGTATTGATGGATGGCAAAAAAATGTCAAAGAGTATGGGAAATATCATTCCGTTGAGGGGAGCAGTAAGAAAATATGGCGCTGATCCAATACGTCTAACAATTTTAATTTCTGCCGAATTATTACAGGATGCTGATTTTAACGTTGAAGCAATCAAGGGAATTAAAAACAAACTTGCATCTATGTATGAAGACTGTATTAAAACTAAAGCGGAAAAATTTCCAGAATTAGAACCAGAAGACAAATGGATACATGGTAGATTGCAAAATTTAGTCTTAAATGCTGGTCAATCCATAGATGAGATTAGGTTAAGAGAAGCATTACATCATATTTTATTTGACTTTGATTCTGAATTGCAGTGGTATCTTAAAAGAACAAAATCAAAACAAAGAACAAATATTTCTGGAATTCTTCACAAAATTTTATCGTATAGAGTTTTAATGCTCTCGCCATTTGCCCCACACATAGCAGAAGAAATGTGGGAAAAACTTGGTCACTCTGGTTTAGTGTCGCAGTCTAGCTGGCCAAGTGTTTCAGATGTTATCGATCCTAATGCAATTCAATCTGAAGAATTACTCAAGGGAATAATGGATGATATTGCAAACATTCTCAAGGTTACAAAAATTACTCCAAAGAAAATTACCATCTATACAGCTGATTCCTTCAAATCAAAGGCATACCATTTCATTTTGGAAAAAGTGATGACAGGTCAAACCAATATGAGCAGTATTATGAAGGAGTTGATTGCAAATCCAGAGACTGCTGACATTAAAAAGAATCCTGATTTTGTCCAAAAGACAATCAAGGATATTTTATCAGTCCCAACTGAAATTAGAAAAACTAAACTGTCGACAAAAGAATTTGATGAAAAGTCATTGATTTCAAAAGAGTTAATCGGTCTAGCTAAAAGTGACTTTGGGGTAGACTTGCAAGTGTATTCTGAGAATGATTCAGGAATTTATGATCCAAAAGGAAAGGCAAGGCATGCAAGGCCTTTCAAACCGGCAATACTAATCGAATAGAGATACTATTTATTTTGTTAAAATTAGTTTAATCTATAATGAAGATCGCGGTTTGTGGAATGGGAGTGGCTGGCTCGTACCTCATGGCCAGACTAAAAGACGATCACGAGGTTGTTGGTTTTGAGCGAATGGAAGACAAAAAACACGACTCCATCTGCGCCTGGGGAACCATCAAAAGTACTATGATCGAACTGTGCGATAAGGTTGGAATTGATTTTGAAAAATATGTTATACATGATGGTAAAACCATGAATGTTGATATACACAACCAGAAACGATTCCAGATTGGATTGCATGGCTTGTGCACATACAACAAAATGGGCCTGATCAAGAATTTTATCAAGGACTGTACCGTCCACTATGGAGTAGCACCAAAGCTAGAAGACCTAGAAAAGGAGTTCGACATCATAGTAGATTGTACAGGTTTCTACAGAATGTATCTACCAAAGCTAGAACAGGATTTTTTCGTGCCAACATATGAATACAAAATTGAATACAAGGACAAGGTTCCCTTTGATGACTTTTACATAAAGCCATTTCCAGGAATGTCAGGTTACTTTTGGTACTTTCCAATGAGTGAAAAAACAGCACACGTTGGCGCAGGAGATTACCACAAACAACACATTGTAGAGACTGACAAGTTTTTCAAAAAGTATGGTGGAAAGATTACAAAAACTGTTGGAAGACCACTCAGACTGGCAACCCCAAACCTATGCAAACCATTTTACAAAGGAAAAGTTGTTGGAGTAGGCGAATCAATTGGAACTGTCTATCCACTATTGGGTGAAGGAATTATTCCAAGTATGAAATGCGTAGACATTTTTGTAAAAAATCTTGGCGATAATGAAAGTTATGAAAAAGAGGTTGATGAGTATTTCAAGATATATGGCAAGGTTTTCAGTTTCATCAGAAAAAAAATTCACAAAAATTTCAGCATCATAAAGTCTCTCTTAGAGGTTCTTTCCATATTTAGATATATGAAAAAGAATGAAGAAAGATTTGGAATGGAAATTCACATGCGTGACTTGATGAAAGTCGCAAAAGCTTAACCTAAACTTATTGAACCTAATCCTTCACGCATAGTTCCGCTAGACTTTGTGTTGTAATCATATATTATTTCAGAATATTCATGTAAAATTTCTTTCATGGAATCAATTGAATCATCAAGATAAAAACCTGGACAGTCGCCAGTAAACTGAAAAGTAGCGTGAACTCTTGCACTGCCCTTTTCATTTTGTAGCCATGTTGAAAATGGATATAGATAACAAACTCCAGGTCTAGTTGGGTGAATACCACAAGCACCTTCCTCATCTAGAAATCTGCATTTGATGTGAGTACCATCATCTGCTTCTGTTTCATCTTTCTTTCGTTTCAAATTAATACTAGTTAACGTAGTAGAGCCACCTCCAGGACTTGGTTCCTGCCAAGTAGCTATTACTGTTTCATTTTTTATGAAATCAGATGTTTTTTGATATTTCATTCCAGCTCCGATTGTTATCAAATCATCGGAAGTCAAAGGAAGTCTACCTTGCCTTGTGCAGCAGTTTGAACAGTCTGGCCAATAACATTTCCAAAGAATAAATTTTTTTATTTTAGTCAAAAATGGGATGTGAAATACAACATCTCCTATTTTCATAGAATTTTCAGAAACATCATCACGTCTTCCTAAATGAAAATCTTTGATTACTGAATCTATATCCCAGTCCTTTTCTAAAAGTTCTAATGATTTTGCGATCTCATTGTGGGACACGAATTATAATAGTGTAAAATCATGTATTAATGTTGAGTGAAAAGGGCAAGTATGCTACAGCAACACAAAATAGAAGAACCGTTTGGGAAAAAATTATCTGGCCATTAATTTTAGAAATTGATGACGTAACATTCAGTGTAAAACAATATCAAAAAAAACGTGATGAAGCATGCCAAAAAAATAACTATAAAATTTCAGAAATATCAAGAGGAATAGCATCATTATTACAGAAAGGAATTATTATCAAAGAGAATAATATGTATTCAATCCATTACAGGTTAATCGCGTATATGAGAGTAAAAGCGGATTGTGATTACCCTACTGCAATTAACGAGTCAAGAATGAAATGATTATATTCTAATTTTTTTGACTTGTGTTTGAAGCCCGGTAGTGTAGTGGCAAGCATAGGGGCCCCTGGAGCCTTTGACCTCGGTTCGAGTCCGGGCCGGGCTAAATTATCTAGATGCTTGAGCTATTCGCTCTAATTCGTTCTTTTTCTTGACAGAAGGTGCAGCAGTGTCATTATTAGCTGAAAGAATTAGATGTTCAGCCAAATATTCCTCGATTGCTTTTGGATTAGAAAATGTAGCTTCTTTTACCCCATCAGCAATAAATCTCAATGCTAGATCAACTCTTCTTATTGGTGCTACATCTACAGACACGTGATACACTGTTCCGCCATATACAATTCTGGTAGTGTCTTCGTTTGGTGCAGAGTTTTCAACAGCACGAACTAAAATTTCAATGGGATTTTTTCCTGTTTTTTGATGCATTATTTCGAAGGCAGTTTTTACCACATTGAAGGTATGAAATTTTTTTCCCGCCATTCTTCCAGTATTTTTGGCATATTTTTTGCCAAAGTGCATCATTTTATTTACTAATCGTTCAACTATGTTAACATCAGCTTTATTGAATCGCTTTAATGCAGAACGTCCAAAACTCATTGGTAATATTGTTTCCTTTAGACATATAGCAGTTTTAAGACCAACATCTTGTATTTCTATTTCAGATATATCCCATTTTCTAAATAACAAAAGTTTTTGTGCTGTCATTTTTTTATCTTCTTGGTTTTTCTTTCTTACCTATTACTAATTCATGTAATGATGTTCCGTTTACTTTGAACACTTTGTATCGTACTCCAGGAATATCTCCCATGGCACCACCCTGAGTAGCACCCATGCCTTCAATATGTACTTCATCGTGTTCATCAATAAAGTTCATTGCCCCATCTCGTGGTAAAAATGCTGTTACAGTTTTTCCAGTCTTTATTAATTGAACACGAACACATTTTCTAACAGCGGAATTTGGTTGTTTTGCCTCGACACCTGTTTTTTCCAAAACAATCCCCCTTCCTTGTGGAGCACCTTTTAATGGGCTGGATTTTTTATCCAAACCTAATTTTCTGCGTTTATATGTTGATATTGACCACCGCTGACGTTTCTTCTTCATCTTCAAAATTCTACCTGCAAACAAACCAAGTGGTGACTTTGCCAAATATTACATCTCCAATTGTGTCATTGGGGGACTGTTTATTAGAACACTTGAAATATTGAAATATTTTTTGGCAAATAGTCTAGCCTTTTCAGCATTACATCCTGCACGACCAACTACTAAGCCTTTCTTACCATGATCAACAATTATTATTGCCTGTGATGACCCATCCGGTTTTGTATCAAGTTTTACTTCGTTCACGAATTTAGGATTTAAAATATTTTTTAAAAATTTTATTGGATCATCAAAGTATTCAATTAGTTCAACATTTCGTTTTATAATATTTTTTAGAGATTTTATATTAGAACCGCCCTTGCCGATGGCAAGACCCATCTTACCCTCCTGTACCACAAAAATAATTTTGTCTTGCTTCTCATCTTCCACACAATCACGGGCAGTTGCTTTTGTAACATTTTGAAAAAGTGACATTAAACGCATTTGATCTGTTGATAATTTTATTGATTGCGGCATGGTGTTTGTATTGCTGAACTATTTCTTGGTCTCATTTAAACTTAGATAGATTTTTTCAAAATTATTTTGTTTCATATTCTTTTAAAATTGCTTGTACGTTTGTGTTAGATAACGAATTAAGTGAAATTGCTGACACACGAAATTGTAATCCGCAAAGTTTTCCTAATGTTACAGATGTATCATTAAAGTGCAATAAAGGAATGCTGTCATTTTGTGCACTTTCCTCAATTTTTTTAGCTGTTTCAGTAGAAACTGATTGCGAAATTACAACTAATTTGCTGTTTTTCATAGAAGATACTACTTGTTTTGTACCAAGAGTGTGTTTTCTTTCCTTAATTGCACCTGTTAGTGCTTTTTCTAATAGTTTTGCCATGGCTAGATTATTTTTTTGTTTTAGGTTTCATAAATATATCCACCGTTCCACTTCCAATTGGTATTTGGCTTCCAACTATTACATTTTCAGTAATTCCTTTCAATTCTTCAATCTCTCCTAATTTTGCAGCATTTGCAATAGTAGGCACTGTTATTTCAAAAGCTGCTCTTGCAAGAACACTATCTTTTGTTCCTGCAATTCCATGACGACCAATTTGTTGAAGATGGCCTTTATGGCACATCAGATCAGCCACTAGCATGAGATATCGTACATCAACTTCTAATCCTTGGTTTTCTAGGGTGGATTTGAGTTCATTAATGAGTGCATTTCTTGCTGCTTCTATTCCCAAGACAGTACTAATTTCAAACACATTGTTTGTTCTAACATTATTCTTATCAACTCCCTTAATTGAAAGGATGTCGGCTAGGTTTGATCCTGTTGTTTGAATTAACCACTCTCCATTTTCTTCCTTAAGTGTTAGACGCGCTATATCGGGTACACCCCTTACCGTAGTTTTAAGCACTTTATTTCGCAAAGCAACTACTGTTACAGCATCAGCTTCATCAACTAATTGTAAAGTAATGGTATTATTATCACCTATTGCTTTGAATTTCTTGTTTGTTTCTAAAACAGCCATCATGTCTTCTAATGTGCATCCTCTAGTTTTTAGTCGAGCATCATCAATAGTAAGTGTAATTTTAGTTTGATAATCAGTTTCTACTGGATGAATTACCAAATCATTCACAGTTGTTTGTAAGATGTTTTTCGCTGTTTCAATTGCTTTTTCTTTAGAAGATTTTGAATCTTTGTCAAGATAAATATCCATTGAAGGAGTAGATGGTTTTTTACGTGCGTCAACCAATTCAATAATTCTTGGTAGACCAAGAGTTACATTTTTCTCAGCAATTCCAGCAGTATGAAAAGTTCTAAGTGTCATTTGAGTACCAGGTTCTCCAATAGATTGTGCAGTAACAATACCAACCGCCTGCCCAGGTTCAACTTGGGATTTATCATACAGTTCAAGACCTTTTTTACAAACATCTTCTAGTCCTGCTTTGGATAGATTAGATTTATGTAATGCGTCATTGACCATTGAGGTCAATCTTAGATTGAACTTCTTTGTGTACTTTTTAGATATATTAGTTATCTCGTCTTTGGTTGCTTTGCTTCCAGTATCTACGATTGATTGAGATTCAACTAATCGATTGATGTTAAATGCTTCTCCATGATCACTTTTTGCTACATCTATACCATCCTCACCATACAAAAATTGTATAATGTGACCATGTGGATCTCTTACAGTGTTATCATATTCTAATCTAATATGCTCAAGTGCATTGATTAGCCTTCGCTGCATATATCCACTTTGTTGTGTTCTTACAGCAGTATCAACAAGCCCCTCTCTCCCACCCATAGCATGAAAGAAAAATTCTATGACAGAAAGACCATCACGGAAGTTAGATTTCACAAATCCATGAGAGTCAGGATTATCGTCATGTACTTTAAAGTGAGGAAGAGTACGGTTACCATAACCTGTATGTAATCTTTTTCCCCGTCTTGATTGTTGACCCAAAGCACCAGCCATCTGCCCAACATTCAAGGCAGAACCTCTAGCACCAGTAGTTGCCATAATTTTACCTGCATTGTCATCTGCAAGGTTTGAATTTGCAGTAATACCTGCTCTGTCTCTAGCCTTACCAAGTTCAAATGTGATTAATGCTTCTGCAGTTTCAGCGACAGTCAGTCCACGCAATCCTTTTAGAGTTCCCTTATTTTTTTGGCTTATTATATCTGCAACCTTATCATATGTTTCTTGTAAATCAGTAAGAATTGCCTCCCTATCTTTGTCAGAAAGCTCCAAGTCAGAATAACCATAACTAAATCCATAATTAGTGATAAACTGTTTTATTATGATAAGAATAGAGTTTAGAAATTTTTTAGCTTTTTCATTGCCATAGTCTTTTGCAATTCTATGTAAAACGCTTTCTGGTTCTTCGGCTCCAATAGATGCTTTATCTATTACACCACTAACTAATTCACCATTTTTAATCACTATGTCTTTCCGTTTACCATTTGTACCCTTTGACCATTTAGAAGTCAGTATCAAGTTGAAATCAGATGGAAGGAAGAGAGAAAACAATTGCTTTCCCGTATAAAGTGGACCGTTTTTATTTTTAATTTTTGGTTCTGGTAATTCCCCATTATAACCACCTAGCATTGCAAAATTAGTAAATTCTTGCTTTGTTAAAGTAGTATCATCTTTGGTAAGAAGATATGCACCCGTAATAAAGTCACGAAGACCTCCGATTATTGGACCGCCAAATCTGGGAGAAATTAATTGTTCTTGGACTCGCATCAATAGTATTGCCTCAGCCCTTGCTTCTTCACTTTGTGGTACATGAAGATTCATTTCATCGCCATCAAAGTCAGCATTGTATGGTGGACAAACAGAAGGATGTAACCGAAAAGTTTTTCCTGGTAACACACGAACGTGGTGAGCCATTATAGACATTTGGTGAAGTGATGGTTGTCTGTTAAACAGTACAACGTCGCCGTCAGAAAGATGTCTTTCCACTAGATATCCTATCTCAAGTGAATCAGCAATAATTGAACGATCTTCGACAAAATCTAGTCTGATTTTAACTCCGTCAGGTCTTACAATATAATTTACCCCAGGAAATGTATTTGGTCCATTAATAACTAATTTTTTTAGTTTTTCAATATTCCATTCAGTAATAATCTCAGGAATTGTAAGTTTAGTCGCAACCTGTACTGGAACACCGACTTCACCCAAGTCTAAATTAGGATCTGGAGAAATAACAGTTCGACTTGAAAAGTCTACCCGTTTTCCGGATAGTGATCCTCTAAAACGACCTTCCTTGCCTTTGAGTCTTTGTGTTAATGTTTTCAGAGGTCTACCAGAACGATGATGAGCCTGTGGAATTCCTGAAACCTCGTTATCAAAATAAGTTGTAGTATGATATTGAAGTAGATCAACAAGATCTTGAACTATTAGTGGAGGTGTTCCAGCTTCTTTGCTTTCTCTAAGCCGTTGATTTACCCTAATAATGTCTACCATTTTATGGGTTAGATCATCTTCAGATCTTATTCCAGTTTCAAGTATAATTGAAGGTCTAACAGTTACAGGAGGCACAGGCAATACTTGTAAAATAAACCATTCTGGTCTTGCGGTCGCAGTGTTATAATTTAATAAATCAAGATCTTCGTCAATAATTTGAGAAAATCGTTCTCTTATTGTAACTGGTAGTAATCTATTTTCTCCAAGTTCAGTTTTTTCTATGAATATTGTTGGTTTTGTGAAAATAAGTTCGTATTGTGGTTTTCCACAATGTGGACATTCTTTTGATTTTTTTGCTTTTTCAAGTATTTGTTCTGGAATACGTTTACGTGATAGTACAGTATATGATGCACGATTTTTTTTAAATTTCGAGAACTTGTCAAGTACTTCCTGAGGAACTTTTAATCTTGAACAAGATCTGCATGTAGAAGTCAACAACTTGTGGATGCTATCAATAAATGCAATATGTAATACTGGCTCTGCAAGCTCGATGTGTCCAAAATGACCAGGACATCTAGCAGATGTATTGCCGCAAGTCAGACATTTTTGTCCAGGTTCTAATGTTCCAAGACATCCATCCAT
Source organism: Marine Group I thaumarchaeote (assembly GCA_013390745.1). GTDB lineage: Archaea > Thermoproteota > Nitrososphaeria > Nitrososphaerales > Nitrosopumilaceae > Nitrosopelagicus. The sequence continues at coordinate 113,110 of JACASX010000003.1, read as the reverse complement.
CAATCCACCCTGTACCGCCATACCATCTTCATCGTAAGTTTCAGGGGCAGTAATTTCAGATACTGAATATTTCCTAATCTCATTTGGAGACCAAACACAAAATTTAATCCCATCAATTGCTTTTACTGTTTGAATGGACATTATATTCTCTCCTTAATCAACAAACGTGGTGCAATAGCAAGACTAGACATTTCCTGCAATAACAGCTTGAATGCATATGCCACAGATACAGAACTTACTTTTCCCTTATTTTCACAAACTCGACAATGAAACTTTCTTTGTTTAACATCATGATATGCGACAAGACCACATCGTTCACATACAAAGATTTCAGTTTTATCAGACTCATCAAGCAGTCTATCTTTGAGAATCATGGAAGCCCCGTAGGCTATTATACAATCTCTCTCCATTTCTCCAAATCTTAAACCACCACCACGCGCCCTACCTTCAGTAGGTTGTTTAGTTAACATCTGAACTTGTCCACGTGCACGTGCATGTATCTTATCTGCAACCATATGATGTAATTTTTGATAATAAACAACTCCAATAAACACCTCAACTGGAAATTGTTTGCCTGTTTTACCGTCATACATAATTTCCTTGCCAGAATACTTGAATCCTGCGTCTTTCAATACACCCTTTACATCCTCCATCTTCTCACCAACAAAGGCAGACGCATCAACCTTTTTGCCTCGTATTGCAGCGGCTTTACCAGTTATTGATTCCATCATCATACCAACCGTCATTCTTGATGGAAACGCATGAGGATTAATTAGAACGTCAGGTGATATTCCGTCAGCAGTATAAGGCAAATCTTCTGCTTTAGCTAATATGCCTACTACTCCTTTTTGACCATGTCTTGAGGCAAACTTATCTCCTATTTCAGGAGGACGCATATCTCTAATTCTAACTTTGAACATTTTTCCACCCTCATTTGCTTGCGTCAAAACAATGGTGTCAACAACTCCTGTTTCAGAAGGTCTTACTCCTATGGAGGTATCCCTTCTATACGGTCCAGTAGAGGAAGAGTCACGATACTCTTCCATAAATCTAGGCGGACTGGTTTTACCAATGAGAATATCACCTCCTGATACAGCGGATTCTGAAGCAATAATTCCATCGTCTTCCAATAAACGATACGATTTTTCACCCTTGTATCCACGAAGATTGTCATCAGCGTTTGGAATCTCAAAATTATCACGCATTCCACCAGGATATTGTTTTGATTCTGATTCATAGATCCTATAAAAGAATGTGCGTCCTAACCCTCTTTCAACCGAAGATTTGCTCAGAACAATAGCGTCCTCAATATTATATCCATCAAATGGTAAGACCGCAACTATACAATTTTGTCCTGCAGGTCTTTTCTCGAGACCTAGAAGTCCCATAGCCTTTGTAGTCACAATAGGAGTTTGAGGATACAGCATGGAGTGTTGTCTTACATAAGTACTAGTGTTCATCATTGGTGTTGAAAAACCAAGACTTTGTTTGGCCATGGCAGATTCATATGTATTACGTGGAGATTGATTATGCTCAGGATATGGTATTATTGATGCGCCAGCACCTAAAATTGCTGAAGGAAAAATTTCGATATGAGTATGCTTCTTAACATGTTTATCATCAAATGTTATGAAACAGTTTTCTTCTTCGTTTGCATCTACAAGTTCAATTACACCCATTCGAATCAAGTCGTTCCATGAAACAAGTTTCTTTGTCACTTTATCAAGAAGATCTTGCGTGAGTACTGATTTGCCATCTTTTACTATAATGAGGGAGCGTAAAACACGTCCTGCATTACAGTTTACATACAATCTTTTTGTAGCACCTTCCTGTTCTGGTATATGTATAGATATCCCAACATGTGGATGAATCTTAGAAGATCTACGTAGTTCACGTAAAGAATTTGCTAATTTTTCTCCATCTTTATGATAACCAATTAATTTTCCATCAACAAAAATTCTAGCCCCATCCTTTTTTACCGAGTCCTTAACATCTGAGAAATGAGCTGTTCCAAACTCATACATTTTTTCAACAACCTCTTCTGAAGATACACTTACAGAAATTATCGCAGATAAAGCCAAATTCTTAACCAAGCCACAATTAGATCCTTCTGGTGTTTCACTTGGACAGATCCTTCCAAAATGTGTAGAATGTAAATCTCTTGCTTCAAAATTGGGTTGAGTTCTGCTCAAAGGTGATTGTACACGTCGTAGATGACTTATAGTAGACAAGTAATTTGTTCTGTCAAGTAATTGTGTAACTCCAACCCTTCCACGTCCCCAGTTTCCTGTTGCTATAGCGTTATTGAGTTTATCAGATATTATGCCGGGACGAATCGCTGCGCTAACAGCATTGATTCCTCTTTTTTGACCAGAGCGTTCAAGTTGATATTTCATATCTCGTACCAGATTCCTAAACGCAGTTCTGAATAAATCAGCCAACATCTGCCCTGCAAACTTGACAACCTTGTTGCCATAATGATCTTTGTCGTCTGGTTGAATCCATCCAAGTTTTAACTCTAATAATTTGCAAGCAGCCTCACCCAAAAACTGTGTTTTCTCTTTTCTGTTATCAGGTTGCTTACCTAAGTGTGGAAGTAAACCCCAATCCAATAGTGTTTCCGCGCGCTTAATTTGAAATTCTTCCAACATGCCAGGTGCTATTCTTTTACTGATGTATACAATAGCATCTTTTGATGTTGTAATATCTGTTTTTTCAAAAGAACTCTCAAGTTCATTTTGTACGTTATCATTCAGAGATATCACTGATGCAATTTCTTTATCTGATTCTAATCCAAGAGCACGCATCAAAGTAATTATTGGAATATCAACAGGCGAGCCCGGTATCCTTGCAACAATGAGTCCATCCTCTTTCAGCACTAACTCCAGTTTTGCGCGATAACCAACAATTGAGGAATAGACCTTTGCTTTGAATACTTTTTTACCGCCAACTTTTTCAGCGTCCACAATAATTTTGTTGTATGACAAATCTTCTAATCCAACTATCACTCGTTCAGAACCATTAATGATGAAGTAGCCCCCAGGATCCTCTGGATCTTCTGCATAATCAATTAGTTTTTGCTGTGTAAAACTTCGTAAAATACAAGATTCTGATTTTACCATTACAGGTATATCACCAATGTGAATGAATCTAGTTTCTAGAGTTTTTCCATCTTCAATAACACTTGCTTCCAGCATCAATGGTGCAACATATGAAACATTGCGTAGACGTGCTTCTACAGGAGTAATGTGTGTAACAGAACCATCAAGCTCCATCATTCTTGGTTGCTTAAATTGAATTCTGCCTAGTTGAATTTTATATGGATATTCAGCATTTTCAATATCTATGTGATTGATTTCGTCAATAATGTCCTGCAGTCCTTTTTTTAAAAATTCATCAAACGAGTTAAGATGTTGTTTAGCAACTCCCTCTCTAGATAAAATATCCTGAATTATAGGCCAACGCTTGTTTGCAGAATCAGTCATACTTCAACCACATACCTATAATAGAAACTTTCTCCGGCAGTTGCACTTTTTCTGGTAATCTTTATCATATCGCCAGGTTTTATGCCAAGTCCAACAATAGCTGGATCATTACCAAAAATTAACGGTAATTCAGTTGCCTTACAATGATACTTTTCTAACACATCTTCAGCTTCCTTTATTGTCATTACCTCATGTTTTGGGACATAGATGTGATCAGGTGCTAGAGTTAAGCGCTTTTTAGTTACCATCATAAAAACCTCCGAGTATAATATCAATTGGGGATAAAAATAAGCAACACAAACACCAAAAACCGGCTTTGGGTTAATATATATTTACTCGGAATTTTTTGGAAAAATTATCGATTTTTTGATTCATCCGATCCATTTTTCAATATAATAAGAAAATATTTGGAAAACGAAGGTAGATGTAATCAAACAAAATTAAGACTTTGATAGTTTCATCATTTAGAATAAATTCGTATACGCAAAGAATGAAGAAACATAAATAGGACACATTCTAAGGCTAGAATAATGAATTCTCGTAGATATACGATGACATCACTTTCGATAGTGTTTCTTGCACTAACTATTATGTCTGTTTCTGCCATAGGTCAAAATGCCTATGCGGCAGGAGGCGGCATGTCACTGTCTGCAGATTGTTCTGGTTCAAGTTGTGACATAAGTGGAACAAGTGACCGAACTGACTTTGCTGTAGCTGTGAAAGTAACAGGACCAGTGTTCGATAACTTGCAAACTATTGATCAATTAACTGTCTCAGATGGTAGCTACTCTACAACACTTAACGTAAGCGGACTAGATGATGGAACTTATACAATTTCAGCACAACAGGGAACATCTTCAAAGTACACCCTATCAGTTGACATTGATGTTTCAGGTGGAAGTTCAGATTCGTCTGTATCAGTAAGCAATCAGATTGCTGCAGCAGCAGAAGAAGAAACAGAGGCAGCAGCAGCAGCAGGTGGATTAACACTAAGTGCTGGTGGCGTAGAAGGTTCTACTACAATTGACGTAAGTGGAACAACTGACAGAAATGGAGACATTACTCTTAAGGTAATAGCACCAAATGGAAACAGAATTGCTATTGATCAAATAACACCTTCAGGTGGTAGCTTTATGACAACAATTGAAACTGGCGGAGCATTATGGAGCCAAGATGGAATGTATACAATTTCCGCACAACAAGGAGATGCTTCAAATTATAAGACATCTGCCGAAGTTGAAATTGTAGACGGACATGTTATTCCAGAATTTGGTGTAATCGCCGCAATGATACTTGCAGTAGCAATTGTATCAATAATCGTGGTCACTGCAAAGACAAAACTCAGTATAGTACCAAGGTACTAAAATTCATCTTTTTATTTTGTTTCTTAGACTTACTAGATAAATAGGCGATATTATCTTTCAAGTCATATGAATAAACGCGTATTATTTGTGGCAGTTGCCATTTCAATTCTAGCTGGAACTGGCATTGTGTCACAAGCATATGCTGCATTTACTATTACAATGGAGACTGACAAGGATGTTTATGATCACTCATCAGTAATTACTGTAACGGGACAAGTTGATCCTATAGCAGAAGGCTCTGAGGTAACCTTTATTGTTCAAAGATTAAATCCGGTAGGGATTACACAGATTGATCAGATCAGTGTCAACAGTGATGGTAGCTTTTCTACAACGATTAGTACTGCAAGTGATATGATGAAATATGACGGGACATACCTGATTAATGCCAAGTATGTTGATGTAGAGACAACTGTATCAGTAGAGCTGACAAATGCTATAGAAACATCTGAAGCGGCAGAAATTGGAACGGCTGTAACTGGAATAACTGGAACAGCTGTAACTGGACCATCTGGCGAATCATTTTACAAATTAGGTGCGGGGCAAATAGAATATGATATGACTTGTAATGCTACTCCCGGTTTCTTTGCTAATGCGGATGATGATAGTATTGTGATATATCTTGATCCAACTGATGATGGAATAATAACAGTTACTTTACACGAAGAACTAATCAAGCCTTTTGAAGATGGAACATTTGTAGTTATAGTAAATAATCAGGAGATGCAAGATTTCACACAGGTTGGAAATACACTAACAATTCCCTGTGTGGCAGGAACTGAAAAAATTGAAATTCATGGTAGTTGGGCAATTCCAGAATTTGGTGTAATCGCCGCAATGATACTTGTAGTAGCAATTGTATCAATAATAGTGATTACTGCAAAGACAAGACTAAGTTTGGTACCAAGGTACTAAAATTCATCTTTTTATTTCTATAATGAAATCAGTAAAGGAAATATAGAATTCAAATTTAAGTTGGTCATGTATAATAGTAGAGTTTTTTGTATTATGCTTACTCTCACGCTTGCTATTGGTATGGCCTTTAATGCTGCAGAGGCAGTAGACCAGATATCACTATCAACTTCCAATAACATATACTATAGTGGAGATTACGTAGTGGTTTTTGGCAGTGTTAACACAATTTTTGAAAATATGCCTATAACTATACAAATCTATTATGAATCAAATTTGGTGGATGTTGCCCAAGTTCCAGTTGCTCAAGATGGAACGTTTGTCAAAAGTTTCAATGCTGTGGGACAGCAATGGAAAGAAGAAGGCACATACACAATTAGGGTACAATATACTTCAACTCAAATTGCAGAAACAACATTTGAATTTTTTAGTCAGGTGATTGATAAAAGTTCTGCAGTTTTTCCTGTTCAGATTCCAAATTCGGGAACTTTTGATGTAGGATATACGATAAGGGGGGGTGATGTTACAGAGATAAACATGAGTCTGGATCGCTACTCACTTCTCATAGAAACTACAATGGATACCAATGGTAACTTGATTCTAAAATTACCTAGAGAAAGTTTTGACGCTCAAAGCGATGGTAAAGATAATACTTTCATAATTTTGATCAGTAAAGAAAATAACGAGCCGGAAGATTTTGTACAGGTTGAATATGAAGAAATTGCCACTAGCTCTGATTATAGAACTATACGTATCCCATTAGAAGAAGGTGACAAGTGGGTTGAAGTAATAGGTACATATGTAATTCCTGAATTTGGAAGTGTAGTGATTATAATTTTAGTTGTGGCAATATCATCAGCAATTATAATTTCTAAAAGCAGGTTTTCTGTTAGATATAATTAGATTCAAAAATTATATTTTGTTTTATAGGGAGAAACACTTCGTAGTTCGCTTACAACTTTTTTTAAAACATCTATTGTCTGATCGACTTCGTCTAATGTATTCAAATATCCAAATGACATTCGTAACGAACCGGTTATCTGTTCATGATTGAAACCCATTGCTTTCAATACATGTGATGCTTTTTGAGTATGCATTGAACATGCAGAACCGGTTGATGCGGCAATGCCATGTTCATCCAACTTTATGATCAAGTCTTCACCGTTTACTCCAAGGAATGTAAGATGAATGTTATTGAAAATTCTTTTTTCAGAATGGCCATTAAGTTTTACATGAGATATTTCTTTGACTACTCTTGAGAGCATTGAAGAGTGAAGGGTTTGAAAGTGAGAAATGTTTTCGTTTAATCTTTCTTTTGCAATCTCACATGCCTTACCAAATCCCACAATGCTAGCAACATTTTCAGTACCTGAACGCATCCCATTCTCCTGACCTCCCCCTAAAATTTGAGGAGCTACCCTCAAACCTTTTTTTATAAATAATGCACCGATGCCCTTTGGACCATTAATTTTATGCGAAGAAATTGATAATGCATCAACACCTAGTTCTTTTACATTGATTGGAACTTTACCCACTGCTTGTACTGCATCCGTATGTAATGGTATTTGATATTTTTTACAAATTTCTGATATCTCTTTAATCGGTTGTATTGTACCTACTTCATTGTTTGCAAGCATGATACTAACAAGAACTGTATGTGAGTTTATTGAATTGGCAATATCATTAGGATCTACAATCCCATGTTCATCAACTGGAAGATATGTAATCTTGATTCCTATGTTTTCAAATTCTTTACATGGTTGTAAAATTGCCTCATGCTCTATTGATGATGTTATGATATGATTCTGATCAAGGTGTGACCCTTGGAGTTTTGGAATACCATACAAAATTGTATTATTTGATTCAGTTCCACCTGAGGTAAATAGAATTTCGTCTGGTTCGGCACCAATAAGTGCAGCAACTTGTTTTCGTGCTTTTTGTATTGCATTCTTTGCCTTCCTGCCAAATTGATGAATTGATGATGGATTGCCATATTGTGAATCAAAATATGGCATCATCTCCTTAACCACTTCTGGATGCACTGCAGTCGAAGCAGCATTATCAAGATAAATCAATTAGTTATCACGTTAATTTTTCCAGGTCTGTAACCTTCTGGATCTATAGAAACATCCTCAAAGCTTATCAATTTTAGTTGTTCCTTGATTTTTTGTAATACTATATTGTTTTCAAGCAAAGACAATTCATCTACGCCAACCTCAATTTTTGCTGTACCGTCCATGTCTCTGACACGTACCTGCTTAGCTCCTGTGAGTTGCTTGACAATTTTTTCTCCAATTTCAATTCTTGCCAATCTTTCAGCAGTAACACTTTGTCCCCAAGGAATGCGTGATGCAAGACATGAATTAGAGGGTTTATCATAAACTGACAGACCAACGTTTTTAGCTGTTTCTCTTACCATTTTCTTCGAGAATCTAGTTTCTACTAGTGGACTTCTAATACCATTTTGATGTAGTGCTAATACCCCTGGACGGTAATCACCCAAGTCATCAATATTGGTACCATCTACAATCATATCAGTTTCAAATTCTTTTGCAACTTGCAAGAGATGCTCTGAAAGTTCGCTTCTGCAATAGAAACAGCGATTGCTATCATTTTTAACAAAACTTTCGTTAGCAAGCTCGTTGTATTCTATTACTATGTGCTTGATTCCAATCTCTGAAGATATTTTTTTTGCATATTCTAATTCTTCTTGGGCAAGTGTCTTATAATCAGCAGTTACTGCTATTGCTGATTTGCCTAATCTCGCATAAGCAGAATAAGCAACTAAAGCACTATCAACACCGCCTGAAAGTGCTACAAGTACACTGTTTTTGTCATCAAACCAATTTAGCAGTTTAGTAAGTTGTGCTTTCATAGTTTTTTCCTAATTTCTTGATTGAGTAATTCTTCTGTCTCTTTAAACGAAATACTAAGAACACCAGAAATTTCTTTGATGTCATCAGATTCAATTTTGAAGTGAGAACCGTTATTTAGACCTCTGATTTTATATCTGACATCAAAACTTTGTCCCTGAATATTCACAGATAGCGTTTTAACAGCTCTAGGAACAATGTATCGTTCAGAAGTTCTTACTCTTACACCAAGTGTTCCAGTTTCAGTAACCAACAAGTCCATAATAGAATTCATAGTATCAGAATCACAAATAACAGATACTAAATTTGTAGGGCGACCTTTTTTTGTGATTGCAGAAGATATTGTTACATCCTTTGCACCATGTGCCATTATTTTTTCAATCATGTTTCCAAGAACTTCACCAGATACATCATCAACATTTGTTTCAAGTATTTTCACTGTGTCAAGTTGAAGTTTAGTGGATGCTACTCCTCTAACTATTTTCAATACGTTTGAAAATCCTTCAAAATCTTTCTGACCTGCACCGTAACCAATAGATTGAATTTTCATAGGTGGATAAAATTCGGAGCATTCTTTAACCAAATTAACTAACATGCTAGCTCCTGTAGGAGTTGTGAGTTCATCCTTTACATTTCCACCTACTGTAATAATTCCTGATTCTCTAAATATTTCTAAAATCGCATAGGCAGGATTAGAACTAGTACCGTGAGAAAAAGTTACTGTGCCGCCTCCTATAGCTACAGGTGTGACAACTATATCATCATCAAAACAACCCAAGTCATCTAGAGCAATAGCAGTTCCTAATAGATCTACAACTGTATCAAAACTTGCTGCCTCATGAAAGTGAACCGAGTCTTCCGGCTCACCGTGAATTTTTGATTCTGCGCGTATGAGAGTTTCAATAGATTTTACCGCAAAAGTTTTGGCACTTTCAGAAATTTTTAATTGTTCCGCAGATTTTGTGATTATTTCCTTTATCTCTATGCCTTTTCTTTCATGTACATCATCATCTATTTCTAATAGTAATTCAGTTGCTTGTAATGAATTTTTTTTCACTTCCACAAAATCTATCTTTTTCACTTTAACGTCTTTACATAATAATTCAGCGCTTCGAATCCCATCTATGATCTTTGATTTGTTTGCACCAATATTTACAAGGCTACAAAGTAACATATCACCAGAAACGCCGGCAACCTGTGCATCAATAACAAATACCATAAAACTAAATTCTTTGAAATGCTTATAAATTCTGTTTAGCGTTTGCTTAGCCACATAGATTTAATTATCAAAAATCTAAGTGCAAAATATGATAACCATAATTGGTGCGGGAAAAGTAGGTGGATCTGCTGCGCTGCATTCTGCAATAAAGCAATTAGATGATCAAATTCTTCTCTTGGACGTTGTAGAAGGACTCCCACAGGGAGAAGCAATGGATCTCAATCATCTGTTATCTGAACAGGGAATAGATGTTGAAATCAGTGGTTCTAACAATTATGAAGATATGAAGGGTTCAGATATTGTTGTTGTAGTAGCTGGTGCTGGAAGAAAACCAGGAATGACTAGAATGGACTTGTTGAAGATTAATGCGGAAGTTGTAAAAGACGTTGTAGGAAATATAAAAAAACACGCAGATGATTCATTGATAATTCCAGTTACTAATCCATTAGACCCTATGGCATACATCACATTCAAAACTTCAGGTTTTGAAAGAAATAGAGTCTTTGGAATGGGCGGAATGTTAGACTTGTCAAGATTCAAACAATTCATTCACGAGGCAACTAACGGAACACGAAAAGACATTGATGCTATGGTAATAGGAGAACATGGAGAAAATATGCTACCACTAACTAGATTTGCACAAGTATCTGGAAAATCTTTACCAACAATTCTTTCTCAGGAAAAATTAGATGAAATCTTTACTCTGACAAAAAATGTTGCAGCTGAAGTGATAAAACTGAAAGGGGCTACAGTCCATGCACCAGGAAATGCAATCTCCTCTATGATTGAAAGTGTTGTGAAAGACAAAAAACATGTCATGCCAGTTTCAACATATTTAGATGGAGAATACGGTTATTCGGATGTCACAATAGGTGTACCTGCGGTGATAGGAAAAAATGGTGTAGAAAAAATCAATGAACTTGATTTAAACCAGGACGAAAGGGAGTGGTTCGATAAGGGAGTAAACAGTGTTAAAAATGCCATAGCAGGTATTGATATCTGATCATTTTTTAAACAATCAAATTTAATGTAGATAATTGAACGTAGAACAAATTTTCCAATCATTACAAAAAGGAAAGATTTCACCATCAAGGGCTGAAAAATTATTATCGTTATATTCAATTGAAAAGATAGGCAATATTGCTCAGATTGATACTGGAAGAAAAAATAGGAAGGGTATACCTGAGATTATTTTTGCTGAAGGAAAGCAGCTTTTAGATTTAAAAAAAATAATTAAAAAAACTTTATCAAAAAATAATGAGGTGCTTGTTTCTAGAATCAAACAAAAGGACTATCCTAAAATTTTAGAATTTGCAAAAAAAAATAAGTATAAAATTAAAAAGGGAAAAAACACCACTGCACTTTTGATTTACAAAAAAAATATTAAAAAAACTGGAGGGAAAGTTGGAATAATTGCTGCTGGAACGTCAGATATTGGTGTTGGCGAAGAAGCTAGACTTGTGTGTGAATCTATGAACTGCGATTGTATTTGTAGTTATGATGTTGGAATCGCAGGACTGCATAGAATCTTTCCCGTTATTAAACAATTCATTGAATCAGAAGTTGACGTCATAATTGTGGTTGCTGGTATGGAAGGTGCATTAGCATCGATTGTAACATCTGTTGCCGATGTTCCTGTAATTGGGGTACCAACTTCAATTGGATATGGATATGGTGAAAAAGGAGTTGCTGCGCTTGCTTCTATGTTGCAAAGCTGTTCCCTTGGTCTTACTGTAGTCAATATAGACAATGGTGTTGGTGCGGGTGCTGCGGCTGCAAATATAGCAAACAGAATAAAAACCAAATCTACACGTTAATTATTCCCAAGTTTGCAAGTTCGCTGCCAATACCAAATCCAATTAATGCAACACCAGTTCCAAGACCAGCCATTTCCAAACCACCCTTCACTATACCAGTTTCGGCCATTCGTGATTTTATGGCACCAACAATAAATGAAGCCGTTATGCTAATTCCTACTGCCATTAGAAGGGCACTATAACCACTGCCAAAAAAGAACGGAATTATAGGAAGCATACCGCCAACCAAAAAAGAAACAAACATTATCAATGCGCTTTTTAGTGGACTTCCAACAACATCTACATTCAATCTTAGTTCTTCATTAAGCATTGTATCTAACCAGACTTTTTTATCAGAAGTAATTTTGTTTACAATCATTTCAAGTTCTTTGCCTGAAAACCCTTTTGCTTTGTAAATATCCTCAATCTCTTGACGTTCAATATCAGCTTTATTTTCTATCTCCCACTTCTCCCTGGCTATTTCAGATTCTAACAATTGTCTATGAGATTTTACAGCAAGATAATTTTGTACAGCCATGGCCTTTGCGCCAGTAAACATTCCCACTAATGCCGCCAAAATTATAATATCGGAGGAAACGTTTGCACCACCAACTCCAGCTGCAATCCCAAGCGAAGTGTTTATTCCATCTCCAAACCCGAAAACAAAATCCCTAATTACGCTGGATTCACCAATATGTGGTTCAGTGTGTCTAGGTTCACTAACTTCTTTCATTCTATTCTCCCTTTTTCATGATTGAATTTTTGGTAAATATTAGGTGTCTTGTCGCAAAAATTTTATACTATCGACAAGGTCAAGCTTACATTGTCTGGTAAAAGAATAGTACTTACTGCGGATCGTAGTTTAATGACTAATTATAGAGGTAATTTTCTTTATGGTTTCATAGCATGTGGTCCTTATGAGGTTCTTCCAGAATGGGTTTTTGACAAAGTCTTTTGCCCTCCGGTTGAAACTGACCCTAATACTGGAGAAGCAAAAGTTGCTCAAGTTGGATTAAGAAGGGTAGAAGGTGCACTGTTACAGGGTTACAAGAGAGATGAAATTCTAACTGTAAATCCTGATTATATTGAAAAATCAATAGGCTCTGATACCAAAATAGTTGGAATCAATGTAATGGATCCGCTTGGAATGGCACCAGTTACAACTACCATGTCACCTGAAAAACTTTCTTACGTTGCGATGAAATTCAAAAAGATGTGTGCCGATATTATCCAATTAAAGAAAAAATATCATTTCAAGGTTGTTGTTGGGGGAAACGGTGCATGGGAGCTTGCAAAGTCAGACAGAATGAGAATTCATGGTATTGACACCGTAGTTGTTGGCGAAGCAGATGAGTTGGCTTTGGATTTGTTCCATGACTTGGAAAAAGGAGATGCCCCAGAACTGATGCATTGCTTTGTAAGAAATATACAAAATATTCCAGAGATTACTTCTCCTACTGTAAATTCCTTAATAGAGGCAATGAGAGGATGCGGAAGAGGTTGCGACTTTTGTGATGTTAACAAAAGATCCAAAAAGGATCTTCCTATTGACAGACTACAGCGTGAAGCGAAGGTAAACCTTGATTATGGCTTTGACTCGGTTTGGTTGCACTCTGATGAGATGCTACTATATGGCTGTGACAATAAAGACTTCTATCCAAACTATGACGCCATCACTTCTCTATGGAAGGGACTAAAAGATCTAGGTGCAAATTTTGTTGGCACCACACACATGACATTCTCAGCTGTTGTTGCTGATCCAAAGCTGCTGCAAGATATTTCTGAAATTAATGATATGCATAAGAGTGGAAGATGGATATCAACAAATCTAGGAATTGAAACGGTTGCTCCTAACTTGGTAAAAAAACACTTGGGAGTAAAAGCAAAACCGTTTTCACCAGAAGAGTGGGGATGGGTAGTGAGAGAAGGTGCAAAAATACTTAACAAAAATCATTGGTTTCCAGCAGCTACTATAATCATTGGCTGGCCGGATGAAACTCCTGATGATGTTCAACATACAATTGATATGATGGGTGACTTTAGGGCGTTTGATTTTAGAGGATTGGTGGCTCCGTTACTCTACCAAGACTTTAGTGAGAGAAATTCAATGCACTTTGGCAACCTGAATGAGGCACAGTTTACATTGTTTTGGAAATGTTGGGAAAATAATCTTCGTGTTATTAATGATATCATACCAATCATTCTTAGAAACAAGACGTATGGTCCTCCGATGAAAATTTTCATGTATGGCTTGATTAAAGTTGGAACATGGGCAATAATGAGATATTTGCGTGGATTGTGTAAGGACCTGTTTAATGGAAGAACGCCTGATGAGATTATTGACAAATACGCAAGAAGTAGGTCCGTTACTGCTCCTGCTTACACAAAATAATAGATTATAATTTTTCTATTGCTGCATCAGCTATAGTGTTTCTTTTTGGAGACATGATTACAAAATAGGTTTTATCGGATCTTTCTATGGATTCAACCTTTTTGTAAGTTTTAGTATTCACGTCAAATTCCAAAATTCCATTTTCTAACGTGCCCTTTGTGTAAACCATTAGATAAGTGTCAGTGTCTGAATGGCTCAGAGGTATAATAGAGCAAATATATCCTTTGTAAGAATTAATTGGCAAAACCGTTTTCATTGGTGATGCAACACAAGCCATATACAGAAATATTTCTTCGACAGTATCAAATTCCTCAAATTCTACATTCATTAAATTTTATGGATTTGATAAACTATAAGAACGTAGAGATTATTTCCTATTTCTTATTTTAAATATAATGGCTGCAGGTGCAACGAAATACATTCCTATGTTAAGAAGTATAATTCCAATTCCATATCCTAACATTTCCTCTTCTGAATCTATATCAACATAGTTTAGAATTGCCAGTGAGGTAAGCATTGGTGTTATTGCAATCTTTACAGTTTCCTTAAATGCTGGATTCTCTCGTTCATAATCCGCTATAGTAGGTGAAAAAGAGTAATAGAATTGGTTGAATCCAGTCATGAATGTTGATCCTGATTGTGTTTGCAACACAGTATTATCACGAATTTCTCTAAGGAATTGAACTTGTGGTGCCATTTCAGAACCGAATGCGGCAGTTGCAATTAAACATCCACCACCTTTCTGTTGTTCAGCTACACAAACATTATTTTTTAATACAGTACCAGGTCCACAAACAGGCTGAGTCATAGCAGGGTCTTCTGGTTCTTTATCCATATCTGCTGCTGCTGCCGCTGCTGCGTCTGCTGCTGCTTGATCTGCTGCTGCTTGATCTGCTGCTGCTTGATCTGCTGCTGCTTGATCTGTTGCTGTAACAGAACTAGCATCAAACTTAAACTCAGCATCATTTTTTTGTGGACCATAAAATCCCTTAACAATATAATCGCCGTCTACATTGAACGTTTTACCAGCAGTAACAGAAATAGAATAACTTCCATCCGCGGAAGGTGTTGGCTGATTTATGTATACCATTGCACTAGGTGACCAAATCTGGAGTACAAGTGCATTTGTTCCATCATAATCTTTGATAAATCCTGAAATTGTAATTGTGCTACCCGACACATAAAATTCCTTATCTGTATGAACAGAAAGTGGTTCTACTGCTGCATATGCCGCGCCTGATATTCCATACGATAAAAGCGAAAAAGCAAATACTGCCAAGAAGAATTTTCCCAAAAGTTTCATGTTGACAAGGCTACGGCATTTTTAGAGTATTTATATATTAATCAGAAAAAAAAGTAGTTTTATTTGTTAATTTTGAGTTTAATTTGATTAGTGTACTATCAGTTTAGGAAGCTGTCAAGCTTCGCTAGACCGTCATCAATGTTTTTAAAATTATCATCATTCTCTAGAACTTTTGACAGTTTTTCAGTATCTAGCAAGTAAGAAATATCATCGTTTTTTTCGTTTTTGCTCACAAAGCCTTTTTCTATTAAATATGATAGCTTCTCATCAAGTTCTTCTTTCGAAATAGCAATTTTTTTCGTAAGAAATGATAATAGTTTTGGACCATCTTTTAATTCTACTAGAATTTCAGCATTATCAGGTTCAAATAGTGATTCTAGAATTTTTTCGCTTTCATTTGTAGCGTCATCTGACATGATATTCGTCTTAGCGTACAAAATTATAATTCTATCCATAAATCATTCAAAATAATTCACAATCTCAGCATGGTTTTTATCGGGGTCACTGAAAATCTTGATGCTTGACCGCTGAATATCAATATATGGTAAGGATCGTCGGAAACGACATTCATGGAGAGAGAAAAATAATAGCTGGACTGGCCCAGATAAGAGGTGTTGGTTATATGTTTGCTAATACAATCTTAAACGTTTTAAAAATAAATCCTAATCAAAGAATTGGCTACTTGTCACCAGAACAGATCAAATCAATTGAAAATGTTATAAAAAATCCATCAACATCTAATTTTCCATCTTGGTTTTTAAACAGAAGAAAAGATGTTGAAACAGGAGAAGATAAGCATTTGATAACTTCTGATATTGCATTTACAGTAAGAAATGATATTGAAAGAGAGAAAACCAGTGGTAGCTGGAGAGGAATTCGTCACATGTTTGGATTAAAAGTTAGAGGGCAACGTACTAGATGTACTGGTAGAAAAGGCGGAGCAGTTGGTGTTGCTAAAGGAGGCAGAGTAATGCCAGGACGAGAAGGAGCTGCTGCACCTGGTGCAGAAGGAGCTGCTGCACCTGGTGCAGAAGGAGCTGCTGCACCTGGTGCAGAAGGAGCTGCGATATCTAAAGAAGGTTCAGAAAAGAAGGAAGCACCTGCAGCTGGAAAGAAGGAAGCACCTGCAGCTGGAAAGAAGGAAGCACCTGCAGCTGATAAAAAGAAATAGATGATTTAGATGGGAGATCCTAAAACGCCAAGAAGAGTTTGGAAGAAACCCAAGCGTCCACTTAATTATGAACTCATAATGGATGAATTAAAAATTCTTGGCACATTTGGATTAAAAACAAAAAGAGAATTATGGAAAACACAAACGGAGTTATCAAGAGTAAGATTACAGGCCCGTTCTTTACTCGCATTAAGACAAGAAGAGCGAGAGAGAAAAGAACCTATACTAATACAATCACTTTCAAAAATTGGATTAGTAGATCAAAATTCAACTTTAGATGATGTGTTAAATCTACAAGTTAATGATTTGTTGTCACGCCGTTTACAAACTATTGCACAAAGAAAATTATTTTTTAAAACTCCATATCAAGCGCGTCAGGCAATTGTCCACGGACATATAATGATTGGAGATCGTGTTGTTACAATTCCATCATATGTTGTTAAAACTGAGGAAGAAACAAAGATTAGCTTAATCCCTGAATCACGCTTTAATGAAACATTATCCAAACCAGAATCAGATTTGGGAAGTCCTGAAACGGAAAACCTAGAGTCTGAAACCAATGATCAATCTAAAAATGAAGAATTACCAGTTAAACAAGATGCAGAGAAAGAATCAACTGAAGAATCACCAGTTAAACAAGATGCGGAGAAAGAATCAACTGAATAATCATAAGTTAAGCTTATCAATATACAAAAATCTAATTTCTTAAGAATCAAAATGTGTTCAATTATAGGTTACCGTGGAAAGAATTCTGCAGCACCAATACTAGTCAATGGATTACAAAGGATGGAGTATAGGGGTTATGATAGCGTAGGTATTGCAACCAAATCAAAAAACCGGATTCTGCTTAGAAAAGGAGTTGGAAAGGTAGTAGAGGTAAATAATGCTATACAACTTGATGAACTTCCTGGTAACATTGGCATAGGCCACACACGATGGGCAACACATGGTAAAGTAACTGAAAAAAATGCACACCCACACCCAAGCAATTCTGGTAAAATTGCAATCGTTCACAATGGAATCATTGAAAATTTTGAAGAATTAAAATCAAATTTACAAGAAAAAGGTTTTCATTTTCATAGTGAGACTGACACGGAAGTTATTGCTAATCTAATTCAACTAAATTTTGATGAAACCCCAGATGTAAAACAGGCTATCATTAAAACAGTTGCACAGCTGAAAGGGCATTATTCTTTTGTAGTAATTTTTGAAGATGGTACTATTGTTGGTGCGCGATTTCATGAACCGCTAATTGTAGGAGTAGGAAAGAACAGTTACTATTTGTCTAGTGATGTACTGGGTTTCATAGAAAAAACAGATGATGCGATTTATCTGGATAATGAAGATTTTGTAATTTTGAATGATACTGGATTACATACTTTTGGTTTTGATGGCTCGTCTGTCAAATATCAAATTACAAAAGTTTCAAAAGAATTTGCAGATGTTTACAAGGGTGATTATGCACATTTTACACTAAAGGAAATTTCAGAGCAGCCTGATTCAATATCACAAGCAGGTAACAACGATCAAATTCAACAATTTGTTAACAATATCAAGCAATCAAAAAATTTGTACATTACTGGAAGTGGAACCAGTTACAATGCGGCTGAAATAGCAAAATATCTAATGTCAAAATTTGCAAAAATTAAGATAAATACTGTAATTGCAAGTGAATTACCATTTTCGCCAGATGATATTGAACGTGACTCAACACTTGTTGCTATTTCGCAAAGTGGCGAAAGCGCTGATGTGTTAGAAGCTGTCAAAATTGCTAAAGAATCAAATGCAAATATTTTATCAATTGTAAATCATCTAAACTCATCACTTTCACAAGAATCATCATTAGTAATTGGATTAAATTGTGGACCAGAAATCGGAGTTGCTGCAACAAAGAGCTTCACGTCACAACTTGCAATACTATACAAAATCACTGATAAACTATGTAACGGTTGCATTAATCCAGACTGGGAAAATGTATCATCAATAATTTCCCATATTCTATCAAATCAATCAAAGATAAAAGAAATATCTAAAGATCTTAAGGATGTAACAGACATCTATGTTCTTGGAAGAGGAATTCATCTTCCAATTGCCAGAGAGGCTGCTCTAAAACTAAAAGAACTTTCATACATTCATGCAGAAGGCATAGCAGGTGGAGAGCTAAAGCATGGGCCATTGGCTTTAATGGATTCAAACGTCTACGTGATAATAATTAATCCAAATGATTCAACATATAACGACACGTTAAACAGCGCCAATGAAATTAAGGCAAGGGGTGCAAAAATTATTGGAATTTCAGATAAGGAAAGTGATGTATATGATTATTGGATTAAGATTCCTCCAATTGCTGAACCATTATATCCAATAATTGAAATTATTCCAATCCAATTATTGGCATACTACTCTGCATTAGAAAAGAAAACCAACCCTGACTATCCAAGAAATCTAGCAAAGTCTGTTACTGTGAAGTAGTAACTCGTGAATACTCTTTGTCAATCAATTCTAACAATTTTTTTGAATCTATACCAGTTTTGAGAATTGAAGCAATCATGCTTCCGCCAGCTCCAACTCCCTCCTTTACAAATCCTTTTGAATAAGCACGCAAACCGTCAAACTTTGAATTCTTCAATTTTGGGTTTATAGATAAGACGGGAATGTCAGAAATTGATTTTACCATATCCAACAAGTTCGCATCTTTATCATCAATTATGTAAGATGTAGTTCCTATTGCAACTCTGTTTTCATCATATCCTGTTGATTTTGCTATAGCAAGAACTGCAGCCATCTGAGTACCTCCTGCTAAAATTACGTTTGTGATCTCAGATGCAGTGCTTAGCATGCCCGCGACAAACGGTATCATTGGATCACCAACATTTGCTATCACATCATATGGCTCTTTAGAATCAGAACGCTTTAGTGCTTTTTCAACAACTCCATTTTTTAATGATTGAGGATTTTTGGGCATGCTTGAACTTACATGTGCATCTACTCCCAAACCTTTCAAAACAGCAAGCGCAGTAGTAGTTCCCGCAGGAATACTTTCGCCAATTATAAGGCAATCAGTGCATGAAGCTAACGTTCTGCCAAGTATCCTGCCACAGTCAATAGCGTGCATAACATTAGACTGTTCAAGTCCAGGTTCTATGGCTATATTTTTACCAGGAGTGATATCGGTTTGAAAATATGGGAGTTTTGGAGAAATTTTGCTTCCAGCATTAATAATTACCTGCGGGATGCTTGCTGATTCCAAAGCTGCCTTGGTCAGAAGAGCGGGTGTTGGTTTTCCATCCGGTGTCATCGGAATCATATCTATACTTTTACAGGATCCATAGTGAAGAAATTCCGCGTCTGCAGCTGGAGTAAATTTGATGAAATCTGTATTAGCTCCAGCCACTGTAATTCCGGGAATTTCACATGTTTCTGTATAGGAAATTACAAATGAAAAAAGAAACTGCTTCTGCTCAATATCTTTTATGAATTTTTGTCCTTTTTCCTCATTGCAATGAATTTTGATATCAGACATAATTAGCCACCCATTCGTTCAACAAATTCTGCCTCCGAGACCTTTTGCATTACAAAGTTTGTTCTTTTTTCGCTTCCAATAGTGGATGTTGGAGATGAGCCATAATCATGACCTGGATACAAAACTAGATCATCACTAAGATTAGCAATAACATCAGACAAACTGTGATAAAGTTCCCTTGCGCTTCCTCCTGGCAAATCAATCCGACCACAATTTCCTACAAACAAAGTATCACCAGAAAAAATTTTTCCGTCACCCACTAAACAAATACTGTCTTTAGAATGTCCAGGTGTATGATATACAGCAAGTTCAGAACAGCCAAATTTTATAGAATCCCCGTCTGAAACTGTCAAGTCATTTTTTAGTTGTGATGCACTATGCTGAACAATCTTTACACTAAGTTCTTTTGCCAAATCCTCATTTCCTCTGGTATGGTCATCATGCCAATGAGTATTAATGATATACTTTGGATTAAGATTTTGTTCGTTGATAATTTCAGTTAACTTTTCCAAATCCCACGATGGATCAATCACAATTGCTTCATGTGTAGATTCATCTTCAGCAATGTATGAAAAATTTTGCATTGGACCCACTGGAATCTGATACACCTTCATAGAACACCAATCTCTGCCTCTGGAGGAATCCCAATTTTTTCAACAAAAATTTCACCGCACACATCTGTTCTTTTTTGCATCCCAACCTTCATTCTGTGAAATGTTACTGTCATGTTAGCTGTAATATGTGGTAAATTTTTGTTTCCAGTATCTGGATCTACACCAGAAGGAACATCAACAGCTAGTTTGAATGCATTTGATTTGTTGATAAATGTGATAGCAGATGCTTGTGGCTCCCTTATTTCGCCTGAAATTCCAGTTCCTAAAATCCCATCAATTATTATATCAAACTTGTCCAAATTGTTAAGAAGCTCAAAATTTCCACCAGTAAGTAATTTTATTGATTCCATTTTTTCTAACAAGTTCCAGTTCCATGAACATTCTTCTGATCTAATATTATCCGGCTCGCCCAAAAGAAAAACAGTTATGCTTGATCCATATCCTGCTAAATGCCGTGCAATTACTAAACCATCACCACCATTATTCCCAAGTCCAGCAAAAACTAGAACGTTTTTTGATTTAATATCTTTAAATTTTTCCACCAGTATTTTTGTCGCTCCCGCACCAGCATTCTCCATCATAAATTTTCTCAAAAACCCCATCTGATGACCATTTTCCTCAATCTGCATCATTTGTTTGACAGTTATGCACATGTCTAAACCAAATTAATAAGACAATTAAGCCCTTTGGCAAACGACTTTATCCCAGTTTTTTTAAAACAAGTCATGACATTAAAGAACGTAAAATCATCGCTGCCGAGAATTTCAAAGTCTCTACAAGCTTCAAATGCATCAAGAGAATTTTTAATAAAAAATACGAGAGACGTTGTAATATTTTGCAGTCATTCAATCATAGCAACTCATAAAGGTGATCTCAGATTGGCAAAACAGAAAATCAAGAAAGCGGAAATAATTTTGAAAAGGAACCAAAAAAAAGCAAAGAATAATTTTAAAAAATATCTTATCACGCCTGAGCAAGAATTTGTTGAGGCTCATTCATTTTTGGCAGTTGTAGAAAATAAAGAAATTCCTTCACTAAAGTCCCTAAAAGTTTCAGAGGAATCATACGTTTTGGGATTGCTTGATTGTATTGGTGAGCTTAAAAGACTTGTATTAGATAATATCAGGAACGGACAACTAAAGAAAGCCGATAGAATTTTTAGTGTTATGGAGAATCTCTACCAAATTCTATACCCATTTGCTATGTATGACAAAATTGTAAAGGAAGCGAGAAGAAAATTGGATGTTAACCGTGTTCTTGTAGAAGAAACAAGAGCTGTGATTACCGAAGAAATTAGAAGAAATCATTTCATCAAAGCTTTAACAAAAAAATAATACTATAATTTTTAGAAATGCGGGCGATGGGATTTGAACCCACGAACTCCTAAGAGACTAGCCCCTCAAGCTAGCGCCTTTGGCCAGGCTGGGCGACACCCGCAAATAATTTCCGTGCAGGGTTTTTATAATCCTTAACTCTTTTTTGAAAATATGCTAGTACCAGTAAGATGTTTTACGTGTGGTAATCTTGTATCTGATAAATTTGAAGAGTATCAGAATAAGGTAAAGTCTGGTGAAGAACCTGCAAAAATATTAGATTCGTTAGGAATCAAAAGGTACTGCTGTCGAAGAATGTTGTTAACAACAGTAGAGACAATACAACAAGTGCTTCCATATTATGAGGCTATGTACAAAAGGAATATAGACATTCAATCAGAGTTAGAATAGATTGGCTAAAATTACGTCAATTAGAGGTAGGATAATTCATAATAGTAGGGGTACCAAAACTATAGAAGTCGATGTTATTTCTGACAACCAATATCTAGGTAGAACATCTGCGCCATCTGGTGCAAGTGTTGGAAAATATGAAGCCGTTAGCTTCCCAGAAGATGGTCCGAAGGAAAGCCTCCGTATTTTAAACGAAAATTCAAAGAAATTTCTTGAATTTGAGTCAAGTGACTTGAAATCAATTGATGAAACGTTAAAGGCGATAGATCAAACCTCTAACTATTCTAAGATTGGTGGAGGATTAGCTTATGCAATTACAATTGCTTCAATGGAATCAGCATCAAAAGCAGTTGGAAAGCAATTGTTCGAATTAATTTCAGAACAAGATGAATATAGATTCCCAATCCCGATAGGAAATATTTTAGGCGGTGGGGTGCATGCGGGACCTGGAACGCCAGACATACAAGAAATTCTAATTTCTGCTCCTGGTGCTAAAACGATTAGGGATGCTATTGAAACAAATTTCAAAGTTCATAAAGAATTACGTAATGTGATAGAAAAAGCCGACCCCAGTTTTACAAATGGAAGAGGGGATGAAGGTGGATGGGCTCCAAAATGTGATAATGAAAAAGCATTAGAACTTTGTGCAATGGCTTGTGAAAATTTGGGGTACACTTTAGGAAAGGAGGTATCATTAGGGGTTGACTTTGCATCATCAACTCAATGGAATGAAGAAAAACATTTGTACGTATATGAAAGAGCCGGATTTGAAAATACACCAGAAAAGCAAATTGAATTTGCTGCTAGTATTATTGAAAAATACAAATTAATTTATGCAGAAGATGCGGTACATGAAGAAGCATTTGATGATATGTCTGAATTGGTCTCAAAATTCCCTAAAACTATGATAACTGGTGATGATCTAACTGTAACAAACAAAGACATACTAAAAAAAGCAATTGAAAATAAATCGTGCAACGCTGCAATTTTAAAAGTAAATCAGGCTGGAAGCCTGTATGACGCGTTAGAATTTGCCAAAGTAGCAGATAACAATGACGTTAAATTGATCACATCACATCGCTCTGGAGAATCAATTGATTCACAGATCTCTCATATAGGAATAGGAACTAATTCTAAGATGTTAAAAGTCGGTGTTGTTGGAGGAGAGAGAGTTGCAAAATTAAACGAGTTAATCCGTCTTTCAGAGCATGATTTAATACGAGGCATGGCTGAGGTTTAAAAATCAAATGAGCCAACAGACGGAACGCGAAGATACTAAAAAGAAAGTTCTTTCTACTGGAATTAGGGTAGGTACTGAAGTAAAAACAAAATTTATGACTCCGTATATCACACAAGCCAACCCTGAGGGTCTTTACCTACTTGATTTAGATATTACTTTAGACAGAATTCAGACTGCTGCTAGATTTATAAAAAAATTTGACATTAAGAAAGTGATTGTATATTCCGGAAGATCTTATGCAACAACACCAATTGAAAAGTTCTGTGAATTAACTGGTGCAGAAAAAATGTTAGGACGATTCATGCCTGGAACCCTTACAAATCCATCACTTCCATTTTATTCAGAACCGAAACTAATCATAATCTCAGATCCGCAGGTTGATGCTCAGGCTATTACTGAAGCTACAAATGCGGGAATTCCGATAATAGGAATTGCCAATACTGATAATGTGACATCAAAGCTTGACTTGGTTATTCCCGCTAATAATAGAGGAAGAAAAGCCCTGGCAACAGTTTATTGGCTGTTGGCTCGTGAAATCCTTCAAGATTCAGAAACAATGAAATATGAAATTGAAGACTTTGAAACCAAGACTGCCGAAGTGGAAGAAGAATTATAGAGCAACGCCTTAAACCAAAATATTGAAATCAATAGCATCAGCACCGGGAAAAATAATTCTGTTTGGAGAACATTTTGTTGTTCATGGAACTAAAGCAATTCTTGCTGCAATAGACAAAAGGGTAACAGTCACATCAACTTTTGCAGAAAATAAAACCATAAAGGTAAATTCACAATTGGGAACAATTGAAGTACCCATTTCATCTTCGCATGAAGAAGTGAAGAGTGAGTTTAGACCATTTGTTTATCTTGCAAATAAAATAATTAATTCTGAGCAAAATGTTAGTGGGTTAGAAATTACAATAGATTCTGATATTCCAATTGGGGTAGGACTTGGATCATCGTCAGCATGTTGTGTTGCCGCAGCCGCTTCAATCTCCGAATTATTCAATGAATTATCGTCTGAAGAGATCTTAAAAATGTCAATAGAGGCTGAAAAAACAATCTTTCCTGATACATCTGGTGCAGATTGTACTGTCTGTACTTATGGTGGAATGATTGAATATCCTAGTGTTGAAAAAATTGATAATACTTTTGATCTTAATCTTCTAATAGCAAATTCCATGATTCCGCACAACACGAAGAACAGTGTTGAGAAAGTCAATAAATTCAAAGAAAATGATGAAGAGAGGTTTTCTCAACTATGTGATCTTGAAACCAAATTAATTGATGAAGTAATTACAGCCATGAAAAATAACGATGTCACTACATTTGGATTAAAAATGTCAGAGAATCAGAAATATCTTGAAGAAATTCAGATTTCAAATGATACGTTACGCGATATGATAAATTCCCTCAAAGAAATCTCATTGGGTACAAAAATCACAGGAGCTGGTGACGGTGGATGTATTATTACACTAGTTAAGGATGAAAATATGGATAAAGTGCCTGCACTTTTACCAAAGGATAAGGAATATTTTTCAGCAAAAATTGATACAAAGGGAGTAGTGTGGAGTACGATAGAAGAATGATTCTAATAAAATTGGGAGGCTCAATTATAACAAATAAGGGAAAGCCACAATCAGCGAGAAGAAAGACAATCGACAATATTCTAAAACAGATCAAGAAGATTAATGAGCCAAAGATCTTGGTTCATGGCGGTGGTTCATACGGTCATTACTGGTCTGTGAAATACGGCATGCACACAAAGCCCGCAAGATACAGCTTGAAGGGACTCTCAGTAGTAAAAAACTCCATGATAGAACTGGACAAAATTATCTTGGACAGTGCCGCGAAAAACAAGCTAAACACATACTCTCTACCACCTACTGATTTTATTAACGCTAACAAGCCTATTAGAAATAAGATTCAGAAGATTGGCGAGATTGCAAAGTCTGGTCTTATCCCAATTACATATGGTGATGCACTGTGGTATAGTCAGAAAAAATCTTACATTTTATCTGGAGATGTTATAATGACTACAATTGGAAAAATACTAAATCCAAGATTATCAGTTTTTGTTCTGGATGTAGATGGAGTGTACTATAATACAAAGTCAAAAAAATTGATTTATGACTTCAAAAAGGAAAAACCGACAATCAGTAAAAACAGGATGGATGTAACTGGAGGAATGACTAGAAAAATTACAGAGGCAACAAAGATGTCAAGATCTGGTCTGAAAGTGTTTTTCGTAAACGGTAACAAGCCTCAGAGGATCATTGATGCTACTTCTGGTAAAAAGTTTGAAGGTACGCTATTCAGGTGATACAATGGGAGAGTATGTTATTCTGGTAGATCAAAACGACAATCCTATTGGAAAAGAGGATAAAGTAAAATGTCATTTGCCAAACGGAAAACTTCACAGGGCATTTACTGCATTGATATTCAATGGTGAAGGAAAATTACTGTTAACCAAAAGAAGTGATAAGAAAATGCTTTGGCCAAGTTATTGGGATGGAACAATTGCAAGTCATCCAAGGGAGTCTGAAACCTATGTATCATCTGCAGAACGTAGAATGCCTGAAGAGATAGGAATAGACTGCAAAATGAATTATATGAACAAATTCGAGTATCACGTTCCATACAAGGACATTGGTTCTGAAAATGAAATATGTGGAACATTGATTGGAATCGTAGATGATTTTGATGAGACGTGTTTGATCAAAGATGAGATTTCTGAGATTAAATGGATTGACCCGGATGAATTAAAGAATGAGCTTCAACAAAATATGGATGTGTACTGCCCGTGGATGGTAATCGCGCTTTATTTTTTAGATAGATCTAGTTATCCTAATGGTGATAAATTTCATAGTTTAATTAAAAACTGGACTAAAAATGATTCAATATACAAAAATGCAATTAAGCATTACATACCTAACAATAATTGGAGAAGAGTGCCTGACGGATGAAAGCTTCAAAGTCTATTAAGAAAAATGCAGGGTTTGTAAACAAGTTCCTAAAAAAAGAGCTAAAAGGTAACCCAAAACAGCTGTACGATGCAGCCTCGCATCTAATACTTCATGGTGGTAAGCGCCTAAGACCATTTTTGGTTCTGAAGAGCTGCCAAATGCTTGGCGGAAGACAATCTAATGCAATCGCAGCAGCTAGTGCAGTTGAGATGATCCATAACTTCACACTGGTACATGATGACATCATGGATAATGATGAGATGAGGCATGGGGTTCCAACTACACACAAAAAATTCGATATGCCGCTAGCAATTCTTGCAGGGGATGTTTTGTATTCAAAAGCATACCATACTATTTCATCTAAATCAAAACTGTCTTCTAATTATACAACACAGCTAGTATCAAAATTATCCAAAACATGCGTTGAGATCTGTGAGGGGCAAGTTAATGACATTAAATTTGCTGAAAACAAAAGAATTCCAAGTGGAAAAGAATACATCAAAATGATTGAAAAGAAAACAGCCGTGCTTTTTGAGGTTTCATGTGCCATGGGAGCAATTTGTGCAAAAAGAAAACAAAAGGATGTGAAAAATCTCTCATCGTTTGGAAGGAATTTGGGAATAGTATTCCAAATCACGGATGATCTTATTGGAATTATTGGAGACAGTAAAATTACGAAAAAACCTGTAGGAAACGACATACGTGAAGGTAAAAAGACACTTCCAATTATTCTGGCAATTAAGAAAGCAAAAGGCAAGAACAGGAAGATAATAATGCGCGTTTTTGGAAATTCTAAAGCTTCAAAACAACAAATCAATCTGGCAGTGAATGTCATTCGTTCATTGGGTGTAGAAGATGAAGTTAGAAGCATGACATTGAAATATGCACAGCAGGCTGAAAAATCACTTAGGACATACACTGGCACGGCTAAAAACGAAATAATTTCATTATTAGATTTTGTTATCAAAAGGCGTTTGTAGCTTGGATGATAATTTAAAGAAAGAGATTAGAAAAATAGCTTTACAGAATGCAGTTGAGCATGATGGTAAGACAAAAGACAAAGTTGTCCTGTCAAAATCTTTAGGAACAATACCTGAACTCAAGAGTAATGTTAAAGACGCTATTCCAGAAATCGCATCAATTGTTTCTCAAGTTAATGGAATGTCAATTGAAGAACAAAAAACCGAGATTGAAAATAATTTCCCTGAAATTCTTAATGTGAAGGAACCTGTGAAGGAGGAAAGAGTTGGCTTACCTCCCTTGGAAGGTGCAGAACAGGGTAAGATAGTAACTAGATTTACGCCTGCTCCTAATGGATATCCTCACATTGGTCATGCGAAAGCGGCTATAATTAGCGAGGAATATACCAAAATGTATGGCGGGAAACTAGTTTTACGATTTGATGATACTAATCCAGAGGATACAAGATTAGAATACTGGGCTGCCATAAAAGTGGGGCTCGATTGGCTTGGGATAAAATTTGATCAGGAAAAAAATACCTCTGATGATATTGAGCTGCTTTATGATAAATGCGTGGAGATGATAAAGAAAAATAATGCATACGTATGTACGTGTAAACGTGACACTATAAGCAAAAACAGGAGAGAGATGATGTCTTGCGAATGCAGTGCAGGAGATGTTAAGCAAAATGAGGAGAGATGGAAACAGATGTTTGATAAATACAAACCTGGCGAAGCAGTTGTTAGGTTCCGTGGAGACATGGAATCTAAGAACACTGTAATGCGAGATCCCGTGCTCTTTAGAATCAACGATGCAAGGCATCCACGTTTGGCGGAAAAATACAGAGTTTGGCCAAGTTATGATTTTGCAGTTGCTGTTGAAGATTATACGGACGGTATAACCCACGCATTAAGAAGCAAAGAATACGAATTAAGAAACGAATTGTACCATGCAATATTGGATGCTCTTGGTATGAAACATCCTAAAATGCTAGAATTTTCAAGGTTAGAGTTCAAGGGCATGCCAGTCTCAAAAAGGGTTTTAAGACCTTTGATAGACGAAGGAAAGGTTTCTGGGTATGATGACCCAAGATTGCCAACATTAGAAGCTCTAAAGCGGCGCGGAATTACCCCAAAGGCAATTAGAAAGTTCACACTGTCTTTGAGTCTTACAAAAGCAGATACCTTAGCACCATTTGATTCACTTGAGGCGTTTAATCGAAAAATTGTTGACGGAAATAGTATCAGGTTATTCATGGTAAAGGATCCTAGAACATTAAAAATTAGTAATCTGCCTAATTCTTCCGTAGAACTTCCTAACCATCCGTCTAATAAAATGGGAACAAGAAAAGTTATGGTAGAAGATAGTGTTTTTTTATCGTCTGAAGATGTTAAGGATCTTAAGACAGGAGATCAATTACGCTTAATGGGATTAGGTAATGTAAAAATCACATCCATAAATTCAGAAATAACTGGAGAATTTACTGGTGATGAACACAATGTAAAGTTCATGAAATTACAATGGGTTTCTGAAAAAAATGCTCATGAATTAAAAATTCTCATACCACAGCAGCTGTTTGTGGATGATAAATTTAATGAAGAAAGCCTAGAAGAAATTCAGGTGTATACAGAACCTCATTATTTAGAATTAAAGAATGATGAAGAGATACAATTTGTTAGATTTGGATATTGCCGAAAAGATTCATCTAAACAAGCCATTTTTACTCATAAGTGATTAACGTGAAAATTGCAAGATTAATGCAAGATGGTAATGAAACCTATGGCTTGATAAATGATGGTGATGTTGCAACAAAAGAAAACATAACATCTGAAACCGGTGTTCCTCTTCCATTAGGCATTATGGATTTTCTATTTGAGGGGTGGTATGATGAAATAAAGGATAAGATATCTTCTACGTCTTTTCAGGATAAACTTGGAAAATTTAAATTGCTTCATCCACTTCCGAATCCATCAAAAATAATTTGTCTTACATTTAACTACCCGAAACATGCAAAAGAACAGAACTATGTATCCACAAAAGAACCTGTAATATTTATCAAGCCAAGAACGACGCTATGCGGAACTGGCTCAGAGATTAGATGTCCTAACTTTGTTAAACAGTTGGATTATGAAATTGAGCTTGCTGTTATAATTGGCAAGACTTGCAAAAACATAGATGGAATTTCATCAAAAGACTACATTTTTGGTTATATGGTTTTCAATGATGTTTCTGCTAGAGATATACAAATGCAAGATAAACAATTTACGCGCGGAAAATCGCTTGATACTTTTGCCCCCTGTGGTCCATGGATAACAAGTATGGAAGAAATACCAGATGTAGAAAATTTACAGCTGACAACAAGAATAAACGGGCAAGTTAGACAGAATTCGTCTACAAAGAACATGTTCATAAAAATACCATCCATAGTCTCTAAACTGAGTAAGATAATGACGTTAGAAAAGGGGGACATAATTGCAACAGGAACACCAGAAGGTGTAGCATTGAATAATCCAGACACGCCATTTCTTAAAGATGGAGATAAAATTGATATGGAGATAGAAAAACTAGGAAAGATTCAAAACGTTGTCAAGTTTATTGACTAGAAATAATTTAAAACAATTAAATTTAATCTATTCATGGTAAAAATTCTTGTAGGTAAAACAACTGAAATTATGTCTGGTCAGATGAAAAAAGTATCAGTTGATGGAAACGAAATAATTGTTATAAATATTGATGGGAACTGCTTTGCAGTTGATGATACGTGCACTCATGCAGGTGGAAGTCTTTCAGAAGGAAAACTTGATGGTTCTACAATAACTTGTGATTGGCATGGCGCGCAGTTTGAATGCAAGAATGGAAAACTAGTAAAATTTCCAGTGCAAATTAATGATTTAAAATCATATAAAGTGATAATTGAATCAGACGACATATTTGTGGAGACGTAGACTTAAAATTACGACAAAATAGTATTAAATATGAAAAATGGCAACTAAAGAGCAAAACCTTGAATTTCTTAATAATTCTATGTCCACGCTGAACCAAATAGCTACTAGTCCTTCAACTCCCAAAAACATTCGAAAAAACATTGCAGATATAGTTGAACAATTAAAATCAGATGAATATTCAGTCTCTGTACGTGCAGCAAATACAATTAGCTTACTTGATGATGTAACCCAGGATCCTAATTTGCCATCTTACGTTAGAACCCCCTTATGGCAGGCTGTATCAACATTAGAAAGCATAAGAGAATAAATCCCTAATATGTTTACGATTTCTTGTGAAGATTGAAGAATATATTAAATCTCTGCCAAATGATATAATTTCTGGCAACGAAGTTCAGCTTCCGGAACGTTCCTTTAGGAAAATCTTTGAATTTTTAAATCTTAATGAAAATGATGTTTTTTATCATCTAGGCTGTGGTGATGGTGAAGGAATTAAAATAGCATTACAGGAATTTCATGTTAAAAAAGCAATAGGTGTGGATAACAGCAAGGAAAAAATCCAACAAGCGAAAAAACTTGCAGAAGATAATGATTTGAATGGTGAGAACTTTTTATGTCAAGATACTGTAACAGCAAAAATTGATGATGCTACTGCAATTCTATTTTGGTTTACGGATATAGAAATAATTGAAAAAATGAAGAAGAGGTTTCAAAGTCTACAAGATGGATGTAAAATAGTTACAATTTGGGGTCCGCTTCCTGAATGCCTCCCCGCTCAAGTAGATTTTCCATATATCATAAACCAAGTTCCTTTCAAACATGCTAACCTAAAGGAACAGCTTCTAGCAACTTTTGGAATAAAATGTATTGATTTTGTTGCTGCCTGGGAATATGCGGAGAGATATACAAAGGCAATTGCATCACATAATACAGAAAATGATAGATTCTTAACTATTTTACAGTCACTGGTAATATGGATTAACGCAAAAAACCTTGGTATGACATGTGAGGACGATATTCCAGTTCCAATTAAAAACTATATGGAAATTTTAAAAAGAAATTTTGGTATTGAAGTTGAACATTTGTTAAATGACACCAACCTTAAATTTTAATTCAAACCTGATTTAATTATGAAAGAACGGATTAACATTAACGTATCTGCTACAAATTACGATCAGTCAAGTGATGGTATTAGATCTATACTGAGAAGACTTGAAGAAATAGTACATGAAGAAGACGGATTTGTTATTACGGATTCCGAATTTGCTTTTGGTTGGCATTTTTACATTGTTTCAGTAAATAAGATATTAGTTGAGAAACTAGCCAACCAAGTTGGAGAGGGCTTTCAAAAATTAAAGGGAAAAGGCTTAGAAAAGAAGTTCCTGACTTGGTTTTCACATCAAACACAAGAAAAAAACCTAAAGGTAAAATTGGCAATTAAAGAAGAGATGGAATCAAGCAAATTTGGAATTTTTTAGTATAAAATAAAGGCCTTCGAGGGGAATCGAACTCCTGTCCGGGGATCCACAATCCCCTATGCTACCACTGCACCACGAAGGCCACAAAAAATATGCACTTCTTTCTTCTAATAATCTTAACTTACAAGGAAGAGTTGTTTGGATAGGAAAAACATCTAGATTTATTATCATCTAGTAAAAAAATTGTATTATGAAATGGTGGTGGTTTGGCATGGCAGTAACTGTAGCATTAGTGTATACTGGCTTTGTCTACTTAGTTCCCTGGCACTAGAGCTAGATTATTTTCTTCTAAATTTCTTTCCAATACGTTGGAGTCTTTTTGATCCAAATGGATTTACACTAAATTGCTTTGTAAAGCGATAAGTCACAATGGCTGATATTACAGTTGAAATAACCAATATTGGGGCAACCCAACTCCATGAAAGATGAAGGTCTGGAATTCCAAAAATAGTAGCTACTGTGTTAGGTACCAAAACAGCAGTTGCCGCAACTGTTAGCCAGACAATTAATTTTGTTAACTTGTTGGAAGTTTCAGTTTGTATAATAGTTATTCCTGTAGAAATTATGTCCATAACATTTTCAGCCATCTGGATTTGTCTGTCAAGTCGTCCTAAAATTACCTCAAACTTTTCCAGAACATCATCATCGTCAGTTAGCATGTCAGGATCGCCAAATTTGACACTTCTAACTGTGTCATGAGTAGCCCAAACAGCATTAAGAAATGTCAGTAATGATCTTTTCATATTAGATATTTCAAAACCGACGTCACGTTCAACTTGTCTTGGACCAGCAAGATCTATTTCTAGCTGTTCTGCCTGTTCAATAATTGTTCTTAAACTGGAAAAGTTTGTCTCACTGACTTCATCCATTAGCCTAAATAACAAAATGGTTTGTCTATCTGCCCATTGTTCTGGCTCTTTCGGAAGTTTTCTCATCAATGAGTTCGAATAATTGTAAAGTTTTGTGATTTTTCCTCCATAATCGTCATGAATAGTTACTATCAGATCCTTTTTCATAAAAATCAAAACTGGTGATGTCTGTATTCTACTGTTACCTGTAACAATAAAAGGTAACATTATGCCAAGTGTATCACCAGCATCCTCGTATGCTGAAACATATCCTGAAAGCAGAACCTTAGGATCCATTTGGATGTCAAGTTTTTCAAGAATCTTTGGTGTCTCGGTAACAATATCATCTACGACACATTCAATCCACGTAAGATTTCCAACAGAAATTGTTTGTGCAGCCTCATCAAGCGCAATACTTTCTTTCTTAAATGGAACTCCCTGTTCCTCAATGCCTGCTATACTAACTGTCTTGAGCATGCATGAGTGACTGAAATATCCAATATACACCTTTCAGCTTATGAAAATGGTTTCTTGGTTTAAGATTTTTTCTTCCTTTTTTCTACTGCTCTTTTGAGTAATAATGAAAATATAGTTCCCGCAGGTATTCCAACTATTGTACCAATGCTAACATATGGTGCTATGAAAAAATCTCCGATCCAGATTCCACCATCATTAGTAATCTCCAAGAAAGTTTTTGGACGAAGTAATAGTGGTACTGACGAGGAATCGGATTTTTCATCACCAAGATCATCAGTATAACTTACCATAACCTTGACAGGTATTGTATGCTCTGTGGAAATGTTAGAAGGAGTAATCATTTCCGCCTTTATGTTAAATGGTGTTCCTTTTTCTAATAGTGAGATCGTATATGATGTGTCTCCCCTGAATTCAATATCTTGTGGCACAATTATTTGCACAGTTAAGTTATTGAGATCGATGTCCTGAGAAATCACGCTTACCTCAAATGGGAATTCTGTATTTGAAAAGATTGATTCTGGTGTGGTTGTTTGAATCGTTACAACTGGTTCTTTTAGAACCATAATGGGCAACGCAATGGTAGTTTTGGTTGCAGGCATAGGATCAACGTTGTTACTAACTAGAACCTGAGAGTATGAAACGTTAAGAAAGTGTTTTCCTTCGATTGTGTTCTTGGAAACTTCATAATCAAGCGTTGTTCCAAACGAACTTGAAGTTGTCAGTTCTGGTATTTGATGAATTTCAGAGCCTAATGCTATAAAAGCTGAATCTGGATTTGTTATTGTAAATGAGATGTCCTGCTTATTTTCCCAGCCATTGTTTTCTATATGTATAGAAACTGAAAATGTTCTGCCAATCATTACTGATTCAGGATAAGTAATTTGTAAATCCATGCCACCTTCAAATGTTTCTGTCACATCTTCGGCATTCGCTATGGACATAGGAATACCAAAACTGGATAGAATCAAAACAAACACCGGCAGGAGTTTCAAGATATCCATTACTCATTTTTGTTTATTTTCTAATAGAATGTTTCCATCCTTTGATAGTATATGCAAATTTAAGTAAGCCTACAGATGATTTTCAGTATGAGTTGCTCTGGTGAAGTTGTAGAAAAAGAACCAGAACTAATTCAAATCGCACCTTCTATTGTAAAACAGCTCAAGAAGGCGAAATATGGTGTATCTGATCATTCTACTGTAGAATTATGCCATTGGACAAAAAAATCATTTAGAGGTGAAGGGACGTGCTACAAACACAAGTTTTATGGAATTAGCACGCATAGGTGTATGGAATTTTCTCCTGCTGGAATGTATTGTGAGAATAGATGTGTATACTGTTGGCGGCCAATGGAATTTTACGAGTCGATGGAAATGAAACCAGAAAATGTCGCTGAACCAGAAGAAATTATGACCAACTTGATGGCAGAGAGAAAAAAATTGATTATGGGACACTATGGTGATCCAAATCAAGACAAAAAGAAATTAGATGAATCATTACATCCACAGCATTATGCAATTTCACTATCTGGGGAACCAACAATGTATCCAAAATTACCAGAACTTATCAAATATTTGAAATCCCTTGAAGCAACAAAATCAATTTTTTTGGTCACAAATGGTCAGGAACCAGACATGATACAGAAACTTGGAGATGAAAATGCCCTTCCAACTCAACTTTATCTTTCAACCAACGCGGCAGATTACAAGTCTTTTTTGAAAATCAACAGACCTA
Source organism: Marine Group I thaumarchaeote (assembly GCA_013390745.1). Taxonomy (GTDB): domain Archaea; phylum Thermoproteota; class Nitrososphaeria; order Nitrososphaerales; family Nitrosopumilaceae; genus Nitrosopelagicus. The sequence continues at coordinate 78,095 of JACASX010000003.1, read as the reverse complement.
GATATGATGATTCTTGGGAAAGATGGAATAGAACACTAAAGATGTTATCAACTCTTGGCACTAGGACAGTTCTTCGAATTACTTTGATTAGGGGTTATAATGATAATGAAGAAATGATTCCAGTTTTTGCATCACTCTTACAAAAATCAAATGCACATTTTGTGGAGATAAAATCATACATGCACATTGGAAGATCAACTAATCGACTTGAGCATTCGGATATGCTTGAAATGGATGAGGTCAGAAGTTTTGCAAATAAATTAGCTCAAGAAAATAGCGACTTTACAGTTATGGATGAAAGTGGAATATCAAGAATAGTGATATTACAAAACAAGAAACGATTTGTGGATCGTTTCATTCCTGCTTGTTGTTAAACCAACTGGCAAATTTTTTTAGAGATTCATACCTATGCGAAAGCTTGTTTTTGCCAGCTAATTCTGCATAAGTCTTGTTTTGTTTTTCTGGAATAAAGATTGGATCATAACCCCAACCTCCATCTTGAATACTTTTCGAAATTTTTCCTGCCACACTAGATTCAAACAATGTAGGTTCATTACTAGAATCACAGAAAGCAATTATTGCTACAAATTGTGCATCTCTATTATCTCCTATCAGCTTTAAAATTCCATTATTTCCAATTGTGTTGAAAATATAAGATGAATATGGACCTGGAAAACCAGATAACGAGTCAATGAAGAGGCCATCATCCTCAACTATAACCGGTTTTTTACATTTTTCATATGCATTCTCTACCTTTTGTAGTGCTATTTTGGATAACGAATCGTCTTGAATTTCTACTAATTCTGTTTGGAAAAAACTCAATTCTATATCAAATTCCGCTAGAATTTTTTCCGCTTCTTCGTACTTGTGCGTGTTCGATGAAGCAAAAAGCACATCATACGACTTTGGCATATCTCCCACGACTTTCAATTATCATAACTTTATTTGTTATCTTGGAAAAACGTTCCTTGCCAACCGATGACTTGTATCCAGATAAGAAATTAGACCATGCTTTTTCGAAAACATCTGCATGTGCGCTATTCAGAATCTCTTTGAATAATCTTAGATCAACCGCGTGATCATCAGATTTGAGAGTTCTATTTGCAAGGCCAAAGTCAATTATGAAAATATTATTACCAGATTCAATAAAATTTGAGGTTGTCAAATCGCCATGCGCAATTCCATTTTTATGCATAATGCCGACTAATCTGCCAATTTTTTTACAGACATTTACTAACTTGATTTTTGACAGGTCGCCAACCAAAACACCATCAATTTTTTGCATTATAATATCACAGTTTTTTATATCAACGAAATGAATTAACGGTGTACGAATTCCAAATTCTTTTACTTCAGACATAATCTGAGATTCCCTTATGGTTCTCTGTTTTCTAAGACGGTAATCAAGAGATGAATTACGATAGTCCTTCTTCTTTCTTGATTTTAAAATAGCCTCTTTACCATTCCAAGTGGTAAGAAAAAGGTCACCTTCAGCTCCCCTTCTAATTAATTTCATTAATATTATATTCAACGATTAACAGATTAAAATCTATCATGGATCCGGATGAAAAGAGAGTTAGACAAGAGGATTGTAATGAAGACACTATGGGGATTGGAATTTTAACCCTTACAAACAAAAGAGTTGCGTTTGATAAAAAACACGCCAGAGTTATGGATTTTTCAGGCTCAATAGGTGACACAATATTAGATGTACCACTAGAAAATATTACAAAAGTTTGGAAAGAAGGCTTGTTGATGAAAAAGGTATGTTTTACTGCAAAAATAGATGATGGTGAAAAGACATACAAGTTTGGTGTATTTAGCAACGGAAGCTGGCGAAAAACATTTGAAAAGACTCTGGAAAACTTTTTAGAGAGTAAAAAATAGAATCGTAAATAGGTGAAAAAATGAGTGATGAAGATGATAATGTTTTAGTTGAGACAGAAGATTTTCAATCATGGTATGATGGTGATCAAGTTGGAATTGAATTTTTTGCTGATGGGGTAACAAAAGTAATTAACAAAGAAGATTTTCGTGACTTTTGCAAGTTTGTATCACAAACTCATGATGAATTTATCCTAGCAGAAGATGCTGATAACGGCGAAGAAGATTAAGGTAATTTAATAAGTTATTTCTACCGTATCAAGTCTCCAAGATTGTTTAACGAAAGTATCTTCCAGTTTAGCTCCTTTTTTCACGGAAGCCTCAAGCAATCCTTGCCAAGCAATTTGAGACCCACAATCACCAGCAAATTTTTGTGGAACCACAAAAAACTTGCATTTTTGCCTTTTGCATACACTTTGCAGCATAGCTGACAATCTTTTGTTTGCTGCAACGCCACCAACTATCATCAGCTCCTTTTTTTTGGTAAAAGCCAAAGCACGCTCTGTAGCTTCACAAATCATTGCAAATGCAGTTTCTTGAAGTGAATAACATGCATCATTCACACTTTGTTTTACAACGTCTTTTGTAGCTGAAAGAAGTCCTGAAAATGATACATCGTTTCCTTGTACAGAATAAGGAAGTGGTATATAGTTAGATTTCTTTTCTGCAAGCTCCTCAATTTTTTTTCCGCAGGGAGATGCAAATCCAATAAACCTTCCAAATTGGTCTAGTAGTTGACCCAAAGTAATATCTAATGTCTCACCAAAAACCCTCCATTTTTTATTCAAAAAAGCTAGTAACATAGTATGTCCACCAGATACTAGCAAAACTAGGGGATTTTTTGCTCCTGTCAGCATTTTTCCCAGTTCGATATGACCAAGAGCATGGTTTACGGGAAAAATTGGGATTTCATAATAAGATGCAAGTGCTCTGGATACTACTGCACCAACACGCAGACATGGTCCAAGCCCAGGACCGGCAGCATATGAGATTATGTCAAGATCGGTTATAGACACATTTGCTTTCTGTAATGCTTCAACTAATGCTATGGTACTATTTTCAACATGATGCCTAGATGCCTCTCTTGGATGAATCCCCTCACCGTCAGGTGGACCATAAATTTTACGAATGTCTGAAAGAATTTCACCACGTTTTCCCTTTCTTTCAAGTACAGCACATGAAAATGTATGCGCTGTACTTTCAACTCCAAGACACTTCATGCTATCTTCTGCTTAAACTTGACACAATTTTAATCACATCGCCATTTTTTAACTGGTGATCAGCGCCTATTCTTTGCTTAGTTTTGGCATCTATAGCATGCAGAAATCCTTTTGCGATATCTTGATGTATGGTTTCTGCAAGGTCTTTTGCAGTTGCATTTTCAGGTAAGAGTTTAGCATCCGGAAGTACTTGGCCATCTTTGTTTGATAGTTTTGTCTCATCTTCAACAGGAAATACAACGATTAGTTTCAGAACCTTGAATGCCGCAGTATTTAACACAGTTTCAATTCCAGTGGAGTTTAATTTTGACAAAAGATTTTCAACAAGATTTAATGCGTTCTTTTGTTGTGGAGATATATCCACATTTTTGTTTATTACAAACTTTTCATTTCCCGGAATATAATCAATCAAGTTTGCCTTAGCAGCCTTTTTTAATATTAACTCAGTTTCCGCACTGCAATTTATAATTTCACGGTTTTTGTGTATTTCGTTTGTAATATCCAAATCCTTACACAGATCAGCCTTATTTGCAGCGATTAGCATGGGCTTTGTCTTCTTCCTTAACATTTGTGCAAATTTGGTTATGTCAGAATCATCCCATCCAGTGGGTTTTTTATTTAGCAGACCTAAACTTTGTAAAACTTCATGAACATCATTATCTTTAATTCCAAGACCGCTAAAACGAGTTGTAATTTCATCCGCTAATTTTGTCGATTGTTTTTCTATGTCTCGGGAGAGTTTTTGCCATTCACGTTCCAGTATTTGTTTAAACCAATAATCAAACTCTTCCTCAACAAACTTGATATCTTCTCTAGGATCATGTGTTCCCACGCTTACATGCTGACCCTGTATGTCAGTTGACCCCGAGATGTCTACAACATGAATTAACATGTCTGCCTGTCTAGCATCATCTAGAAATTGATTACCTAATCCCTTGCCTTCATGTGCTCCGGGAACAAGACCAGCAACATCAATGAGTTTGATGGGTATGAACCTAATCCCAGATATGCATAAAGGATTGTTGTGATTTATTTTAAAATGCTTGCAAGCACATGTGGTGCTAACATATGCAATTCCAACGTTAGGCTGAATGGTTGTAAATGGAAAGTCTCCTATCTGAGCATTGAAGTCTTCAGTTGCTGCTGAAAAAAATGTTGATTTGCCAACATTGGCTTTGCCAAAAAGGCCAATTTGCATATCATAGAATTGATGTTTATACATATTAGTATTACAGAAATTTTTAACCGAGCACTTTTGAATATACTTGTGTTAGTTTTAACAGGAAATCCTGGTGTGGGAAAACATACAGTATCTAAAAAACTTGCTGAAATTCTAGGCTATGAAATTGTTGACGTTAACAAGGAAGCTGTAAAAGTGGGGACCACAAAACAAAATGATTCTATTGATGTAGATGTTAAGAAAACGGAAAAAATACTAAAAGAAAAAATTTCAGAGAAATCATTAATTGTTGGACATTTAGCACCGTTTGTGGTTTCGAAGGAATTGATTTCAATGGCGATTGTTCTTAGAAAGAACCCTTATGATCTTATTCAGATTTATGAAAAAAGAAACTATTCTGATAGTAAAAAAAATGATAATCTCGGAAGTGAAATTTTAGGTGTTATTGCTTATGATTCAATTGAAAAATTTGGTGAAGAAAAAACGTTTCAAATTAATACAACATCTCTTACCGTTGAAGAAATTACGAAAAAAATCGAGGATGTTATTAATGGAACTTCCAAGGGAGATGCAGTAGATTGGTTAGCAGATATAACTAAAAAAAATGATTTAAGAAAATTTTTCCCAGACTAATTTAATATAGAACAATTTAAAATTGTTATAGAATGTTTGAGATAAAAAAAAGTGATCTGGCAGGCAGAATAGGTATTTTGCATTCCAATCATGGTAAGATTGAAACGCCTGCCTACGTCCCAGTGATTCATCCTGTAAAACAAATAATCCCTACTAAAAAAATTAAGGAGATTGGTTTTGATCTTGTAATTACTAACGCCTATATCACAATGAAAAAGTTTGGGCAAGATGCAGTTAAAAGAGGAATTCATAACATAATCGATTTTGATGGTGCTGTTATGACAGATTCTGGAGGATATCAGGTGTTAGAATACGGTGATGTAGATGTTGCACCTGCTGACATGGCTGAATTCGAAAAAGGAATAATGACAGACTTTGCAATACCTTTAGACAAACCTACTGGTTATGGTCTCAGTAAAAAGAAGGCAAAATCATATGTTAACCAAACTCTAGAGGTTTCAAAAAAAACACTTGAGAATAGTATCAACAATGGTCAGGTTTGGATTGGCCCAATTCAGGGCGGGGAACATCAAGAATTAGTAAAAAATTCTACCAAGAATCTTGTAAAACAAGGTTTTTCAATGCTAGCACTTGGCAGTCCTGTTGAATTTATGGAGTCGTATGAGTATGCGCTCCTAGCATCAATGATAATAACTGCTAAAAAAGAGATGCCTGATGCAATTCCATTACACCTTTTTGGAGCTGGTCATCCCTTGACAATTTCTCTTGCTGTAGCACTTGGATGTGACACTTTTGATTCAGCATCATACGTACTTTATGCTAAGCATGATAGATACATGGAAGAAGACAAAACAAGTCACCTTGCAGATATTAGATATTTTTCATGTACATGTGAGGTATGTAGAAAATTTAGGCCGAAGGAGATACTCTCATTAGAATCTGAAGAAAAGATAGGCAAAATAGCTCTTCATAATTTGTTTGCCATCAAGGCTGAAGTAGACAGGGTCAAGGAATCAATCAATCAGGGAAGGCTTTGGGAATATGTAATGAAGAAAATGCGAGCACACCCAAAGCTGTTTGAGGCAATCGATATTTTCATTAAAAATTCTAGTCACTTTGTGAACACTACGCCAAAATTCAAGGAAAGATCCATCTTTCTGTTTTCAAAAGAGGACCAATATAGGCCAGAAATACTTGCATTCAAAAATACTGTAGAAAAGTTCAAAACCAAGAAAAAGATCGCAGTTCTAACTAAAAATACACATATCAAACCAGCTTATCTAACAAATGAATATTCGATTCTTAGGGAAAAGTTCAAGGATCCCGAATCCATCCAGTTTTGCTTTTATAATCCATTTCTTGGGATAATACCTTTGGAGATCTCAGATATGTATCCAGCATCCCACTATGAGATGCCAAGGAAAGAATTCGTGCCGGAAGATTTTCCAACGTTTAAAAAAAATTGGAATGCTTTCTTTTTGAAAAATAATTTTGGTGTTTTACACGTATCAAAAAATGATGATTTTCTCAAGTCGTTTGTAAAGTTGTTACCAAAAGGTACAGCAAGAAAATTTTTCTAAATATAAAATAATAAAAAAGATTAAAAAGATACAGCTTATAGTGCTGCGTCTTCTGCCCATCCTTTAACGAATACACCGTTCTTGTGAAGAGGTACAGGTTGTCCTGCTGTGTAATTCATTGGTCTCATCCAAAAGATTGACTTTGTTGGGCATACACCTATGCATGCACCGTCAGAGATACATCTTTCTGGATAAAATACAAATGCTTTTCCTCTCTTCCAACCTTCTACAGGTTTTACACGGAGTACGTCTGGGCCAAGAGTTGTACAGATTTCTACACATAGTGCACATCCAATACATCTCTGCTCATCTACGTCTGGTAAAATTGCTATTGGCATTTCTTATTCATATTAAAACTTCATTTTTGCTATTTAAACCATCATCGAAAATCATAACACGGTTATGTTAGAATTTGATCGGTTAGGCATAACTAGTGTTAAATAAAAAACAAAAAGAATACGTAAATTTCACGTTTATTTTCGCATTGCTTCTATTTGACCAGAGGTTACCCAGTCCAATAACTCGGCTGAGGTTGGATTTAGATCTGCTTTTTTATCCATCAGATTTTTCACCCAAATCCAGTTAACCTGGTTTAATAGTGGTTTGTTAGCCTCATCACCTGCGCGAACCTTTGCTACAAGTGCCTTATCTTGTGTGGCTTCCCATTCTGCATAAGTTCTTCCCATGTTTGATCTGATCTTAGCTAGCACTAATTAAAGGTTGGGCTGATTTTCCAGATCGTAATTTAATCATAAATGTTAAGAAGACTTTAAGGTGCAGACTCAGAATTTTGGGCGTGAAGATAAAAGTTTTGGGTGCAGCTGGTGAAGTTGGTAGATCGGGATTTCTTGTAAATTGTGATGGTACAAATTTACTTTTAGATTATGGTGTTATGTTTAGTAAAAAACGTAATGATCCTCCTCTATATCCACTCCATGTTAAACCAAAAGATGTAGATGCTGCAGTAATCACTCATGCTCATTTGGATCATTCTGGATGTGTTCCAGCTTTGTTTAATGGGGGTAATACTAGCGTCTACTGTACATCCCCAACCCTTGATCTAAGTATGCTACTGATTGAAGATATGCTGAAGATTGAAAAAAACAAGCACTCATTTCATAATGGTCATGTTAACAGTATGCTCAGAAACTCCAAGGAGATTAGATTTAAGGAACCTGTAAAGGTTGGAAATGCTACATTCGAATTACGATCTTCTGGTCATGTAATAGGCGGTAGCACAGTACTTGTAGAAGCTAATGATAAACGACTATTTTACACGGGAGACATTAATCCCAACGGTTCAAGGATGTTACCCAAAGCAGACTTTGACATAGGAGATATAGACATCTTGATCACAGAAAGTACCTATTCGCAAACCGATCAAATGCCACGAAAGGAATCAGAAAACAGTTTAATTGAATTTGCAAATGAAGTTATGGACAGAAAAGGAATATTATTCGTTCCTTCATTTTCTGTTGAAAGATCGCAAGAGATTGCGTGCGTGTTGAAGAATGCAAATTTCAAATATCCGGTGGTTATGGATGGTATGGCATTAAAGGTAAACGATATCATGTTTCGCTATCCTGAATATCTAAAAGACGTAAACATATTTGCCGATGCAATCAACGATGCCTTTTTGATAAGAGATCATGGCGATAGAAAAAAGGCAATTTCAGAACCTTGCGTTGTAATTTCTCCTGCTGGCATGTTGGTAGGTGGAAACGCTGTATTTTACATGCAAGAGATTGCCTCTAATGACAAGAATGGAGTTGCGATGGTTTCATATCAAGCAGAAGGTACACCAGGAAAAAAAATGTTAGAGACAGGGAAGATTTCTACTCGCGGGAAAGATATGAAGGTAAAAGCCACTGTAAGACAATTTCAATTTTCCGGTCATGGAGATAGGACTGCACTCTTTGATATGATAAAAAATATCAAAGGAGATCCTAAAGTCTTAACTGTACATGGCGATGAAAATTCTTGCACAAAATTTGCAGAAGAGATTCAAGAAAAGTTTGGTCTTGATGCGTATGCACCAAAACTTGGCGAAGAGATAGCCGTGTAATATGCCTGATCTTCATACCGATATCAACATACACGAAACTATCAACAGCGGTCAGATTTTCTTGTGGGAAAATTATGGAAATGAATGGTTTGTAATTGATGGTCATGATGTAATTATGGCAAAGCAGAAACCATTTGAAATTATAACATTTTCAAAAAAGCCAAAAAATTTTTTCCGAGAAGATGATAACTACAGAAAAATCCTAAAAAATATTACAAAGGACAAAATTGTGAAAAAGGCGAGTAAGTACTACCCAGGACTACGTGTTACAAGACAAGATCCTTTTCAATGCTGTATTTCATTTATTATTTCAGCAAATTCAAATATACCAAATATCAGAATGCGACTCCAAAAATTATGTATAAAATTTGGTACTAAAGTTAGGTTCCAAAAAAGAGAGTTTTTTCTATTTCCTACACCCAAAATGCTTGCAAATGCTACATTGCAAGATCTCCAAGAATGTAAACTGGGATATAGATCAAAATATGTTTTAGACGCATCTCGCCTCATTGCTTCAAGAGAGATTGATTTTGATGAGTTAAAAAAAGCCGAATATGGAAAATGCAAGGAATTGCTTTTAAAACTACCTGGAATTGGAGACAAGGTGGCGGATTGTGTTATGTTGTTTTCTCTTGAAAAACTTGGAGCATTTCCTTTAGATACATGGATAGTAAAAATTCTACAAAAATATTATTCCGAGAACTTTCGTATGGCTAAAAAAACTATATCAAAAAATAGATATGAAAATATCCATCAGGATGTTTTGAATCATTTTGGAAAGTATGCCGGATATTCTCAACAATTTCTCTATAAAATGGAAAGGGATTTGAACAAAAAAAAGTGGCTATAAAACCCTTAATAAAGTAAAAAATTTTTTGATTCTTGGGCTCATAGCTCAGCTTGGATAGAGTGTTGGACTTCTAATCCAATGGTCAAGGGATCGAAGCCCTTTGGGCCCATTATTATCTTAACAAAATTATTTATTCCAACTAAATTATTCAACAACAATGAAATACATCAAACTTGTATTAGACAATCTAAACATAAAACCTAACTCTGAAATTAAGGGACATGTAACCGTAAACTATCCTGGTGCGTATGATGGTGTTGTTATTAATACTCTGATTATAGGTTCAAACAAACTAATAGTTTACAAGTCATATAACGATGAAAAAATTTCCGACAATGTTTCACGACTATTCATTAGCAGAGATGTAATGCCAGATAATAAGGCACAGTTTACTGCAGTAATTGAATTTGAACCCGAACAGTCACATGACGTAAAGTTTCGTGCTTCAATTATAGAACAACATAAGGAAGTAGAAAGTGATCAGCTGTTTGCAAAGTTTTCAGCCTAAAATCTAGCCTGTGACACTACAACCGTTCCAGTCATCCAAGGATGTGGATCACAATGGTATGCAATGGTTACCGGTGTGTTTGGTGGCGCCTCTGTAAATAGGAATTCATATGTTTCTCCCGGTTTAACGACACCTGCAGAACCAAAGTCACCACTATAGCCATCAGTATAGCGATGGTCGGGTGTGACCGTGTGGGCAGTCTCATCTACATTGTCCCATATGACATGATTGTCAATGCTCAATTGCAAGTTGACCAGTTTTGGTACATAATTGTCCTGCTGGTCAGCATTTGAAGATCCTAAAATCATCTCAATTATAGTGGATTTGACAGGATGTAAAACATGCTCATCAACATCTGGTGTTGCAAGCATCTCTGGTAGGTAAAACATTTGGTAGTAACCAATTCCTATTGATGCTGCAACCAAAAGCGTAATCAGACCTACTCCATACTGACTACCTGAAACTGTGCTCATGGTTTTTCCTCAGATATTTTTGGTAATACATCCGTTTGTGGCAATGATTCTTGTGAAGTTTCTATCTGCTTCGTAGTAGGAAACTTTGGAGGTTTTGGTATGTTTTTTGATTGAGCCATGGCATATCGGTAAAGATGGAAGAATCCAGCAAATGTAATCAATATGACACCTGTTATCCATAAGTTAACGTTGTTCATGCCAGACAAGAACGCATTATACGCAGCTATGTTAAGGAAGACTTGGAAGGCAAGCAAGGCAACAAGCATCCAGTTTGTCCATTTTATTGATAGCTTGATTTCAGACACCTTCTTTGGTCCATTTGCCTTGGCAAGCTTTGCCTTCCTTTCCGCATCCTTTGCAAGATGAATCATCATTAGTGTGAACCCAAAGCTAAGTGGCACAAGCAGTATCATAACAAGATACAAGTTAACCGGATCAATTACCAGCCTTTCTACTAGTGGGATTGTGGTGTCTGGCGGAATGTAAAATCCCCAGTATGTGGTTACCAATATCTGGGAAATTCCAGTAATACCAATGGCAGTAATCCAAGGACGGTCTTTCCATGAGAACTTTTTGTATCGGTCCAAAAATGGCGTAAGTAATAATATTCCTATGAACAGTGCTGGCCACAGCACTCCAGTAAGAAACTTGTCATACTGTGTCCTCAAAAATGCATAAAGTGCTGTTAGATACCATTCCGGAACAGTAATTCCAGGTGGCACAGTTGGTTCAAACTTGAAACCCAAGTCAACAGGGAAGACACCGCCAGCCAGACACATTGCACCACATATTGCCATAACCATTGGTACATCAAACACCAAGAACCGTGGGAAATGAACTGCCATTAGTCCGAGCATGACGATGGGCAAAATGAAAACATGTTGTGCATAGAACCGAAGTACAAAGTCATGAAAACCAGCACCAAACGCCAGTTCACGAATCATGGGTCCAGCTATAGGTATCGAGTTGGTAAGCGATGCTGCAATGCTGATTGCAAGCTCCGCTCTTTCACTGAAGATTATATCATATCCAGTAAATGCTTCAAGAATTGTTACAGTGCCAAGTATGACACCTGTTACCCACAAAACTTCATTTCTTATTTTGTATCTACCACTAAAGTACTGATAATACATGTGAAGAATGGCCAACATTACCATTGCGTTTGAGCCATGATAATGGAGATTTCTAATATGAAACCCAAACGGCACGTCGTTGTTGATGAACGCAACGCTATCCCATGACCTTGTCATGATTGGTTCGTAATAGAACATTAGTAATGCGCCCGTTACGCCCAGAGTAATGAACATGATGAATGTGAGCATTCCCAAAAATCCAAATGGACTTACAAACCGTGATGGAAATGAAAACTTTATTGCAGTAAAGATGGTTCGATCTAACTCATTCCAAATCCAGTAAATGAACGTGAGTAAACCGTTCTGTCTCTCAAGCGAAACGGCCATATCCTACAACTCCATTGTCGTTTACACCCCATGTTGGGGGAGAAATGAACATAAATCCATCAGAATCAGCCTCAAATTCAAGTTGAGCAAGTGTGTTTGAAGGAGGAGCTTGCACAGATGCAGGTCCTATGAAAGCAGTGCCAGTCTTAACATCATACATACTTCCATGACATGGACACTCTCCCCTCATTCGTCCTTCCTCTGGCCAATATTTCCATAAACACCATAAATGAAGACATACCATACTGTATGCCCTAAATGAAGATACATCTTTTCTTTCACCCCCAAATTTTTCGGGAAGTCGGATAAACTGCCATTTTCTAAAAGCCTCCTCATTCAGAACCTCATCGGCTGTTTCTGGATAAGTGATAACCTCAGCGTGATTTACTGGAAAAGTGTTAAGATTTGCCTGCGTACCATCAGGCAATATTACAGGTACTTTTTCAAGAGTTACAGATGATGGATTGGGCATGAACTTGCCCCAAGGAACAAAAGGTGCAAAAGCCACAGATGTTCCTGCAGCACCCATAAGCTTGAGAAAATCTCTTCTGGACATTCCGCCAGGTCCTTTTTCCTGCTCAGACATTCAAGCTCACGTATCGCCAGAATAGTTATAAATCTTCTTTCAAAATTTTATTTTCTGTAGAAGTTTTTCTAATTTTCTTGAAAATAATTGGGATCACAATGGCTGCAGCAATAATAGCAGTAATTATAATTAACAAGCTGTTTTCAGAAACTTGCCCCTTTTCTTTGGAAATAACAAGTGATTCTTGAACAAATGTATGATCAACATTAAATGATATCACCTTTGTCTGTTCGTTTTCAGCAAGATCTACAGCCATAATCTCCAGATCATATACTCCGTCATCAATTTTAGTTACATTGAATGAATGAGATGTTATGTCCTCCAAGGATTCTCCATCAGGCAATAAAATGGTAATAGCTCCAACCTCAGCCAAATTTTCATCCTTTACTTTTATATCAATATTTAGCGAGTGCGATACTGTCGTCCCATTTATTGGTGATTTCACCAAGATTTCTGGGGGGGTGTTATCAACGGTAAATGAAAATGTCTTTTCTGCGTCATTGCCAACTATGTCGCTTGCACGTATTCTCAAGTCATGCTTCCCGTCAGGCAGCATTCCAAATCTTAAAGGTAACTGTTCTTGTTCCCGTTCTTCCCCGTCAAGATAATACTTTGCAAAATCAGGATTTTTCTCAATTATCTCTGGTAGTATATCAAATGTCTTGTTTATGAGTTCTGGAACTTCGAATATTATTTCAGGGGATTTTTCGTCAGGCACAATCGTAGTAAACTTTGCAGCAAGTGAGATGGGTTCTGTTATTGATGTACCGTCAAATAGTGTGGAATGGACAAGTAGCGTATGTATTCCAGTCTGGTTAATTGGCGCAAACAGCACAGTGGACGTATTGTCTTTGTTTTTTAGAGGGTAGAATGTGCCGCCGCCACTAAATGAGGATGTACCAAGCCAATCGCTGGTTGGCCAGCCCATAAACTCACCAAATACTCCCGGCGGAAAATTTGTCTGGATAATTTTCCCTTGTGGGTCAATCATAAATACAGTAAAGTTTGTGTTATCATTTTCCCACTCAAAGTCTATGGTGGCAGAGTTTATCGTATTATCCTGTATATCAAAATAATATTGCCTCCAGTCACCAGCCATGTATCGGCTTGTCATATCAAAGGCACCCTTTACGAAACCATTTCCATACAAGGCGCCACCTGCCGAACCAGAAATCACAGTTTGCTTTGCATCTTTCTTAACCGTTTCTAGTACACCATATGAAACAGGCGCATTAATTTTGTGATATTTTCCTTCAAAACTTAAAAATCCTTGATAAACACCTGTCTGTTTGTCAGATGGCACTGAAAGTGTAGCACGTACATCAGTGAAGTCATTAGCAAAAATTGTAAGTTCATCGTCAACCAACGCGCCTGATACAGTGATATCGTCCCACAAAACATTTTGATAGTAACTTGTGGAAAGAGTATAATCCATTGATGTCGAGTTTTGGTTTGTATTTCCTTTCCAGAAAGAATATTTCGTTGGCACAGGATACACTCCGATAACCGGTTCGTTTTCAAATTTTTCTAATGGGTCGGATATGCGAATCTCCTGAACTGTTCCCCAAGAACCGCCCCTGCTTACCATCGACAACTCGTCGCTTGAAATTTCATCATCTGTGTTTTTGTCTTCCCAATCATAAACATACAAAGAGGAAATTTTCAAGTCGTCGGCATAAATTGTGTCCGTCTGATTCATGAAAGTGTTGAATGGAAAGTGAAGGTTCAGTATCATGAGCGAAGAGTCTGGATGGATTATGCTGGTTTCATTAGAAATTCTATGCTCTGCTGGAATGTCATCTAGTTTGATGTAATTTGGTCTATATGTTTCTGGTTCATTTAAAATTTGGTCTTGCAGATGAGGCTCGGTGACTCCGCTCATTTGTAGTGTATCAATTAACTTTAGAGTTTCTGGTTTGATTTTAACATTAATTGTATAGTTATTTGGATTTTCAATTGTAAAAGTGGTGGTAGATTCTTCCCCAGGATTCAATCTTCCACCATACCAACTTGTCATGGGGAATGTCTTGTCGGAAAGACCAAATTCATCAATACCAAATAAATCTAAATTAAATGATGATGAGGAAATGTCAATCACTTCTTTTATGTTTGAAAATGTTGCATCGTTATGCACCAAAAATTTTCCTCCGTGCCCATTCACTATCCTTACAGCATCTAGCGCATTTACTAATCCTGCACCCTGTGTCAACGGATCGTTGTGCAGATCGTCCGCAGATGACATCAACAGGTTTCGAATCGTAAACGGATCATAGCTCACTGATTTCTCTTTCAAACTTTCAACCAAGAGAGCCGCACTCCCAGCAGCAATTGGCGCAGACATGCTGGTACCGCCAAAAACACTAAATGGTTCCCTAGTCTCGCCCTCTTTCGATAAATATTTTGTTATGGCTGATGGAACGAAGCTATATGCCCCAATACTCATTAAATCCGGCTTGGGGTCACCAATTACTCCTGGACCTCTGGCTGAAAAATCAACAACATGACCTGAATGGTCAGTTGTGTTACCAAATCGTGGCTGGTCTTTGAATGGACCATATCCAACAAAATCGTTACTTGTTACCGCACCAACTGAGATACCAAACGATGAGATGCCTGGCATGCCCATAGTACCATATCCATGTCCCGAGTTTCCAGCACTTGATATTATCGTTGTACCTGTATAATTTTGATGAAGTGATTGTGGTATGACCAGTGCGTTAAGGATGTGTGATGAGATGTCCAGACCCGGAGCATACTCTAGGCTTGGAAAATTGCTAATGCCCCAGCTGTTTGAAATAATATCTGTTTTTGGCTCTCCTGTGTATATCCACTTGCTTTCCTCGTTTTCAAACCCGGCAGCCCACATCCATCCATAAAACACATCGCCAAACCACAACGACTTTACTGGAAGTATGCTGACGTCTGGGGCAATACCTAGTATTGTGTATTTTTTGGTGCCATTGTAGATATCATACTCCATTTTTCCCTTTGATGCAATGGTCGCAGAAGTGGCAGTACCATGTCCGTAAAAATCGTTCATTACCCCAAAGTAATTGCCGTTCTTATCCATTGCAGGGAGCAAAGTTCCGTTAACTGCGCCTATCTTATCATCAATTTCTGCTTTGTCTGAAATAATTCCGTATATGTCAACTACTCTTGCACCTACTGTTCCTGCTGAATAATCATTGATTCCGTCATCATCTGAATCATAAACCAGGAATTCGTTTCCGCTACCAATGGTAATCGGCGTCTCGTCAGTAAAATCAAAGTCATAATCTGGTCTAGATTGTTCTTTCTTCGTAAAGTCCATCCAAGAAGTTGACATGTCAGGCGTAATGGTGTCGTATACTCCTGCTTGATTTGGATCAGTTACTAAAACAACCAGAACCTGAAGTTTTCCAACATGAGAAGCAAGAATTGCACCTAGATGATAAATCCCGCTTTTGGATTGGATAAAGTTTTTTTGACTTGTTCCAATTTTCAAGTCGCCTGTTACTCTGCCTTCAAGAACATACGCATTACCATAATTCGGAGAAAAAGAGTTGTAAATAGAAATTGTGCCATTTTTTGCCTGTGTGTTCAAAAATACACCGTCACTTGACTCGTACACATGAGAGGTTGCATTTAATTGCAGCATGGCAGTTTTTGTGAAATTGTACACCTTACCATACTTTATGTTTGCAGCAAATGTTGAATTTGTAAGAACCAATCCCTGTCCGTCAGCATCAAGCATTATGGGATTATTATCGTCGTCTCGTGCCAGTGATTCCATGATGTCAGGATTAGAAAAGTCAACTCCAGTATCCACTACTGCGATAGTTACTCCTTTGCCAGTTATATCATAGAGTTTATGAACCTGTTCTGAGTTTGCAATATTGCCTAACTGGGATATTTTAGTAATTGCGTTTGTCGAAACGTACTTGGAGTGAAAATCTAAGGGAAAGTCCTCAATTACATAGTATCCCTTTGACTTTAGTTTAGATGCCTCATTTTCGGTTAAAATCCCAACCGAAAAAAATCCCTTGTCCGCGTCAATTCCATATGCAATATTTTTTGTATCAGTAAATGCGCTGTTTAGCGAACCCGAACCATAAACCAGATATCTTTTTGCCAAGTTTTCCTGGTGAGGCAAATCTATTGAGATGATATCCGATGTTCTTTCGATGTCAAAATTTGAAAGCATGGGAACTTCAGCTCCCTCAATAAAGCCGTAAGAGCTTTGCTGAAATAAAATCAGTAAAAAAAATGCCGATAAAAAAAGAGCCAGTTTTGGCATGATTGAAAATTCTTTGCTCGTTTATTATAATTATCTTCTTCTAGCAATTATTGAAATCTGTAGGGCAAGTATAACTGCAATAGCACCCATTATTGGAAACAATAACGAATTTACCTGTAATGACGCCTCCTCTATATTATCCACTGCTAATGACATGGAAGACACACTAGCATCAATAGTTGTTACGCTGTTCCGTAGTGTGGTACTAGCGTCTTCAAGGGTGGAACCGAATCCATGTATGTCAGTTTGTAACACATTGAGATTATCCGATGCAGTGGTTAACACTTCATCAAGAATTACGATCTGCTTAGATATTCCTCCCAAGTCTTGTCCCAGAACAAGAGTGGCGGCAGAGCCATGGGACTGCGTTCCTTGGGAAAATGCTACCATATGGAAGATGTAAGTACCTTCAATTCTAGGAGTGTATTCAACAAAGTAAAGCCCCTCATGTAGCATCTCCATTGACATTGCAAGGCTTTGCACTTTTCCGTCGGGAGAATGTATGTGTGATGATGACAATACCTTCTTTGCATCGCCGCTCACCAAAAGACCATCACTTGTAACCTGTACAAACACGCGGAAAGATCGATCTGCCGCTGCCATCTCAGGTGCAAATACTTGTGTAGTGATTTTGCGTTCTATGGGTATCAGTTCAAGTTCTGTAGATGATGCAAACTTTATGTCAATTTTTTGGCTTTCACCAACATTTGTTATTGCTTCAACTGTGTAAGTACCAAATGGATATTTTGTTGAGGAAGGTGGCCAATCCAGTATCTTATGGCTGAACGAGCCGTCAGTGTTTGTTATAATCTGCTCAAACTCTGCAATGGTTCCATCTGGCGCAAACAAACGTAAAATCAGAGGCGAGTTTTCAGGCCCGGTACCATATACTAAAAGCGGATGCTGTGTAGAGTATATCTGCTGGTTCGTGTACATTTTCAGTTCTTCCGCAAACACCTGTGGTGAACTAACTGTAATTAGAAGACTGAGAATAATGAAAATTAGAAATTTCAACGTTTATGTTAATTTAGCCTTATAGATATTGTTTCTGAACAAATTTTCTTTAATTTGAGCATCCGCTAGTTATTGATTTTTAAAAAAAAAGAAAGGGGGGGGGTTAGAAAGTTTCTAGTCTTATACTACGTCTATGGTTACAGATGTGGTTGGTGATAGCGCGGTTGGATTATCTACGCTCTCCCAGACAAACACTGTTGCAGTGTATGATCCGGCAGCGCTAGGCGTCCATGACAATGCTGGACTCATTGATTGTCCTGCAGTCAAAGAACCTGTAATCCATGCTAATGACACCGTTACTCCGTCTCCATCCTGTACCTGTACTAAGTATGCGAATGCTTGATCACTGCTCTGTCCATTTGACACGTCGGCTGCAATCTGCACTTGTTGATTAACTGATACTTCCGCTACCGAAGAGCCGAATGCGTCGACTACTCGTGCGTTAGCAGCAGGTGCTCTCTCAAGTGGAGGGAATGCTGTGCCTATTGTCAATGTGGATGCTATGGTCAATGAATCGCTATCAGTATATGGTTCTGGTAGAGTTGTGTCAGAATATTCAGTGGTTACTGTGTCACCTTCAGAGACACGAAGACTTGAACCAGAAGTTGCATCCGTGGAGGTAAAGAATACCGTTCCTTCGAATACTCCTGTGTCTTCATCTGTCTCGTTCAAGGTGAGTGTGAAACCACCATTATCTGAATCGGAGAATACTGCTGCTGTTAACGTGTTAATAATGCCGCTGTTCGTGTTCTCATCTGCGTCTGTTACGGTCAATACTGCTGAGCCGCCTGCTGAGGCACTACTTGTGTCAAAGCCTGCTTCTGCTATATTGAATGCAATTGAGGCTGATGCAACAACTACTACTGCGTCAGTGTACTCGTATGAAACGGATACACCGTCAGTTTGTCCTGCAGTTTTTGCTGTTCCAGCTGTACTGGATGATCCACTACAAGCGAAGGCTGATGCCGATGGCGTGTTAGTTGCCGCGGCTAGCTGATATCCTTGTAATGCTACTTCCATAGTAAATACTCCAGTGTCAGGACCAGTTTCTGCTGCTACTGCGTATGCGCTGCCGTTAGCAGTTGTACACATCTTTCCAGCTCGTGTTGTTAACTGAATTGGAAGTGCTGATGTGCCAATTGTTTCTTCAGCGGCGCTGTTGTTGTTGTGATCAGGTGCAGTGATTGTTATGTACACAGTATCAGTCCAATTATAGAGTGCCTTGTCGAGTTCGACAATAGCACCAAAGTTGGATATACTGAAGTAAGCTTCAATGTCTGCAGTGTCGCCTTCTACATCGCTTTCACCAGATAGTCCAACATCGACATATGTCAATGTTACACTTTCACCATACTCTGGATCGCCTCCATCACCAATTGTTGTGACTGGTAGTGTGACTACAGTCTGGAATACTCCAGTGTCACAACCAGTTTCCTCGATAGATGATGGGTTTGATGTAAAGTAAGCTGAGGTGTTTGATGCAGAAGAGGTTGCTAACAATTGAGATGAATCAGCAGATGAATCCCATTCTAGGATACTCATTGCATATGATTCACATGTTCCAGAGTCTAAGTTCAAGTCAGGATCGGTTATTGTAACAACCATATCGCTGCCCATTACATAGACATCCTTGTCAACTGAAAGTGTACCTGTTCTTAGATCAAATGTTGAAGAATCATAGAAGGTACTTGTACTGCCTGCACTGTCTGCTGTATCAACATATTCTACTTGGATAACGTCACCAGCTTGGATTGTGTGAGTTCCGCTCGCGGTTCCCATTGTTTCAGATATGGACAAAGACACTTCAAACTCACTGCTACCTATTACAATCTCGCTAAGAGGTCCTAGTTCTTGAACAAGTGAACCAGCTGTTCCAGAATATGCAGCTGTGCTACCTGCGGTAGCAATAGTTACAGATCCTGTAGAGTTAGTATGTTTGATCAGAATTAGACCAGCTGCTGTTGTAGAGGCAGTGGTTAATGTGTCGTTAGTTTCGTCGCCATCTGAAACCGTAATCCATGCGGTTACGATACCTGGTTCAGTCTGTAGTGTCGTTTCTGCAGATCCTGTTCTAAGGTCACCAGCGGTGAATGGAACTGGATATACAGATCTATCAAATGCTACAGAACCAGAGTTTGAAACTACTGTTGCTGTATCATAATATTCTACGGCACTTCCGCCAGCATCTCTTGAATCATAGTATACTAGTTCCAAATCTGAGCCCTTGTAATCAGGAACAGAGAATGTTCCTACAAAGACACCAGTATTGTCGCCAGTTTCAATGATTGTCATAGCTGCTGCTACCAATTGTTCAGAATTGGTTTGACCGGATTGTGTGACTGTAATGTTGAATGTAGTAGAACTGTTTTGGTAAGTATCACGTGAAGCACTATCTGTGTTAAGATCTGCATCGACTATTGTTATTACTGCAATGTCTGCTGCTCCGTAACTATCTGCATCAAGACTAATGTCACCTGTGTATGTAGATGTTTCTAGTTGTGCACCAATCTTGGTGGCAACTTGGAATGCATCTGTGTCGTTATACACGACACGTACAGAGTCACTGCCACTTACTGAGTCCATTAAGACTACAGTGAGTGCGTCACCTCGTATGTATCCCAAAAGACCCTCAACTTCTTGGTCACCACCATCGTGTTCACCACTGATGGCACCGCCAGTTGTTGAGTTGTTTAGGTTAACGTATTCTACAGTGCCTTCAAAGATACCAGTGTTGTCACCGGTCTCTACGGCTTCTAATCTGTAGATACAGTTGTGAGTAAGTGAGCCATTTGCTTGATCGAAGTTACAAAAGTCTGCTGAAATTGCATAGTCTGCATTGGAGGCAAGATCTTTGCCAGCTGCGTGTGTAAACTTGAAGGCTACGCCAACAAATACAGTACCTGCTTCACCAGCATCGCTGCTGGAAAAGGTTTGGACTGCAGTTACATCATTATTTGTTATTCCAGGTGCTAAGTCATAGCTGCCTGCTTTAACGTTACCAGATGTATTGACTGTGATCAATCCTCCTGAGTTGTTGGTTGAGTTTTCGCCTGAATCAACTACATATGTAGAGATTGCGGTTGATGCCATTAGGTCTGCTGCTCCTCTGACATCATAGTTAAGAACTACTGTTCCTGCTAAGTCAATCAAATTTGCTCTTGTGTGACCTGTTGTTACGTTAACCCATGTGTATGTTGTGAGTGCAGAAGCTGTATGTTCAGCACTGTGGATGATTCGTAATCTTTCACTGTTATCAGTTGTGTTTTGGACAGTCAGTAGGTATGAGCTTTGGTCACCAGTACCAACAACTACTCCTGTAGTTGCGTTGGTATCACCTTTCTCCAGTGATGGGTTTGCACCTGTTGCAAGCGTCAAACCACCAGTACCCATTACGATAGTTGGAATTACTACTGTTTCGTCATAAGCGTTCAGCGTTTCTGCTGAGGTTGGGTTTCGGTTGGCATCTGGATCATTTACTGATATAGTTGCCGTTTGACCTGGAGCCCAATCTCCGCCAGCGTCCATTGAAATTGTTGCGTCGTTGTATGTGATAATCATGTCAACACTGTTTCCACCATAACCGAATATGACCTGTGTATCAGCGGCTGCGCCAACTGTTGTTTGGAATTGGCCGTTGCCGTTAATGTCGAATGATTCAAACACGCCTGTGTTTGCACCACTTTCAGTCATTATTACAGTGTCTACGTTGTTTGCACCTGTAGCTAATACTGTTTCAATGTTAGCAGATAGTAATCCATTGGATTCAAAACCAAGGTCACCCATCTGAGCTGCACTTTGTGCAGTGTTTCCAGTTCCGTTATTACCGAATACTGCTGAATTAGTATCGAATGCTGTATCACTTAGATCAAATTGCCACAGATCTGCAGTTGTTGGGTCAATGTTTAGTGCCGGATCAGTTATTGTCAAATGAATCTCAGAATTGTCTGCTGGGTTTCTGTTTGACATACTGATGCTTGTCTCATCGTCAGTATTTCCATACACGACGTTGATTGCGTCACTACCATATGCTACCTCGTTGTCGTCATTTAAGTCGACACCAATGATGTAAGGCCATGTACCATAACCAGAAGCATTGAGCCCGTGAGCTCGTTGTCCTAGGTTAGCTGCGTCACTGTCAGGATCACTTAGTGATGGTGCTCCTTGTAATACTGCGGCAGTCAGATCTTCTCTGGCTGTTGAACCTGCAGTATCATCTGTTACACCGAGTGCACCATCTGCGTCAAGACAATTGCCTATGTGAGCTACTGCTGAGTGGTTTACTGATGATCCAACTGCTGCATAAACATCAGTTGATGTACCGACTATAAGGTCGGTTGTAGATTCAGCTTTACCTAAACCTTCTGTACATTTGATACCAAACTCGAGGCCTGTGCCATCAGCTGTCAATAGATCTGCTTGTGACAAATCAACAACATATGCATACCATTTACCGTTGGTTGCTTGTGTCAAGTCATAAGAAGTTCCACCTACTGAAGCTGATAGTGCAGTTACGTCTCCTGTTGTATCACTGTTATCTGGGTCGTTAACAACAATTTCTAAAATTGCTACTCCTTGCAGAGTTGTTGTACTTACGGTTAGTAAGCCGTCAGTTACTGACAAGTCGGATGCTGCCTCAGGCATAAAGCTTGGGACACCGATTGCCATACCGCCGGCGAACATAATCGCC
The DNA here is from genome assembly GCA_013390745.1 of Marine Group I thaumarchaeote. Classification (GTDB taxonomy): domain Archaea; phylum Thermoproteota; class Nitrososphaeria; order Nitrososphaerales; family Nitrosopumilaceae; genus Nitrosopelagicus. Next base: position 55,718 of record JACASX010000003.1, on the reverse strand, counting down.
ATTATTGTAAGACTAGTTAATTTACGTCCTATTTCGTTTTTCATGTTATTGGAATTTCTTTGAAATTTTAGTATATAACACTAATGGACATCTTGTTCATTTTTGCATATCTGTTTATACATTTTACAGATCGCAACCATAAATATTATAATTTTTAGATCATTTATTGAAATTATTGCAAAATAGCTGTCATATCTAATAAGTCTTTTGACTCTATTTTATGAGCGATTTTACGCCTAGGAGGTCTTTATAAAGTGAGGTTGCCTCCTGCTCATCCTTTGGCCCAACCAATACGGCTGACCCACTTTTCATGAAACTGACAGATATGTCATTTGTCCTCATGGAGATACCAAGATCACCTAAATTTTCCACAACAAACCCCTTTTCCTTGGCAATGGATGTAATGTCATCAACATTTAGCGCCACAGGGTACGTCGGTGTAACGGAAAATGTTCGCTTGCCCCTGTTTCGTCCGCACAATTCTTCAAGTATGAGCTCTTCTTTTGGTTTATCCTGCTTTTTACCAGAACCACAAACCGAACACTCTTGAACCCTAGAAACTTTTGTAAAATTAAAAATTAAATTTTCCAAGTCAACGTGCAAAACTTTGTCCTTAAGACTTGGCGCCTTCCCTGTGATGATCTTTACAGCTTCAGAAACTTCTATACCACCTATGATAGAAAGTATTGATGGGTGCACCCCCTCAATGCTGCAGGTTGGCATAGAATCTTCGTCAAGTGCAGGAAACAAACAGTAGTAACAGGCAGATTTGTTAGGCAAGATTGTAAAACACTGACCAGTAACACCAACTGCTGCACCAGTAACAAACGGAATTTTCTTTTCTATACAAGCTTTGTTAAGTGAATAGCGTGCATTAACACTGTCAAGCGCATCAACAACAACATCACAACCATCAACAACTTCGAATGCAGTGTAGTCATTTATTGAAACAGCTAGATCTTCTATAATTATATCCGCATTAAGTTTACGTAATTTTTTTGCAGCTATCTCTACTTTAACTTGACCAACATCATCTTCGGTGAACATCGTTTGCCTATGAAGGTTTGACAACTCAATGACATCACGATCAACAATTCGAATTTTACCAACACCCATTGCAGCAAGTCTTGTTACTATAGGATTGCCCAAACCACCAACACCAACAACACAAACGCTAGCTTGTTTCAATTTTAATTGTCCTTGATAACCAATTTCTTCTAACATAACTTGTCGAGAATATCTGTCCAATTCTTTTTCGGAAAGGTCAGACCCCTCTCCCCCTATCCCACTGGATCCCCCTGCTACTGCAGGAAGAATTGATACATCATCTCCATCACTTAGTGCAGTGTCAAGTCCTGAAGAAAACTTTGCATTCTTTCCATTGATGTAAATGTTGATCAGTGATCTTGGTGTGCCATCTTCATTTAGAACTTTGCGTTTAAAATCATCACCCATTGTTTCTGAAATTTTAGCAAATGCATCATTTAGTGTATCTGCATCAAGATTAATTTTTTTTTCCCCTGCACCACCGTTAAGAACAGATGGAATTGTGAACGTAATACTTGTCAATTTACTTCACAACTGCCGAAATCTTTGCAATATCAGGCTGCATAACTTCCGGTCTTGATAGTACCTCCATGATAGATTCTGTTGCCTTTAATCCATTTCCAGTTACATAACAAACTGTGGTTTCATCCTTGTCAATCTGTCCGTCTTCAACCATTTTCTTTAGTACAGCTACTGATACACCGCCAGCTGGTTCCGTGAATATACCTTCTGTTTTTGCAAGTAATAAAATTGCATCAAGTATTTCTTTGTTGTTTGATTCTTGTGCTATTCCGTTGTATTGCTTAAGCCTTTTTAGAACATAACGGCCATCACCAGGATCACCAATTGCTAAACTTTTTGCTACAGTATCGGGGTTTTCTACTGGAATAACATCATCACTGTTGTTCTTAAATGCGTCAACTATTGGTGCACAGCCATGTGGTTGCGCGCAGTTCATGTGTATTTTTGATACTCTATCTACTAATGAAACAGTTTCCAGTTCCTCAAAGCCCTTACAAATTGCATTCAACATTGCACCACTTCCAGTTGGAACAACCAACTGATCAGGCACTTGCCAGTCTAATTGTTCAGCCACTTCATAAGCTAACGTCTTTGAACCTTCAACATAATAGGATCTCATGTTGATGTTTACAATACCAATGCCTTTGCTGTCACCTATCTGCGCAGCTATTCTATTAGCATCATCATAAGTTCCATCAACAGCTATGTAGTTTGCGCCATATGACAATGCCTGTGTAATCTTTGCGTGCTCAATGTCACTTGGTGCGAATATATAGCATGGGAAATTTCCTTTAGCTGCATGTGCAGCAGTAGCTGCCGCAAGATTTCCAGTGGATGCACATCCAACAGAGCTTAAACCAAACTCTTTTGCCTTTGAAATTGCAACGCCTGCTGGTCTGTCTTTGAATGAAAATGTTGGATTAACAGAATCATTTTTTATGTAAAGATTGTTTAGGCCAATCTCCTTGCCTAGTTTTTCTGCTCTGACAAGCGGTGTCATTCCAGCACTTATGCTAACAATGTTTGACTTGTCAATGATTGGAAGTAACTCAAAATATCTCCAGTAGGTTTGCTCACGATTTGTAAAGGTGTCTTTTGTTATAGGTGGAAAGTTATAATGAACATCTAACGGACCAAAGCACTCATCACAGATATACTTGAAAGTAGAATCATACTCCTTTTTGCATTCCCTACACCGTAGGAAGGTCTTGCTCATGCCAGACATTCGTAATAGTATTGATAAAATATCCTAATATCAAGTTAAGTAACACTTAACTTTTTAGAGAGTTATGGAAGCATGTTCTTTCACCAGTATGACATGCCGGGCCTTCGGGATCTACCATATAGATCAGCGAATCAGAATCACAATCAACCAAAACTTTCCTAACTTTCTGTGTGTTTCCTGATTCTTCGCCTTTCATCCATAGCTTCTTTCTAGATCTGCTCCAAAACCAAGAGTTGCCAGTAGATAAAGTACGTTCAAGTGATTCCTTGTTTGAATACGCCAACGTTAGAACCTCGTTGGTGTTAGCATCCTGTACTATGACAGGAACTATACCGTCTCCCTTTGAAAAATCAATGTTGGTGATGTTTTGTTCCATAGTTTGTCATAAAACGTGTGTTTGTTAATCTTTACTATATCCTCACAGGAATTCCGTTTTCCTTGATCAATTCCTTGATACGATTAACAGAATGTGTTTCGTAATGAAATATCGAGGCAGCTAATGCTGCTTCTACATCAGTTTTTTTAAAAACATCAATCATATCTTCAGGTTTTCCACAGCCTCCTGATGCAATAACGGGAATAGAAACAGAGTTAACAATTTCTCTTGTCAAGTTAATGTCATAACCGTTCTTTGTTCCGTCCATATCTATACTAGTTAGAAGTATTTCCCCTGCTCCCAAAGATTCCATTTTTTTTGTCCACTCAATTGCGTCAATGCCGGTTTCCTTTTTTCCACCATAAATGAAAACTTCAAACCAGAATTTTTTATCATTGTATGTGAATACATTTTTTTGCCCAGCAATGTTATAATTTCTCTTCACATCAACTGCAACTACAATACATTGTCTTCCAAACAGTTCCATTAATTCTGTAATTATTTTAGGATTTTTTACAGCACCTGTGTTAATCGCCACCTTATCAGCGCCACTAAGCAATATGTCCCTTGCATGCTGAAGTGTCTTAACTCCACCACCAACAGTAAATGGGATGTTGATTACTTGGGCAACCTTAGAAACTAGTGACTTTATTATTTCTCTATTCTCTTCTGACGCAGTAATATCAAGAAAGACAAGTTCGTCTGCACCTTCATTGCTATATTTTTCAGCCAGTAAAACAGGATCACCTGCATCTTTAATTGATTTAAAATTTAATCCCTTAACCACTCTGCCATTTGCTACATCAAGGCATGGTATTACTCTTTTAGTTAAAGTCATACCTTTTTTGCCTCCTCAATTGTAACCTGATTTTCATAAAGTGCCTTACCTAATATTACGCCAAATGGATTTAATTCATTCACTTTAATTACATCGCCAATATTGGAAATTCCTCCACTAACAATGAGATTAATATTTTCGATTTGATTTATCGTTTTTAGTGGTTCTAGGTCAGGTCCATTTAGTGTACCATCCCTGACTATACTAGTCGATAAATATTCTGAAAAACCCATTTTTCTGAAGTCGTTTACAGCATCAATTAACGATATCTTCGTGGTCTGTTGCCATCCATTTACAACTATAAGACCATCATTGTGATCAACCGATATCACTAATTTTTCATTACCATATGTTGCTAGAAGCCTATCAAGCACTGTTTTATCCTTGAATGCAAGCGTTCCTATCACTACTCTTTGGGCAAATTCCAAAGCCTTTTCGATAATCTTTTCATTTCTAAGTCCTCCAGCAACTTGGACAGGAATTTTAACCGATTTTGCTATGTTACCAAGTGCCTCAAAGTTAGAACCCCTTCCAAGTGTTGCATCAAGATCTACTAAGTGAATCATATCGGCACCAGCAGACTCCCATTTTTTTGCAATTTCCAGTGGGTTTTCACTGTAGATGGTTTTTTTGTTAGGGTCACCCTTGTAGAGCCGAACTACTTTTCCTTCCATTAGGTCTATCGCAGGAATTATTTTCATTTTTTACATTCACTTAGGAAGTTACTTAACATTAAGGAACCAATTTTTCCTGATTTTTCTGGGTGAAATTGTGTTCCAATGAAATTTTTTTGTTGAATTACTGCGGGGACATTAATGCCATAATCTGTATTTGCTGCAATCAATCCTATTTCTTTTGTCTTTATCATGTATGAGTGTACAAAATAAACCCATGAACCATCATTAACACCTTCCAAGAAATTATTTTGTCGTTCGATCTCTAAACTGTTCCAACCCATATGTGGAACTTTCATTGTGTTTGGTAGAAGAACAACTTCGCCGTTGATAACACTCAAGCCTTGTTCTTTACCCTCCTCACTTTTTTCAAAGAACATCTCCATTCCAAGACATATTCCAAGTACTGGCATAATTTCCCCAACATAATCTTTAAAGTCAGTTGAAGAATAATCACGTATACTTCTAATAGCAGGATCAAAGTTACCAACACCAGGCAATAGTAAACCAGAATATTCTTTTGATTTGTTTAAGTTAGTAATGATATCTACCTGTGCACCATTTTTTTCCAGTGAGTTTTTTAGGCTGAAAATATTTCCGGCTCCATAATCAAATATTGCAACTTTCAATGTTACATAGCACCTTTAGTGCTTGGAACCCCCTTTCGCTTTTTGTCAGGTGAAGCTGCTAACCTGAATGCAACCGCAAATGATTTTATAGTCGCTTCAATCTTGTGATGATCATTTTCGCCATACTTTACAGTGATGTGTATGCATGAGTTTAGATTCTGTGTAAGGGATGAAAAGAAGTGTTCTATGTCTTCCTTTGAAATTCCTTCTATCTTTGTACGCTTAATCAGCAGTGTAATTTTAGTAAATGGTCTTTTGACTAAATCAATTGATGTTTCCGCCAAAGATTCATCCATTGGAACCGAGGCAAAGCTAAACCTAGTAATTCCCGAGCGGTTTCCTAATGCCTTATCTATTGCTGCTCCGATTGTTATTCCTACATCTTCAATAAGATGATGTTCTATGTTGTCCAGAGATTTTGCCTTTACAGTTAGATCAATCATTGAATGCTTAGCAAATGAGGTTATCAAGTGATCTAGGAAGCTAATTCCAGTCTGGATTGAAGTCTTGCCTGTTCCATCTAGATTAACCGTAGCTTTGATGTTGGTTTCCTTGGTTTCTCTGTTTATTTTTGATGTTCTTGGTTTCATGGTTATCCTGAGTCTGTCTTTGGTTCTAAACCTGATTTAATACTAACTATCTGCTTCATTTCATTCATTATTAATCCACTAGCGTAACTTTGTAGCTATGTTTGCCTTCCAAAGTATTTAGTACCTTTCCATTAAAATTAGAATAATTTTGATCATCAACTAATACATTTTTTATCACACCAGAAAATGTTACAGTTCCATGATTTTCAATAGTTTCAAAAAATATGGATTTTTCTTTATAATCAAAGCTAATAGCGTTAAATCTGCCCGGCTCGTTAAAGTATACTACAAAGGGTTCTGTGATTTCAAAATTTCCTATTTTGGTCCATACAATCTTTACATTATCTGACGGAATGAATGATAAGTTTATTTTATTTCCAATCATCCCGGCGGCACGTTGGTTTAGATTTGATCCTAATGGAGTGTCTTCCAACGTATAAGCATCTATTCCCCAGATGTATCCATACTCCCGTTTATGATGAAAAATAACTTTCTCGTAAAAAGCCTTCATATCTTCAATATATTCTGGTTGCATCGTATCTTGATAAAGTCTGACCGCAGGATTCTGATTAATTATGAATGCATAAGTCATCATAGATTCAACACTTTCACGAGAGCCATCATCCTTTACTGAGTGAGTGACAAGACCATTTACTACACTAGTTTTATCCTGAAATGAAAAATCATAGTCCAACTTTGCTAGATTGTAAGCCTTTTGGAATCTTGTTGGATTCAAATCATAAACCAAGAATAATGCGTCATCCAATTTACCATAATTTGCTTCAATAACACTCGACCTAACTATTCCATCGTAATCTACACGATAATTCCAGGTTTTTCCATCCCAGAAATAATCAACAACAGAATCAGTGTAATCTTCAATAATCTTGTAGACATCTTTGTCTTCAGTTAGATAATAATAATGAAGTAAAACCTTGAGAAAAATTCCTGCCCCGTATTGCTGCATGAAAGGCTCTTTCACACTATTAGTATCTGCATTTACCCATGACGGAATTAGATTTGTCTCTTTATCTCTCAAGTCCCAATACGCAAGAATAGTTCTTTTGGTCTGTTCTAGATACGTCTTATCAGAAGTCACCTCGTATGCAAGTAAGAGAGATTCTAAACCAACAGAGCCACCGTATGACATGTACATGGATCGGTCTAGTGGTTCTCCTTCAAGTGTAACATATGAGTAAAACAAATCTGTTTCATGATTTATTTCGTGCTCAATTACTGCGTCTGCTAATGTTTTTGTTAATTGTGTGTAATTCGAGTCTACTAAGGCAAGTTTTGCTATATCGCAGAGAATTACTTGGTTAGTGTGTTCCTCGTTAATATTCACTGTGTTTGTAATTGGATGTACATTCATCACAATTCCAGAATTATACAAATATGATTCTTCAATTAAATTGGCTATAGTTCTTGAATTAGCAAGAAATTGTTCATTCCCGGTAATTTGATAAAGCCAAACACCAGACTCAAGCAAAGTTGGTTCGCTATAATCACTCAAACCACCAGCTGATACGTTGTATTCTGCAGTATAGCCGATATCACCAAACACCTTATTCTGTAGTCTAAGTGAACCATCATGTGCATATTTTGAATCATTGACTATAGTATCCCAATCAAGTATGTATTGTTCAATATTCTGAGTTTCTTCAAAATCAAGCTCGGATTGGAATTTGATTATATTGTTTTCCACTAAATATATTGTTAAAATACCAACAAGCAAAAATGCAAAAACAAAAAATAGAATGGATTTCATGTTAAATGCACGTATCATGATTTAGAAAAACACTCCTCAATTTACTATGTTACGCTTTTTTTATCATTAAGATGTAAGGAAGTTGATTAATTGATTCTAAAATTAATGGAACATTGTACTTTGCAAATAACTTTTTCCTCATATCAGGTAGTTTGCCAGAACCATAGATTCCGCAAAAAGTTGCCTTAAAACCTAATTCTGAGGTCTTTTGTGCCAAAATCATATCCTCCATAGAATCGCCCACATACAGACAATTTTTTGAATTAAGACCCTTCATTGCTCTGATTAGTGACTGTGGGTTTGGCTTAGCCAGATCTCGTAATTCGTCCTCAAGAAAAACAGAATTTTCTACGTTGAATTGATTCAAGATTTCTTTGAGGGAGGAGCTAATTGCGTTAAACCCTCTACCTGTAACAATTGCAATTTTATCATTGAATTTTTCCTTCAGCGCTTCAATCAATTCAGAGTTTACAATAACATTATCATTTTCGATAAATCCTTTTTCAGAGAAATTGGATTTTTTCTGGAAAATTTTGCTATATAGTTCTGGACCGAAAAACAACTGATCAAATGTTGCGTGGATCAAATCGTTTTTGTCTGTGCTTGGATAACCCAATCTCGATTTTATATCTGCAATATCCACATCAATTTTGTTCAGAAAATCTTCGATATACGCTATTCCGGTATCATCTGCATTGTTAAGTACGTCAAGAATTAATTCGGTAGGATTTTTGTTGAGTTTTTCAGCGGCAATGAAACACAAAATTCCAGAATATGTAATATCTATTTCATCGTTAAAACCACCAGTTGATTTGAATTCTAAAAGTATCTCATTTGTTAATGGAGTATCTACAGTGATGTTTGCTATTTCCTTTAACACGTAGGAAATGGTTTTGTTTATCGTTACATCATATGATTCGGTTACATCAATCAAAACCCCATCACAATCAAATATGATGGAATCAAATTCGTCAGTTTTCATCTAACCAGATCACGTATCGCAAGTAAAAATTTCGAATTCATCTCTTTAGTTCCAATTGTGACTCTAAGACATCCTTTGTGTTTTCCAATTTTTCCCAATTTTCTTATTGAGATTCCTTGTTCAGCTAAGGCATGATAAACACGACTGTCAGATCCTTTGGCGTCAAATAGTACGTAATTTGCTTTGGAGTTAAACACCTCAAAAATATCGTAGTCTCTTAAATTTTTAATCACGCGCTCTCTTTCTTTTTTAATTAAGGAAAAAATTTGTGATATTTGTTTTGATTTTTGCAATGCTAAGATTCCCACCTCAATTGCAAGTGAGTTGAGCGGATATGGATACTGAATTATACGTGAAAAGATATCAGTGAATTTTTTGTTTGCTACAAAATAACCTAGTCTTAATCCTGCTAATCCAAAAGCCTTTGAGAATGTTCTGATGACAATCAGGTTGTCATTATTTTTTACTAGATTAACCACTGAATAATCTGAAAATTCTCCATAGGCCTCATCTATGATGATAGGACCATTGAATTTTTTGATGATTTTTTGTATATCAGATTTTGAAAATTGGAAACCTGTAGGATTGTTTGGCGAATCAATGTAGATCAAGTCTGCATTTTTTGATTTTGACAGAAACTGATCTACATCAAGAGTCATTCTTTCAGAAAACTGGACCTTGATCATTTTGACTCCGTAAAGCTTGCATCTCTCTTCAAAGAATGCAAAAGTAGGCTCGGATGTGAGAATTCTAGTTTTTCTCGTGCAAAAGTTAGCAAGAAATAAGTCAAGTACCTGATCAGAACCGTTTCCTACTCCAACCATGTTTGACGGAACTTTGAGATACTTTGATAGATTGGCAATCAGTTTTTCTGTTCCGCCCAACGGATACTCTCTGATGTCACATCGTTTTTTTGCAGCATTGATTAGATCCGACTGGAACTGTTTTCCGATTACAAAGTTCTCGTTAGAGTCTAGCTTCAACGAACCGGAAATCTTCTTTGGTTTTTCATAACCAGAGAGTTTTGACAACTCGTTTAGTTTCTTTTGGAATTCTTTGTTCAATCTAATCTCCTCTCTACCGCCTTGTAGTGATTTGGTAAGCCTTCTGCATCTGTTAATGTTTCTAGATCGTATTCAGAATAATTGAGATAGTCTAATGAAGATTCAACTACTGTTTGTAGCTTGAGAAAATCTAAAACGGACAATCCGCCCCTTGTTCTTCCAAATCCATTAGTTGGAAGTATGTGGTTGGTACCAAGAAGGTAATCACTTGCAGCAGATGGTGTATTTTTTCCTATTAGCACTAAACCCGCTCCGGTGATCTTTTTTGAAAGAGATTTGGCACTCTTCACCATTAGTTCCAAGTGTTCTGGTGCAATCTTGTTTGCCAATTCAACCATTTGATTTTGATTCTTGCATACAGCAATGAATCCATTTTTTGATATGCTTTCTTTAATTATTGAGCTTCTTTCTACACCTGGAATTAATTTTTCAATTGATTTTTGAATCTGCTTTGCAATGGTTTTTGACTGTGTTATGACAAAGCACATTGTGTCCTTACTGTGTTCTGCCTGAGAAATCAGATCTAGTGCGACAAGCTCAAGATCTGAACTTGCATCTGCCATAATTCCAAGCTCTGTTGGTCCTGCAACCATGTCAATCGCTGTTTGATCACTGACGAGTGATTTTGCAATACTGACAAATTTTCCTCCCGGTCCGACAATTTTATCAACTTTTGGTATGGATTTTGTTCCATATGCCAATGCACCAATTGCTTGTGCACCACCAACCTTGTAAATCTCAGTAGCACCACACATCTTTGCAGCCGCAATTGTTAATGGATCAATTTTTCCATCACGACCAGGTGGGGAAACAACTACAATTCTCTTAACGCCAGCAACTTTTGCAGGTACTACAGACATGATAGCAGAACTGGGATATCTTGCTTGACCGCCTGGAACGTAGCAACCTACACTTGGAATTGGCGTAAATGATTTTGCAGTTCTGATGTAATCGTCGCGCTCATTATACTTGTAGCTGGGAAGAATCTTTAGATATTCGCTTTCCTGCCAACTTAAGGTATTCCTCATTTCCTGTATTGCTTCTCTTTCTTGATTACTAATTTTAGACCGTGCTTCCTTGATCTCTTTCGCACTTACGCGCAGCTGTGAAGTATTTCTTCGATTAAATTTTAGTTCATATTTTTTAACAGCAGAATCTCCATTTTTTCTTACGTCATTCAGTATTGATTGAACTGTTTTCTTGTCTTTTTCTGAGGTCTTTTGACGTCTGGATTCTACAAAGCTGTCAATATTACGAACCTGTAATATCTTGATCAATTCTCTTCGTCACGCTTTATCTCCTCAAGTTCCAGTATTTGTCTTGGCTCGTGAACTACCAGTCCCTGTGCAAGTTTTCTTAGTTTAGGAACTAATTTGTGAAATTCTGACTTGGGGATTACAGTGTTTACACCATACCAGCCCTTCTCACTGAGTGGGCTGATGGTGGGTCTCTTAAGAGAGGTAATTTCTGTTAGCAGTTTTTTCAGGTTCTTTTCCTTCACATTCATGTAAATGTGCAGGTATTTTCTGCCCTGAACAGCGCCTCTCATCAGTGTAACAATATCAAATATTTTTTCACGTTTTTGCTTATCCCTCAGAGATTTCTTATTGGCAATTAATTGTGCGCTTGACCACATGACTGTATCAACTATCTTCAATTGGTTTTGTTTCAAAGTTGTTCCTGTTTCGGTTACATCCATTATGGCGTCAACATCATCTGGTGGTTTAGCTTCTGTTGCGCCGAAAGATAGATGAATCTGTACATTTTTGTTAGTTCCCAAGCGTAACCAAGGAGTAACAATTTGGGGATCTTTAGAACCGTAAAGTTTTTTGTAGGACTTGCATTTTTTTATAAACTTTGAAGCGTTTGTAAGGTATTCTGATGAAATTCTAAGTGTCTTTTTCTTTTTTGCATAAGACGAAATCATGTCGTCAAGAGACTTGTACTTGTAACTGTCAGGAATGGCGATTACAAGTTTAATTTTTCCATATTCTAAATCAAGCAGGGTTTCAACGTCTGCCTTGTTTTCATCAATCCAGTCCTGCCCAGTAATACCTACGTCGTACACACCATCTCCGACTAGAGTTGGAATCTCTTGGGGACGAAGCATTTTGACCTTAATGTCTGGATCATCCAAGAAAACGCGGTAAGTTCTCGGTCTTCGCCTAACTTTTGTCCAAGATTCTTCTAGTAGTTTGAATGTAGCCTCCTCTAGGCTTCCTTTAGGAATTGAAAATTTTACCGGTGCAATTTTTTTCAAAACATTTTCAGCTAATATAAATGCGATCTGTCAATTTTTGCCTTCTTTTCTGGCATGAAGCTTCATGTGACCCTTTTGAATTCCCTCGGTGACCAATGCACGCATGGCAGCAAAGTTTTGAGCCAAGCCTGCTGCAGCCATAACACATGAAAGCTCACTAGCAGTAGAAACTCCAAGTATCTTTGTACAAATTTTTGCAATTGGGTGGTGTTGAATAATTCCTCCAACTATGCCAACAGATAGTGGCAATTCAAAATCTCCAATCAAATTTCCATTTGCATCTTTTGCCCATTTTGTCAAGGAACGATAAGCACCACTTTTAGCTGCGTATGCATGAGCTGCAGCTTCAATAGCTCTGCTATCCTGTCCTGTAGCATTTGCGACAGCTATTGTGCCATTCATTACACCTTTGTTATGAGTTACTGCTCTATACGGATCATTTTCAGCAAATTGAAAAGCCAATATGATATCATCAACAACATTCTCTCCGCCAACAGCATCTTTGTCAAAGACAGCAGAAGCACTAGCCATCCTTTTCGTAGAGTAATTTGATAGAATTCGGAGAAGAGATTTTCCCCCAGTTAATTCTTCTATCATTGGTGCAACTGCTTCACACATTGTGTTTGTTACATTTGCCCCCATTGCGTCGCCTACATCAATTAATAATTCTACAATCAGCATGTGACCAGAATCAGTCTGTATCTCTTTGCAAGAAACTTCCTTCGCGCCTTTTCCCAATTTGGAAAGCGTATTACTTTTTGAGTTAGCAAGATTTAGAATTTCAGTTGAAGCTCCAATAACTTTGGGTATTGCTGATTGAACATCAACGTTTACTATTTGAATTTGACCGATGCTGTATGATTGTTCAGATTTAGCCTTAAAACCCCCATGAATTCTTGCAATTTTGGCTGCCTTTGATGAAGCTGCAATTACTGAAGACTCTTCGATTACCATTGGAATTAGATAGTCTTTATCATTAATTCGGAAATTTGTAGCAATTCCTAATGGCAATGAGAATGTGCCTATTGCATTTTCTATCATACTATCAGCTTTGTCATAGGAAATTCCTCCCGTGGCATCTTCAATGATTTTTAATTCGTCTTGTGACAAGCCAGAAAAATCTGCCACTACATCAAGTCTTTCTTTTAGTGATTTTTCAAAAAATTTTGATATGGATGAATCTGCCATTTTACTTCACTATCCTCAACAATTTATCATCACTAGCGTCTGGAAAACCTTTTCCATCAGTGTTAGAGGTTATAAGATAAAGATAGCCATCTGGTCCCACAGCGACGTCTCTAATCCTTCCCACTCCACTTAGTATACTTTTTTGAGATTTTACTTCACCTTCATCAATTTCCAGATTAAATAGGTGTGAAGCACGTAAACTTGCTAATACAAGAGAATTTTCTAGTTTGATCTTGTCCCCATAATAAAACACAATACCACCAGGCTCTATCGCGGGATCATAACACTTGATAGGATCAATAAATTCTTCGTTGCCAGAACACTCTTGTTCCGGCCATCCATAATTTCCTCCTGGCTGAACTAAATTGATTTCATCGTTTTTGGAAGGACCCATTTCGGTCACAAAAAGATTTCCTTCGTTATCCCAGCCCAAGCCTTTCGTATTCATATGCCCAAATGAGAATACAGGGGAATCTGAGAAAGGATTATCGTTTGGTATGGTTCCATCATCATTTAATCTAAGAATTTTTCCTTCGAGTGATTGAATGTCTTGAGGACCATGAGAATCTGAGACATAGCCAGTACCTACATAGAGTTTCCCATCTGGACCAAATTTGATAACTCCTCCGTTGTTATATGCGGATCCTGGTATCTTGTCAAATATTGTTTTTGCAGCATCTAGCTTATTGTTTGATTCAGTGATTCTAAGAATTTTGTTCCAAAGTGTACCATCCTTTTCGTATGTATAATAGACGTAGATGAAATGATTGCTGTCAAAAGCTGGATGGACTGCAATTCCAAGTAGTCCGCCATCAAAAACATTTGCAGTTCTTAACGTAGCTAACGGATCGTCTAGGAGAATCCCAGATTCTATTACTCTTACTCGTCCAACTTTTTCTGTTACAAAGATTTTATCGTCTGCAAAACCAATAGCCCAAGGTTTTTCCAAATTAGTAGCTAAAATTTGTACATATTCATTACCATATTCCGTAGTAGGTTCTGGAATTGGTGGAGGATTAGAAGGAGAAACCCATATTAAAATAGCAAAAATTATTGCTGCAACTATTCCGCCAATTCTAATTCGCTTATCCATAATCAAATTACTTCAAATCGTAATAATAATTACAAGTTTGGATAAAGGCGTATATAACGTATAAAGAATTTTTGTTCAGCGGGGTGGGGAAGTCAGGTCATCCCGTCGGGCTCATAACCCGAAAATCAGTAGTTCAAATCTACTCCCCGCTATAGATCTTTAATTGTTTTTAGAAGATCAAAAAGCTGTTGGGATTTCTTTAAGAAAACATTTTCTGGATAGCATGTAGTCATCCAACCGTTTTTAATTTTGTATATATTCATCCTTTGACACTCGGAATCAAATTCATACGGATGTGTGTTATCAAACTCCCAATCAAAGCCGTTTGTTATTTCAGGTTCCGGATAGTTGTGACCTCTTATCAGAGTGATTGTTTCATCAATGTAATTAACTTCAATTTCTGCATAAAGTGCGTTGGGATAAAGATAGATAACGTTTGGATGGTTTGTTATTGCATCAAACATCGTCCGAGTTACGTATTCATTATGCAACATTATTACCTTGTCAAACTGTTGTAATATGCTAGGATTTCTATCTATGTCCGCATCAGTTATACTAGTATAACCTAACAGGGTTAGAGCCTGATGACCTATTCCACTTGATGTGTATAATGGGGTTGATGGTGTAAATTTGGTTGTAGTACAATCATCGCATTGACCACTATAATATGTGTAAAAACCTGGTTTGCTATATGCAGCATAAGTAAAGTAAGGATATACAACAACTGTCTTCTGGGGATCATTCCAAACTGCAACTTCGTTGTACATGTCCAATTTGTTTGGGTTTAGTCCTAACGAAAGAGATTTCCATACTTGTTCACTACCATCCATTACACAATTTCCATATACACCATAAACCTCAAAGAAAGATGATTGTACGAAAACCAAGAAATTTTTATCAACTTGCCAACTAGGTGAAAATCTTATATCTTCTAATGGTACTTTTCCTAGAATTTTTTTGTTATCTATCTTGATAATTTTATACTCGATCAAATATTGTAAGCCATTGATAAAATCAGTATCACCAATTAGATTATCAGACCACCAACTTGCGTTGTTTTTGATCCAGTCTGGAACAGACTTTGTGTCTCCATATTGACTTTGAATCTTGTCATTACACGGAACAAAATCAAGCAAAATAATATTATTATTAATCAGATATTCAATTCCAGTTACAAATTCATTTTCGGAAATAACACCGCTTGCCCACCAACCTGCAACGTTTTTGATCCAGTCAGGGATTTGAGCATCTTGAGCAGAAGAGTTTGGAACAAATATGCCTGAGCCTATTAATGAAAAGAATAGAATTAGAACTATTGAGGCTCGTATTTGAAAAACCTTCATTGAATTGAAGTTTATAGTCTTACATTAAATATTATCTATCTTTTATTTAATTTCAAAGTTTGAGAATGAAATGAATTTTTTAAAATCATTGTTTAGTGATTTAGAAAACATGCATCCATGGAATAGAAGTCTTAAATTGAATATTCTTGTTTCTTTTTTTAATTCTTTGATATGGTCGCGTTAAATGACGATGTGCAGATACAGATGGAAGGTAAAGTTTACATTGTATTTTTCGTGGAATTTCTAAAATAGATTTTGAAACTGATCTGTTACCGCATTTAACACATTCAAATCCTTGCTTGTTGCCTTTTGATTTCATTTTTTTGTTGCATTTTTTACAAGTTGGGTTAACCAACAAATAATTTTTTGCGAGTTGTAAAACACGTAAAAATTCAACATTAAGTACTCTTCCATGTTTTTTTGATGCTTTTCTAATTCCTCCACCAAGATGAATTTTGTCTCCGGGAATAAGATTTTGTGCTATCTGGGTAATTTTTGTTGGTTTGTAGACAGCACATCTAATTTTTTTATCTTTTACTTGAATTGAAAAAAATACATGTCCTCCTTGCTCAGTTACAGGTTTGTTACAAACTTCTCCAACTAAAAAACCAGAAGTAAATGGTTTAAGATCATCTACTTGAAGTTCATTATTTAGATGGTCTCCTGTCCCTTGATTTGATTTGAAAACCATATATCCATCTAATTTTTCATCAGAATTCACTATTGTAGATGCTCTAACAACTGACTTGATAGTTTCACCACGTACACCATAAAATACTGGATCTGGTCCATGTGGGGTGATTAGCACTCTATCGTTTTCAATGTCATAACTGCTAAAGGTATCAGGAAATGTAGCGGATTGCATCTTCTTTACACTATCATTACTGATGTCTCTTTTTTTCCCAAACTGAGATTTTTTTCTGTAACATAATAGCTCAAATGTATGGTCAAAAAATTTGTAACCTATTGCACTGATAGCACCAACTAGTCCCTGACCATTTCCAAGATAAAATGATTCTACGTTGTTTTCTGAAACAAATTGTTTAGCCTGTTTTCTACTGATTAATTTCCAAAGTGCTAACTTGCTAAATTTATGAAATGATACAGGAATTTTTTCGTTTTGGTAAAATACAAGTCCAGGATTGGCGCCATTTTTTGTATCAGAATAACTTGTTACAAGCTGTGTAATTTTATTTTTTATTTTTTTAGGATTTTTTGTCTTGATGGTTAGCCGAACGGCGCCATTACCTCGTGTCTTCCATGGGATGTTAGGATTAAACCTAATCAAAGATGGAAAATCCATAAATTGAATCTCTTGCTTTTCAAGAAATTTTACAATTTTATAGGAAAGAAAAGTGGTGCACATTCCCTTAGGCGAGTCTGTATCATCAATACCAATATGAAGAATTGTGTCATTTTGCAATAATATCCTAGTACTTTTCATACATTTTTAGTTTTGAATCTAGATTGGTTTAAATTAAAAAAGCCTTCGTAGAATACAAATGATAGTTATTGATGAGGAAAAGATTTTTGATATTATTGAGGCGCGCAAGCCTGTTTCTGTTGCCTTAAACGGTCCTGATGGCTTACTGCCTAAGGTACAAGACCTTACGTTAAGAATTGGTAAAAAATATGGAATTCCAGCCTATCTTCTTGCGGACACTACTTGGGGTACCTGTGATCTGAATTCTAATGGTGCAAAAGTCTTGAATGCTGAGATACTATTCAACATTGGCCATACAAACAGTATGGAAACATTTGAAAAAAATGTTATAATGATTGATGCCTTTGATGATATTTCTTTTGACAAAGTAACGGAAAAATGCGTCAAGCTTCTTCGAGGAAAAACTATTTCATTGATTACAGATAGTCAGCACCTCAATCAAATAGAGCTAATTAAGAAAACATTAGAAGAAAAGGGAGTTAATGTAAAAATTGGAAAAGGAAAGGGGCAACTTAATGATGGACAAGTTTTTGGGTGCGAATTCTATCCTGCAACTGAAACAATAGATGACGTAGATGCTAACGTCTTTTTAGGACAAAGCAACTTTCATGCCGCAGGTGTGGCTATGGCTACAAACAAGCCAACTTACATTTTAGATCCGTACTTTAATGAAATACGAGAGATAACTGACTTTGCAAGAAAATTACAGAAAAAAGCCACTTTAGAAATTTACAAAGCTGCTGATGCTGAAACTTTTGGTGTGATAGTTGGATTAAAAGAGGGTCAGCTTTCTAAATTGACTGCTCTTAAATTCAAAAAAGAATTGGAAAGCGAAGGCAAAACTGTTCATCTTATTGCGTTAACGGATATTACAAACGAAAGACTAAGAAATCTAAAAGATATTGATGCTTTTATTCAGGTAGCATGCCCAAGAATTTCAACTGATAATAGGTTTGATAAGCCTGTTCTATCAACCCCTCAGGCTGTTGCACTCATGAAACTGCTAAGAAAAGAAAACATTGAGAATTATTTTCAAATAAAACATTGGCTGTAAACAAATAATAGCTATAATTTGAGAAGTTATACATGTCTAATTCAGTTTTACCAGGAGACAAGATAGCTATAATTGAAGAATATGAAGCGGGCAGTAATGCTTGTGATGATGATCATGTTGTGAGAGCTACTGTTATTGGTGAAAGTGAAATTGACCAAAAAGAGCGTATAGTTAATGTAAAAAATCAAAATACCACATCAATTCCAGAAAAAGGTGATATTGTTATCGGTACTGTTGAAGCTGTTATGGGATCAATGATAGCTGTACTGATCAACTACATAAACTCTAAACCCGTCAAAGCACAAGTAGAATGTATTTGTGCGACAAGAAGTATTAGAAAAAAGAATGTTGCTTTGGTAAAAGATTTAGTCAAGCTCAAAATTATTGGACACCTAAACGGAGCAATACATGCTACCATGCAGGATCCTGAATTGGGAGTATTATTTACTAAATGTAGAAAGTGTGGTATGGATGTAAAGCCATTACGTGATATTGTAAAATGCGTTGAATGTGGATGGACTGATGATAGAAAGCTATCAAGTGATTTTTTAAAAACTGATTTCTTAAAAGTGAGAAAATAATATATGAATCGTATTTCGTTCCAAGGTGAACGAGGAGCATATAGTGAGGCTGCATCCATCTCATTTTTTGAAGGTGAAATAGAGACTATTCCATGCTCTACTTTTGCTGATGCATTAAAAAATACGGAAAATGGCGCAAGTGATTACTCCATTTTGCCTGTTGAAAATTCACTTGAAGGAAGTGTGGGTGAAAGCAATGACTTGTTATTATCTACGAATCTTATTGTTACAGGTGAAATTTATCATAGGGTACATCATTGCCTTATAGGAACTGGATCAATTGGAGATATTGAGACGGTGTATTCACACCCACAGGCTTTAGGCCAGTGCAGGCAGTTCATTCAAGAAAACTCACTAAAGACTATTCCATCTTATGACACTGCTGGTAGTGTAAAAATTATCAAAGATTTGAATAAGAACAACGTAGCATGCATAGCAAGTAAAAATGCCGCAGAAATTTTTGATGTTCCAGTAATTCAAGAGGGTATTGAAGATACTGCAAATAATTATACGAGGTTTCTGGTATTTTCTAAAGAAAAGAATGACAAAACTGAAAATAGCAAGACGTCGATAATTTTCTCGGTAAAACATGAAGCTGGCACTCTATACCAAATCATCAACGAGTTTTACCAGCACAAAATAAACCTAACAAAGATTGAATCTAGACCAAACAAAAGTACAGCATGGGAATACAATTTCTATGTTGATTTTGAGGGTCATCAAGACGACTCTTCAATTAAAGACCTGTTGGAAAAGTTAAGAAACCACTCTACTTTCCTGAAAATTTTAGGTTCGTATCCTATTGCAAAGCTAGACTAGAATCCTCGTGGTTTTCTTACAGTAAAAGCTGCACTGAATCCAATTACAACAATACCTGATATGATAACTAAAATGTGATACGTGAGGAATAATGGATCACGAGCCAACTCAAATGTTCCAGATATATTAAATTCAGATTTTCCAGTATTTTGGATTTGGATTACATTTTCACCAGAGACCGTATTTGTCCATGAAAAAGTTTCTTTGTCATTATAGCTATTATCGATATTGTTTTTTTCATCAGTAGTTAAGATTTTCACATCAAATGTGTCACCGGTAATTGTCAACGTTTGAAAAGAGTTTGCAGGCGCATTAAATCTAATTTTATCAGAATCGCCAATTCCAAAAGTATCATTAGTTTGCCTTATTTCGATTGGATTTACAAACGAATCGATCATGGAAGCAACACCAAGTCCTGAGATGACACATCCCACAATTAGACCTATTATGGTATACTTGTTTAACATAAAAAAAACTCTGAGATGATGAATAAAAAACTAACTACATTACGTCTACATCATGAGGCTGGCTTTCAGCAAATCCCGCTCTAGATATTTTGATAAATTCTGCATTTTTGTGCATTTGTTTTATGTTGTGGGCTCCACAGTAACTTAGTCCTGAACGAATTCCTCCTGTGATTTGTGTTATGATATCAGTAACACTTCCTTTGTATGGAACCATGGCTTCTACGCCTTCAGCGACATAATCATTTATGTCATCAGTTAGCTCGAATGTTCCAGTTTCTTTGGTCTTCCTTCCCATAGAGGCACTCAAGGAAGCCATTCCACGATAAATCTTGAAGCGCTTGTTGTTTTTTGTAATTGTAGTGCCTGGTGTCTCATCTGTTCCACCTAAAATACTGCCCACCATAATGGAAGATGCGCCAGCAGCCAAAGCCTTTGTTGCATCGCCCGAGTTCCTTGTCCCGCCATCTGAGATGATTGGTATGTCATGTTCTTTTCCAACTTTAGCACAATCCAAAACTGCCGTGAGTTGCGGAACTCCAGAACCCGTGATAACCCTAGTTATGCAAATTGAGCCAGAGCCAACCCCAACTTTTACTGCATCAACGCCAGCCTTAATCAAATCTTCAGTTCCCTTTGCTGTTGCTACATTTCCTGCAATGAGTTCACAATCAGAAAATGCTTTTTTGATATTTTTCACTGTGTTTATGGCATTTTCGCTATGACCGTGTGCAATGTCTACAACTATAACATCCGTTCCTGCACCAATCAAGGCTTCTGTTCTTTCCATAAAATCACCTTTGACACCAACAGCTGCTCCAACAATTGGTCTCCCTTTGCTATCCTTTGATGCATTCGGATATTTTTCCAAATTCGAAATATCCTGGCAAGTTATCAGACCTTTGACTAGATTATTATCATCAACTATAGGTAATTTTTCAATTCTGTTCTTTTTGAGAATCTCTTTCGCCTCTTCTAAATCAGTACCTTGTTTTGCAGAAACAACATCTTTTGTCATTAGATCCTGAACTAACTTAGAGCAATTAGGTGGTTCAAATAAGACATCCCGCTCGGTCAAAATTCCTGTTAGTTTAGAGTTGGAATCAACAACTAAAAGTCCAGACACCTGCTTTTCATTCATTATGTTGAAAGCATTTTCAATCGTTTGTTCAGGATTAATTGAATATGGATTTTCTATAATCACACTTCCAGAACGTTTGACTTTTAGAACTTCGTTCACTTCTTCTTTAATTGACAAAAATCTATGTATGATTCCTATGCCACCTTCACGAGCAATAGTTACCGCCATTGACGATTCTGTAACTGTATCCATGTTAGCGCTGATTAACGGAATGTTTATGGAAATGTTTCTAGAAAGTTGTGTTGAGAGATCAGTCTGGGAACGACTTGATACATCTGAAAATTTGGGTACAAGAAGAACATCGTCAAATGTCAATCCTTCTTGTATATCCAACCGAACCTCCTACTTTAGAAAAAAAAACCGTTATAAGCCTTTCTTGCTCTCATGATATCTTTTGAGATATTGTAATTGCTTCCTTTGTTTCAGCTACATTATGAGTACGAATTATGTCTGCTCCGTTTAAAACACAGACTGTCTCAGCTGCCAATGATCCTGCAAGTCTATTCGATGGATTTTCTTTTTTCAAGATTTTCCCAATGAATGATTTGTTTGATACTGATATGAGAAGTGGTGTATTCAATTTAATTGATCTTAAATTTTCTAAAATCAACAAATCTCTTTTAACCCAATCTGAATTAATCTTTGTAAAAAAAGAATTTCTGCCTTTTTTCCTAAAAAACCCAATGGCAGGATCTAAAACAATTTTAGTTCTAGAGATTTTTACAGATTTTGCTATTTCCAAACTTTTTTTTAACAATCGTTTTGTCTCATGTAGTTGGTTACCAGTAATGATTTTTTTACTATATGCACATAAAATAAGTGATGGACTGTATCTTTCAATTATTTTTGGCATCATTATATCGTATTTCAGTCCAGTAACATCATTGATTATATCAACTCCTAATTCTAAGACTTCCTTTGCGACTGCAGCCCTACACGTATCAACGGAGATGGGTAAGTTTGTTGTACGCTGAATTATCTTAATTGCATTAACTATACGAGCCATCTCAATTTTTTCTGATATCATTGTTGACAGGTATGGTGCAGTAGACATACCGCCAACATCAATAAAATCAGCACCTTCTTCTTCCATGCTGTGAACTGCATCAACAATTTTTTGCTTGCCAACTGAGATAGATTTTTTGTAAAATGATTCAGAGCTTGTATTTAAAATTCCCATTATTCTGACAGGGTTTGAACCTCCGACCCTGACAGTTCCTAATTTATTCACATGACTTATCATAAACCCTACTAATTTGAGTCATATGACCATTGTTGGTTGGGAATCAAAATATCAGGATATTCTGAAAGATTTCGGCTATTCAAGAAAGAAGGACACTCAATCATGCAAATTGTTAGATTCGTTATTACCAAAAAAAACACCAATCGTAAAAATCAGAAACCTAATTGAGAATAAACCAGTTTTCGTAATAGGTGCTGGTCCTTCATTACCATCTTGCATTTTAATTTTGAAAAAATACAAGAAAATTACAAAAATAGTGGCTGACGGTGCTACAAAAGCAATGATCGAAAACAATTTGAAGCCAGACATTATAGTCACGGATCTTGATGGTGATATAAAATCGCTAAAAAAAGCTGGCAGAACAAACACAATGATGGTTGTGCATGCGCATGGCGATAACGCTGAAAAGATCCATCTTGTAAAAGACTTCAAAAATTGTATAGGAACAACACAAACAAAACCTGTAGGAAAGGTTCACAACTTTGGTGGATTTACGGATGGAGATAGATGTGTATTTTTGGCTAATCATTTTAAGGCAAAAAAAATAATTCTTCTTGGAATGGATTTTGGAACTAGGATTGGAAAATACTCTAAAACTAGAGTAATTAGTAGAACTACCAAAATTAAAAAATTGCGTCGTGGAAAGAAATTACTAGAATGGCTCGCAAAAAAAAGTGAAGCTGATCTTTATTCTACAACTAAGATCAAAGGATTAACAAAAATAAACTTGCGAGATATTGGTAATATAATTAAATACAGATAGAATGACCAATACAATTTAAGATTGCATTAGTTAGAATAGCATCTTCAAGATTAGCGCCTGTTAGTATTGCCCCAGAAAGAACTGCTTGTGAAAGATCAGCGCCAGTAAGTATTGCATTTAATAGATTTGCATCTATTAGTAAAGTATATCTTAAATCAGCGTTTTGTAAATTAGCGCCAGTCAAGTTTACATCCAACAGCTTTGCGTTAGAAAGGTCAGCACCGGTAAGTATTGTATCAGTGAGGTTCTTGCCTGACAGGTCTACGCCAGATAGATTTGCGTTAGAAAGGTCAGCTCCGGTTAGTATCATTTCAGTGAGATTTGTGTTAGAAAGGTTCACCCCTGATAGTACTGTTTGAGTTAGATCCTTACCGGATAGGTCTGTACCGGTAAGATTGGTATCAGAAAGGTTAGCACCGGTAAGTATTGTATCAGTTAGATCCTTGCCGGATAGGTCTGTACCGGTGAGATTGGTATCAGAAAGGTTAGCACCGGTAAATATTGTATCAGTTAGATCCTTGCCGGATAGGTCTGTACCGGTGAGATTGGTATTAGAAAGGTTAGCGCCAGTAAATACTGTGCCAGTTTTCTCTTTACCAGACATAGTAGATAATCCAAAATCCTTGCCGGATAGGTCTACACCAGTAAGATTTGCCTGCGTGAGATCAGCTTCTGTTAATATCGTCCCAGTGAGATCCTTACCGGATAGGTCTACACGTAATAGATCTGCATCGTTGAAATTAGTATACATAACTAACGCATCTGTCAAATCTGCATCTCTCAAAGATGAATGATCCAAATCTGCATGTGATAAATTAGCACCAGTAAAATCAAAATAAACTGTGCCCACTCCAGGTAGCTCGTTAGGATTATTCTCATCATATGCTGCACCACACAAATTTGCATAAGATAGATCAGCGTATGTGAAGTTTGTATTAGATATATTTGCCTTATAGATTTGTGCGTGTGAAAGATTTGCTCCAGAAAGATCTGTGTTAGAAATGTCCGCTGCATATAGACTACTTCCTGATAGGTTTGCACCAGATAACTGAAGATTAGATAGATCCAAACCAAATAGACTACAATTTGACCAGTCTATTGGTCCTTTAACATCTAAGTTATCTGGAATGTCATCACCATCTTTGTCAACTTCAGGATTGCAGTTTAGTTCCAAACCTTCCCCAGCCTCAAAATCTACTTGTTCTACTTCAGCTGCCGGTTCCACTTCAGCTGCGAGTTCCACTTCAGCTGTGGGTTCTACTTCAGCTGCGGGTTCTACTTCAGCTGCGGGTTCTACTTCAGCTGCGGGTTCAGAATATTCTAATTCAGCAGGAAATGCAAAAAGCCCAAATACCACAAGAAGTGCCAATCCAAGAGATCCACTAATCAAAATAATACTAGCGCTTGATGTCACTAGTTCTCTTCTGCTTTGACAATTATTAATATTTTTTTAACAGACTAATTAGTAAGAATGCGTTTTAATATCGTCTTACATAAGAAGCTGTATGGGGTTTTCTGATGAGCAAATTCGTGATATGTTAGAGTTAAAAGAAGAGCTCACTGAAAAAATAATCAAGTATAAGGAACAGATTGAAAAACTGGAAAAAAATATTTCTGTGTTGGATACAATCCTTAAACAATCAAGTTTTACAAAAGCATCAGAGCTAACGCGTAACGCTGTAAAAGTAATAAAACAAGAAAGAAAGATAGCAATTACAAAAAGCTCAGATGGTATAACCATTGCTAATGCGTTTGTTACAAATGATAAGGTTTCAATTATTTTAGAGGATAATGTTACGCTTGATCCTGATATGCCTCCTCTGAAAACTTTTTTCGTTGATCGTATTATTGGCGAGATGAAAAAAAAGGATATCGAGCAAGCTGAAAGTGGTGAAATAAAGAAAGACGATATTATTAATTGTGTAATAAATGATAATGGGAGTAGGATAAGAGAAATTATAATCAAAAATTATCGTCAGGAAGAAAGAGTAGATGAGATCATTAACACCGCAACATGGTCTCTCACACGAATGATTGAAAATTCGGCGTGATGTTATGGATAAAATTGTTGTTTTAGATTTTGGCTCACAATACAGCCACTTGATATGCAGACGGATTAGAGATTTCTCTGTATACGCCGAACTTGTTCCATTTGACATTTCTTTAGAGAACCTAACCAAGCTAAATCCGAAAGGAATTATCTTTTCTGGTGGACCATCAAGTGTATACGACTCCGGTGCGCCCATACCTGATAAGAAAATCTTCCAACTGAATGTACCAATATTAGGAATATGCTATGGGCATCAAATCATTGTGAATAATTTTGGTGGTAAGATAAAACGTGCAAACAAAGAGTATGGGTCATCTGTACTTACGATTGACAGTAATTCGGATATCCTAAATGGAATTGGAGATTCTGTTAGAGCATGGATGAGTCATGGAGACGAAGCAGAGAATGTGCCAGAAGGTTTTGAAATAATTGGACATACTGAAAACTCGCGTTCTGCAGCTATTGCAAACAAACAGAAGACCGTATTCGGAATTCAATTTCACCCTGAAGTAGTACATACGGAAAAAGGAACTGAAATTCTGAAAAATTTTGTTCTAGATGTTTGTTATGCAAATCCAGACTGGACTATGGAAAAATTTGTTGAAAATGCTGTTGAAAACATTTCCAAAGTAGAGGGAAACGTTCTGTGTGGAGTTAGTGGTGGTATTGACTCTACTGTAGCTGCATTATTAATTCAGAAGGCAATTGGAAACAGACTAAAATGTGTTTTCGTTGACAATGGTCTTCTGAGACTGAATGAGGCAGAAGAGATAGAGAACATGTTTAAGAATAATTTTGAGGTTAATTTCACAAAAATAGATGGGCAAGAACAGTTTCTTTCAAAATTAAATGGGGTAATCGATCCGGAAGAAAAAAGGAAGATTATTGGCAAAGAGTTTGGTAATATATTTACAAAATTTTCCAAGGAAAATGGACAGTTTACCTGGCTTGCTCAGGGAACTCTTTACCCTGATGTGATTGAAAGTGGGGTATCAAAAGGACCTGCATCAGTAATCAAGACACACCACAATGTTGGCGGCTTACCGGAGTTACATCTGAAAGTTTTGGAGCCACTTCGCGATTTGTATAAAGATGAAGTAAGAAAGGTTGCAAAGATTATTGGAATTCCTCAAGATCTGATTGTACGGCATCCATTTCCAGGACCAGGTCTGGCGGTAAGAATTATTGGTGAAGTTACAAAAAAGAAATTGGAAATCACAAGAGTTGCAAGTAAGATAGTGGAAGAAGAATTACAAAATGCAGATTTGTACGATAAAGTTTGGCAAGCATATGCTGCAGTAGGAGATGATAAGGCGGTTGGTGTTGTTGGAGATGAAAGAAAATATGGTAATATTGTAATGATTAGAATTGTAGATTCTATTGACGCGATGACCGCAGACTGGACTCGATTACCAAATGAACTCTTAGAGAAGATAAGTAATCGGATCACGAATGAAATTGATGACGTTACTTGGGTATCTTATGTGGTGTCAAGCAAGCCACCTGCTACAATAGAACCACAATAACTAGTTACACAACAAACAGACACCAAAGACACCAGCAGAATCACCAAGATTGTTTTTGAGTATTGGAGTTTCAATAGAATCACTAAACACTTTATCATAAACCGCTTTTTTCCCTTCATCATACAAGAACGGTATGTTTGAAGCACCTCCTCCTAAAACAATAACATTAGGATCTAAAATGTCAATTACGTTCGCAAGACTAGTACCAAAATTTTCAAGAAATTCCTCTTTCCATTGTTTTGCTTTTTCATCAGAAAGATCTTGTACTATTGATTGCAACGGTTCTTTCTTCCCAGTAAGTTCTAGCCAGCGCTTTTCGAGAGCAGGTCCGCTGATGTACGTTTCAACACATCCCTGCTTTCCACAATAACACTCATTTCCATCTGGTCTTAGTGTGTGATGTCCCCATTCTCCAGCAATGTTTGTTTTTCCTTTGTGTAAGGTTCCGTTGATGACAATACCACCTCCAACACCGGTTCCGATTATTACGCCAAAAACAACATCATACCTTTTGGCAGATCCTAGTAATGATTCCGCAAGGGCAAAACAATTGGCATCGTTCTCCATTACAATTTGAGACCCCAATGCTTTCTCAATGTCGTTTTTTAATGGCATTCCTATGAGACATTGGGTATTACTATTTTTGACTAATCCTGAATTAGTATCAATAATACCCGGTGTACATATTCCAACTGATGTCTCTTCTCCTGTTTTTGCTTTTAATTCGTTTACTAAAGATGTGATAGATTTTACAATAGAATCATAACCATTTTCTTGATGTGTTTCGATACGTTTGCGTTGAATTGTATTATATTTTTCATCTAGCAAAATACCTTCTATCTTGGTTCCACCAAGATCGATTCCAATTTTATGCACAAATATAGTTAATTGAGTAAGTTTTGAAGTTTTAGTTTAATCTGGAATGGACTATCCCATTGGTGGCATGCCTGAAGAACCACCAGCACCTGGACCGCCAGAAACTGCAATCACATCATCAATTCTTAGAATCATACAAGCTACCTCCGTGGCTGATTTTATAATTTGTTCTTTTACCACTAGTGGTTCTACTATATCTAAAGATAACATATTCCCAATCTTACTTTCCTTTGCATTGATTCCAACAGTGTGTTTACCACTGCTTTGGTTTGCACGCAGCGTGATAATAGTATCAATTGGATCCATTCCGGCGTTTTCTGCTATTGTTAATGGAATTGATTCAAATGCTTCCGCATATTGTTTGATAGCAAGTTGTTCCCTACCTTCAGAAATACTTGACCACTCGTTTAATTCCGCAGCTAGATATGCTTCCGGTGAACCACCGCCAGCCACAATTGATGGTTTTTCAACAACATCTTTGACTACCATCAACGCATCATGTATGGAACGGTCAACCTCATCAACTACTCTTTGTGAACCACCTCGGATGAGAACTGTTACTGAACGAGGATTTTTGCATCCTTCTATGAATACCCACTTGTCTGATTCCACTTTTTTCTGTTGTACAATTTCTGCAGAACCCAAATCATCTGCTGAAATATCATCAAGATTTGTAGAAATCCTTCCACCAGTAGCTTTAGCTAGTTTAGTCATATCGCTTTCTTTTACTCTTCGTACAGCCAAAACTCCATGTTTAGAAAGATAATGTTGTGAGATATCATCAATTCCTTTTTGGCAAATCAGCACATTGGCACCAATATTATGTATTTTATCGACCATTGATTTTAACATCTTATTTTCTTCTTCTAAGAACTGCTGCATTTGAGTTGGATCAGAAATTCGAATTTCAGCGCTCATCTCAGTCTTCTCTACTTCAAGTGCAGCATTAACAAGTGCTATTTTGGCTTTTTCAACCTTTGTTGGCATGCCACTGTGAACAATTTCTTTATCAAGAACTATACCATTGATTAAACTAGTATCATCAATAGAACCGCCTGCCTTTTTTTCTACTTTGAGATTATCAAGGTCAACAGAATGTTTATCGCCATCTTTTTCCGCAATTTTCAGAATTGCATCAACAACTAATTTTGATAGAGGTGCACTGTCTTCAGAAACTAGTTTAGATTGCATGCTAGTTTTTGCAATTTTGATTAATGATTCTCGATCATCAGGTTTGATTGTTTTTGCTAGTTTTGCTAATAATTCAAGAGCCTTTTCTGAGGCAGCCTGATACCCATCGATAATCACTGTAGAGTGTACATCTTTTTCAAGAAGCTTTTCTGCTTTTTCTAATAGTGCTCCGGCAAAAACAACAGAAGATGTTGTTCCATCACCCACTTCAGTATCAATAGTTTTGGATACCTCAACCATCATTTTTGCTGCGGGATGCTGTGTATCAATCTCCTTTAGAATTGTAGCGCCATCATTTGTAATTGTGACATCTCCTAGTGAATCCACTAGCATTTTGTCTAAACCACGCGGACCAAGACTTGTTTTAACCAGTTCTGCTACCAGTTTTGCGGCAGCAATATTATTTTTCTGCGCATCACGTCCTTTTTGCTGTAGTGCGCTTTCTTTTAGAACTAAAACTGGACCTTGAGGTGTTTGTTGTATTGATGCCATGTATTCAACAAAAATGGTTTGTTTCCCCTTAATATTCTATTCACGCAAATACGCTTAAGAATGAACGATTTTTCACATCAACCAAGCCTGTACTCAGTATTCGTATGTCTGGTAGTGCTAGAAATGGCAAAAAGAGTGGAATGAGATGTGGTTTTTTGAATTTGCAGCCAGTATCCGCTAATACGGCGTTTAAGTTTTCAAAGTTTTCTGAAACTGTTTCAAAGCTATTTGTAGATACAATACCAGCCATTTGAAGAGGCATAGACGCCAGGATTTTTCCCTCATTGACTACCACTATGCCACCCTGTGTATTGACAAGGCTGTTTGCTGCCTTTGCCATATCTTTTTCATTAGAGCCAATTACTAGCAAATTATTTTCATGGAAGTTCCATGTTGAGGCAAATGCACCTATTTTGGCTGCAAAGTTCTTCAAGAATCCAACTGCGTGTTTCCGTGTTCCAAATGTTCGATCAAATGCTGCTACCTTCCAGATATCCTTATCAGTAGATGCTACAACATTTCCATCCTTTACTGACAGGTTTTCGTTTATCTTTTCTGTTATAATCTCTGTCTTCATATTTATGACATTAACATTTACTGTGTTATTTCGAGATTTTACTGTAAAATCATCTTCTGAGAATTTATGTAACTTGACCGTTTTTGCCATCCATTTAGGTACTGTATATTTTTTTATTTGAGACACAATGGTGCCGTTTGACACAACTAAGTTTCCGCCAACAAAAATTTTCCTGGGTTTCATTTTGGCTAGATCGTCGAAAACTAAAATGTCCGCAAGTTTTCCTGGAGCAATGCCACCCAAATCCTTTCCCATGTTATAATAATCAAAACAGTTTTTTGATGCCATAGAAATTGCATCTATCTGATTAAGACCCAGTTTTACTGATTCTCTTATACAATGATCAATGTGACCAAATCTTGTAATGTCAGATGGGTCAAGACCATCAGAACAAAACATCAATCTGTCAGTGTATGTTTTGTTTGAGAGTACTAACTTGACAATTTCTTTTAAATCTCTACGAATGGAACCCTCCCTTATCATTATCCACATCCCTAACCTTAATCGCTCCAAAACTTGATCAAAGTTTATTGGTTCATGGCAGGACAAAATCCCAGATGACACGTAAGCATTTAGTTTTTTGCCAGATGCACCAGCGGTATGACCGTTAATTACACAATCATTTTCAAGCATGGTTGATAACATTTTCATTATCTTAGGATCACGTTTTGTCACTTTTGTCCACGAAAATACCTCGCCTAGACCAAGAACGCCCGGAATTTTGAGTGCTTGTTTTGCTTCTGCTAGGCTGATCTCTCTTCCATGGCTGAACTTCTTATCAACTGGAACTCCGCCTGGCACCATATGAAAAAAACGTGCAGGAAGTTCAGATGTCATCCTAACAAATTCTTTGAATCCCCTATAGCCACAGGTACTCACGATATCAATAGGATCAGAAAAAAGCGATGTTACTCCGCACAGAAGAGATTTTTTTGTAAATTCGGCAGGTAAAACAAACTGGTCTATATGGATGTGAGGATCAGCAAATCCTGGAGTTACATACTTTTTTTTTAAATTCATTATGACAGTCTTTTTCCCCTTTGTGTGGGATGCATCTGGACCAACGTAAGCAATCCTATCGTGGGATACAGCTATCTGAGTTTCCGGCATTATCTCACGCGAATAAACATTCACCAACGAGCAGTTCTCTAGAATAAGATCAGCAGGTTTGTCACCAATAGCAACTTCATTTAAAGTCTGGATACTTCTAGACAACCCGAGGAACAATATTCTATGATGTACACTCGTATTATTATAGATTAGAGACCATGTTTAAATTACCGCCAGGCTCGGATTCTAATTGTGAATATACCCAAAGAGATCAATCGTTTCTGTCCTAAATGTAATAAACATGTTATACAAAAGATTTCTATTTACAAGGCAGGCAAACGCAGAGGCACTGCTGCTGGAGAAAGAAGACATGCATTACGGAAAAAAGGGTATGGAGGACAAAAATTCCCCAAGCTTGCTAAGCCCGCAAAAACAACAAAGAAAGTTACACAGGTTTTTACATGCCCAGAATGCAAGAAGAAGACGATGAAGTATGGTATTAGAATCAGAAAATTTGAGTTGGTTGCAAAATGAAAAAAGAACACATACTCATTCCAGAACCAAATAGCAAATTCCTTAAAATTAGTTGTAAGGAATGTGAGAAAGAAAATATTGTTTATTCGCATGCGTCAACATCTGTTACGTGCAAGTCTTGTGGTAATGTGATATCTGAGCCTGCTGGTTCTAAGGCACGAATAATAGGAAAAATTTTAGGAACTGTTGAGTAATTCGAAATCTTCGTTTGTGTTCAAATTAAAAGCTATTCTCTTATCATCTAAGATAATATAGTCTTCGTTAACTAAATTCAAATTTTTAATTTTATCAGCGTTAATGATAGAAATTCCCGTGTATACACATTCAGTACTATCATATTTCACTAATAGATTAGATTCCAAACCTAAGGAATTCAGAAATTCCTTGGATACAAGAAAACTAGTCCAAACACTTTCTGAATTAAATTCGACCAACTTTTGAATAATTTCTTCATCCAGTAATGGCAAATCTCCAGAAACAACAAATACAAATCCATCGATCTTTTGTAATAGAAAATTTAGGTCGTTAACATATCCATTTCCTTGTGTGTCTAAAGTTTCTATCCCTCTTTCCTCCAATACACGTTTTGTATCAGGTGAATTTGGGCTTGTGGCAGCAAAAACCTTAGAAAAACAATGCGAGTCATTTAATGAATCGATTACATGGAAAATTATAGGTTTTTCATATTCAAGTAATAATTTTTCAGGGGCAGGAAATTCCATCCTAGATCCTCTGCCTCCCGCCATAACAAGCCCAATCATAGTGATACAAAGATTAGCAGTGATGAAAGTCTTGTAAGTTCATTAGCAGCACCCATAACATCACCAGTTATTCCACCAAAACTTCTGGTGGATAGACCAATCAAAAATAATGTCACACCAATTGATGCACCAAAAAGTATCAGGCCAGTAGTTCCGCCTATCACAACAAGCGGAATAATCGTAATAACACCAGCAGCCGCCAGTCTTCTTTTATCTTTCATGATTTGTATGAATGGTGAATTGGAACCAACAGCCGCTGATTTTCCAATACTAGCCATTAACACCATTGAGAACTTAGCTAAAATTTCACTAAGTAAAATAGCCTGAAACAACTCGTAGCCAGTTATCAGTGACAAGGCTATGATTACGCCAACTATAGACAATACAACAGAAACAATTCCTGCAGAGCCAGTTGAAAGATCTTTCATCGCCTTGCGTTTTTTCTCTTTTGTCCCTCTGGTCATAAGACCATCAGCGAAATCCGCCAACCCATCAGTATGATGTATTCCTGTAATGATAGCGATGGATGCAACAACCAATAATGCAACAATTAATGGTTCTAGGAAAAATGAAAGTCCAAATCCAATTGAGGCAATTAGAAGTCCTATTCCAATTCCAATTATAGGGAAAACATGCATGTATCTTGCAACAGTTTCCAGATCAGTATTATTAGAAGGAATTATTGTTAGGAATGAGAAAACTGAACTAATTTCCTTAAGCATGTATCCACCATCCTAAAAATGAAAGAGTTACGATTATTGGAATAGTAACTATACCGCAGAATAAAATTGACGAAACTTTCATCAACGTAACTGCAGACGTAATGTGAGATTTTGTAAATTCTATACTACCATTGCCAATTGTGTAATAATCCATCTTTTCTAACCTGGTTCCAAGTGCACCAGCCAAAGCAGCCATTGGAAATCCTGCGTTGGTGCTTTCTAGTTTTCCGCTGTCACGTCTCATAATGTATAGCGATTCCTTCCAATTGTAGCCCAAAATTAATGCGCCTAGAATCATCACTAACCCAGTTAGTCTAGATGGAGCATAGTTCAGTACAGTATCACACTTGGCTCCAAACCAACCCACATTCTTGAACAAGGTTGTCTTGTAGCCAATCATAGAGTCTACAGTGTTTATTGCTCTGTAAACAAATGCGCCTGGAAGACCAAAAATAGCATAATAGAATAACGGACCAGTAATTCCATCAACCGTATTTTCGCTTACACTCTCCAAAACGCCAGACAAAATATGATTTTTATCTAAATTCTTGGTATCTCTCTTTACAATCATAGAGAGATGATTTCGAGCAGAACCTAAATCTCCTTTCTCAACCGCATCAACTACCGCTAAGGCATGTTTTTGCATTCCTCTAATAGCAATAGTTGTTTTTAGTAAGATTGAACCAACAGCTATCGACACAATTAATGAGACAATATCAATAGTGAGTAAACTAATTCCAATATCCAAAACAACAAGCATTGTGCAGACAGTTACTACAATTACACTAACAAGCAAGATGCCACCAATCAATTCCTTTCTTACCGAGTTGCTTTTTGTAAAAGGAACAAGTGATGCTATTAGTTTTCCAATCCAAGCAGTTGGATGATACTTGGTTCTTGGATCACCCACTAAAAAATCCAATAAAAGAGCAAATCCAACTATAACGACGCTTTCAAGTATCATTACAGTAGTTTTTCAATTGCTCTGATATTAAGACTTGACTTTACAACCTTGCTTAACTTCTCAATTTCGGAATCGATCTTTTTTAGGTTCTTACTATTGAGTGCAAGCTGCTTTGAATCTGAAGTTATGGAATCCTCCTCGGGAAGCAGAAATTTGGTCAGTGGGATGGTACCAAAAACTGGCTTTCCTGTGTTTTGTTTTAGCTTTCTAAATCCAGGTTTAAGAATATTCAAGTCGCCACGAAATTTGTTAAAAACAAAACCTTTGATCATTCTTTGGTATTTTTTTTCTAATAATGACAGGGTACCAACAATGCTTCCAAAAGATCCGCCTCTCTCAATATCTGTAATTAAAATTACAGGTGATTTTGTTTTCTCGGCAAGTTTCATGTTTGCAATATCATATCTTGTAAGATTAATTTCGGCAGGAGAACCAGCGCCCTCAATGATAATCAAATCATGGTTTTTTTCTAAGGTATGAAATGATCTCAAAACCGTTTTCATTCCATTTTTTTGAACAAACTTCCTGTAATAGTCATCAGCATGCATTTTTTTATAGAATTTTCCCCTTAGGAAAATGGAGCTTCTATAATCACCTAGAGGTTTTAACAAAATTGGATTCAAATCTGGTGATATTTCAATACGTGATGCGAGAGCTTGAACTGCCTGAGCACGAGAAATTTCAAAATCTTTTCCTTTGTAGGCGTAGTTTGACATGTTTTGCGCCTTGAACGGTGCTACAGAGAATCCCTTTTCCAGAAAAATTCTGCAGAGTGCAGTAACAAGTGTTGTTTTACCTGCACTGGATGCGGTTCCCTGAACCATTAGCGTTTTTGAGATGCTAAATCACCTTCAATGCCTTTAGCAGTTTTATGTTCTCTTTTCTAGTTTTTACCGCAATTCTAATGTAATTCTGGTTTAATCCACGAAATGTGCTACAGTCTCTAATCAGAATTTTTTGTTTGAGAAGTTTCTTTTGCAAAAGTTTTGATTTAATTTTTGTCTTGACTAGAAGAAAGTTTGTTGCTGAAGTATAGCAAGCAAATTTTTTCGATTTTGCTAAATTTGAGTATATGAAATTTTTCTCCTTTTTGATTAATTTACATGTTTTATCTAAAAATGGATGATAACATATTGCTGCACTTGCTGCACGCTGTGCTAGATTGCTTACATTCCAAGGAATCTTGATTTTTTGTAGTGGTTCTATAATTTGTGGACTGCCTACTCCATAGCCAATTCTAATTCCTGCTAAACCAAAAGATTTTGTGAGTGAACGTAAAATGAACAAATTCTCGAAATTCTTGATATGCTTTATTACGGATTCATCATTTCCTGGTACAAGCTCAATAAATGTCTCATCTACAAATACAATTGTTGATTTCTTCTTTGCCACTGCGACAATTTTTAGTATTTCATTCTTCTGGATTAAAATACCAGTGGGATTATTTGGATTGCAAATAAAAACACAGCCATTTCTGGGAATTTCCATGATAAATTTTTGTAAATTTCTCGAAAGATCCATAGTTTTAAAAAATGATATTTTACAGTCACAAAGTTTTGCAGAAACTTCGTACTCACTAAAAGTTGGTATTGGAATCAAAACACGCGTCTTTTTATTTAGAAAAGTTTTGCAGAAATTGTAAATTATTTCCGTCGCGCCATTCCCAACAACAATCTGCTTTTTTGGAACACCGGTAAACCACGCCAAGTTTGCACGTAAATCCGTAGAATTTGGATCAGGATACTCTGAAATTGAATCCAAATGTTTTTTCAAATAGCGTCTTACGCCTGGATGGCATCCTAACGGGTTTACATTTGAACTGAAATCAATCACATTAACATCAGGATTTTTTGTGCCATATTTGCCTCCGTGTGAGGCTGGGATGTGTGATTGTGCTGATTTGTTTGGATGAATTTTCACATTATAGATAATTAATTGCCAATATAGTGTGTTTTGGTTATTGCTAACGATTATTAATTGAAAACTTGAAAATGACTCAATGAAAAAGAAAGTAGCGATAATTGGAGTCACTGGAGCGGTAGGACAAGAATTTGTGCTATCTCTAGAGGATCACCCATGGTTCGAAGTTACACAAATTGCAGCTTCAGAAAGATCTGCAGGAAAAAACTACGTTGATGCAATTAGAGATCCAGACAGTGGAATTATCAAATGGGAAGTAGGTGAAGAAATCCCGGAATACATCAAAGGAATGACTGTAAAAAAAATTGACGAGATTAATGTTGCGGAGTTAGACTTGGTATTCTCTGCTGTCGAATCTAACGCTGCAAGAGATATTGAGACAAAGTTTGCAAAGGATATACCTGTAATTTCAACTTCTTCTGCGTATAGATATGAGGATGATGTGCCAATTCTAATTCCAGGGATAAACGATGAGCAAGCTGAGTTGTTAGAAGTACAAAAAAAGAACAGAGGTTGGAAAGGATGGGTAGCTCCTTTGCCTAATTGTACCACAACTGGATTAGCAATTACTATGAAACCACTTTATGAGAAATATGGAGCAAAAAAAGTCATGATGACTTCGATGCAAGCGATCTCGGGTGGCGGCAGATCACCAGGTGTTTCGGCTATGGATGTCACAGATAACATTATCCCTTACATACCAAAGGAAGAAAACAAAGTTAGGATTGAGACAAAAAAAATACTTGGAAAATTAAAGGATGGTAAAATAGAACCGGCCGACATACGTGTTAGTTGTACTTGTACAAGGGTTCCAGTAATTGATGGTCATACCGAATCCGTATTCGTTGAAACTGAAAAAGAGGTTAATCCTAAAAATGCAAAGGAAACATATGAACAATACAATAAGGAAATTAGTGTTGCAGGTCTTCCATCAGCGCCAAAAAATTACTATGTAGTGCATGATGACCCAACAAGACCGCAGCCAAGAATTGAAAGACATGTAGGTGGCGGAATGACGACAACAATTGGAAGATTAGAAAAAGAGGAGTTGTTTGATCATGGATTGAAGTACATGTTATTCTCACACAACAAGAAGATGGGATCTGCAAAGGGTGCTGTTCTCCTAGCTGAGATGCTATACAAAAAAGATAAGATTTAAAGAAAAAAATTATAAAAATTTCAATAATAGCTTTATTAATCCGAAAAATATGTAATGTCTCAGGTGTTTTAAACGGTAAAAGTGGATAAAATAGATCAAAAGATTTTATCAGAGCTTAGTAGGGATTCATCAATATCAATTCCAAAACTTTCTGAAAAAATTAACGCCAACTCTTCAGTAGTTTATAGCAGGATAAAGCGATTAATAAATAAAAAACTCATTGAGCGATTTACAATTGAGATTAACAATAAGGAATTAGGGTTTGGTGTAAAGTCAATAACAGGAATTAACATGGATTCAAAGCAACGAGATAATGTTATCCAAGAATTATTCAAGATCCCAGGTGTGAGAGAGGTTGCGGAAGTGACCGGTAGGTTTGACATACTGGTAACAATGTATGCCGAAAACCTGAATGATATGTATAAGATTGTTTCAGATAATATTGGTAAAATTGAAGGAATTATAGGCTCTGAGAGTTTTATAGAAATGAAGACGCGAACAAAACAAATGCCCTATATGTTACAATAGTGATGCAGATCTGAGAATAGAGTGATGATTAATGCAAACTTTTAACACAAAATCAAATATCGCTGTATACTACGAGCTGACAAAACCAAAGATCTGGTACCTTCTTGTGTTTACTGCCTTTGGTGCAGCCATTACCGCTTCAAATGTTTTCAATGTTCCAATTTCTCTTGAAACATGGGCATTACTCCTTGGAGGAGTAGCTGCCGGTTCTGCCGCTGCGAATACGTTGACAAATTATCATGACAGAGACATTGATGCGATAATGGAGAGAACCAAGAACAGACCAATACCAAGTAGACGAATTTATCCTGCAGAAAAGGCTAGGAATTTTGGACTTGTGCTTGCTGCAATATCATTAGCATGTGCTTTTGGTATATGCTTCACTGCATCATTTTGGCAAGGCATCTTAGCTGGTTCTTTTATGGCATTTGGATTAGTAGATAATATTTTGGTGTATAGTTATTGTCTAAAGCGCAAAAGTAGAACAAACATTGTTTTGGGAGGATTCTCAGGCGGTGCACCAGCACTGATTGGATATGTTGCTGTGACTACAACTGGTCTTTGGGACTTTGGTCTTGTTATAGCTGGATTAGTCTTTGTTTGGATTCCAATGCACATTTGGGCATTAACTTTACACTTTAAGGATGATTACAAAAAAGTAAACGTTCCAATGTTAACTGCGGTTCAATCGGAAAAAACGTCTGCTAGAATAATTGCCGGCACTACACTAATGATGGTACTCTTCAGCGTAGTTCCATTTTTCCTAACACATGAAAATGGGGAACCGTTAATGCATGAAGTTTATTTGTATACTGCAATCGCATCGGGAGTTTTAATGGTGATTCTTAGTTTCTGGGTTGTTGCAAAGCCAAGCGAAAAGGCTTCATGGGTTTTGTTCAAGTTTTCAAGTCCATATTTGGCTGTACTTTTCATTGCACTAATGGTGGATTCTGTTCTTTAGTTTGGTCAAAGAGGGCTATTCTTTCCGTTGATCATTTAGGCAGGGAGAAAAAACCTTGTTGCATCGGAAGCGCAGAAAAAGATTCTATGAAACCAAGATGTGAAGAATGTGGTCTGGGTTGCTATTCGATTTTTGTGAGCAGTGGAATTAAGGGCTGTTAAGCTTTAACCTGCATTCCCCTTTGTGATTTGACAATATACTTGTCTCTTATTCGTACACTAACCCACTCAATTATCAAGACGGTTGCAAGAACAACTAACATGAAAACTGCAGCCTTTCCATACTCAAAGAACTTTATGTAGTTAATGATGTAAAATCCAATTCCGCCTGCACCTACGAGACCAAGTATACTAGTCTGCCTAATGTTATAATCAAAAATATACAAAATCTGGCTGAGCAGATGTGATGCAGATTCTGGTAGTACAACAAATCTGATCAGCTGTAGTTTGGAAACTCCAATAGCGTCTACTGCATCCATAGGGTCAGCATCAGTGGCTTCGATGGCTTCGTATTGCAGCTTTGCGATAAATCCAACCGTGTACATGATGATTGCTAGCACTCCTGCAAATGGACCAAGACCAACTATAATCACAAATAAAATTGCCCAAAGTATTGATGGGAAAGTACGGATGGCTGCAAGCAGTGCACGAATTGGTACGTAGACAAATTTGTTGTTCAAATTTCTGGCAGCTAGCAGGCTTAGTGGAAGTGCAATTGCAACACCCACAACGGTTCCAATGAATGCCATCTGGATTGTTTCTAACATTGACCAGAATGCAGTTACAAAAAGCGAGGAATCTACGTCGGTAATCTCTTGTAGCATAATTCCAATGTTTGGCAATCCCTCTACAAAGTCTCTAGGGTCTGCATCTACATTCGCAGACATAACTACAACACCTGCAATAATTAGTCCGATGATTAGATTATTCTTTTGATTCATTGCTAAACATCTCCAAAATCTCTCTTTGTGTGAAATTTCCTGACTGAAAGTCGACAATTCTATCTCCCTCAACTCCAATCTCAAGAATCTTTTCGCCTTCCTTGATCACTGCTACTCTGTCAGCATACTCTAATGCAAGTTGAAGGTCATGGTGAACCATTATTGCAGTGAGTTTCATTGTTGCTTGTGCTTCTGCCAGGACATCCATGATCTCTCGTGCTGTCACATGATCCAGCTCAGATACAATTTCATCGGCAAGAATGATCTCTGGTTTTTGAACAAGAGCCCTTGCTATTGCAACTCTTCTCTTTTCTCCTCCACTGAGCATGTAGACCTTTCTCTCATCTTTGCCCTGAAGACCAACTTGCTTTAGAATTTTTTTGGCATTGTCAATCTCCAAATCAGAAAATTTTTTGAAAAACGAATCGAATCCGCTGACACGATGTAGGGCTCCAATCAAAATATTCTCAAGTACTGTAGAATTTTTTATCAAGCCAAGATTTTGTGGAATGTAGCCAATTTTGTGCATAAATAGCTTGAATTTTTTATCAGAGATGTTAGGTGTTTGATAATCAACCATGATTTTTCCCTTGCTTGGGTTCATTCTGCCATTTATCAGTCTCAATAAGGTAGATTTTCCAGAGCCCGATTGCCCAACGATCGCATAGTTGGTTCCTCTATCTATTGACATACTGATGTCTTTTAGCACATAATTCTTCGAGTCGTATGAGGCAGAAATATCATTCATCTGAACAATGGTTTTTGTAAAAATTGATGATTTTTCTAACGATTTTACTTTAGGTGGCTTTGTAAAAGACATTTCAACTACCTTTATTGTACTTGTCTAGAATTTTTTGATCAAGACCTATTAACGCGTCAATGAATTTTCCAAAATCTCCAATATGCATTTCTGTAGATGTTGGAAGCAATGCTTCTGCACCGTAAATGTTTCTGAGGATTTCATTATTTTCCGCATAATTTAGTTGTACTAAGGCATTAACTAAAGCAGTTTTTGTGCCGTCGGACATTTCGGAGCTGACCACAAATACATGGGAAGGAACTGGTCCTATCGTATAAACTGCCTTTAATTTTCCTTGATCAACTGGATCAAGATACTTTTTTGGTGCAATGTCAGAACCAAAGGCAACATCAACATGATCATTTAATAATAATTGAAGTGCTGCTTTGTATCCACCTGCAAACGTGTAGCTTTGAAATGAATCTACTAATGCTGCTTCTAGCGCAACAATATCATCTCCCTCAATGTTGATGTGACCATCTGTGACTAGCGTGCCCATTGGCATTACAAATCCTGACGAGCCAGTAATACTTGTAAAGGCCACTTTTTTGCCCAGCGTATCTTCTAGAGAATTAATAGAATTGTTATCTGCTTTCGTCCAAACAGTTGCTTGATAGTTTACTTTTCCCTTTACGACTTCAGCCAATACAACTTCGGTGCCAGCTCTGTTATGTGCTATCCAACCAGGTCCAGTATCCATAAAGGCAGCATCAATGTGACCAAACTTCATTCCTTCAATTATTGTTTCATAATTATTTGGAACAACTATTTTAAAATCCACATTTGGTATCTTCTGTTCTAGAAACTTTTCCAACGATTCGGCCTTTGATGTGAGCTCATCCGCTTTTTCAATTGGTATGAAACCAATAGTGAGTTCAGTAACGTCTACATTTTGTTGTGAGGGTATTTGAATAATTCCAGAATCTATTAGATATTCCATCGAGTTTACAAATTCTGTCTCGGAAATCTGATCATCTGCCCACCAGCCTGCTGTATTTTTAATCCAAGCTGGAATAGCGTCACTTTGTGCTGAAGCCGCTAATGGGAAGGCAACGATTCCAGTAACCAGTGCAAAAAGCGGAATGAGCTTTCTAGTCATGATTTTTGATTTCACAGACAAGTGATTACTTAGGTTTAGCTAAGTTATTTAAAACATCTAGTCATTCTAATTTCTTATTCTAAGAATGTAGAATGAAAATAGTTGTTGCTAAATTGCAAGCTATGATTCCTGTAACTTTGTCTTGTACTTTTGCCACAGTAACCCAAGTATTATCGCTTCAGCAATCCAGAATGTTGTAACGGCAATCACAGACATTATTCTAAAACCGTTCACCAAATCCATTGGAGCAGTAACTTCATCAGGATTTGGTGGCATTATGAAAAATACAGCTGTGATAAAAACCGTATAACCAACAAATGCAAGATATTTTTTGTTTTCAAGTTTCTTGTACAATCTGGAAAAACCAACAGCTGAAAAACCGGAGATTGCAATGAATGAAAGATACAATATTCCTCTCAGTACCACAGTATCTGCATCTCCCACGGTTGGAGGATTTGCAGGATATTTCAAAAATGGTATTAAGAAAATCGTAAGCCACATGATTGCAGCAAGAACAAATGTTTTTTTTACAGTGTGTCCTTTGGGTAGAGAATTTCTTGAATAGGCAAACACAACACCAAACAATGCCCCTATTGACATTCCTAGAATTCCACCCGCTAGCAACTGACCACTTTTTTGCCAATCACGGTATGAGTTGTATTCAACCCAAAATTGAGGAGTGTCTTCAGCCTCCCCAGATGTAAAG
The DNA here is from genome assembly GCA_013390745.1 of Marine Group I thaumarchaeote. Taxonomy (GTDB): domain Archaea; phylum Thermoproteota; class Nitrososphaeria; order Nitrososphaerales; family Nitrosopumilaceae; genus Nitrosopelagicus. Next base: position 13,755 of record JACASX010000003.1, on the reverse strand, counting down.
AGGTTTTGGTTTTCAATTCCAATTGCTTCGTCCAGATATGGTTCTACAATTGCTAAATTTACTGCTCCATGTATTGTGCCTGCAACAAATCCAGAAACTAGCACAATTACGATAAAATAACCTGCATTCATTTCTTCAAATAGTCTTTCAGATTTGTTTTAGCTTTTGGGATCTTGCCTAACTTGAAACCTTCTGGCCTTTTTGAAGCAGGTATTGTGGCGTCAATTCCCATTTTTGTGGTTCGTAATTTCTTTTGGTCACTAGAGGGATCAAGGCTAGAGCCTCTCACATTTTTTATTATTACCAGATCCTTGTCAGCCTGAAATCTTGTGGCCATAGCAAATTCTACAGCTACAGCATCGGTAGGATCAATATCATCATCTACTACGGTCACCATCTTCAACGATCTGTGACTTGCGAAAGTTTCGTTAATAATTTTTTTAACATTGGTTGATCTGGTTTTGGAGATTTGGACTACGGCATGAAGCCAATTGGCTCCACCGCTTGTCAGGATCACCTGTTTTGTCTGCGGGAATTTCTTTTTCAGTATACTGTTGAGTTTAGCCTCAATAGGCATGCCCATGAGCAATCTTGCCTCTGTGTAACCAGACAGAATATCATGATAAATTGGATTGTTTCTAAAATACAATTTTTCGATTTGAATCACTGGTGCCGGTCTTGGCATATCATATGTTCGAAGCATTTCGACCATCCATTCCTTGTGTGTCTTATCTCGTAAGATTTTCCCTTCCATGACAATTTCCGCAGTTGATGGTACCAGCAAGCCAGTGCTAGGACATTTTGCCAAAGTAAGTTTGTTGTTTAAAAGTGAGTTAGCTATTTCAAGTTCATTTTTTCCCCATTTTGCCTGAAATGCACAAGCAATTGAAATGGCAGGGTGAACTCCAATAGTAATTGCAATCGGTAGGTCCTGTCCATGGGTTTTTGCAAACATAAATGATCTATGAAGATCTCTACCCTCTACCATTCTAATTGAGAATTGGTTTTTCCCTATTGGCATTAGTCTGTGAAAAGACGAGTTTTGAGATTTCTTTTCTAGGTTTCTTGTATATAGTATAGATGATGTGATGAAAGGACCTGATTCGTTCTGAAAGTGAGTTACAATTGGAAGAATGGAAATATCCTTAGAGCTGTTTTCAAAAAACTTTGCAGTTGATGAAATTCTTGGTTTTTTTGCAGAAGAAATTGCTCTGACAATTTTTTGATTAATATCAGACTTTTTGGAGCCTATTGCCTGTGCAAACCTATCTCTGCTTCCCACCAGGTTTGAAACTAGCTTGAATTTGCTTCCTTTGACATTTTCAAACAATGCGGCCTTTGAACCATCAAGCTTTTCAGTTACAGCAGCAATCTCATATTTTGTAGAAACCCTCTTCTTTACTATGAATATATCATTGGTTTTTTTGATTTGTTGTAGGAAGCTTCTCATATCAACAGTCATTTTTCAACAATCTCCTTTATTTTAGCAATCAGAGTTTTAGCGGTTTTGTTTTCTAGCTCTTTTGGAATAAACGCAGATATGATGTTAATGCCAGATATGATTGAAGAGAGTTGTTCAGAGATTAATTTTAAAAAAAGAGATTCTGATTTTGCCGGTATGATTGAAGTAGTAATTGGTATAGTGTTTGTACCGATTGATGCTGTTAATCCGCCAATCTTTTCCTGACCTTCCGTTATAGAAACAAAACTTCCGTTATCGAAGAGTAATATCTGAATTGTAAAACTACGTTTGTCAATGTCGACAACTGTCTTCGAAAAACGCGATTCGTTTAGCAATAAGCCTACGAAGTGGTTTAACTGTTTATTGCTATCGATTCTGTCTTAGCTTCAGCATTTACTCGTGCACGCAGTTTTGCTTTGTATTTCAAGTTTCGTGGTTTGGTTCTTAATCGATATCCACAGCATGGACACCACAGACCTTCCCACTTGATGAAAATCTCACAAATCTGACACCTACGTTGACCTGAAGCATACCTTCCTGTTCCTACAGGTTTTTGTGCCTTGTATCTAGGGCAAATTCCTTTACATGTCATTTTTATTACATATATTATAGGAATAATAAGTTAATAAGGTTAGATCTGCGAAAATTTTCAATATTCTGGGAAAAACATGTAATAATTTCATTCATTTATATAATCTTATGAAGCATTTACAAAAAAAATTATAAAAAGGTATATTAATAACATGTTTTTGCGAATTTTCGCAAGCAATTTACAGGAAAAATCTGCATTTTAACCAATTCTTGAGGCTTTCACACTTCTGAAATACTATTTTTCTAAGGTTTTTTTAATTGCATCTAGCATTATTCTCATCTTCTGTGCGTTTGCTTTGTAATGTTTAGATGATCCCGAATTCTCAAAATCTTTAATTAATTCTAAAGTCTTTTTGATTTTTTCCTTATCAGTTAGTGTCCATACTGGCTGTGTCATTTTTCTAAGGTTTTTTTCATAGTCGTAATTTAACCACTGGTTAGTCTTAGAATCGCCTGGGCAATATCACCCTTGGTCTCAGCCAAGGCATCCTTAGCCTTCTCTTCATCACAATTTGCCTGTTGACAGACTAGCATTATATCATCTTCTGAAAATATAGGTACTTCAAGTTCTTTTTCCTCAAAACTCTCTGCAATTACCTGAAAGATTGAATTTTCTTTTGATTTCATTTCGGTAACAGATGGCTTTGGAATAATAATCTCTTTTTTGTCTGTCTTAATGATGACCTCCTGTACGTTTGGAATCTCCTCCATATCAAGACCCATCTTATCCATCATTCTTCGCATTTGGCGATTGCCTCCACGCATCATGTTCATTTATCCCTCCGGCTAACTTTTTAAACTATCCCTAACTTTTACTGCCACTCCAATTGTTTGTTCTTTCATCATCTCTGAAGACAGGATGGCCTTTCCTACTGCAATAACCTTATTTTTGTACAGAACTGGAACGTCACTTTGGATCCTGATATTTTTACCACACCAAACAACATGACCACAAAAGACCGACCTTCCCTCTTCTACAAATGGTTTTGAATCATTGTCAATCTCTATACAGTTTTCTTTGAATTTTTTACTCTTCATAAGAATTTGAGCAAAATATGGTGTTATTGCCAGACCACCATCAATTCGTAATGTGCAAAGAAGTTTCTGTTTATGATATACCTCACGTATTCGTCCAGTTCTCTTTGAAAAGAAAAACTCTATCTGTTTAGGCAAATGTCTAGATATGCCTACTCCAAACAGGGCATCAATAGTGTGTTTTAGTTTTAAAACAGGATCCACTCAAATGCTTGCCTAGATATCTAAATATTCGTTGGTACTATAATATAGAATTCCGTTAATCTATATAGAACAGAGAAATAACTATAGTTATGTCATCTGGTGAAGAAACTAGAAAAATCCAGTTTACAGGTAAATCCACTTACATTATTTCTCTGCCCAAACAATGGATTACTGATCTAGGCCTAAAGCAGGGAGATCAAGTTTTAGTCGGTCGAAAAGGAATTTCCAGCTTACATGTTACACCATACAATACTAGAAAAAAAGACCAAACTGAAACAGCCACAATTGAAATTGAACCAACGGAAGAAACATCAACTGTAGTAAGAAAATTAGTTTCATTATACTTTCTTCACTTTAAGACAATCAGCATCAAGCCTAGAGTAGGACGAATTACACCAGCACAGAGAATTGGAATTAGAAATGCTGTTAAGAAAATTTTAATGGGTGCAGAAATAACTGCTGATTCATCAGATGGTATAACTGTTCAGATTTTAATTAATTTGGTAGAATTATCAGTTGATGCCGCTTTCAAAAGAATGATGTTATTGGCAAAATCAATGCTAGATGATGCATTGATTGCAATAAAGGAAGGAAATGAAGAACTTGCAAAAGAAGTAATCAACAGTGATGATGATGTAGATAGATTTGGATTTTACATCACTAGGCAGCTTGCAATTGCAATTGAAAATGATCACATGTTAAAGGAAATGGGATTTGATAATGCACGTGATTGCCTTGGTTACAGAGTTGTTGTCAAAAACGTGGAAAGATTGGGTGATCATGCGGTAAGACTATCACAGGATGTTTTAGATTATAAAACTCCCATACAAGGCAAAAACTTTGATAGAATACAGGAAATGAGTAGCTATGCGATTTCAGTAATGGATGATGCATGCCTAGCCTTGTTCAAAAAAGACTATGACCAAGCAGAGAAATCAATTGAAAGTGCAAATAATATTCAAAAATATGAAAAAAGAATATTGGACAATTTGAAAACAAGTAAAGATGAGGAGGAAATTTTTAGAATTAGAAAAATTGTGGAGAATGTAAAAAGAGTTGCAGAATATGCAAGCGACATTGGGGAAATTGTTTTAAATATGAATATAGAAAAAATTCTCAAAAAACCAAAGATGTAGAGTTTTAGCGATGGATTCAGCTGTTTTAATTACATATGATCAAGACGATATGATTAATGAGGCAGTCGCCCTTTGCGAATCGGCTGATTATAAAGTAAAGCATGTCATAAAACAAAACTTCCTGCAGAAGCCAAAATATGGCTTGAGTGGTGGTAAAATTGAAGATCTTAAAGAAATTATATCTACGGTAAAACCAGATGTGATAGTTTTTGATGAGATATTAAAGCCAAGCCAGAACTATAATCTGGCTTCCGAGCTTAAAATGGAAATATTGGATAGAGAAGCTTTGATTTTACAAATCTTTGAGAAAAGATCTTCCAGTGCTGAATCCAAGCTTCAAGTTAAACTGGCACAGGCACGCTATGATATGTCAAGAGCTAAAGAAAAAGTAAGACTTTCAAAAAAAGGTGAACAGCCAGGATTTATGGGTCTTGGAACATTTGAAGTTGATGTATACTATAACGAAATCAAAAAAAGAATGATTAACATCAAATCAAAGCTGGTAAAGTCAGGAAAACAACGTAAACTTCATAGAGAGGCAAGAAAACGGCTTGGTTTCAAGACAATTTCACTTGCGGGATATACTTCAGCAGGTAAAACTACATTGTTTAATGCACTAACAGGAGAACACCGAGAAAAAAACGATGAGCTGTTTACAACTCTTTCAACAACTGTTCGTAGAGTAATGATAAACCAAGAAATTGCATTGATTTCAGATACTGTAGGATTTATCAGCAGGCTTCCAGCATATATGATTGAAGCTTTCAAATCCACACTAGAAGAATTATTGTATACCGATGTTATAATATTTGTAATTGATGCAAGTGATAATCTAGATGAATTACGAAAAAAATTCAAAAGTTGCTGCACAACATTAAATGAAATTGGTGTGGAATCAAACAAGCTGGTTTTCGCTTTAAATAAATCAGAATCGTTAGATGACGATGAAATTTTAGACATAGTAGATTACTTAGAATTAAATGAAAGTAAAAAATGGATTGATATTTCTGCAGTTACAGGAAAAAACATGGACAAACTTGAAAAAATAATTGGTAACGTTTTTCAAAATGACATATCACAGAATAGTGATAAAGTTGGAGCAAAGACCTATGGAAATTGAAGTTCTAAGAATTGGTCAACGGGTTGTTAGAGATGATAGAGTTACTACTCATGTAGCTCTAGTTGCAAGATCATTTGGTGCACAAAAAATCTATATGAATGAAGTAAATCCTGAGATAAAGCGTACTATTTCTGGCATTAACAAAACTTGGGGCGGTAATTTTAAAATTGAAATTATTTCAGAATGGAAAAAAATTATTAAGGAAAAGAAAAATGCAGCGGTAAAAATTGTTCATCTTACAATGTATGGTCAGAATATCAATAATATTGAAACAAAAATACGAAATGAAGACAAAATTATGATTGTAGTTGGAGCTGAGAAAGTTCCAAGAGAGATCTACGAATTGGCAGACTATAATGTGGCAGTGGGTAGTCAACCACACTCAGAAGTGAGTGCTTTGGGCGTACTATTGGACCGTATTCAACAGGGAAAACAGTTTGAATTCAAGTTTGAGAATCCAGAGAGAACAATAATTCCTCAGGAACAAGGCAAAGATGTTAGGGTAAATAAAAAACTGATTAATAATGGAAAATAAGGATTGTTTCTGTTGATTGACAAATACGAAGATCCATTTGTGAAAATTTCGTATATGATTGGTGGTGATGAATACCTCAAGGTTGCAAGGTCACTCTTAAAATCACAGGATGCAACAGATGAAGAAATTGCAAGTTCAACTGGTTTAAGAATCAACATGGTTCGAAAAGTACTCTATGATCTTTTTGGCAAAGCTCTCATTACTGGAGTTAGAGTAAAAGATGAAAGAAAAGGCTGGTTTGTCTACCGTTGGCGTTCTAGAAGAGATGAGGTTGAGAACTTTATTGAGAATCAGAAGAAAAAGATTAGTGAGAGACTTCAACAGAGATTAGACTATGAAAATTCATCACAGTTTTATCATTGTGGAAACGCTGATTGTTCAAGAATGACATTTGAAGAGGCTCTTGATGAATTTTTTAAATGTAAGTCATGTGGTGGGGTTTTAAATCTCAAGAAAAACGAGAAGTCACAAAAGGCATTTGCTAAACAAATTGATAAGATGAAAAAAGAAATGCGAAGTTAGTTTTCATAGTGTAGTATAACTTCATTTTTCATTTTTGTAACATTTTTTAATTTTAGCCTTATTGACTTCACAACAGTTGAAAATCCATCGCCGTCTACTAATGTTGTGGCAGTTATGCCTCCTACAAGATAAGGTGTGATTGTAATTATAGCTTCGTCTACTAGGTTTTCTTTCACAAATGCCCAGTTTGTTGTCCCACCACCCTCAACTAGAATATTTTTTATGCCTTTTTTTTTGAGAATTCCAAGTAATTTCTTTATGTTTACTGTATAATTTCCACAAACTATAACCTGGGCAGAAAATTTTCCTAGTTTCTGCAAGTTTTTTTTCGGTGCTTTTTTTGATACCGCAATAATGGTGGGAATTCTTGAACATGTTTTTAAAATTCTTGAATTCGTACGGATTGTCGCATTTGAATCAAGAATTATACGTATTGGATTTTTTTTCCTAATATTATGTGCAGATAAAAGTGGATCATCAATTTCAACAGTATTTTTTCCAATAAGGATTGCATCAACTTTACTTCTAAGTTTATGAACTCTAATTTTGTCTTTTTTTGAGGAAAGTTTTGAATCTCCAGTTCGTGTTGCTAACTTTCCATCTAAAGTAATCGCAGCGCTGAATATTACATGTGGTCTAAAGCTTTCCATGAACTATCTTACCTCCAATCATTACTGCTTGAATTGAATTTTCGTTTGCTCTATGTACAATAGATGCGTATGGGTTTCGCAAGGGATCAAGATCTAAGTCATTCTTTTTAATAAAAACAGCGTCTGCTAAGTATCCCTCTTTGATACATCCTATTTTTTTACCTAGCAATTTTCCCGCATTAATAGTGACCATTTTTAGAATATTCTTTGGTTCAATGCGTTTTTGATGAATACCCATCGTTGTCTTCCATAAAAAATCCATTTCTCTGAACAAATCAGGCGAATTAATCATCACATTGTCAGTTCCAATTGTTATATTACAATTCATTTCCATCATTTGAACAACGTTTGGAATTCCTTCCGCTAAAGATGCATTTGCGCGAGGACAAACAACTATGCCTCTTGTTTTTTTAGATACAATATTCAGATCACTTTTTGAGGCGTATGTCATATGTACAAGGAAATCTGGTTTTAGTAACATGGAACGCTTTGGCTCTGTTTTTCTTGTAATTTGCTTTGATTTCAAATAACTTTGCTTGGTTTCTGCACAGTGAATTGCACGAATCTTTTTGATTTTAGAAAACTGTTTCAGAGAAGAATCACTGTTTTCATTTGAACCGCTGATTCCTATTCCATCACAGTTTTTTAGTAATTGATCTATCTGGTTTTGATAGGACTGTGGAATTGGTATGTTTCTTCTGATCTGGTCTTTTGATTGATAGTATTCTATTCTACCCAGTATTATAGAACGAATTGGAGTGTTTGATAATACCTTTTGCATAAGCAAAACTCCATCTAAACCACCCTCTCTAAAATCAACAAATGTTGTTGTTCCTTTTTTTAGCATGGATTTTACAGTGTTTCTCATAAAGTGAATGAGTTTTTTTGGCTCGGTTTCTCTGAGAACTTTTTGTTTAATTCCAAAAATAGGATTGATTTTAGAATCAGGATCCCTATCCAGAGCTATATCTTTTGCGATTGAATCACCAATGTGTGTATGTGAATTAATTAATCCTGGAATTAGTAAAAAACCGTCACAGTTTACAACTTTGTTTTTAGTAGATTTAATTTTAGAATTAATTTTTTGAAATATGTTATTAGTGATCAGCACATTTGTTTTTTCTATAAATTTTAAATTGTTTCCATACAATACGCTGATATTTTTTAATATCATGTAAGCTCATAGATTTCTGGTTTCTCTTTCCCTGAATCACGAACCTCTCTGATTGTATCAAGAGACTTTGTTGCGAGTTTTACTGCATTTCTAGCAGTTTTTCCTGTTCCTATTCCACAATTTAGTTCAATTCCAAGTTCGTTTTTAATTATATCAATAAATTCTTCTGCACTTTCCCTATGGTTTGAGTTTGCAACAACCATGAAATTATCACCTCCCATGAAAAATGAAAGTGCTTTCTTAGTTAAGAAAAACTCTGACATCTTTGCGTATAATTTGAATATTAATGATGAAATTTCGTATGGCGATGCTGTTTCTCCTCTAGAAGTTAGATTATCAACATCTAGGTGCATGATTGTAACTTTCGACTCTGTTTGCTCATCTATGAATCCAAAAATGTTATGTTCCTCATTCAGTTTTATTTCAGATTTTTTCCCATCATATGCACTAAGATTAGCATCAAATGGGGAATCACCATAACCGATTGACATTGACAACTTCAAATCAAAAGATGATTCAAGTTTCTTTTGGATTTCTATATGATCCTCAAGTGTAATGCCGCTTGTAATTGCAAAAAATTCATCAGATCTGTTTGAAAAAACTAGACCATTTTTTTCAGAAAATAATTTCTGTATTTGGAGATATAATGAAGCTTGAAGCATCTGTATTTCATGTTCCCGGTCACTTCCTAATGTTAGAGTCCAAGGACCATAACCTGTAATTTTGATAACTGTGATCTGAATCATTATTTTATCCTCTTCAATTCTTCCGCTGTCTTGAAAATAGCATCAACTGCCCTTTCAGATACTGGTCGAATTCTTCCAAACGCCTGCCTCTCAGACATTCCTGGACCAGAAATTCCTAACGAAACTGGTTTTTGATATTTAATTGATAATTTGGAAATTCTTGCTGCAACAACATTTGCAATTAATTCATCATGTTTGGTTTGTCCCTTGATAATGGCACCTAGCGTAACAACTGCATCAATGTCTTTTTTTTGCAGTAAGGTATCAATAACTAAAGGCATATCAAAAACCCCAGGAACATTACACTCGTATTTGACGTTTAGTTTCAATTCTTTGGCTTTTTCAAGTGCAACCTTATGCATTCTAGACGTCACTTTGTTGTTAAATTCCGAAACCACTATTGCAATATTCAAAATTAACGCACCTTTGAAAATTCATAGAGTTCTTTGCCATCAATAAATGGAATGGCATTCTCTTCTGCATACTTTTTTGCCTTTACAAAAGACAATGCAGCATAAGTTTCTGCATCCATCATTTCACAGATGGCAGAAACGGGGTGTAACTTTGCTAGCTTTGCTAGGTAAATTGACATCTCCGTATGGCCTTTTCTGGAAGAAAGAAGACCATCTGAAGCAAGTAGCAATGGAACATGTCCTGGTGTCTTAAATGAAGAAGTGAATTGTTTTTTTGGATTATCTGAATTGTACAAGTTTGCCATTTCTTTTATGGTCAAAGCCCTATCACTGTCAGTAATTCCAGTGTATGTTCGCTTGTGGTTTACAGATATTGAAAAAGTTGGATGATCCCCATATGGTGCCATTCCCATTACCATATTTTTTGACTCTGAATCAAGATCGTCAGAATTTGCAAGTATGTTGTGCATGTATTCTAGATCTAATTTTTTGGCTAAACCATTTGAAATTGCAAGACAAAGCAAACCGCCTGCATGCTGTCGCATCCTTGCCACGTGTTCCGGTGTGCAAAATTCAGCTGCAACCATCAAATCTACTTCACTTTCTCGTCCGTCTGAATCATAAATCATGACAAACTCACCTTGTTTTAGAGAAGCAATTGCCGTATCGAATGTCATTACCAAAAATTGATTGTGAAGATACTATAAAACTTACTAAAAATGTGGTAATTACTAATTTTGTGGTAATAGATTAGCCTTAATTTTTAATGTATTTCCCAAGAATGTCTGTCTCTATGTTAAGTTTGTCTCCAACTTTTTTTGATTTAAAGTTAGTAACTTTGATTGTATGTGGTATCAAACAAACAGACGCAAGATCTTTTTTTGCATCAACGACAGTCAGACTAATTCCATCAAGTGTAATTGAACCTTTTTTCACAACATATCTAGCTAGTCTTTTTGGAACCTTGAACCAGAACTTTACCTCCTTTGGTTTTTTTTCAATCTTTGTTATTGTTGCTACGCCATCTATGTGTCCTAAAACAAAGTGACCTTCCAACCTATCACCAACTTTCAAACTACGTTCAATGTTAACAGTACTTCCTGCCTTCACATTTCCCAAATCAGTCTTCTTTATTGTTTCGTCAATCATTTCAAAGACACATTTGTTCTTTGAAATTTTTGTGGCACTAAGGCAAACTCCGTTTATAGCAACGCTTTGACCAATCTTCAAACCTTTTGTATACTTTCCTAGGTTAACAGTCATCCGTATAGCACTTCTATTCTTTGTTTTTTGATCAAGTTTTGTGACTTTTCCAGTCCCAACAATTATGCCAGTAAACATGATTTTATTGATTTGGCTAGATCGTTATAAATTAAATTTCCAAAAGTGCCTTTGCCCGCTTATAATGAACTTCATCTATCATTTTTCCTTCAACAACGGTAGCACCTTTCCCTTTCTTTGTTAATTTTTCATAAACGCTGCAAACCTTCTTGGCCCACACAATTTCTGGTTTACTAGGATGGAAAATTTTATGAACCGTCTTGATTTGATCTGGATGAATCACACTTTTTCCAGCATAGCCTAGACTTTTACCAATCTGGCAATCCTTAACAAATCCACTCTTATCTTTCAAGTCCTGCCATATTCCGTCAATGGCAACAACATCTGCAGCAGTTGCCGCTACAGGAACCTTATATCGAGAATATTTTGCACCGGGTGGGTTTCCCTTAGTGTATTCTATTCCCATATCATTCAATAAATCAAATATGCCAAATACCAAAGCGTCAATACGTTTGCTTGATGAAGCTATCTCATAACAATTCACGACACCAAGTGCAGATTCTATTGAAGGCATCAAACGGATTCCTTTGATCTTTCTTTTCTTCTCTAGAGATGAGATTATTTTTTCAATTTTCTTGAGTTCTTTTACTGAATTTACCTTTGGAATTACAATTCCATCAATTCCTTTTTGTACAATCTCCTTAAGATCTGCTTCAACCATGCCTGATTCTGGTGAGTTTGTTCTAACAAAAACATCTGGTGAATACTTTTTTCTTTGCTTGAGTGTGTTTTTTATCAATGTTCTAGCTTTTTTCTTCTCTTTTTCTGGTACTGAATCCTCAAGATCAAAACATACAATGTCAGCTGGAAGTGACTTCGCCTTTTCTAAAAATCTTGGATTGTTCCCTGGAACAAAAACTAAACTACGAAATAAATTCGGCATTAAGTGATTAAGCGCCTTCTGGCTTGATTAAGATTTTGCCAAAGAACTTTCCTTGGAGCATTTTTGTATGTGCCTCTGCTGCTTGCTCGAAAGAATAAATTGAATCAATTGCTGCTTTGATTTTTCCTTGTCCCATCCAGTATAATCCTTGTTCCATCTCTGCTTTTGTTCCTTGAGTTGAGCCTAAGACATTGATTCCTTTAAAGAATATGTGTCTTAGATCAATTTGTGCGTCATAACCAGTAGTGGCTCCACATGAAACTAGAGTTCCACCATATTTGAGAAGTGTAAGTTGTTTGTTGAAATGAGTTTGGCCAATGTGGTCAAATGTCAAATCAATACCAGGTTGGACACCAGTTGATTTTGCAATTTCTTTCGTAATTGCTCTTACTTCTTTGTGCCAATCATCCTTTCTGTGATCAACTGCATAATCTGCACCCAATTCTTTACATTTTTCTAGTTTATCTGGACTAGCTGTTGCAATAACTTTACAATTATACAATTTAGCAATTTGAATTCCAAAGCTTCCGACTCCAGAACCACCACCCATGATAAGAACAGTTTGTCCGGGAGTAATCTTTGCTCGTCCAACAAGCATATGCCAAGATGTAAGAATTGTCATTGATGCAGCTGCTGCTTCATCATAAGAAACTCCCTCAGGAATTTTTGAAACATTAACTTCCGGTAGATGTGTAATTTCTGAAAAAGCACCCCAGTTAGGACCAGTTTGGAATCCCCAAACTAGTCTTTTTGCACAATCAAATTCTCTACCAGAGGTACACATTCCACAAACTCTACATGCTAAGTTTGAATGTGAAACAACTCTGTCGCCTACTTTGAAACCTTTTACATCCTCACCTACTGCAATAACATCTCCTGCAATATCGGATCCTGAAACATGTGGTAGAGGGACCGGAATTGGAACGCCTCTCATTCCCCAGATATCATTATAGTTAAGAGCAGATGCTTTATTTGTAAAAATTACCTCATCTTGTTTTGGTTTTGGTTCATCAATATCCTCAACTTTTAGAATTTTAGCATAATCGTCATCAGGTGCATATTCACGGTATACAACAGCCTTCATGAATATTATCGCCTCTTTACCCTTAATTATATTTTCTTGAGATCAGACTCTATTGAACTTAAAATCGTGTTTAGGTTGTTGGGCTGAAGCTAGAATTTGTTTTAGTTGGTCATCAGATATCTGCCCAGAAATTTTTCCTTGTACTGACAGATTAAGAATATAATTTTCTACCAAGTCAGCCAAGTCAGGTTTTACCATTCTTACATTGTTTAAACGAAGTCTTGCCTCTGACGATAACACTTGCTTTAACATCATTTCTTTTTGTGCTTTTAGCTGACTATCTTTTTCTTGAGTATTATTCTCATCATCCTGATTTGGATAACTCATAATATCACTATCTGTAAATGCTCAAATGCGGTTCTTTCGCAATTAGCTCAGATAATATTTCAGTAGCTAATCTATCTAATTTTTGTGTACCCTGTGCTGTTAACATACGACCCTTTTTCTCAATTTTTGTAACCAGACCAAGTTTTTCTAATCCATGAATTGCATTTCTTATAATTGCACCACCAGCATCTTTGTGGTGGGCAGCACCATAACCAACTGGTCTACCGCTACCATATATGGAACGTAATTCATTAACCGAGATTGGACCGTGAAGGTAAATTTTTCTTAAGATTGAGGCGCACCTTACATGCCACCAATCTGAATTTTGTGGAGGTTTATCTGCATGAGTGCCGGTCTTTACAAATTGTGCCCACTCTGGAGCAGGAATATCTTCATTTTTTAAAATTTCAGAGAGTCTGTTGATTAAGATATCAGCTGGTACATCATAGACTTTAGCCATTGGTGTCAAACTCGTAAATCGTCTTATAAATCATTGAGCTATTACTTTGCGATATGTATGCTCACAAAAGTT
>JACASX010000002.1 GCA_013390745.1 Marine Group I thaumarchaeote | reverse complement strand
AATACATGCATCCTTTCAAGTGCAACTTTTCTTTTTGCATGTTTCATAATTTAACATATGTTACACTACTAAAAAATTGAATCGAATGGAATTAAAATAGATGCGGTCAGCGGGATTCGAACCCGCGTCACAGGGTTGGAAACCCCGAATACTAACCAGGCTATACTATGACCGCATAGGTTGCAAATTTTTTTGCTTACATAAAAATTGTTTTTTACGTTTTATCCTGACGTACAGCCACTATACCCACAGTCTATGCAGAGGCTACATCCTTCAGCAAAAATAAGCTTGTTTTTGCATATAGGACACAAAGTTTCTTCTTTTTCTTGTTCCGTGACAGTTTGTGTTATCTTATGTGAATCTTCTAGTTTGATAGCTGATAATGCATTATTAATTTGAGATTTAACATATTCATTTTTAATATTATTTGAGATATAATTTGTAACATAATCACTTGGTGTTACCTCAAATCTCTTTACTGAGTTTTCACCTGTCATGTGCAAGACTTGTTTATGTCTCGAACCATCTCTATAAACTGTTATTCCTTTTAATCCCATCTCATGTGCCAAAAGATACGAAGCCTTAACATCATCAACAGATACGTCATTTGGCATGTTAATTGTCTTGGCAATTGCATTTGAAATCCAATCCTGCCATACCGCTTGTGCCAAAAGATGATCAGACCAGTGTATGTCCATTGCAGTAACAAAGATGTTTTGAATCCAATCTGGAATTTCAGGTATTCCTTTAGCAGAACCATAGTTATCAGCTACCTTTGCAAGTAGTTCTTCACTATACAGATTGTTTTCTTTTAAAACCTGTTCAAATATTTTGTTGGTGTAAAAGAATCTACCTACTGTAACTCTCTTTTCGAAAACAAGTGCAAAGTTTGGTTCCATCCCATTAGAACAATCAGCTAACATAGATAGTGTACCAGTAGGTGCTACTGTCGTAGTCAATACATTCCTAATTCCATACTTTTGGATCTTTTCAATAAGAGCATCCCAATCATAATATTGTTCTTGTTTTGGTTTTTCATAATATCCTGAAACTGGAATCTTTCCGTCTGGGTACTCTGTTTTAGAACATAGTGGAAACTCGCCCCTGCTCTTTGACAGTGCAACACTTTCTTCCATGGAGTAATATGTAAGTGCCTCAGCGAGTTTTAATTGAAAGTCATAACCTTCTTTTGAGTTGTATGCAATTCGTAGTTTGTATAATACATCAGCTACTCCCATGACACCGAGTCCTATCCTGCGGGACTCTTTTGATGCAATATCAATTTCTGGTACAGGATATAGATTTACATCTATAATATTGTCCAAGTATCTTGTGGTTTTTATAATAATTTCTTCATATCTTTGCCAGTCAAACTCATACTGACCATCAGCTTTCCTTTTAACAAGATTCGCCAAATTGATTGAACCC
This sequence comes from Marine Group I thaumarchaeote, assembly GCA_013390745.1. GTDB lineage: Archaea > Thermoproteota > Nitrososphaeria > Nitrososphaerales > Nitrosopumilaceae > Nitrosopelagicus. The sequence goes on along the minus strand of JACASX010000002.1, from coordinate 171,552 downwards.
AAGTTACAAGATTCGTATGGGTAAAGGCTTTGCTCACCACATGGATTAGTTGCACGGAGTAGACAACCACGTGCTTTGGCAAACACATTGTACTTGTTAATATTATCAAAGAAGATTAATCCCGGTTCTGCACTCTTCCAAGCTGATTGAGCTATCAAATCAATCAAGTGATGTGCATTTACTTCCCCAGCTGATGAGTTATCTTTTGGAGAACGTAGTGTGTATTTTCCATCCTCAGAATTTACAAGTACGTCCCAAAAGTCCTTCCAGACACCAACACTAACATTGAAGTTTTCTAAGACTCCAGGCTTCGTCTTGTTTGTAATGAATTTCTCTATATCTGGATGCCAAACTTCCATAATTCCCATATTTGCGCCACGTCTTTTGCCACCCTGTTTCACTACTTCAGTCACAGTATTGATTATATTCATAAAAGATACTGGTCCTGATGCTACTCCAGAAGTAGAGGCTACAATCTCTCCCTCATCACGCAGATCAGAATAGTTGATTCCTACACCTCCACCAGACTTGAAAATCAAGGCAGCGTCAGAGGTTGTTTTCATTATTGATTGCATATCATCAGGCATCCCTAAAACAAAGCAGGCAGAAAGTTGGCCTAAACGCCCACCTGCATTCATCATGGTAGGTGAATTTGGCAAGAAATCTTGAGATGTCATTAATTCATAGTATTCTGATATTCTGTCAGCATATGCATCAAATTTTTTGGAAGCAAGCATGGTTAAGAGTTCCTTGAATGACACTTTCATCATTCCTTGGTTTGCCAGATCAAGATAGCAGTTTATGAGACATCTAAAGTGCCATTTATTGAGATGATGGCTCCCTATCTTGAATTTGTAGTTAAAATCATCTAGTTTTTTGAGGTATTCTGCTGCTTCCTCTATATTTTGTGATATGCCACCATCTTTGGTGAATAGATAATTGTCTCTTATTAGGTCAGAAATGCTAACTAGGATAGCAACCCTTTCAAATAATTCGGTTGGCTTTTCAGTAATTTCGTTTTTATTATCACGAAAAAGATAGCGTGATGCCATAACCCTTAAACAATTAATATCGAAAGATTTTCCTACTGAATCTAGCTTTTTAGTATTTAAGACCTTCATCTTTTCTTCTCTAACCTTTCTGCGCTCATGGCGATACAGGATATAGCTCTTGGCGATGTCACTATGGCCTTGATCGATCAGAGTTGATTCGACTAGATCCTGAATGGATTCAACGCTTGGTGGGTTATTGGCTGAAAATCCATGCTCAGTCAATTTGATTAAAACGCCGTCAGCGAGTTTGATCGCAAGTTCCTTATCTGGTTTGTTTGACGCCGAGAATGCTTTGTATATGGCATTTAATATTTTGTCCCTGTTAAAGACTGAAACTGATCCATCTCTCTTCCTAACTTGAGAAATAGAATGCTCTATCTGTGATTTATTATCTACCAATGTCTCCCCTCCAAACTGTTGAGTTGTTATCCATATAACATTTCTGTAAAGGAATTTTTGATCTAAGATCTAATTTAGCTCAATTTTTCTAACCATATTTCAAAAACCTGACAATCATGAAATCAACTGATTGATAAGAAAATTGGGTGATCTAGATAATATATGTAGACTTGCAGGTAGGACATTTATCATCAAGTTTTTCATCTTTGAATCCACAGTTACCACAGATTGATACTTGCATAACAGGCTTGAATGAGCTAGTAATGCTAGCGCCTTTCTCAATGACTTTTTTGATCTCGCTTGTCTTAGTGCCTTTTGGTATAGTAATACGTGTCAACAATCCACCATTGAGAGTTTTACCAATTTTGTTGCACTCTGTGATCTCCGCACTTTTTCCAGTGAGGCTTGATATCTTGCCAATGTTAAGTACAATTCCCTGCGAATAAGTTTCAGTTGAGATCGCTAAGCTGGTATGTTCTTGAGTTGAATCAGGATTTAATAGACCGGTGGTGATTTGTTGGACAGAGTTTTTTCCATATTTTTCACCATCTAGAGAAATGAATCTTTCAGATCCATCGCTCTCAGTCATGGTTACGATAACATTTATTCCAAGTTCTTTGCCTTTCTTTGATGCAATATCTACAGCGGTTTGAATTACCTTGTATAGGATCACTTGTCCCTCTTTGTTATTTTTGAATCCAAGTATACCATAAACTGCATTATGTAAACCTACTAGATTGATCACCAAAGAGACTGTGGCACGCTCCATGTACTGTGTATTAGCAGCAAGTATTGGATTAACCGCCAGCCTGATTAGATTAGAGATGCTTTTGTTGCGTACAGCCATAGAATCTAAAGCGGGTTTCATTAGCAATGCAAGTCTTGCTCGAAAATAAGTTTCGTCTTTGTTTGATTCAAATGCCAAACGGGGCAGATTGATAGACAATGAACCCAAATGTAATGCGGTAGATGTTGTATTTTCTGGACAAATGATCCCTTTCTGGGAGATGTTATGTTTCGCAAACACTACTTTGCCTCCAAGAGTAATAATTTCAGATAATATCTCCGATACGTCTTTTATCCGTCCCTTCTCATAATCAATAACAAGTCCTATCTTTGGAATTGGTGTAAGCTTTGCATATGTTTTGTAGGCAGAAAGTATAGTTTTTACAATTTTTTGCTCTGTTCCCAGTGGAATTCTAAATGAGACCACTGTTGATGTCTTGTTATAGCCTATACTTGTAAAAGATGTTGTAAAGGAATCAACCAGTTTACGTTCAAGTTCAGGTAAATTTTTTGAATATTTTGAGAGTAATGGTATTAGATCATCCATCACTACTTCCTGAGAAGCTTCCTTTGAGATGAGCGCTATTATCATAGATAACGCAGAAGAAAGATGATCCAGTGTCTTAACTGATGGAATTCTACAAACGCCAAGGGATTTCCCTTTGAGATCTATACCATCTTCGATCAATGTCTTTACATTTATGAATACAGCGTCTGGCAAAATTGACCATAATCCAAGATTAGTAATATGAAGATCACCTGATAGATGTGCATCTGCTATATCCTTTGGAAGAGTGCTTGTGAGAAGGTGTTCAGCAAATACAATTTGGCCAGTCTTGAATAACAATCCCTCTATACCGTTATCTACATTTTCTGTATTTGTTATCATCTCTTGAACTTCAAATGTAGGAAGTCCAACTCTGGCCAGTTTGTGTCTGTATTCTTCGTGACCGTGTTCTAAGAGTACTGAATTAACCAATTCACGAATGAGCGAACCTGTTAGATATGCAGTCTGATATTTGTAAATACGGTTTTCAACCTCTTCAGTTATTTTTTGTGCCAGTTCTAGTGGTAAGCTTCCCTCACGAACCAGTGACTGGATTATTTTCTGAGAATTAAACTCCTCAATTGAGTCATGTGATGTTCTTACATACATTTTGCCGCTTTCTATAATTGATCTTTCTTCAATCTGCCTTGCAAGGCTTAAGACAAGTTTGCCAAGATTTGTAATTGTGTATCTTCGTTCTGACTTGTTTAGTGCTACAAGTGATTGCCTTAACAATTTTCTTAAATGATATGCGAATTTGCCACTTTCTTTCTTTGATTTAAATCCTGCAAGAGATTTTAGTTCAGAATAAGTAAGTGGTCCTTTTGAGTTCAAGATTCTTAATATATCAATTCGATTTGGACTTGCCATAACAGAAAAGATCATTCTTACCCGTTTGGAAGTAGATTGGAGTACTTGGTTTCCAGATGATTCCTCATCTAAACTAAGATCATCAAGATCATCTACATTATCAAGATCATCTACATTATCAAGAATCGTATCGGATTCAGGTTCGATCTCTTCCTCTAGCTCTAATTTTTTGCTACTCCCCAATATAATTAATAAAAAAACAGAAGTAATTAAGGTTTGTAACCTGATCGAATTTTAAATTTTTTATTCAAAAAATAAAACATATAGTTAAAAATAAAAAAATTTACTTACTTTTTTTCCAAGTCAAGCGAAAATTCAGTTGTCGAAAGTACTTGCCCACAAGATGGGCATTTATTATTATAGTGTTTCATAACATCTTTTATAGATTTGAGTGTCTGCATTGTGGAGATTTTTTCGCCACACTTTCCACAGCTTATATCAGTAGACATTGATAGACATTCGGTGCCAAATCGTATTAAATTTTAAAAAATTTTTTTTCATAATATGCTAAAAATGATTTACATCTTCTCTAAAACTATACCACGATCATCAAAATCAACCACCTTTACTGCAGCGCCAATCGGAAGATCTCCAGGTTTTTGTATATTTGCTAAAAATCCTGAAATTCTTAAATCATAATCACCTAATTCCATTACAACCCAAGCATATGGAACCAAGTCCTCAAATCCTGCCGGAGGAATAGTCATTATTGTATATGTAACAACCTTTCCAGTGCCTTTTAGAATAGAATTTTCAAATTCTTTACTGCCACATTTTGAGCAAAAATATACTGTTGCAAGATGCAGCTCATCACATTTTGTGCACTTTCTAGCAAGTACATTACCAGCCTTTGCTGCTGCAATAAATTCAGGTTTTGCAGACAATTTACACACTTTGAAAGATATGAACTGCACAACTGGCGCCAGTAGCACCAAAGTTTTGCGTTAATCCAATTTTTGCGTCATTAACGGTTCTCTCGCCAGACTGTCCTGTTAGTTGCTCAAATACTTCGACTATTTGACCAACACCAGTTGCGCCAATTGGATGTCCTTTGGATTTAAGACCGCCAGAGGGATTAATAGAAATTGAACCATTTAGTTTAGTTTCACCATTTCTTGCAGCAGTTGCACCAGTACCTTTCTCAAAGAAGCCTAGATCTTCTGTGTCAACAACTTCTGCAACTGTAAAACAATCATGAACTTCAGCAAAGTCGACATTTTTTGAAGTAATTCCTGCCATCTTGAACGCAGCTTCAGCCGCTATCTTTGTACTTGGTATTGTGGTAAGATGTTCACGTCCTTGCAACGCTGCAGGAGAACCACCACGTCCAGAACCAATTACTTTTACATAATCCTTTGAATGCTCTTTAGCAAATTTTTCATTACATAAAATGACAGAACTTGCCCCATCAGAGAACGGGCAGCAATCATATTATTTGAAAGGGCTAGCAACTACTGGTGAATTCATCACATCATCAATTGTAATTTTTTTTCTAATGTGTGCTTTAGGATTTAAAAAACCATTTTCATGATTCTTTACTGCAACACTTGCAAGATCTTCTTCAGTTGCATCAAATTCATGTAGGTATGCACGTGCCATTGATGCAAACAAACCAGGAAATGATGCTCCTGCTTGACCTTCATAAAAGAAATCAGAGCAGTAAGAAAAGTAAGTTGTTGTCCAGTCAGTACCAGTATGTGTTACTTTTTCAGTGCCAGTAACTAAAACAGCGTCATAAAATCCTGCAGCTACGTTTGCAAATGCCTCTCTAAAAGAAACAGAACCACTTCCACATGCAGATTCAATAGAAAGTGAAGGACATTCAGAAATTCCTAGGTTACTCATAACAACAGGACCCAAGTGCACCTGCTTGTCTGCAACACCAAATACATTGGAGATGTAACCTGCTTGAATCTCTTTAGGTTCAATTCCAGCATTTTCAATTGCATCAACTGATGCTTGAACTGTAATATCAGAAATACTATCCTCTAATTTTCCATATTTTGTACTGCCGGCACCTAAAACACAAACTTTTTCCATAAAAAACGCTGACCAATTCCTTATAAAAATTCTTCATAAGTTTTGATAAGGGTAAATTTTACATATTAACAGTGCAAAAAAAAAATCAGCATTCAAAAGTTGTACAAAAAAAGTCAGAATCACATAATGTAATAAAACCCACAAAGAAAAAAATACAAGTTTTAAAAAATGAGATAGCACAATATTTGGATTCAAATGGTTACCTTTCCTATTCTGCAAAAAAGAAAAAGTACATAATTTTAGGTACTAATTCACCAAAAAATGGTATAGCAGAATGTCCACAATGTAAGATTGGACAACTAATGATCATAAGATCACCTATAACAAAAAAGAGGTTTATCGGATGTTCAAACTATAATAATGGATGTAAAGCATCTTCACCACTTTTACAAAAAGCAAGACTACGTGCAACGAAAACAAAATGCGAACTTTGCAAATGGCCTATTGTAGTATTTAGATATAATAGAAAACAAAAATGGGCAAAACAATGTTCAAACTTTAGATGTAAATCAAGGAAAACTAAAGTCTAAAAATTGGAATACAGATCAGTCCTACGATTTTTTAATAACGGTAATTTTTTTCGAATGTCCTTAACAACTGAGATAGAGATGTTTACGTAGCCTATTCCCTGTCGCTTTTTCATATCAAGAAGTATTCTACCGTAAGGATCAACTGCCAAACTTCTTCCTGAGTAAATGTGACCGAGATGGTCAGGCGCAATTACATAACAGCCATTTTCAATCGCGCGTGATTTGTTTAGTGTAAGCCAATGTTCTTCCTTCATGGGACCGTTAACCCATGCAGAAGGTACAATTAGTATTTCGCTACCAGATGATGCAAGTGCCCTAGATAACTCTGGGAATCTAAGATCATAACAGATAATCATTCCTAATTTACCAACTGAGGTTTTTGTGGGTAAAGGAATAGTTTTTCCAGCCAACATTTTTGATGATTCCTTGAAACCAAGTGCGTCGTAAAGATGGGTCTTCCTATATTTTCCAATAATTTTTCCGCTTTTATTTACCACGAACGAAGTATCATACACTCTATCTTTCTTCTTACTTTTCTCCAGCATGGTTCCAACTACAATGATAGAATTTTGCCTTGCACATTCTGATATGGCTGATACAAATTTGCCATTTATTGTCTCAGCTTGTTGTGCAACTTGTTTAGCGGATTGTGATGCGGGTGTAAAAAACATCATGTATTCGGGAAATGCACAAAGATCTGCATGATTCCTTGCAGCCTGTTTGATGTATCGTAAAATCTTTGGAAGGTTTTTTGTTTTATCGGTTGAAGCTTTGAATTGCACTATTGCAATTTTAGACATAGGCGTCATAACATTGATCAAAATAAAAAGATAGTTAGAGTTGGCTTCCTGCTTTAAACCAATTCTCTTTTGGATTCTCTTTAAAGACTACAATTACGTGTTCTTCTTTGGTCTTTAAAATCTCAGCAGCAGATTTTGTTACTACCTTGGCAAAATCATCTTTTTGTTGCTGAGTCCTACCAGGATACATTGACACTGTAATCAGGGGCATGAAGGTTTTTTTGCAATGGATAATTTAGTGGTTTTTATTTGTAGTCTCCTCTATAGCCATAACGTGTCCCATAGGTAGACTCGGAACCACGAGATTTTTTATATGCATATCCAACCGCAAGTCCGAGTACAAAGCCACCAATATGAGCAAGGTATGCAACTCCACCTCCTGCAACACCAAATCCTCCTATGAAAAATGGTAACAAATTCTGAAAAATTAGCCAGAACGGAAGAAAGTACATGGCTTTGATGTGAATCATTCTCCAGAAAAATCCCAACATCAAAAATGTCTTAACTCTTGCATGTGGAAATATTACGAGATAAGCTCCCAGCACACCAGATATTGCGCCTGATGCACCAACCGCAGGAATTCCAGTTGATGTATCGCCCATGACGTGCATTAACCCTGCACCTATTCCCCATAATAGATAGATGCCTAGATATTTTACTCGTCCAAACTTTGCTTCAATGTTGTCACCAAAGATCCAAAGAAACAACATGTTTCCACCAAGATGCAACAAACCTCCATGCATGAAAATAGATGATAGTAACGTAAGCTCTGGAATTGCGGGACAATTAATTATGTCAACTCCTGTATTAATTCCGCTTATTTCTCCAGTAATGCAACCGGGTACCGCGCCCCAATTCAAGAACAGATTCATTGCTTGATGATTACTAAATTCAAAAAATTGTCCAGTTACAGCTACTTCAAAAAGGAAAATAATCACATTAATCGCAATTAATGCATATGTTAGTTTTGGTTTGAATCCTGGTGGATGAGGATTTTCATCCCCTATTGGTAACATATCTGATTAGTTTTACGAAATCTTCATGATTCCGTTTGAGATAAGCCACTGAAGTCCGGAAACAAACGAGCTGTCGTCTATCTGTCCGTCTGCCCACCATCCTGCGTTGTTTTTGATCCAACTAGGAATTACATCACCAGATCCTGTTCCCTGTTCAGTTGATGGAATTGTCATTACATCGTTTGATATCAGCCACTGTATGCCAGCAACAAACGAACCATCGTCTATCTGTCCGTCAGCCCACCATCCTGCGTTGTTTTTGATCCAACCTGGGATAGAAGTTTCTGGTTTATACAATTCTGGAATCGGTGCAGTAGATTCTCCAGCTTTTCCAATCTCAAATATTGGATTAGAAAATACAGGGTTTTCCCAGTCTGTGATACCAGTTCCCGTTAGCGCCAGGCTCATAGTGTACATCCCTTCAGACAGAACGTAGATTGTTTGTGTATCAATTCCTTCAGCAGCCTTTACTCCAAGATATGGTGTCGTGTTATCTCCAACGTTTAGATAGATTTGTTGTCCGTTAGGATCCAAAAGTGAAATTGCATAGTTAATATCTTTTAACAATTCTCCGTTGTCATCAAAAAATGTAATCTGGAATGGGATATCACTACCTGCACCGTAAGTTCGCTTCCAAGCTACATTAGCCTTGTATCCATTTTCAAACGTAGTGGAAAAACCATTTTCTGTTGTTTGTCCTTGCGGCACAAGTTCGAAGAACATTTCTTTGTTGTCGTAATGGTCAGAACCTAAAACATCATTAATTCTTTTTAGCTCGCTACCGGTAACCAAAAAATGAATTATGTTTTCAGTCTCTGATGAATACGGATCAACTAGCAATGCTCTATTATCAACCTGTACACCATCAACGTACCCAACAAAGTCGTTTTCAATGCTGTATGGCTCATAGCTTTTTGGAATACGTATCTCTTCATGAACAACTGCAACTAATTCAATGTAATCTGGTGCCCAATCGAAAGGCATCTGAAATGAAATTGATTTGTCAGATGCTTTGAACACAAAGTTTGAAACATCATCATAATAGGTCTTTATTGTTACAGGAATAACACCATATGCTTCTGGAATAGTAAAGTATTGATCTTGTGCCACACTTACAAATGTATCAAATTCTAATGGTTCAGCAACCAATGTTTTGGGACTGGTTGCACCCTCAATGACTACGCTAATGTTGTAGAGTCCACCTTTAGTAAAGATGGGACCCTGAATCACAGGAACACCAATACCTCGTTCATGCAAGCCTCCACTGATTGGATCTCTTGCTCCCTGATAGATTGTGCATCTCCAAGGCTGAGGTTCGAAGCATTCCTTTTGTGGTCTAATCTGTATATTTAGCTCTCCATCTTTATCAAAGAAAATTTCTCTTGCAAGAAGTTCACCAGCTTGAAATATCTGAATTCTATATGTAACCGATTCTAGATTTGTATTCGTACCTTGATCAAAGAATCGCACCTTCAAGTTTGCCCTGTCAACTTCACCTACGGTAAAATCTGATGGGGTCATTATTGTCGAAACTGTAACCAGCATTCCGCCAAAGTCTATTGGTGGCGCCTGATCTGCACCAAGACCATGCCCAAGTACATCATCACTAAACAGTGGAATGAGAGTGAGAGCTACTAATACACTTAGTATGATTACTTTGTGGTACAACAATTCCATTTATGATTTTAGTTATTTAAAGCTGTGAACAATTACTGGAAACTGCATAACAATTTTTAGTTAGGAATGAAAAGAAAACATGTTGAAATTACTGTACATATTACTTTTGATTCCTTTCATGGTTTACCCTGCTTTTGCAGCTGAATATGATCTAAACTCCTATCATGCTGATGACGATTCAAATGAAAGTAGTGAATACAGTCAGATTGTCTCAACTAGTGATGGAACACTTGATGTAGGAATCTATACCACACCTAAAATCCCAAACACCGATGAATTTACAAAACTCATGATTAGCTTTCTAAAACCAGACACTGAAAGAATCCAACTACACATAGACTACCGCGTAAGTGTAACAAAAGATGGTGACTATGTGTTTGGACCCATGTCGCGTCTTTTACATACATCCCCAGGTTCCATAACTATTCCAGTAAAATTTTCTGAAAATGGATCACATATAGTACACATTGAAGTAGAGGGAATTCTCTTCCAGCCAATTCCCTTAGAGACTGCTACGTTTACAATAAATGTTGGAGAGTCTATCACGCCATCTCCCACACCAACTCCAGAAACTTCTATCCCAGGTTGGATCAAAAACAACGCAGGATGGTGGGCTGACGGACAGATAGACGATGGTTCGTTTGTTGCTGGCATACAGTGGCTGATATCAAACGATGTAATGACAATTCCATCAACTGAACAGGGAACAGGATCTGGTGATGTAATTCCTAGTTGGATCAAAAACAACGCAGGATGGTGGGCAGACGGACAGATAGACGACAGCTCGTTTGTTTCCGGACTTCAGTGGCTTATCTCAAACGGAATCATGAAGATTTCGTAAAACTACCTGCTTAACATTTTATCTATTCTTCTTTTGTCGTTAACACTCTTGACAAAGAATAATGATGAAACCACTATGCCGCCGGCAATCAACGGCGAAACAATTTCAGCGTAGTTGAAACTGGGTCCACTTCCACCATCAGTTACAGCTCTTGCCTGTCCAGGAACACTGCTAATCGAAACTACTCCAAGCTTCTTGGTTCTTTGCTCGACAAACCAAATATCTCCATTATCATCTGCGGTAATAAACTGCGTAAAGCTCTCTGGAGTTGGAATGGAAACTTCAATCAACTGATCATTATATGGATCATAAACTCCTAGTTCATCAATCACATGTTGTCCAAACCAAATATTGTCATATTTGTCAATAGCCATGCCAAATGGGAGTGATTCTGGGTTGGGAGCCTTTACATGATCAAATGTTTCTAGTGTTGGATCAAACTTGGTTATTCCTGGACCAATGTGTTCGGCAATCCATAGTGACCCAGACTTGTCAAACAATAAGGCAAATGGTTCATCTAGTGGAGTGTCAGGTGCAAATTCAGTAATCTCAAAAGTTTTGGAATCTATAACTCCTATCCTACCTGACAGTGCTTCTGCAAACCACATGTTACCATTATCATCTAAGAGTAGAGCAGATGGACCAGATTCCGATGTTGGAAGTCTCAAAAATTGTTCAAACTCTTTGCTATTCTGGTTGTACATTAGTATCATATTTGTGTCCACTACTGCAATCCAGATGTTATTATCAAAATCAACTTTGAGTGCTATAGGAATTGAGTATGGTGATGTGTCGGTAAGTGATGGAATTTCTATTATCTCAAATTTTTCTGTCTTTGGATCAAAGTTTCCAATCTTAGAATTTGGAGTGTCAGTAAACCAAATCTTGCCATCATGATCTATGTCAAGAAATATTGTGGAAATTCCAAAAAAATCATACGAACTGAATTGCTTGTCGTCTAATGTAAACTTCCAAAGTCTTGGTTCTCCTGCATCACTAATCCATATTGTATTATCACCATCATATCTAGGGTAAAGAGGCGCCGAGTCAGCTTCTGGAAAATCATATTCTGTAATTTCAGTTCGAATTTCTGAAAGTGTTGGTTTAACCAACACATCAAATATCACGCTCTCATTAGCTGTTTGTGTTCTCTGTGCCTCGATCTCTATCTGCCATGTGCCTGCAAACCCGAATGTAGCTTTTCCCTCAAACTCTGTTACCTCATCGCTTGATTGTATTGTTGAAATTTCAATTGGCGATATGTTTCGTTGTGGATTTGATACTTTGATCTTCAAACCAGAAACATCTGACATCGGTTCTCCTTCAATAGTGGAAACAACAACACTGATTGTGTTAGGACCTACACCTACAGGTAGAATTGAAACATCAAACTTTGCTTGTTCGGAAAACAGGACAGATGAAAATCCAAACATTGCAGTTTGTGCATCAGCTGTTTGTACCTCTCCAGCTGGGAGAGACGAATTGACAAGAAGTGATACAACACCAAGAAGTATGATGCCTATTACGGCTGAAGCCTTGAGAGGCTTTGCAAGTTTCTTAGATGCTAATGCCTCTATGGTAGGTGGTTCAAACCCTTCCTTTGATATATCAGGAGGTTTTTCACCAAACCCAAATACACCTGCGCCTATTGCCCCACCTAGATTTTTTACTGCAGGTCTTTGAACTTTAAACTGGAAATATGCACCCAGTCCAATCATTATCAGGGCTAGGAAAATCTTTGCAAATATCAAGAAGCCATAGGTTGAATTAGTTATGGATATAACATCACTCTCCAAGAACCACAAAAGTGTTGGTCCTGTAATAATTAGGATACCCAATGCAATTGTAACCATACCTGAATATCGTGGTAAAATTGCAAGCACTGTCTTCTCTTTTTCCATCCAATCTAGTTTTGCAAGTGTTGGTAAAATTACAAAACTAAAGAAAATTACGCCGCCTATCCACACAGATGCCAACAAATTGTGTACATAATCCAAGATCATTGGTGCTACAAGTTCAGATGCTGTACCATGCCCGAACATAGTTGTTGTAAATATCAGCGCTAATGATACAATAAGCATCGGTACATGTTTTTTATTTGTTAAATGTGGCTTCCTTTCCATCCAAAACCAAATACCAAGAAGAATGATGGTTATGATCATTCGTATTAGCCAAGTAGCACCAAATGTGGTTCCAAGTACATCAATTGGAGATGTTTCAAGGCGAACAGTCTGAACTGCTATCATAACAAAATTAGATACAAGCACTCCAACAAGGGCGACACCTGTTATCTTTGAAAACTTTGAACGATATGTTTGGTTTATCAGTGTGAGATTTTCTTTTCCAAAGTGTTTTCGCTGTGTGCCCCAAATTGCAATAGCTGATATTGCAGAACCTAGAACAACTGTCTGCCCTACAATTCCTGGAAATCTTGCCGCTGCTTCAGGTAGAAATGTTATTTCAGATTCTTCCTGTGTTTCTAAAAGTGAGGCATCAACTCGGGCTTCGCCTACACCAAAGATGATTGCAGCACGCACCAAGTGACCATCCACTTTTGACAACACCTTGCTTGTTACAGTGTAGGTGCCATCCTCTAGTGGTGGTGTTGTAATTACTAGAGAACTTTCTCCTTCATAGTATGCAGTATTTCCATTGTCTATCTGGTTTCCGTTGCTGTCAAACACCTTCAATTCAGAAAAGTTAATCTCAACAGCTTCAGAATACTTGGTAATTATTTGCGTTGTACCGATAGGCGCATTTACTGCCTGAGAAGGTTCGGAATCAAGCAAAAATGGATGCGCGTACGCTGATGGAACTCCAATTACTAAAATTAAGAATGCCAAAAGAAGCAACCTGTTCATTTTACATAAAACCAGTCAGTTCATAATTTAAAGAATTACCAATTCGAAAGTTGTACTATTTCAGTAAAGATAATAACACATACACACGTTTTGCAAATCGTGAATTATCCACTTTTTGCTATTGTTGGTTTGATTGTTTTAGGATTTGGCTTTTCTTCAATATATGCACACACAACCATCGAAGTAGGTCCATATGAGATTGAAGTGGGATGGCAGGATGAGCCTCCAGTTGTAGGTATACTAAATGCCATAACCATAGAAATTAGTGAGCCTGGCGATGTTGAAGGTGTTTCCATGGGCATAACTAATGCATTTAAAAATTTGCAGGCATCGGTTGTTTCTGGCGGGGCCTCTAAAGTGCTTGACATAAACAGTGATCCTCGACCTGGGCACTATTATGCTAAGATAATTCCTACAAAGACTGGTTCACTCGAACTGAAACTTGAAGGAGAGATTAATGGTGTTAAAATCAATGATGTAATTCCTATAGAAGATGTTGAGAGCACATCTGTTCTTGACTTTCCGATAACATCTGGTTCATCATCTGGGCAAGAAGTAGTTGCTCTCAAAAATGCTGTAACATCTCTTCAAAAAGATGTTTCGTCAATAAAGTCACAAGTGGGCGGAATTGATACTAACTCTGGAAACTTTGATGCAGAAACTGCATACAACTTTGGAGTATTTGGAATGTCTCTTGGTGCTGCCGGAGTTATACTAGCTATTATTGCAATGGTAAAAAGAAAATAAAAAAGAAAAAAAGAATTTCCTAAAGTTTAGGAATTAGAGTTGTTCTTGTCTTTGCAGTTATTGCAATGATGCTTACTATTGCTACCGCAAGTATAATCATAGCAATTGTTCCAAACTCTGGAACTACATGACTTCCAACGATCTCAACCCTCTCATTTCCAGCTCCGTATGGAATTGTTAGGCTGTTTCCGCTTTGTTCAAACTCAACTTCCTCATTGTCTATTAGAACGAAGTAAGTACCGTCATCAAATGCTGTGATTATTTTGCTATGCAACGTGACTGACAATTCACCATCATCGTCTGCATCGATGGCAATTATTACAGAGTCATCATCAGCGTTTGCAGTAATACTTGTGACAGAAACGCCACTAGTACTGATATAATCTGCCGCATCGATAGATGGTGCCGCCATTGCTGCTGCTGCTGCTGCTGCGTCTGCTGCTGCTGCTGCTCCTACTTCTTCAACAATCAAAGTTCCTGCCATCCATGGATGAACCATACAAAAGTAATCAAATGATCCTACGGTATCAGTTGTATAGGAGAAACTTCCACCTGCCATAATCAAGCTGCTGTTCCATACTTCACCCATGTCACCACCAGCAGCTGTTCCAGATGATGCTGTATGAGCTGCTGTGTCAGTATTTGACCAAGTAACTATTGTACCAAGCTCTACTGTAACCGGATTTGGAATGAAGCATGAATTAGTGTCTTCACATCCCGGGGTTGATGATCCTGGTGCATTTTCTATAGTCACCTCGTGATGAGCTGCAAACGCACTTGGTGCAATTGCAATCAGAGAAACTACAGACATAAGAACAAAAAGTGAACTTAATATGCTCATTTTCATGTGATCACGAAAAGCTAACGGGCTTTATATGGTTTTTGACATTTCTACCATTTGTTAGAATTGTTTTTTGACTAGTGTACTAGATTAAACTATTAATAATCATGAGCGATCGTCTACGAAATATGAGCAACTTGGCACAAAACAAGGCAGAAGTATCTATAATTATTCCAACATATAATGAATCTGAAAACATTATCCAAATCTTAAAATCAATTGGCGAACACATACCAAAGGATATTGCTACCGAAGCAATAGTAGTTGATGACAACTCTCCGGATGGAACGGGAAAAACTGTTGAAGATTACATAAATGATGCACAAAACAAAACTGGATATACTATTGGTGTTATCCACCGAAAGACAAAGAGTGGTTTAAGCTCTGCAATACTTGACGGAATTCAGCATTCAAGCGGTGAAACTGTTGTGGTAATGGATAGTGACTTTTCACACCCACCAAATATAATTCCGCAATTAATAGAAGAGATAAAGACTTCAAAATATGATATTGCTATAGCTTCACGCTATACTGAGGGAGGCGAAGTTGATGGATGGTCAACTAAACGAAAATTGATCAGCAAGACAGCGAAAGGAATTGCAAAAGTAGGTCTTGGTGTAAATGAGTCAGATCCAATGTCAGGGTTTTTTGCATTCAACCGTAATATTCTCGAAGGTATAAAATTTGACGCTATAGGATACAAGATGCTTTTAGAAATTTTAGTAAAGACAAAGGGCGCCAAAGTGAAAGAAATTCCTTATACGTTTACAGACAGAACACGTGGTTCAAGTAAGCTAGACTCTTCTACAATGTTTGATTATGTAAAGTCCGTATGGAAGCTGTATAGATATGGTCACACGGCAAAAGTTAGTGATACACGAACGTCTGTTCGTTTTATATCCAAAGCAGGCAGGTTCTTCACTGTAGGCCTATCTGGACTTTTGGTAAATTATCTTGTGTCACTTCTATTTGTGGATGCAGCCATAAATTTTTGGTACATTCATGCAACAATAATAGGAATAGCGATTTCAATGTCCTCGAATTTTATTCTAAACAAGATATGGACATTTGAAGATAGAAACTTTGAGGCAAAGAAAACTCTGATACAGTATGGAAAGTTTGTGGGATTTAGTTCCTTAGGTGCGTTAATACAACTTGGAGTGGTTTACGTCCTAGTTGACAATTACCAGTTTGTATATCCTCTTGCGCTAATGCTGGCTGTAATTATTGCCGCCTCTAGCAATTTTATTCTGAATAAAAAGTGGACGTTTAAAGAAAAGATTTGGAGCTAGAGGTTCAAGAGTTTAATTAAGAGAATTACAAGGTAAAACTATGATGCTAAAATTAACTATCAAGGATATACTTAGACAGAAAAGTTTTGGTGCCATCGCGATTATTTCTGGAGTTTTACTTGGTTTGGTTTACTATTTTCTGACCCTGTCAAGCGTTTTTAACCACTTTGCAATGGATATTGTTGTTAGTCCACAATACATTGCAGCCTCTATTGGATTAACAGTTGTTGTAGCAGTTCTGGGTGGAATCAACATTGCACTAGTTGTATACAACATAAAGACACAAAGAATGAATTTGCAAAAAGGTGGCTCGTCAGCAATATTTGGCGGTGCACTTGCTGCATTTACGCCAGGATGTCCTGCATGTACAACATCGCTTACTGCAGTTTTAGGAATAGTGGGTGGGTTGGCAATTTTCCCACTTCAAGGATTGGAGCTCAAGTTTATTTCAATAGCTGCATTATCATTTTCAATTTGGTGGGCAATGCGAAATATCAACAAAGCAAGTTGTTGCACGATGGAAAAAATAGATTAGACTAGAAGGCTTGTAACGTACATGATTATCATTCCTACAGCAATGCCAGCTAGTACTGAACTGTTTGAGAGCTTACCTTCTTCATTTTGTATCCATCTCATTATTGTAACAATAACCTGAAATATTGCTCCTGCGCCTATTGCTAAAAAGATAACAGCTGACAAAGGCGAGTAAACAAATCCGCCAACCCACGCACCAAAAATTGCAGGAACTCCAGCAATCATTCCCATTGCGACTAGCCTCCCAATCATCAGCTTTGTGCGTGCCATGGGTGCTGCTATGGCAAATCCTTCAGTGGTGTTATGTAGTGCAAAGCCAACAATCAGGAAAGCGCCAAGCGCAGCTTCACCGAGTACAATTGCAGCGCCAATAGCAAGACCTTCCCCGAAGTTATGCAAGCCAATTCCAATTGCAATCATTAGTGCAATTGCCACAGGACCAGCAAGTTTTGATGCACCTGCACGTTTCATGAGTTTTTCACCTACATAGTTCAGAGCAAGAAAAGACACTATAGATACTGTAGCAACTAACAGCACTCCATTGAAAACATCAGACAGATTTTCGGCAGATATTTCAATTGCTTCCTCAGCAGCACTGATTCCTAGGAAAAGTAAAAGACCTACAGTAAGTGCCAAGAAAAATTTGTACTTGCTACGGCTAAGTTTGGAAATAAATGGAAACCAAAGAAGACCTATCATTACAGGAATAATTCCAACATATGTTCCTATTATAGCAAAATATGTTATCATTTCAACTGTTGGCTGAATCGAAGGTGCAGCTACATCAACCTGCTTTTCAAATCTGGTTCCATCATCTATAGTAAGTCCCACAGCATATGGTTCTCCCTCGTTCCATTCAAATGGTATTCGAACAATTGCTGACTCGAATCGTTCAAGATGCTTGTCCGGTTCTATTGCAGCAGGATATATTCTATCGTTAATGTCTGCCATAACAATATTGACAGCGATAGGACCTGTATTCCGTACAGTTGCAATTATTTCTGAATCAACAAACTCAACCTTCTCAATAGATATCTCCGGTATCACAACACCAAAACTAATGAGTTCTGAGCCCGGCCCAAAGACGTATCCAATCATTACAGCTAACAAAACAAAAGGAACGATCACACTTACTGCTGTTTTTGTTCTGGATGATCTCTTAACTTCCATAAGCATACACTTCCATGTTTGGTTGAGAACTATCTTTTACATAGAAAAGACCTGACCATCCCTTTTCAGAAAATTCGGTCAAATGTGCATGAAACATGTATCTTCCCGTATATTCATATTCAAACTCTAGAATTCCCCTTTCACTTTGTGAAAATGTAGTCATGTCAGTAAACTGTGACGGAACCATATCAGTGCCTGTTGGGTAGTATTCGTACAAGGTTCCGTGTAGATGGAAATTGTTTATGGGGTCTAGCCCAACCATATTCACAACGTAAACTCGGATTAGTTCATTAGTATTAATCTGGATTGGATGATGTTGATAGTAGTATGGAATGGTATTTGCCGCATACAAATTATTTTCTCCATCAAAGTCAGTATCAAATCCATTTAGAACCATGACCATTTCGTCAGCCTGCTGTCTTGCGTCTTTTGGATCTACAATGAAGACACCATAAAGCCCGTGACCAATGTGCTCCTCAACTGGCATTACATGACAATGATACGGATGAACGCCAACCGGGCCAGCTATGAACTCGTAAGTAAACTGACCGCCGTTAGAACCTACTATCTCAAATATACCGTCCATCTCAGCTGGATGGTTTCCATGAAAGTGCATTGTATGCTCCTTGCTGCCATTGTTAGTAAAATGAATTCTTACCAGGTCACCTTCCGTTGCACGAATTGTGGGTCCAGGAACTTGCCCATTAAATGTCCAGACATTATAAAATATCCCAGGCGCAATTTCCATTATTTTATCATCTTCAGCTATAATGGTAAACTCACGAAGTATTGTGCCATCTTCTAACTGGGAAACCTCACCATAGTCAAACTCTCGCAGGTATTTTTGCGGATCAAATTCGACTTCTTGGATTGTATAAACAGGATCTAACACATCACCGGTTGTCTGTACTACTGCACCAGAATGAGTAACAAAAACTTCTGGCTGTTCTTGTGCAGTAATATCCATAGCAGGAAGAACAAGATACCCAACAAAACCCAAAGAAACAACAGCGATTACAATAATCATCTTTTGCCCACTAGAAAGCATACAAATTGATGGCTTTACGACTGTATTTAAAATTTAGCCTAGTCTAACTTTTTTAGTATATGGCAAAATTAGAGATGCTTCAAAATGAACTGTTCAGAAACCATTCTTGTTTAGAATCAGTCCAAGCAGTGCAGCACGCGTATATTTTCCATATTCTGCCTGCTCAAAATATTTCGCTTGCTTACTAGAGTCGACATCTGTTGAAATTTCATCTATTCTTGGAAGAGGGTGCAAAATTATTGCATCTTCTTTCATCTTTTTTACCATGTCCAATCCAATTACATAGCTTCCTCTCACCTTGACATATTCCTCCTCGTCAGGAAATCGTTCTTTTTGTATTCTTGTCATATACAAGACATCCAAATCATCAATGTATTCATCAAGATTTGTAGATTCTGTGTAAGAAAGTTTCTTTTTAATGTCATATGTAGAATCTTTTCTAATTTTTAGTGACTCGGGTGAAATTAGGTGAACGTCAACATTGTAATTACAAAGCCCATGCAGTAAAGAGTAAACTGTTCTACCATACTTTAGATCCCCAACTATTCCAATCTTCAGTCCGTCAATCTTCTTTTTCTCCCTCTTGATTGTGAATAGATCTTGAATAGCTTGTGTTGGATGCTCTTCAGTCCCGCTTCCGCCGTTAATGATTGGTTTTTGTGAAATCTCTGCTGAAAATCTACTAGAACCGTCAAGAGGGTGTCGTAAAACAAGAACATCCGTGTATCCTGACATAACCCTAACTGTATCAGATAAGCTTTCACCCTTTTGCACTGCTGATGAACTTACATCTGCAATTCCAAGCGAAGTTCCGCCAATTAGTGCCATTGCAGACTGGAAGCTCAAACGAGTTCTAGTACTTGGCTCAAAGAAGAGATACCCAAGTACTTTGCCTCTTGCAATCTCACGTCTTTGATTAGGATCTAAACCGATAATTTTTTCAGTAGCAGAAAAAATACTATCAAGTTCTTCCTTTCCAAGATCTCTAATTGAGATAACGTCCTTCTGGAAAAAGCCATTCATCTTTGAACCATTTATAGTGGATATATACAAATCATACTATGGAACAAGCGGATCTCACGGTCAGACGCATCAAAGATGGTACTGTAATAGACCATATTGATGTGGGAAATGGGCTTAGGGTGTTGGAGGCACTCCGGATTGACGGGAGTGATGGAAACGTCATCACAATAGCACTAAATGTTCCAAGTGGAAAACTAAAGAAAAAAGATATGATCAAGGTGGAGGGAAAGTTCCTCGAAGATGATGACACAAACAAACTTGCTGTAATAGCACCTACATCAACAGTCAATATTATCAAAAATTACAAGTTGGTAGAGAAGCGCCGCGTCTCTCTTCCAAACGAGATTGACAGAATTTTTAGGTGCTCAAATCCTGAATGTATCACAAACAGTAACGAACACATTGAATCAATCATGGATGTATTAGATAAAGAAAAATTAGTTTTGAAATGCAGATATTGTAATAGAGTACTAGATGTAAACCAGCTGAAATATTCCTAATTTTAAAATGTAAGAATGTAGAACCAACACAAAGGGGAGCATCGTGGAAGTCCTACAATCTTTGCACTCTAGCATTACAAAGTAAAATGATTACTAAAAAAGTGAATTTTCTAACACTGTTTTGTGAAAATTTGAACAGATTTTGGAAAATTTCTATTTAACCTTTAGCTTTAGTTCATCTGATTCTTTGTTTTCTTGCTGTTCAGAATGATATTGTTCTTCTGTAAACCTTCGTAAAGACCCAAATGGTTTGAATGCTCTGCCGTTACCACGGTAAAACTTGGAGAAATACTCAACGTAAATCAACCTTGCACCCTGAATTCCTGGTTCAAAGACTCCAATGATTATGTTGAACAAATGCCCTATGAATAATATCACTGTACCAAGGACAATTAATGGAAGTCCAATGTGAAGCGCTTTTAAGAAAACGTAGTCAATTGTATGGGCAAGTATGACAGACGCCAGCAAAATTCCAATCAGTCTTGTATAGGAAAGAATGTGGCTTACAATTGTAGCTAACTCCATTATTGCCATGACTTTCATAGCGCCAGCACCCTTATCGCAAGAGACCATTAATCCAATTCCTCCAAAAATTAATCCAAAGTACAAAAATGCGATTGGATTGACTTCAATTAACTTCGGCCACATTGGATTGATGGCATCTCCATGTATGAGAGCAAGTCCAAGAAGAACAACTCCCCAGCCAAATGCTAGCCAGCCAACCTTGACTAAGGCCTCTTTTTTTTCACTTTCTCTAATACAACCAATGATGCCTAGAATTAGACCAAATGATACAAACCCAATGCCAATATATCCGGCATAAAGCAAAAGTGTGCCTGCATTATGAATAGGATCAAGAAATGCTTGTGAAGGTCGGTTTAAGATTTCACCAGGTTCAGGAAAACCAGTAACTCCAGCACTGGCCAGAACATCAAACACGTAGCCGTTGAGGTGAAATCCAAAATACAAGTCGAAGATAACTCCTAAAACTATTCCAACAACACAACCGGGAATCATTGCTTTTGATAGCTTTACCATCTGTCTTTTTTTCAATATCAACATTGCAAAACTTCGCAGTTGCCTTGGGAAGATGGTTAGATTGCGTTTTCCTTTTTCTATACGTCTGATAACCCACAAACAAACAAGAAGTATAAACAGACAATAGCCAACATCACCAATCATTAATCCATAAAAGATTGGGAAGACCAGAGCAAAAACCATCGTAGGATCAAACTCCTTGCTTTGTGGCAGGGAATAGAATCGAACGAACGCCTCAAACAATCTAAATCTTCTTGGATTGCTCATCAGTGTTGGTGCTTTCTCCTCTTTCTTGGTTTCTAGTTCATAGATTGTCGTGCCGTCTGTAAATTTTTCTAAGGTAGACTTGACTTGACCGAGTTTTGGTTTTGGAACCCAACCTTCCATTGCAAACGCATCCTTGGTTACGCCAAGATTGGAAATTACTTCTAGTTTTTTGTTTTCTATCTGTAATTGCTCTTCAACTTCAACTAAATTTGCATAGTGCTTTTCTGAAATTTTGTTTAGTTCATCATTGATCTGTTTAAGCCTTTGATTTTTTGTTTGTAAATTGCTTTTTTGGTTTGTGATGATTTCATTTGGTTTTCCGTTTAGGTTTGGTACTGCCTCTATCTTGACATTGTGTGTTTGGATGATATTAGCAAACTCGTCAGATGAAATAGTAGGAAACACTACTAGGATTAGATGTGTTAGTTCTTTTTCTGCCTTAGTGTAAAGCATAATGTCATTGGGGTGTGCATTAACAGCTTTCTTGAATTCCTCAAACTTATCAGATGTAATTCTTCCAAAATAGGAGGTTGCAGATGAAAGTCGAAGAATCTTCAGGTCTTCTGGAAAGAAGCTAAACTCTTCAACAAGTTTTAGGTTGTTCTCAATATCCTGGATTTCAGTTAGAAGTGCTTCCTTTTCCTTCTCAATGCTTGCAACCTGCTCGTCAACATCAATGGAATTGGCAGTTTGCAATAGGTCGTCAATAGAATCAAAGCGCTTTGTAACGGTTACCGGTATACTAGGAAGCACAGTCATTAATGCCTTCACTCGCAACAGTTGGTCTGAGACCTGCCTTGTTAGCTCGTTGTCACGCTCATTTTTTACAATGGCTAAAACATCTTTTGATAGTGGTTCCAATTGCAAAATTTCCATGTCATGCAAAATAGAGACTGTAGTTTGCTGGTTTTTTCGTAGACCCATAATAGCTATCTTAGCCATTTTAACAGGCTTGAACACTTCTACTCTACTCCTTTTAGTAAAATGTTGATAATGTCTTGCGTGTTTTGTAATGTGATTTGTGATGCAACGTCTTTAGATTTCGTCTTTGCTTCTTCAATTGTCCTTTGGGTTTCAGCATCGGCTTTTTTTGTAGCATCGGCTACACTTGAATCAACTAGTTTTTCACCCTCAGCCTTTACAGTAGCAATTACTTTTTCTAATTCCGATTCTAACTGAATGATTTGATCCTCAATCTTACTTTTGTAACTGTCAATCTCGTTTTGAGCTTCCTCCTCTACTTGTTTTATCTTCTTGAGTGAGCTGATGTATTGATCTTGTGACGTCGACATATTATGCACCCAAAAACTCCTTGCTCAAATATAATATGACAGCAATGGCGATGAAGATGTTTCCCATCATCATTGCACGTTTAATATAGTAAAATTTTTTTTGCTGGGAGTTTTTAAAATCAATTTGCAATTACTGTTACCTCCATCTTTTTCTTTTCCCTTTCACTCATCTTTCGTTTTACAGTCTTTAACATGACAAACGTATCTCGCTCCATCTCTTCAAGCCTAAACGTAATGAACTTAACAGCGGATTCCAGTCTTGGAATGAAGACGTTTTCGATTGCGTTAGCCTTTCGTTTTGTCTTATCAATCTCATAGAGTAATTTTCGTAGTGTTGTCTCTTTTTCTGCTACATCTAGGACAATTTTATGCACTTCTTGGAATGCCTTCATTGCTTCACTGATGGAAACTGGAATCTCTAACAAATAGTCGGTAAGTGATTCTTCCCTTCTTCCACCTTCAAGTCTTGGAATCTTTACGCCCATAACGTTCTTTGGTGTAATCAATAATTTTTTTAATTGAGGAATTTTCATTGCCTCGTTTTCAAGTCTCATTTCGCCATCAATCATCTCCGCCATCCTTATGCTTTGGTAACCCTTGATCAGTTCGGCATTTAGCTCTCCCCGCAATCTGGATGATGCCTTGCTAATACTGAAAAATTCTAGAATCAAAGCTTGGCGTTTTAGTTTTAACAGCTTGAGTCCCTTTTTTGCAATATTGATTCGTTTTTTTGTACGCAAGTATTCGAGGCGAGTTGGACGGATGTCAGCGTTGGATGGCATTCAAATCACCTATTCAGATTTGTTTGTGCCACCGGTACTAGTCTTCTTTGCATATTTAGCAATAAATTCTGGTTTGATACGGGTAAGTTCAGTCTCTGAAAGCCCTGCTAATAGATCCCAACCAAGTGAAAGTGTCTGCTCAATGGAACGGTTCTCGTTAGGTCCCTGATGAACAAATTTTTTCTCAAAGTCGTTTGCAACAATAAGGAATTTTCTATCAAGATCACTTAGTGCACCTTCACCTACAATGGCAGCAAGTGCTCTTGCATCTTTACCTTGAGCATAAGCAGCATAAAGTTGGTCCGCAAGTTGTCTGTGATCTTCTCTTGTTCTTCCTTCACCAATTCCTTGGTTCATTAAACGTGATAAACTTGTTAGAACGTCAACGGGTGGTTGGATGTTTGCTCTGTGTAATTCTCTATTCATTACAATCTGACCCTCAGTAATGTAACCAGTAAGATCAGGGATTGGATGTGTGATGTCGTCAGCAGGCATTGTAAGAATTGGTAGTTGTGTTACTGAACCTTTCCTTCCCTTGATTTTTCCTGCACGCTCATAAATTGAAGCCAAGTCTGTATACAGATAACCTGGATAACCTCTTCTTCCTGGAACTTCTTCACGTGCTGCAGAAATTTCTCTTAATGCTTCACAATAGTTTGTCATATCTGTTAAAATGACCAAGACGTGTTGTTCGCGTTCATATGCAAGGAATTCTGCGGTGGTTAGTGCAAGTCTAGGAGTAAGTATACGTTCCATTGAAGGATCAGAAGATAAGTTAAGGAAAAGTGCAGTTCTTTCAAGTGAACCACTCTCTTCGAATTGCTTAATGAAAAAGTTTGCCTCCTCACTTGTAATTCCAATTGCTGCAAAGACAACAGAAAAGTTTTCTTCCGTGCCAAGGACTTGTGCCTGTCTTGCAATTTGTGATGCAAGTTGATTATGTGGTAGGCCGGATGCTGAGAAGATTGGTAATTTTTGACCCCTTACCAGTGTGTTCATTCCATCAATGTTTGACATTCCCGTTTGAATGAATTCCGATGGTTCTTCTCTGGAATATGGATTAATACTGGAACCTACTAGATCAAATTTTTCTTTTGATACAATCTTTGGTCCATTATCTTTTGGGTTTCCCAGTCCATCAAATACTCTTCCGAGCATTTCATCAGATACTGATAATGTTGCTGTTTCACCAAGGAATGTTGTTGAAGTACCAGTAGTGTTAAGACCTAAAGTTTGACCGAAGACCTGGACTACAGCAAGACCTTGACTTGTATCTAATACTTGTCCCTGTCGTCTTTCTCCATTTTCTAATTTTATCTCAACCATTTCACCATAAGCTGCGTTATCAACCCCCTTGACAAAAATCAGTGGGCCTGCAACTTTGTCTAGTGTTTTAAACGATACGTTTGGCATTAGTTAGAACTCTCCTTTGAAAGGGAATCAAATTCTTGTTTCATCTTGCTGTTAATGTCGTTTAGTAATTTTTCTAATTCTTCCTCTTTTGTCCATTTCATTTTTGGTATCATTCCTCTTGATTCAAGTGCTCCCACTTTGGCAGATGTAGATCCTTTCTTTATTACGTCAGCCTCCTTCCTACCAAATTCTAAAATGGTAGACAACATCTTGTGTTGTTTTTGTATTGATGTGTAAGTATCAACCTCATCAAATGCACTTTGCTGGAGGTAATCTTCACGAATTGAACGGGCAGTGTCCAAGATTCCTTTTTCTGGTTCCGGTAATGCATCATATCCTACAAGTTGCACAATCTCTTGCAGTTCTGATTCTTTCTGTAAAATTTCTAATGCCTCTTTTCTTAGGTCAATCCAATCCTTTGAAACGTTAGATTTGTACCAGTCTGCCATGTCATCCATGTACAAAGAATAGCTTGTCAGCCAGTTGATTGCTGGAAAGTGTCTCCTGTTTGCTAAATTGGCATCAAGTCCCCAGAACACACGGGTTACTCTAAGTGTGTTTTGTGAAACTGGTTCTGAAAAGTCTCCACCCGGTGGAGATACTGCACCAACTAAAGATAAGGAGCCTTCACGCTCTTCAGGGGAAATAACAATGCTTCTTCCACCTCTTTCATAAAATTCTGCCAATCTTCTTCCGAGATATGCTGGATATCCTTCTTCACCAGGCATCTCTTCCAGTCTTCCTGAAATTTCTCTTAATGCCTCAGCCCATCTTGAAGTGCTATCAGCCATAAGTGCTACACCGTATCCCATGTCACGATAATATTCGCCCATTGTAATTCCAGTATAGATACTTGCTTCACGTGCAGCTACTGGCATGTTTGAAGTGTTTGCTACTAGAATAGTTCGTTCCATTAAAGGACGCTTTGATTTTGGATCTATTAGTTCAGGGAATTGTGTCAGTACTTCACACATTTCATTTCCTCTTTCTCCACAACCAATGTAAACAATTATCTCGCTGTCTGCCCACTTGGCAAGCTGCTGTTGAGTTACTGTTTTTCCACTTCCGAAAGGACCTGGAATTGCAGCTGAACCTCCTTTAGCAACAGGGAAAAATGTGTCAAGTACTCTTTGGCCTGTAAGCAATGGTTGATCAGGTGGAAGTTTTCTCAAAACTGGTCTTGGTGTTCTTACTGTCCACCAACTTGATAGACCGATATCAGTAGTCTTACTATTTTTTACGGCTGCAATTTTGTCATTTACAGTAAACTGTCCTTCAGAAATATCAACAAGTTCGCCAGAAACGTTGTAAGGCACCATAATTTTGTGTTTGATTAGCGGAGTCTCTTGAACTTCAGCGATTATCTCACCGGGAGAAACTTGGTCTCCGTTTTTCTTTACTGGGATAAACTCCCACTTTTTCTTTTGATCAAGTGCAGGAATAATTTTTCCCCTGCTGATAAAGTCTCCACTCTCTGCAGCTAAGACATCCAAAGGTCTTTGAATTCCATCATAAATTGATGTTAAGAGTCCCGGTCCAAGCTGCAAAGAGAGTGGTCGATTTGTATTTATCACTTTTTCTCCTGGCTTGAGACCAGTTGTATCCTCGTAAACTTGAATCTGCGCAGTGTTTCCTTCCAGACGAATGATTTCACCCATAAGACCCATCTCACCAATACGAACAACGTCAAACATGTGCGCGCCTTCAATATCCTTAGCTACTACAACAGGACCAGTAATTCTTGAAATTATAGCGTCTGCCATGTCAATTGACCTCTATACTAATTCCCAGAACCCGTTTTGCCAATGCAGCAATTGATTCTTTGTCTTCTTCAGCAGTTTCTTTTTGAGATGGCATAAATAACACTAGTGGCTCGATGGACTCCTCAATTTCTGCGATGAATTTTGAAGAAAGTTTATCACGCATTGAATTGCTTGCAATAATCAAACCGAACTCACCAGATGAGTAGAGCTCTTGAATTTTTTTACTTGCATCCTCTTCATCGGTGACAATAAAGGTATCATCGATTCCAATCAGACGATAACCAATTACAAGTTCGCGATCTCCTACAACGGCTAATCTGCCACTCGTACCAGCTTTTTGTTTTGAAACTTGTTCACTCAAAGTAACAGCATCCCCTTAATTTTATCAATTGGAAGATCGTAGCGTTTACCATATGTAATCCTTTTCAGATTTTCATGTTCATTTTCTGCTCTGAATATAAAATAGAAAATAGTCCCGATCGACAATGCAATGTTTCTCAATTTTTTTACATAGTTTGTAAAGATGAATTTTGTAATTGCTACCTCGAAATCAATCAAGCTTTTTGAAGTCTTGTATTGTTCGATAGCATCAGTTAGCTTAAAGTAAGAATCAAATTTTCCAACCATTTCTATAACGTCTTTTACCTCATAACTGTCAAGTAACTCCTTTGAGGATATTCTTCCGCCTTCAACAAGATGTTTTGTTATCACGTCCTTTTCTAGGTTGGATTCCTTTGCCTTCAAAAGATTCAGAATGTTTTTCTTGTCTATTTCGGCTCGAATTAATTCTCTGATTGAGCCTTCATCTCCCTGGAAGAACTTGAGTGATTCGAGCAACTTTTGATAGTATGCTTCGTGTAGGGCTGACATCATTGGTCCCATATCTCCAGTCTTTTGGAACTCATCCAAGTGCTTCATCAAGACAACACCATAATCATATTTTGTTAGTTTGCTAACTACGCCATCAACGGTTGTTTCAGCAAGAATGATCTTTATCTCATCGTGTGATATGTTACCGGCAGCAATTCCTGCTGGAACATTTCTGCTAGAAACCAGCAACGATTCAGTTTCTGTAATTTCTCTTCCCATTGCCTTGGAAGAGAGAATCAATTCTATATTGTAAAGATCCCATTTAGAAAGATAAGCTCTTATCGCATTTTTACCGCTAAATGGTGTTGCCTCTGAAATAATTTTGTTGGTTTCAACAATGTGGCGGTTAAATGCAACTTCTAAGAGCTCGGCTTCTTTGTACACTGATGCAGACTTTTTGATCTCTTCGCCATACCAAGTTGATTCCAATTGCTTGACCATCTCTGTTACACTATTTGCCTTGAGCAGGTTTTGTAAAAATTCTTCAGAAAGAAAATTTATTGCAATTGACTGTAATCTTCCAAATGAAGATGCGTATTGTGATGCGCCCATTACAGTATCTTCTCCAAAATTGTATTCTTTATCTCATCTTCGTTACTTCTAAGCAGTTCTTCAAAAGTCAAATCAATCTCTTTTGTGCCCTCTTTGTTTTCAGCGATAAAACCGCCTAGAGTTTGAATTGTAGAGCCAACTTGGATTCCGTCTTTGAAAAATGACTTGTCCTCTTCACGGCAATGAACTACTAGTTCCTTAGCAAGTACTTTCTTTGAATAGTCAACCAACTTTTGTAGGACTTGATTATATTCCGGTTTTTTTGAGTAACCGTCTAGTTCTTTTTTGATAACATCGAATGTGGAATCTAAATTTTTGTTGATTGCATCAAACAATATCTTCTTGGCTTCTAGTTTTCCAGCCTCAACTATTCTTGCTCCTTCTCTTTCTGCTTTTGTTTTTGCCTCGTTAGCATAGTTCTCCTTAAGATCCTTTACACTAGAGTTTTTTTTAGCGTCAGTTTCTGACTTTTTATCGCTTAGTTTTTTGTCTAGTTCAGCAAGATCATTTTTTTTTCTATTTTGTATCTCAGTAACAAATTTGTCTATACTCAAGGTTCATCGCCTAGAGTATATCTAGCAATAGTATAATTCCTAGAACGAAACCAATAATCCAAAGTGTTTCAGGAATTACGAAGAAGAATAAAACCTGGCCAAATTTTTCTGGTTTTTCTGCTATAATGCCCATACCAGCCGCACCTATTCCCTGTTGTGCGCTACCAGTACCTATCAGACCTCCTGCTATCGCAATAGCAGCAGCCAGTGCCAAAATAGGCTTTGCTAATGCTGAATCGCCTCCCTCAGCAGCAAAAGCTGGAGGTGTAACAAATGTCATAAGTAACATAACTGCTCCCGCAGTAATAGCGAGATAGGAAAATTTTTTCCTGTTAAAAGCCATCTGATCTCGCTGCTTCCCTAACGTTATATTAACCATATTATGAAAATCTTGATCGATTTTTTTATTCAATGGGAAGTTCTGGTTTATTTCCCCATTCTCCCCAAGATCCAAGATAAACTTTGACGTTTGTGAAACCAATCTTCTTCAGGGCAAGGAATGTATTTGCCGCTCTATATGCCCCCTGACAATAGGTTACAATTTCAGCATCTTTTGACATCTGATATAGTTTAGAAAGTTCCTCGTTGTTTTTGAGAGTTCCATCTTTGGAAATGTTTTCAGTATAGTCTATGTTAGTTGATGTTGGTATGTGACCACCCCTAGCTGCTCTTACAAGTTTGCCGTCAAATTCTTCCTTTGAACGAACATCTAAAATTGTAATTTTATTGAGATTTTCCAACACGTACTCAAATCCAGCTAAAATTTTAGGATTGGGCTTTCCAGAAAAATTGGCTGGCTTGTAGCTAACTGAAATTCTGTCCAAAGCACGCCCTTCGGTCTTCCATTTTGTGATACCGCCATCAAGCATTGATACGTTTGGATGTGAAAAATATTCAAGCAGCCAAACTCCTCTGGCGGCAAGCATTCCAGATACATTATCATAGAAAACCACCTTTTTTTCTTCCGAGATGCCTACCTGTGAAAAAATTTTTCCGAACTGTTCATTAAATGAAGATATTCCACTCTGGCTTGTATCAATCCAGTGAAAGGAGAAAAGATCCAAGTTTACTGCGTTTGTAATGTGCCCCTGGGAATATTCTTGGAAGGATCTCGCATCAATCAAAATCAGACTAGGATCATCGATAATTTTCTCTAATTCTGTTGTGGTGATTAACACAAATTTGTATAATGTTGACGGTAAATGAATTTGTCCTAGGATATTAAAATAAAAAAAAGAAAAAAAGAGAGGTTATTCTTAACCTAGTTCTACGTATGCTCGTTCACCGTTCTGAGCAATGTCGAGTCCGACTTCCTCCTCTTTTGGAGTAACTCGAATTCCACCTGGCCAGATTGCGTCCATGATCTTCAATATAGCAATTGTTACACCGAATGCATAAGCAACTGACATACATGCGCCTGCTATGTTGATAGCTTGTTGCTCGTATCCTTCTGGTGTTCCAGTCCATGCACCAATACCGTCACCGGTATCCCAGATGTGTGGACTTGCTAGTGTTCCTGTCAAGACTGCGCCTGTGAAACCACCTATTCCGTGCACTCCCCATACATCGAGTGCGTCGTCCCATTTGCGTGAGTTCTTGAAAGCAACTGCGCCGTAACAAAGTGTACCTGCAGCAACTCCGATTATGATTGCGGCCATAGGGCCAACCCAACCAGAGGCCGGAGTGATTGCTACTAAGCCTGCTACTGCACCTGTTGCAGCACCTGCGATACTGGGTCTTCCAGTATGTCCCCATGACATCAGTAACCAAGTTACTGAAGCCATACCAGTTGCTGTGTTAGTTACAGTCCAAGCGCTGACGGCAATGCCGTCTGATAATACTTCGCTTCCTGCGTTGAATCCGAACCAGCCGAACCAGAGTATTGAAGCTCCCAGCACGACCATTGGTATGTTGTGTGGTTCCATTGGAACCTTTCCATATCCAAGTCGTCTACCAAGAACTAGAGCTCCAGCTAGAGCTGCGAATCCTGAAGATATGTGAACTACGGTACCGCCTGCAAAGTCAAGACCAAATGATGGCGACAAGTCTGGATCAAAGTCCATGTTTCCTATGTATCCGCCTCCCCAGACCCAATGTGCAATTGGGTCATACACGAAGGTTCCCCATAAGAGAACAAAGATTACCAGTGCGCTGAATTTCATTCTGTCAACTAAGCCACCGACAATAAGAGCTGGTGTGATAATAGCGAATGTTGCTTGGAACATTGCAAACAATTGATGTGGTACTGTTCCAGGCCATCCTTGGCTACACATGGCGCCTTCACCTTTCATCTGTTGCATTTGGTAATAGTCAGACCAAGTGCCTTCACATGAACCTGGTTCACCTAGTGGTGCCCAGTGTGAGACTTGATTAAAGCCCATGTAGTCTAGATTGCCCATGTACATGTTTGCTTCATTATCAATTGGTCCAAATGCTAGGGAATATCCCCACAGTACCCATTGTACTGACATTAGTCCCATGACAATGAATGTCATTCCGATTGTGTTTACAGCGTTCTTTGATCTTGCAAGTCCTCCGTATAAGAAGGCGACACCAGGTGTCATGAACAAGACTAAAGATGATGCTGTTAACATCCAAGCAGTATCACCTGTATCTATCAGACAATACATGTCTGGGGTGCCATCGTCATCTGTGTCCCACCAACATTCGTTGGGGTTACCAGTATAGATTCCGGCGCCCGGTACTCCGACTTGATACCCATCCATTCCATCATTGGTTGATTGGGCAAAAGCCTGAGCCATTGCTCCTGTCGCTGTCATAGCGACTGCAGCCATAAGTAATAGAGCATACTTATGTTTTACAGATTTTATCTGCATTACAGAGTTCATCTAATTCGACTCGCGAATCGAACTAGTTATAAACCTAAAGTTGAGTTATTTACAAATTAAGTTAGTAACTGTATATCTATGTATAGGGATACTATCATAAAATTCAAATATTATGTCATGTTTATCTAGGCATGAAACAGGCTATGAATGGTAAAAATTCCGTTGGTGATTTATGCTGAAGCAACAATTCCCAAAACTCTCAATATTTCACACATTCAAAACAAAAAGGGAGCAGCTGACGGGGGAGGCTATTAGGCAGAGACACATCATAAGTCATCTTGCTAGAGAAAATAGTTCTACATTAATGACTCGTACGGCTATTGCCCAAAATATAGCAAAAAAAAATAATCTTCTTTGGAAGAATATCTATTCTGGGGTTTTTCGTGACCTGGATGAAATTCTTATTCCGCTAAACATAGTTAGTGAGGCTGGACGTTTACCACTGAAGCGTGGACCTAAGGCATTGCAGGAGAAGGGCGTTCCATACTACCAACTTACACCCAAAGGACTTCTTGTGGTCTTGTCGATTGATGATTTTGACCAAAAGGACTCTGTTTTGGACAAGTTTTTGTCAAAGGCTGAAATAAAAGAAAAAGAATTTGTAGATGCTGTTAGGACATTAGTAAAAATTTCACCAAAATTCACATATTATATGTTTGAGATTTATGTTAGGGCTTTTTGTGAAGGAAAATTGAAAAATCTTTTGCCGTTTAGTGTTCCAGAATTTCAGAAAATATCTGAAAATGTTTTTACAACACAAAATGAGTTACTGGTAGGATTTATGACATTACCAAAATCTAAAAAATTGGATGTTCTAAACTTCTTTTCAAAATTCACGTAACAGTGCACTAAATCTTGTCTTCCTTACCAAACTTGCCAAACAGTGATGCTATGGATATTTGTTTTCCTTCTTTCTTTCTGATATAGCATCTTTCGTAGTATGGACAGTCTATGCAATCTCGTGATGGCTCTATAATGGGCACCTTGTTCTCCTTTAGGAAGTCCTGAAATACCCTACTTCGTTTAATTACCTCTTCAAACATCTTTTGATTCCTGTTTGTTACAAATGAATCCTCCTTTCCGTCTGGTGTGATGTAGACAATAACTCCTTCAATTTTGTTGAACATCCACATGCATGCATTTACGTATAGCATATCCACAGGCAATGGATTTTCTGGAAACTTGTCAATGGATCTAAAGACCAAGATAACATCTTCCTGAATCATGTCTGCCTGCCCTGTCAGTACTAGGCCACCACCCATGTTGTACTTGCCAATAGTAGAATGAGACTTCATTTTTCGGAACAAACCTCCCAAGACTTTGTTGAATTGTGTTTGTTCAGTAGCTAGGGGATCCGTTCTATCATAATAGGAAAGCCGTAAACACTTTGTAGCCTCATGGAGGTGAATTAAATTGACATCCTTTGAGTCAATCTTTATTTCGATATCTTCTCCCATCGAGTCGATAGCATCCCTTACAACCTGCTTATAGTCTCTATCGCCAGCATCACTACGTCCCATTCCAAGTCAGCTAAATTTTTGGAACATAAAAATGTAAAATAACCATTAGCCTAGGAGTAGAAAAATAAGAAAAATGTTGGAAGTTCGAATATTTTATGCGTCTGGTGCTCTTGAATGTCCCTTGCCACGTAGTCCGAATACTACTACTGCCATAGCAATTAACACGCCAATTGCGGCTCCAAATGCTGATGCTGCTGCTTCTGCCATTGCAGATCTGCTTAAAGTCAATAATATATAGTATTGTTAATTTTTCTTATATTTTTACAAATAATCACAATTTTCAAATTTTATGATACATAATCAATCATATTTTGAGAAATCAAATTTTAGGATATTTTCCTGCCCTGCAGTTATAGAACTAAGGTTGAAGAATGCCTCGCCGGAAACCCTCCAATTTAGTTCGTTTTTGGCTAATGCTTCCCAAAGTTCAGGAGTGTTACCAGTATTCATGATAGTAAATTTTTCGCCAATAAGAGATGGTCTTTCATTGAGTATGATAAAGTAATTTGGAGATGCAAGAAATCCCTCTGGGGCAGTACCAATCTGGCCTATAACAATTCGGACATCATTATGATAGACTGAATATTTTATGTGTTGAAGCATGACAGACTTGAAGTTTGGATTTGAAACCTTAAATTTTATTTCAAGCGTAGCCTGCTTTTCAGCAACCTCTAGTACGGAAAAATCAAATAAATCCATCGTAAGTGGTAATACCTCCTGAGTTGACGGTGAGAAAAATCCTCCCCCCATGTCACTAACTACTGAAGTACCGGTTAGCGTAAACACAACTAGAATTACACCAAGTACGCCAGCTGTAGCACCAACAATGATTCTAGGATTCACCGGTTTTGATTCCTATGTACATTTCTTAAATGTTGAGATAAAATGCATATAGTGCTATAGACTCAATAAATCATGCAGTATTTTCAGGCAGTACAAATTGGAAAGAAGAGAGCGAATAAAGCGCAAATGGTTTTGTTTGACATATCTGGCTTTGCAATGCTAACTCTTACTACTAAGAAGATTGATGGAAAATTTGTTCCCGTGGGGGAGGAAACATTTGCTGCCGCGATTAAAACTAATGATGGTTTTGTTATACTTTTGGTAGACGAAGGCGGATTTACCAAGGCACAGACAAAGGCGTTAGAGAAGGAAGAAGCAAAAAAAATACTCGACAAAGTCTTGGCTTCCGGTATTGCTGAATTTTCACGCAAGGAAATAAAAATTTGGACTGACACATATCCTACTGTGCAAGACGAGTTAAAGTAATCAGTTCATGAAACTATCTGTGTTCCTACAGACTGGCCATTCATAGCCTTTTCAATAGTTTTAATGTCTGCTTTGATAATTTTTGTTTTAATTTTTGATCTCTCTATTACTTTTAGTGCAACAATGTCCATAAGATCATAGCCTCCAGCCATTGAATCTTCACGTACTAGCATGGTACGAAGATCCTTGATATCTATCCGTGCGAATTTTTTAGCTTTTTTATTTTTGTTAGGATCCGAGTCGTATATCCCATCAACGTCAGTGGCGTTTAGAAACTCGACTGCCCTCACTTTTTCTGCAATCAGTGCAGCAGTACCATTAGTACTTTGGCCTGGATGCAGGCCTCCTGTAA
This sequence comes from Marine Group I thaumarchaeote, assembly GCA_013390745.1. Taxonomy (GTDB): domain Archaea; phylum Thermoproteota; class Nitrososphaeria; order Nitrososphaerales; family Nitrosopumilaceae; genus Nitrosopelagicus. The sequence goes on along the minus strand of JACASX010000002.1, from coordinate 136,457 downwards.
CAACAATAAGACCGCTGTCCACCGCGTTTTTTACTTCAGTCAAAGTTGTTGGGGGATGAGGGTAAGCTTTGCCTTTTAACGCATAAATTAGCAGTTTGGCATTTAGTCGCGATATCTCAATTCCAAGTTCGTCTAAAGTGGATTCGTCTGCTCCCGATGATCTAGCATGAGAAATAAAATATCGCGCAATCTTTCCGCCTCCAGCAACTATTACTGGTTGGTGTGTTTTGCTTTTCTTTACAAAAAATGTTGCATAATCCTTCAACAGCTTTGTCTGATCCATACTAAACACTTGACCAGAAAGTTTGATGACAATTCTCTTTTTCATTATTTCAGATCACCAAGGATTGATTTGGCTGCAATTTCAACTTTCTTTCGATTTTTTGCTGGTGTATAAACCCTTAAAATTTTCATAAACCCGGACATTGCCGAAACAAGCTGAATATCTGAAATTTGTATTTCTTTCGCTTTTGTTTTATTGTTATCCACCTCCAAGAGAATAATTGATTTAGACTCCTTTTTTGATGGAGATAACGGAATTGAAGATGTGTTAGAGCTATCAACAAAAATTTCGTTAATGTCTACTTTGGAACTTTTTGAAAGATCTTCTCTAATATCTTGCATACGCTTTTTTGTTATTGTACTTTTAGTTAGAGTCAGTTCAAAGACTGGTTTGAATAAATTCCTGTTTTGATAATCTGTAGCAATTTTTTTTGCGGTTCTTAGCTTGGAGTTATGTTCAGGCAGATTTAGCAGCTTGGAGAGAATTACTTCGTCAGACAATTTCAGGTAATCATCAAGACTCATTGAGGTAAGATTAAGCTCCTCTTCTGCTAGATCCATTGACTCTAACAGCATTACTTCACCAGCCCTAACTGTCTTATGAAAATAGACAGCCTTGAACATCTGATATCTAGACGTCATCATGGTTTCAAAATTTACCAGTGCTGACTTGTCAAGTGCCAGCTTGTTCTTGTATACGTCTAAAGAATGCGTCAGCCTATTGTGATCAATCTTTGCATGTTCAGCGCCAGTAAAGTATCCATCCCTAAGCAGGTAATCCATAACGTCAGCGCTCAAAGCGCCAGATATTATTTCATTCAAAAACTGTAATTTCGAGTCACCGAAAGCCACTTTAGTTATGAATCTCTTATCGTATCCATTTTTTGAAATCAAATCACCAATCTTTGTCTTTAGTATGATCTCTTTTCCTATGTCTTCATGAGAGTGCTTTTTCTTTTGTAAAAGTTCCTCAAAAATATGTGAAAAAGGACCGTGTCCTATGTCATGTAACAGACCAGCAAACCGTAAATTTTGAACGTCATCAACAGAAATTAGTCCCTTTTCATAAAGTGCGTGACCTGCCATTGAAGCAATGTGCATTACGCCAAGAGAGTGTTCAAATCTGGTATGCTGCGCACCGGGATAGATTAAATGTGCGCCTGAAAGCTGTCGTATTCTTCTTAGCCTCTGAAAAATTGGCGTGTCTATGATTTTCAGCTCACTATCATAAACTCTAACAAAATTATGAATTGGATCAATGATATCAAGATGTTTCTTTTTCATGATGCTATTTTCTTGGAAATGATTTTCATAATTTCTTTATGAGTTTCCTGCTTTGTGTTGGATGATACAATCTTCCACCTGTACTTTTTTGCTAACCTACGATATATCTGGGATATTTTTTTTGAAAATTTTTTATCTTTTTCAAATTTGTCTCTCATTGATTTTTTGCGTGAAAACGAATCATTTTGCGAAGTATCTAGAACAACAACAAGATCCGCCTTTGGAAGACCTTCTTCCAGTTTTTGCAACCACTTTTCCTTTAATCCATTTGCAATACCATATACAAGATTAGAATGATAGTATCTGTTCATTACTAAAACAGAATTTTTTGAAGATGCCTTTTTTATCTCATCAAGTTTTTCGTGCCTGTTTGCTGCATAAAGATAATGAATGATTTCTGGAGGAAATTTTCTTTTTCCATAAAGATATCCTTTGATTTCTTTGCCAATAACAGTTGAATAATCGGGAAAGCTGAAAACTGCAGTTTTAATTTTTGAGTTTCGCAACGCTTTGACCAACATTTCTGTCTGTGTTTTCTTTCCTGCTTGATCCAGACCTTCAATCGCAATAATCAATATTGGATATGACTGTCTCAGGATTAAAAATCTATCAAAGTTTATAGCGTAAAAAAATTTAGTGATCAAAATGGGACTGGTGAAGCATGTCGCTAAGGAATTTTTTAAGGAAATAGATGACAAATCTAGAGAGTTTTTTGAGTTCGTATTGCCACCTATTGACTTGCATGAAGAAAATGACAACCTAATTGTTACAGTAGACATTCCTGGCTTTGATAAGAGTGACGTCAAGGTTTCAATGAATGGTAATGTGCTATCTATCAACGCAGAAAAAAAAGATGTGGTGAATGGCAGAACCATAATGAAGCAACGTCCACGTGTAATTGACAAGAAAATGAGACTGCCAATAACTGTTAAAGAAGGAGAAGAGAAAGTAAATTCTGCAAAATATATTGATGGTGTACTAACAATTGAAATCCCAATTACAAAGAAGGGAAAAGAGATCTCGTTAGATTAACGATTTCTAGACGCTACAAATATTCCCATTATTGCTGCGGACGCAATCATTCCAATCATTCCAAGGGTTTCGTTTGACTGAAACAAGAATGCAGAGCCAAAAAACACGGCGCCAGACAAGATGCTCCCAGACAGCAACGTATTCGAACCATGCTTATTTTTTTGCTGCAGAATACGGTTCTCATCCATGAATTTTTTTATCTCTGGTGCAATTGTAAGAGTATCGTCAAGTGTCTTTGCAAATCTTTTGAATGAATGTTTAATTTCCTCGATATATGCGTCCTTGATCAAATTTTCCTCTTCTAGAATTTGTCTTAGAACCTTGATGAACTTGAAATCAACCTTGTGTGTATGGTAAATTCCCTCTATGATGGTTGACATTCTAAGGTATAACGCAAGATGCTTTGGAAGCTTGAATGGAAACTTTGACATCGTCCTGTTGGCAAGAACCATCAGTGCTTCTACTTCCATCTCATCCGGCTTTTTACCATACATTGATTTTATGGACATGTTGATTCCTTGTTCTATCACTTCCCGGTTAAAGTCAGGTGCCAGCATTCCAAGCTCGTCCATTGCGTTTACAGTTCTTGGAGGGTTTTTTTCCACAAGAGCGAGATAAAGGCGTACAAGGCGTAATCTAGTCTCATCGTTTAGCCTTCCAACCATCCCAAAGTCATACAGGATTAAAGTTCCGTCGTCCTTGACTGAGATGTTTCCTGGATGCGGGTCTGCATGGAAGATGGAATGTCGCAAAAGCATCGTAAAGAATACCTTGTGAACGTCAATGACTAGCTTTTGCCTGTCAATTCCCTTTTTGTCAAGCTCCTCAATATTGGTAATCTTGATTCCTGGAATGTATTCCATCGTGAGTACATTCTTCGTTGAATAGTCGTCATGCACTTCCGGAATTACTACGTTATCGTATGCCTCCATATTCTTTTTTATTTTCTTTAGATTTTCAGACTCTTTGGAATAATCCATCTCCTCGTGAATTGACTCGGCAAACTGCTTCATTATCGGAATAATTGAGAATCTTAAGTTTGGGTCAACGAACTTCATTGCGAAAGGAATTATCTTCATCAGAACCTTGAGATCTTTTTCTACTTGTTTTTCAATTCCTGGTCGCTTTACCTTGACTATTACTTGTTGTCCGTTCTTTATTGCTAGATGCACCTGACCGAGTGATGCGCCAGACAGTGAGTTTTGATCTAGGTCATCAAACTTTTCTTCAATATTGCCAATGTCTTCCTCAATTATTGGCCTTACTTTCTCAAATGGAACAGCTGGTACGCTGTCTTGTAATTTAGATAATTCTTCTAGATATGGTTGTGGTAAGATGTCGGCACGCGATGAGAGCCACTGTCCAAACTTGATAAAGACAGGACCCAGTGAGATGCATGTATTTAGAAGTCTTTGCGCGTTTCTTCTAAATCTTTTTTCATCTATGTCTTTTCCCTCCTGTGAGATCCAAAGAACGCGGTCTTTTCTTAGAGCTAGTATTGCCGGAATCAGTTTGATGAACACATGAATTGTTCTTACAAGTACCAAGATCTTACTCCTTTAGTTTTTTTGAAACAACGTATGATGCATAACCTGTCACCAAAGAAGCAATCAAGCCAGAAAAGATTGATAATTGTTTTGTACTTTTGTTTTTGTTATAAAGATACGATCCAACCTTACTGCCTCCAATAATTGCGCCAGCCAATCCAATTAGTACTTCTGGAGCATCCCAAACCAAATGACGTATTGGATCACTTCTTGGATCGTACTTGTCCATGTGGACAGTATACTTGTCATCATATTCACGTATGTGCAAGTTTCCATAACGATATTGTTTTTTTGCACCCTTTTTGTCGCCGAGCTTGGTCTCTTGTGCTCCTTCCAACATGAATTGTCTTAGATGCTTTGGGACTTCAATTTCTTTCATTTTGATGATCGAGTATTTCTGTAATTGCTTATATTATTAGCTGGGCGATCTATGTCATTTTGGAAATTAATGTTAATAGAAAGCGGAGAAAGAGATAAGTCAATCAAGATAATCTTAATCTGACTGTCTCTTTTCCATGGTACCTCTTAAACACATACTAAAAAACATTTCAGCTAACAAATACTCAGCCTAGTACGCATAAAGAATGTGTCATGCATATCTAGGATTCTGTCTTTTTACTAATGTATGGAATTTTCCCTTTTTTGATAAACGGAATCTTGTCTTTGCTGTATAGTTTGTAACCAATTGCAATCACAATTGCTAGAAAAATTAACCCGCCTATTATAGAGCCGTAATCCGTGTTGTCTGCAAATGGATTGATTGTGATGGTAGTATCATACGTAATGGTATGTTCATCACGAACTGCATCTTTGTATGAAACTATGATCCTAATGTCATGTTCTCCAAAACTAAGCAAGCCGTTAGATTCTATTGGCATGTTAAATGGAATCGGTGAATCAGGCTCTATTTCGTCGATGTACTGGGAAGACTCTCTGATGTTAGAATCACCTCGTGGCAGTAATTTGACAAATCCAAACAAACCATCAGCATTTCCCTCGTTTAGTATTTCGCCAATTATCGTCTTCTTTCCTGACAGTTCGATTACCTTCACCCCATAAATCGACGGTTTGATCAAACCGTTAATGTAAAGGTCTGCAACTCTTATCAGCGATTGTTTATCTCCATGTGCATTGGAATAAGTTATCTTCATGGGAATACGCAGTGGCTCGTTTTTCAAACTTTCTGGAACAAACACGTTAAATGAAAATGTCTTCGCAGAGTTCGGATCAATGTTTCCTATTTTCCAGTGATTTTGATCAAAAATTACTTTCTCGACATTTGTAGTAGATATGCTTGCAGAAGAAATTGATGTGTCTGTGTTTTGTAATACTATGTTAACATTTGATAACGTGGCGGAGCCAGAGTTCGAAATTTCTAAAGTTACGTCATTATTTGTGATTGAGGTTATCACAGGAGTGAGAGATTTGAGATTTAGAATGCTTTCTCCTGGTAAAGTAAAAGTAAACTGAAATGAGTCCACTCTTACCCCAGATGATTTTAATCTTGAATAGTCTATTTCTACAGAGCCAGGATAAGTTTTGATTAATGCACCATCAGATATGTCTAGATAAAATGTAAGATGAAAATTGCTTCCTAGCGTTGCTCTTGCATTACTATCCGCAAGAATTGGATAGTTTATTCCCTGTGGCGAATGGAAGTATGTTGGTACAGATAGCTGTCCTTTAATGCCAACTATATCGGCTGTTGATATATTAGCAAATTCTACCGTAAATGGAACATTTTTGTCACCAGGTCCAACTTCCATTTTTTCCGTTGAAGTTCCAAAGTAAGCATCAAGCAATTTTACTCCAACTATACCTGATCGCAAAATTCCTTGCGGAGGCTTGTCATCCAATTGTCCATATGCATGAAAGACTGGAATGCTACAAATTAGCACTAGCAAAAAAACAAGTTTTGTGAGATCCATTATGCAACAACCTCCAGCTCTGGGGAGTGTTCTCCCTCAAATGCACGACCGTCCTTAATTGTAATAATTCGATCAACGTCTCCAAACTGTGCTCTCTCGTGAGTTACAACGATGAAGGTCTGCCCCAGATCCTTTGCCATCTTCTTCATTACTTCTATGACATTTTTTGCAGTAACCGAGTCCAAGTTTCCCGTAGGTTCGTCTGCTAAAACTATTGTTGGATTGTTGACTAGTCCACGTGCAATGGCAGCTCTCTGAGCCTGACCGCCAGAAATTTTGTTTGCCCTTTTGAATAATTGATCTTTCAAGCCAACTTTTTCAAGAATCTCCTTTGCCCTGTTATTGGTTGTAGAATCGAACTGTATTTGGCTGGGAAGAAGGACATTTTCTAATACCGTAAGATCAGCCAGAAGATTGGCAAACTGGAAAACAAAGCCTAGTTTTTTATTTCTAAATGCAGAGATCTCGTTATCAGTCAAATCACTTGTGTCAAATCCATCTACCAGAACTCTGCCTTCTGTTGGTCTATCCAATAATCCAATCATGTTTAGTAAGGTAGATTTTCCGGAACCAGAGCTTCCTATAACCAATACAAATTCGCCCTTTTTTACAGAAAATGAAACGTTATCAAGTGCTCTAACCTCGGTTTCTGCTTCCCCGTAGATCTTGGACAAATTTTCTAGTTGTAATGCAACATCAGACAGATCTCATCGCCTCCACTGGTTGTTTTTTCGTAGCACGATACGAGGGATATATTGACGCAATCATGGCCAGAATGAATGCAAGGAAAGCTGTCTCACCGATTTTTTGCCAGTTGTAATTAACTTCTAGTGCCAAACTGCCCTGAAACTCCATATTTGTTATTTTGGCATAGGTAGTATAACCCAGTCCCAATGCAGTGCCTGCTCCAGCACCCATTGCACCAATAATCATTCCCTGCATGATGAAAATAATCAAAATGTCTTTGCGTCTGGCACCAATTGCTCGCATAATGCCAATTTCCCTTGTTTTGCTGTTTACTAACATCATTTGTATGGTAAGGATGGCAAATGCGGATGACCCCATTCCGAAATAGCCGATTAAATTAATCATTGCAATTCCGGATTTAAATCCTGAAAGAGTTGATTCTGCAGATTCTTCAATAGTTTCAGCCCTTAGGTTGTCATTTGGAAATGCCCGTAAGAATTGGTTTTTAATTTGTTTTGCGTCATGGGGGCTTACTGATTCTTGCAATCTAACCATAATTGATCTTGATTCACCTGATCTATCCAACATGTCACGCAAAGTGTCTATGTGAATGATGACACTTCTGTCAAATCCTTGCCCACCTGCAGTTCCAGAAATGCCAGTTACAACAAATCGCTTTTTTTGGTCAATGCCCCATTGATCTGTTATAGTAAGTTTTACACTATCGCCAACTCGGACTGGTTGGCAATCACCCAGGTCTACATCTGCTGTTGCTGTTGGATCAGTTTCTCCGCCAGACATGAAAGAACAGCCTCGAGAACAACCTCCAAGATCAGATGCAACTGATTCTCCAACAACAATTGAATTGCGAGCATAGACATATTGCCCATCACCTACTGTTTCGTGGATAGTTGATGTCCTAATGTCAGAAATGGGATCAACACCAAGAACAGGTACGTTAAACTTCTCATGTTGTTGTCCTAAAATTCTAGTTTCTGCAGTAGCAGATGCTTCTAACCTTGGCGTTGCTGCCTCAACGCCCGGAATTCGTTCAAACCAATTAATTAAAACAATGTCTGATTTTTCAATTGTAGATTTCTCTTCGTCATAAACGTAAATGTCTCCAAAACGATATTCAGACATATCACGGACTATGGCATCATAGATTCCCTGAAAAATTACAAAATTTACATTGATTACTAAAATTCCAATCGATACAGCTAGTACGGCCCCAATCAAACTTCCCCTTTTGTTTACCAGCATCCTCTTCGCCAGATGAAGTCGGTAATCCATATACAAAATTTAATTGTACAAAATATAAAGGATCTGTATCATAGTGCTAACATATAGGACATAATTAACTATAATAACCACTAATTATAATTTACATACATTGAAACTTAACAAATTAGACAATTATGATATGAAAATTCTTGCAATTTTAACTATTGACTGTAGAACACCAGACAGGCAAATTGGAAAAAAAGTTGGTTTGTCAGGCGTTTCTGTAAAATCACGAATAACTAAAATGGTAAAGTCGGGAGTTATTCAAAACTTTACCATGAAAATAGAACCTCCATCTTTGGGGTATGGCATAATCTACTTGACAGTACCAAGTGATGATGAAGTTGGTATAGTAAAAAAGCTGAAACTAATTGGAGAACCATTTTTTGTTGTCCCATGTCTTGGTGACATAATGGCCTGTGGAATTGTGGTTGAAAAAGACGTGGAACAAAAGACAGAGTTGGTAAAAAATCTCATTAGCGACGCTAGGATCGTTCTAACATTAGATGCAAAAGAATCTGAATTTCGGGCAGACCTGACTAAAACCGACTTTAAGATTCTTGATCAGTTGTTGAAAAATCCAAGGGAAAAAATTGATTCCATTTCCAAATCTACAAAACTGTCTACAAAAACCATTACAAGAACGATTGAAAAATTTGAGAAAAATCCAGCCATTCAATTTACAATAATCTATGATCCAAGGAAACTGGAAAAGTTTGTTGCATTTGCGGTCCTTGCGATGGTGCAAAATGATATTAAAAAAATTAAAAAAGATATAGAGAACGAATTTGGTGACCATTTCTGGCAGGTTCCATTTACTGCCAAGGAATTGTTGGTTTTATTCATGTACAGTGATAATATCTATAATGCAGATGTGATGCGCCACAAGATCAAGGAGATTGATGGCATTATCTTTACAGAAGTCTTTTTCCCAAAAAAGATAACAATGCCAACGAACTGGATAATCAATTCGATCAAAAATGCGGCTTTATCACAGAAACTCCATGTACCTATCAAACAAATTAATAGATAATTAGGAAGCAATCATCAATGAAAAAAAAGACGGTATACAAAGGAAAACCAGTCAGCATTGATGTTTACAATCTGACAGTAGAAGGACGAAAGGTTCGCCGTGAATTAATTCAGCATCCAGGTGCTGCTGCAATTTTGGCATTTGATGAAAATGGTAAAGTCATTTTAGTAAAACAGCATAGATTTCCGCATGGCTATATTCTGGAAATCCCTGCAGGCACACTTGAAAAACGTGAAAAACCAATCAATTGTGCATATCGTGAGATAATTGAAGAAACTGGATATGAAGCGAAAAAAATGACTAAATTGATTTCCTATTTTCCATCAGTTGGCTACAACAAAGAGGAAATCCACATTTTCGTTGCGTCCGGCCTGAAAAAGAAATTTGAGTTAGAGCTGGATAATGATGAGTTTATCACAGTAGTAAAAATGGACATTAAGAAACTAATAGGCATGATCAAAACTGGGAAAATAATTGACTCCAAAACAATTTGTGCAGTTATGGTATATGCAGCAAAGAAAAAACTGCTGTAATTTATTTCCGATAAGTTGGCTGGACCAGATCAGATATGTCTGACCAGGATTGTGCAATTTTTTCAAATATGTAAATTAGATCCAAAAACGCAATCGGTGTTTGTTTTTTATGCTTAAGTGACGAGCGAATTTTAGAGACTTTTTCCTGATGCTGTCCATGTGATTTTATGGCCTCTATTGCCAGAGAACGATTATTTGTGATAAATGCGTCAATTGCCTTTTTTTGAATATTCTCAATGTCTTTTGCAATTTCGTATATCTTCTTCTGATCAGTACCTGATAGGGAAGTGTCCGTTATGGATTTTGACAGATCAACAATAGTATCGCCAGCAGTCTCAAGAATGTTTCCAGCTATCCTGTAATCGAGAATGTCTATATTTTCCAGATTAAAAATTCCCGCTAGCCTCCTGTCAACCATCGTACTTCTGATGAAGCGAACTAGGAGGAAATACTGCCTGTTTATCTCATCGTCACGGTTTGGAATTGTTTGAAGGTTTGTGCTATCACCTGTTGTTAGGGTGGATAGTGTTTCATCAAACATGCCAAGCGCGATTGAGCTCATTCTTTTAAAAATTTTTTTCGGGTTGAGCGACGTCTCATCAAGTAGAAACTGACCGTTAATGTTTGAAGCATCTTCGTCTAGAATTTCCATGCCAACCAGTCTTCTCATTGACTCACGTATGATCTCTCTGTCTTTGACCGAGATTGTAGATTTGCCTTTAATCTTGATGACGTCATATCCAAGCAGATATGCGCCAGTAATGTTAGCCGCTATGTTTTCCTCGTTTGGAAGCGGATATTCTATCTCAATTTCCTTAGACAATTTCCTACCCTCGCCTACTGTGATTGAGAGGCTGTTTTCTAAAGTCTCAATCTGGACCTGTGAGCTCTTGACCAGATTATGGTCATCAACCCACTGCTTTGGAAGTGAGACCAACATACTGCTACCAATCTTCTGCAGGCGTCGCGTAAATTTAGACAATTTAAACTAGTTTAATTAGTATAAGCCATATTTTTATATTTTTGTTTTAGTTTAAATTGATCCATGATAGCAAGCGCATTTTGTCCAGCTCACATTACAGGCTTTTTCAAGGCGGAGCTTGATGGGAATGATCCAAACCGTCTTGGTTCGTTGGGTGCTGGGTTTTCAATTCAAAAGGGAGTAAAGACAACAGTCGTTCTAAGTTCTAGGAATCCTAGCAATACTGCAAAATTCCATATCCAAATCAAGGGATTCAAGACTGGCGATGTCCGCGTTTCTGAATATGTACTGAATGAGTTTCTTGCCGACGATGATGATCATTTTGTTGACGTGGTTCATGAGCTGGATGTGCCTGTGGGATACGGCCTTGGCTGTAGCGCCGCCGTTGCATTGTCATTGGCACTTGCGCTGAATCAGGCACTCAATACAGGCTACTCAAAAACTGATGTAGCACAGATCGCTCACTTGGCTGAAATAAGATGTAAGACTGGTCTTGGTGATGTCTTGGCATCATATCACGGTGGATTCGAGATTCGTACCAAATCTGGCGCACCTGGGGTTGGCAAACTAGAAAAAATAGAGCCCAAGCAGAAGCTTGATGCCCTGATAGTCTGCTTTAACCCAATCTCTACCAAGAAGTTCCTAGGCGAGAAAATTTCCCTAGTGAATGGATTGGGAGGCAAGATGGTTCAGGAACTGATCAAGTCTAAGGACATAAACGAGTTTCAGGATAAATCGATAAAATTTGCAAGATACATCAAGATCGTAACCCCAAAAATGGAAAAGGTGGTTAGCGAGCTTCGTAAAAATGGAATAAAATGCGGCGTTGCGCTGTTTGGCGAGACCATCTTTTCATTGGTACCTTGCAGTGAAAAAAAGAAGGCTTTGCAAATCTTAGAAAAATACGATGGTTTCGTTTTGTCTTCAAAGATTGATAATTCCGGTGCTAGGCTAGATTAAAGATTTTTGTGGTGGTTTGTTGAATATTCCTAAATCTCATCCGCGTTTTGTTTCTCTCAGTATACGCGAGAAAATTGTCAAGGGGTATAACGATGGTCTTGTTGCAAAAGAGGGTCTTTTGGCACACGGACGTGGGGAGGCATTTGATTATCTGGTAGGAGAAAAAACCAGCAAAACCGCAAAGGCTGCTATCATGGCCGCTGCTGTCAAATTGCTTTCTGCCCAGAATCCGGTAATCTCGGTAAATGGAAATGTGGCAGCACTTTGCCCAAAAGAGGTCGTTCAGCTTGCCAAAGCTACCCAAGCAAAGATTGAGGTAAACCTGTTTTACTATGACGAAGTTAGGAAGAAAAAGATTGAAAAATCACTGAAAAAGGCTGGTGCAAAGCAGGTTTTAGGCACAAATCCAAGGTCATATCGCAAAATTGGTGATCTGGACAGCCCTAGACGCATAGTAGATAAGGATGGAATTTTTGCAGCAGATGTCGTACTAGTTCCACTTGAAGATGGAGACAGAACAGAAGCACTACAAAAAATGGGGAAAACTGTCATTACGTTTGATCTTAATCCGCTCTCCAGAACTGCCCAGAAAGCGGACATTACAATTGTGGACAATGTCATCCGTGGAATGAGACTTCTCGTCTCGGCTTGTAAGAAATCAAAATCAGCAAAAACTAACTTTAACAACAGAAGGGCTTTGTCCTCTGCAGTTTCAGAAATCAAGAATAATTTGAGGAGGAAAGGATCCCTTGCATAAGACAGTAAATGACATTATAGCAAAAAAGGGCAGCAAGAAGATCTCCGTAGTTACCAGCTATGACTATACAATGGCAACACTTTGTGATCAGGTCGATATTTTGCTTGTAGGAGACAGTGCCGGAATGGTCATGCTTGGATATGAAAACACTGTTCATGTAACCATGGATGAAATGGTGCTGTTTACAAAGGCAGTCAGCAACGCAAGGGAAAATGCCCTAATTGTGGCTGACCTTCCAAACAAGTCATATGAAAATGAGGCTGACGCAGTAGCAAATTCTGAACGTCTAATCAGGGCTGGAGCAGATGCCGTAAAACTGGAGGGAAGGTTACCAGATATCATCAGGGCGATTATCAATGCCGGAATACCCGTCATGGGTCATCTTGGGCTTTTGCCACAAACAGCCAAAAAATATACGGTTCAAGGAAAGACAGAAGAGGATGCCAAAGTACTGTTAGCTGATGCCAAGGCATTACAAGAAGCAGGAGTCTTTAGCATTGTCTTGGAGATGGTAGCGGCTGAAACCACAAAACACATCACAGAAGCAGTTTATGTTCCAACAATCGGCATAGGCTGCGGAAAGGATTGTGATGGCCAAGTTCTAGTGATTCATGATATGTTAGGGCTTTATGAGAAGATGACACCGAAATTCGTCAAAAAATACCTCTCTTTGTCGGAAACGATCAAAAAAGCCGTGGCTGAATACGTGGAAAACGTCGAAAATCGTACATTTCCAGCTGAAGAGCATACTTTCCATATGGAGGCCCAGAAATGAGCAAACATCCATCCTTGGACATTGTGGAAAGTCATGGCACCGAGCTTTCTGGAAAGAGGATTGTCCTGTGCGTTGCCGGTTCGGTTGCGGCATACAAGTCAATCGAACTTGCAAGGCTGCTGATGCGACATGGTGCCAATGTCAAGTGCGTAATGAGCAGTGCCAGCACAAAGCTGATCAAGCCAGATTACATGAAATGGGCAACTGGAAATCACGTCGTTACAAAACTCACTGGAAACATGGAACACATTGATCTTGCAGATTACAAAAGGTCTGATCTGATTATCGTATACCCTTCAACTGCCAACACCTTGGGCAAGCTGGCAAATGGCATAGATGACACGCCAATCTCCACGGTGCTCACCGTGGCGTTTGGTTCAAAGACTCCAATATTGATGGGTCTTGCCATGCACGCATCGATGTACGAAAATCTTGCAATTCGCAAAAACATGCAGTTTTTGAGAAAGAAGGTAGATTTCGTATCTCCGCAAATGATTGAGGGAAAGGCAAAGGCGCCAGAACCAGAAGACGTATTGGACTTTGTTTTGACCAAGTTTGGTCAGTCAAAAAAGCTGAAAGGAAAGAAGGTGTTGATGACAGCAGGTCCCACAGTTGAGAAGATTGATCCTGTACGCGTCATGACAAACATCAGTACAGGAAAGACTGGAACTCTATTGGCTTCTGAACTGGTTTCAGCAGGCGCCAAAGTGACCCTAGTTTATGGACCTGGAACTGCCGAACCTCCAAAAGGTGCCAAAATCATTCGTGTAAAGACGGTTTCAGAGATGTTTAGTGCGGTCAAAAAGGAACTCAGGAAGAAATTTGATGTTGTGATTCTGGCTGCTGCCGTATCTGATTTTATCCCAAAAAACTCAAACTCCAAGATTAAGAGCAACAGGAACACTGTCATCAAACTTACCAGAGCCCCAAAGATCATAGATCATATCAAAAAATTACATAAGGGAATTCTCATCGGTTTCAAGGCTGAAGCCAATGTATCGAAAAAGGAGCTTGTTTCCAGGGCAAGGAAGAAACTGAAGGAATCTGATGCTGACCTGATGATAGCCAACGATATTGGTTCTAGATACAATAACTCCGATTATAATGAGGTCTTTCTGGTAGACTCGAAGAATGTGGTAAAGACTGGTCGTAAAACCAAGGCTAAGATTGTAAAAATTATCCGTAAAAACATTGAAAAAAATCTTAACTAAAACCAAGTGATGATGATATTATGGTAGGACCACAAGATGGCGGATTCGGATTTGACCAATCCAAAAAATACTCGTCTGTTGACAATCTGGAAAAAGTCTGCGTTCAGTGCCAGGCTGGTCAGCACAGAAATTGTCTGGCAAAGACAAAGAAGCAGCCAAGCTGTGATTGCGAGCAATGCCTAATTTTCGACTAAATTATCATACAGACGAGAAATGACCAAGCAACCTCTGTTTTCTGCCATGACGACAGACTTTGATGCAGACATCAAAAATTTCAAGGAGATACTAAACGAGCTGGAGCTCAGGACACACACAAAGAATGGCTACAAGTTTAGCCCTGATGCCAAGATGGCTGCAGGCTGGTGGTTTTTTGAGATTTACATGGAGCAGGAATTTGCTAGGAAAATAATTGAGAGTGATCTGATCAGCAAAAAAAAGGAACGCGGCAGAATCCTCAAGTATATCGAGGAGCAGTTGAAGAAAAGAAAGTCCAAGGCCAGAATCAGATTCTTTGACGATTATCCGCTGATGCGCAGATACTGGAGCTGGCTAATGAAATGAGACTCTAAAAGTCTAAAATTGATGTTAAAAAGCCAAAAATAGAGCTCGGAAAGCCATAAATTAATGTTAAAAACTAATCAAACCACTTGAACAGTAAAACCATCAAAATGATGCCTGCCACAACAAGAAAATAAAACGCAGGTAAATTCTTTGGTTTGCCAGCAGAAAAAAATGACTTTCCGCCGCTGTCCGGTTTCATAACATTATAACACATGTGCGACATTTATCATTTCTAGGATGCCATACGGATATGACAAAACTAGATCAGAAAGAAGATGCAAGGATTGTAACAAACTACTTTACGTTTTTGAAGTTGGCGAGTTCTGTATAGAGTGTTCACGAAAACAGGCAAAGACATGATAATTACCTTTACAAATAAGATGAATATGAAGAAATTATGACAGAGCCAGAAATACCACAGAAAAAACCATACCCAATGCAAGTTGAAGCGGGAAAGGAATATCATGTTTGTATGTGTGGAAAATCCCAGAACCAGCCGTTATGTGATGGTTCTCATGCAGGATCAGGCCTTGGACCAAGAATTTTCAAAGCTACCGAAGCAGGATTCATAGCTTTCTGTGGATGCAAACACAGCAAAGATGAAACCGGAAAGTGTGACGGAACTCACAGCTCACTGTAACCAAGTATATTGTAAAAAGAAATTATTTTTTCTTTAACCAATCCCATTCTGGGCGTTCCTCATCGTCGTCTATCATAATTGGCTTCAAACAAATCCTGGTTTTAATTTCCGTTAATAAATTTCACTATTCTAGATACGCTATAGAATTATTAATTTTTTTAATCGTCTTTAGGTCGTCCAACAATATCACGTAAATCTTTTACAAGAAGTCGTAAACATCTGGTGCAGGTAAACCAATACTTACCATTGCATTCATCCGTTTTTTTCATATCTTACCTCAGAAATTATTGATTTAATATTTTTTTGATTTCTTCCAACTTTTGATCAATTATTGTATCCTCGGGGTTATCTTGAAACCTGATAATTTCAATAATTTCATCTAGTATTCGTAAGGCTTCTGTGATGTTTTCCCTGTAAGATTCGATTTTTTCCTGATTAGATAGTATCATTTTCAAGCTTGTCTGATTAATTCAGAAAGTTGTTTGGTTTTTCCTTCGGGCAGTTCTGTTATTCCACCAATCAAGCTGTCGGTGATAACGCCCTTGGTCGCAAGCACTTTGGCAGCCATCAGTGAAGTTTTCCCAGCCATACAGACCAGCAACGGTTTGCCGTCACCTTCCAGGTCCTTGCTTAGCGATTCTGGAATTTGCCGAGTTGTCAGCAGTTCCTGCGCAGTTCTTGCATCCGGCACAGAAATCTTGCTCTTGTCGATGCCTAGAGACTTTGCAATTAGCTCTATTCCTTGTTCCAGTGGAGTATACTGAGCATGAATCCAGATTACTCTATCATAATTGCCTGCGTTTGCTTCCTGCAGGGATACCTGCATAGGACCTTCCTGTCCAATCGATGCCAGATTCTTTTTGTACTTTTCAATTCCGTCACAAATCATTACGACAAACTTTCCACCGCCTTCGGAGCTTGCCTTCTGCAAGGCTGCATAAAGTTCAAGGGCGCTGCTTTCGCCTATGTCGTGACCTTTCTCTACAAAAAACTTTAGAAGAAGTTTTGCCTGCTCCCAATCCATTTCTTGCTCTGCAGCATAAATCTCAGGCTCGTATAACGTCAAGCCATCTGCATTGGCTTTTGTCCTAATTCCTGCAACGTCTTGATTGGTAGGTGGAAATATTACATAAACTGACTTCTTTCCATATTTTTCAGAGATGTATCTGCTCAAACCACCAGATGTTCCGCCCGTCCCGAATGTACAGAAGATGTTGTAGCCTTCCAGCGAATCTCCCTTTTCGTGAAGTTGTTGGTCAATCTCAGCTGCGGTAACAGTTCTGTGCGCCTCAATGTTCAGCTGGTTGTCATACTGTGCTGGACAGAAGAAACCGTATATCTTGGCAAGAAACTTTGCCAAGTTTATGATGTCTTGGCTAGCTAAAAGCGATTCTATCTCAGAGCCTGCTTTGTCAAAAATGTCAGTGTCAAACCCAAAATTAGATAACTGTGAGCGAATGTTAGCGGCGCTTGCTTTTGCAACCAAAAGATCTTGCTTGCCTTCCATTCCTGGTGCAGGGCAAATGTCCATGTCAAGATCCATGGTATGTATATTCACATTTCTTAACTCCTCAAATACCCCCTCCTGTAGCTTTCTTGAGACAAGCGCAATTACATTTAGTTCAAGTTTAGACAACAGTCCAAGTGCTATCCCAAAGTTGCCTGATGTGGCTTCTATTACTGTCTGTCCACTCTTGAGCTTCCCCGTAACAATAGCGTCGTGGATGATGTTAGCCGCAGGTCTGACTTTAATCGAGCCTGTCAGTAAGGTAGAATCCATTTTGCCGAAAACCTTCAGGTCTGCGTTGTCAAGGTCCAGTTTGAAGACGCTTTTTGCACATTCCTTGAAATCTACAGTCATGTCAACAAGCGGTGTTGCATTGACAACCTTTGTCTCGCTTCCTTCTTCCAGATGTGGAACCTTGCTCCATATCTCCTGTTCAAAGCGCTCAAGCAGAGCGTTGTCAGTTCCTTCAGACATGTAATCAATGAGATTCGAGGATCAATTTAGAGATTTAGACAGTTTTTATTGCTATTTTACGTGTGGGATTCATGGATTTTATGCTGGAGGAGGAACTGATTGACCTCTATACTTTCTGCCTGCAAAATCCAGATTCGCCGGAAGTAGAACAAAAAAAATCGCGAATTACCGAAGTTGGCAAGGAAATCTTTGATGATGGTGGAGTTGATGCCTTGGAAAATTTCTATTTTGCAATCTCAAATAGGATTCAAGGTGAGATAGAGAAGGACATAGCGCCTTTCCGTCCATTATGGAATGGGTTTTCTGACAAATGGAAATACTAGCCAGATTAAAAGCAAGCATCTCTTCAGAACACATAATGCTGAAAGAACTTTTGTCAGACATAATTAGTGTCGATGACGTTTTGTTGGTGGTAAAATCAAATGGAGCTACCAGCGAGATGAGAAGTAATTCCCTAAGTATAAGACAAAAAGATCAGTGGATAACAATAGGAGATAACGACGGTCCGTGCCATATGCACGTTAACCCTTACATGATAAAACACGCAGAGTTTGTCATGGAGGAAAAACCAGAACGTACTAGCTTCAGTGTCAGGTTTTTTGATAACGATGATGAGAGGATTCTCGCGTGTTTCTTTACAAAAATGTACGATGAAGATAAAAATCTCAAGTTAGAACGGAAAAAACTTTATGACGATTTGTTGGAAAAATATGGTCAAAAGATAGAGATCAAAAGGCTGATGAGTTCCTAAGTGTGAATGGATTAAGTTATGGAACCAGAAAGAATTGTAACTTTTCTGCCCAGCGCAACTGAGCTAATTTACAGCTTGGGTGCGGATGACAAGCTTTTTGGTGTAACACATGAGTGCAACTATCCAAGCGGCGCAAAAACCAAACCGCGAGTCATCAGTTCTGTGTTCGATCCAACTTCAATGTCAAGCAAGCAAATTGATGACAAAATCTGCCAGTTAATGACTGACGGCAAGGAGATTTACAATCTAAACAGGGAAAATTTACTCAACGCAAAACCGGATCTAATTATTTCTCAAAATATTTGTGAGGTCTGCTCTGCTCATACAGAACATGTCAAAATAGCCGTGGATATGTTGGAAAAAAAACCCGAGGTTTATACGATGGATCCTCACGGTGTTGATGAAATTTTGGTAAGCATCAGGGATATCTCAAAGATGATTGGCAAGGAAAAGGAGGGTAATGATCTGGTTGATTCACTATCAAAGAGGCTAGGTTTTGTCAAGAGCAAAACGTTTGAAGAAAGACCAAAAGTAGTTGCGATAGAGTGGGTGGATCCATTTTTTACTTCAGGTCACTGGATTCCGGAAATGATTGAGAGTGCGGGCGGAGAAAATCTCATAAGTACAGAAAAAATGCCATCAAGAAAAATGAAGTTAGAAGAGATTCAAGAAGTAAACCCTGACATTATTGTAATGATGCCATGCGGTTTTGATGTAAAGCGAACCATATCTGAATACAATAGTGTGTTGGCAGAGAATCCAGATTGGAATGAACTGAAGGCTGTTAAGGAGAATAATGTTTACGCGGTTGATGCAAACTCGTATTTTAGCAAACCAAGTCTTCGAACCATAACTGGAATTGAAGTCCTAGCCAAAATTATTCATCCAGATGTTTTTGGTGACTTGCAGTTACCAGAAGATTCATTTACAAAAATTAGCTAGTCTTACTGTCCTTTCTCAAATACGCGGTATTCGCCAATTATTGAACTGCATTTACCACATGTGTATTGACCTCTCTCTTTCAGAATCAATCCGTCTGCAACCGGTTCGTTAGGACTTTCTTCGATCTGAATTTTAGGCGAACCGTCAAACTCAGATTCGCATTTCTTGCAAAAATATTTTTGCATCTTTTGCTCCTCAAGTTTGCCAATTGGAGCAAGAAAACACTTACCAACACCAAGGTCTGCCTTTTTTGCCTGTTCATCTGTAACGTCTGCAAAAATATGACCGCCAGAGCCATGAAGTTCTAGTACAACCAAATCAAACTTACGCCTTTTCTAAACAATAAAAAGAATTGTTTTGTGAATCTAGTGGCTGTGTCCACAACCGCAAGAATGTCCTTCTCCATGACCTTCTTCATGACCTTCTTCATGACCTTCTTGTGACATTTGCTCTCTGCACTTTCCACACTTTGGAGAATCGTCAGGACTAAAGAATCCAACTCCGCATACGATACATGTCATTTTTCCCATGCAAAAATTAACTAATGCCTGTATTTATAGAGAATGGAAAACATAATAATGAAATTTTTATCGTAATTCAGTATGGAAGATCCTACTGGCGGAATGTGGATTTATTTGATATTTCTAATAATTCCATTAGCACGAATACTTCCTCGTTTACTACGCAAATATAGGAACAAAAGTCCTGAACCTGAACCAGATAAGCTATATTCTCAGAAGGGATTTTTCGCAAATGAGAGAATGCCAGAGCCGCTAAGATTTAGAGAAAAGGAACCGCCAGAACCACAACCAAAGCCTGACAAGAAAGATGGCTGGGTGGGAAAAGACGATTTTTAGTGAAAAGATTAACTAAAAACCATGCTCATAAAGATCAATGAGAGTTTTGCATTTCTCAATTTTCATAATTTTAGTTAGTATTATGATCATTCCAAATGCATTAGCTAGTCATGATAGTGATAAACAATGGGGAACAGTCTCCGTTGACAAACCTACATTAGAACTTCCTTACACAACGACCAGTAATACACAATATGAAAAAATAAAAATTTTCGGAACTGTTGAAGAACCGAGATCAACTATATTTGTTTATATGACAATTTCAGAACCCGATGGCAAAACTTACCAAGTAAAGGTTAGAGTGGTTGCGGATACAAATAAGCAGGGCCACTATGAAAATTTTATACTAATTTGCTGTAACAAAGCTGGCACATATAGTGCCTATGTCGAGTGGAAAGGATATCATATTGGAACCGCAACCATTGATGTTAGTGCAAAACCCAAATCACAGCCAACAGATACACTAACTGCAGAACCTGTAACTGTCATTCCAAACTGGATCAAAACTCATGCTGGGTGGTGGGCTGGTGGACAGATTGATGACTCGGCATATCTTCTAGGAATTCAGTATCTTATCAAAGAGGGCATAATTGTTATACCTTCTACTGAAAGATCCGAGTCTTCAGGATCACAGGAAGTTCCAGGCTGGATTAAGAACAGTGCTGGGTGGTGGGCAACAGACCAAATTGATAATATTACATACATTTCAGGAATTCAGTATTTAGTCAGTATTGGGATAATAGTGGTTAGTTAGAACACTAAATGATAATATTATGTGTGACCCCTTCAGGCAAAACGTCTTTTGGAGACTACCTCCAATTGCTTTACTGCGAAAGCTCTGATTTTTTTTGTTTTGCGAGGCCACACTCTTTTAGTCGTTAGCTTTGTCAGCCATCGGCATATACAATACGGTATTATGATATTTAATGTTGTAAGATAGTTGTTATCCCTGTCCTTCCACTACTGTTAGTGTTAGGGTTGAACGTATTTTGTCCATCTTCCTTAGATTTTGTGTGATGGTTTCTCTAAGCTTTTCGGCTGTTTCCGCCTCAAGCTTTGCAGTTATATCGTAAGCACCAAAAGTTCCATGTACTTCCTTGACGTTTGCAAGTTCCTTCAGTTTACCAATTATTTCTTCTTCAGCACCCAATTCACAATTCAGTAAAACATATGCTTGTGCCATAATACCATATCGTCTTGAAAGTATTTAATCCCACTTGTGATTCGCAGTCATTTTAATAATAAAAACGAAATCTGATCAGCTTTATCAGAAATGAAGTAAAACGTAAATGAATGAGGAAGATTCCACGCCCGTTCAAGATGCCATGGGGCGGTGGCCTAGTCTCAAAACTCAGTGAATAGAACTGTACGCTTCACGGATTAGTGCCTGCGTCTCGGCCAAGTTTTGGTCCAGTCCAAGCTGAACAGTTTGCGTCTCCTTCCTGCTCTTTTGAATCTTAAGAAGAACCAAGTCGTTCTGTGGCTCTACGTCGACAAACCACCTGAACGCAAACGACTTGCAAAAGACAACCCTATGCATCCGAACATCCTCTACTACGTTGCTTCCCAGCGAAAAACAAAACTTCCTAAGCGAATCCATCAAGGGCTGAACCTTGGGATTGGTATCTTTCATAAAATCGTCATAACTCCTATTCATTCCGTTAGAGAACAATCATCACACCTCTCTTAGAAGCAAGACGTCACCGTCTATAACATTATAATTTACCAGCGCCCGGTCCAGGTCAAAATCTGCATGGGGCGACTCTTGCTTGCATAAAACAAGATTGGCTTCTTTTGGCAACCGAAAATGCATCCTTGAACCAAGTATCACGTCCTTTATTCTGGTTGATTTCTGAAACGTGGTTTCCCATGTTCCTTTTGATGTCTTTACATTTACGAGAACTTGGTTTACCATCAAAAAAAATACGTCCAAGAAATAAAATAGTCTTTAGGTGGCAGTATGTTGTAAAATCATGCTTCGGGACTCTACGATACGAAAGTCATTGGACGGTTACATCAAGAGCAGGATAATGGAAATTCCAATGGAGGTAAGCCAAACGTTTCCTGACGTTCAGAAAGTTTGGAAGTGTGAAAGCAAGCTGGACTTTTTGTACGGATATTATGTCGGGAAGATTGAAGAGGGTGCACTTCGCTATTTGCTGAAAGCAACTAGAGCCTCAGCTGGCGGATATGTTGACACGTTTGATATTAGAGGTGTGATTGAAATGCAGAGGGATGAGATTCTTAAAGCGCTCAAAAAATCATTAGAGGTATGACATTTACGCACCTACTCCATCCAGAAATTCCAAAAATTAAGCAGATCAATATTGATGGTATCCGGCACTATGAGACACCAGATGGAACACTCATCTCGATCACCTCGCTTTTGAAGAATTTCACGCCTCAGGGCATTTTAGATTGGAGAAAAGCAGTTGGAGAAGAGGTTGCAAATGCAGTCATGATAGCTGCTACCGATAGAGGCTCAAAGGTTCATCAAATAATTGAAAACTGTCTGTCAAACAAGCCTGAAACTGACCTTGTTGGGAATTATGGTGAGCTTGCATCTAGAATGTTCAGCCAAATGATGCCGGCTATAGACAAGATTGACAGAATCAGGGCATTAGAGCAAGGATTGTACAGCACCAGTCTTGGCATTGCCGGAAGGGTTGACTGCATAGCGGAATATGACAAGGAATTAACTGTGATCGATTTCAAAACTGCCACGCGAAAAAGGGATGAAAGAAATGAGAACTATCTTGTTCAAGCCAGCTTTTATTCCATCGCTTGGGAGGAGCGGACAGGCGAGAAGGTAAACCAGATAGCAATTCTTACCACGACGGAAGACGGCAAGCTTGACGTGTACAGGGACGACCCATCAAATCATGTAGGAAGGCTGGAAGAGATGATTGAAGAGTACAAAACTGGTAAAATAGGAGGCCAATGAGAGATTTGACATGGAAAAACATGTAGGATCAGCAAAAAGAAGTGTGATTATTAAAGCTAGTGTAGAAACAGTTTGGAAAAAACTGAGCAAGATTACAAAACTAGATTGGTTGGAAGAACAAAAATCATCTAAATTTTTGTCACAAAAAAAATATGGGGTTGGTGCAATAAGATTAATTTCATTTGAAGACGGTTCTGACGTTGAAGAACATGTTGTAGAGTGGTCTACAAAAAAAGGTTTTTCTTACATTGCAATTACAGGGTTGCCATTGCTTGCGTATTTAGCAACCATCTCAATGAAAAAAGTTAGCAGTGGTAGAGTCAAAGTTACATGGCAATCTTACTTTGTTAGTGATAAAAAGAAAAAAGAATTTTTAGAGTTTTCTAAATTCCTGAATCAGTTTTACACAAAATCATTACATAATCTAAAATCAAATATTCAAAGAAACTAGACCCTAGCTTTTATGGCAAGAGCATCTGCAGTTAACGTGCCATTTCTTGAATGGATTTTTTGTCAGAGGAAAACTTTGACCATACTTGTCTGCTTTCAAATCTAAATTTTTATGCCAATCCTTACAGTTCTCACAACTTTCAACTTCCACAAAAAACAACCTTCTACAAATTATATAATTTTTTTAGCTAGCGTTTTTTCTGCTTGCTTCTTCTGCGATCAGCCTTTTGGTCAGCAAATCTCTTATGCTTTCCTGTTTTTCGTAATGGCATGATTTATCAGATTTTTCTGGCTTTATGAAGTTTGCAAAATGTGTTTTGTCTAGAAAACGCCTGCCATTTTTGTTGAGATAGTTGACATGTCTCCTCCTCTCGCACGTTGCTCTCTTTTCTGAGCGCGTTTGAGTGCTCTATCGGCTGTGCTTTCGCCATATTTATCGCGTAAATATCTCATAAACACAGTTGACACGCGGCCGCTGTTTTCTGTCTTATGGCAATTCAACTCTATCTCGCAGTCCCAATCGTCAGGGTTCTCTTCGTGTACACTGATGTCTCTTACTTTTCCCTCAGAAAGGTGATCTGGGTCGTACCAATTGCTCATGGTTTCTCTAGAAAAAATTGTTAAAGTAGAAAAAAGTCGACAAAGATAGACAAACCAGTCTGTTTTGGTTTTGTTTTTTATGTCGTAGAACAATGTCTCCTAATGTCTCCTAAATTCCACCGCTGGAAATTCTAAGCTGTAAAGAAAAGAAGCCTGTTGATACTGCTTTAAGATAATTTAGGAGACAATAATCACTAAATTACAATCAAGTCTTTTGTAAATTTGTGCATCACAGATGCGCTATCCTTTACTATTAGCGAGTCCTCGATACGAACACCAAACTTTTTTGGTATATAGATACCAGGCTCGACTGTGATTGCCATGTCTTTTTTCAGCTTTTCTTTGCTTTTGCCAGAAATGTTTGGGTTTTCATGTACATTCAAACCAATTCCGTGACCCGTTGAATGAATGAAATGTGGTCCATAGTTGTGTTCCTCTATAATTTTTCTGCATGCGTGGTCTACCGATGCACATGTTTTTTGTGGTTTTACAGCTTTCAGTCCGACTTTTTGCGATTCTTTTACAATTTCGTAAACTGTTCTTTTTTCCTTAGAGATGGTACCGAGTCCAAACGTTCTGGTTGCATCAGACACATATCCTTTGTATCGCAAGGTCAAATCTACCGTAATCATGTCGCCGTCTGCAAATTTTCTCTTGGTAACCTGTGCATGCGGAAGTGAAGAATTTGTACCGCTAGCTATTATCAATGGATTCAAAGTTGAACGATAGCCAGTGTCAAAGAGATCATTTGCATTTGCAAATGACATCAAAATTGTTTGCAGTTCCGACTCCGTTCTGCCTTTCTTGATTGTCTGCATGCAGAGCTCAAACATCTCATCTATCACAGAAGATGCTTTTTTCAAGATACGAATCTCTTCTGAATCTTTGATTATACGTGCGTTGTAAAAAGGCGCAGAAGACTGTTTTAGTTTTAAAATTGATTTTTTTAATGACTGCATTACAGAATAGTTCTGACAATCGGTGCAGATTTTTTTCTTCTTCATGGTAGAAGCTAATGTAGAAACCAGACCGCCCCTTTGCGAAGTTATAACATTGCAGTTGACTGAATCTTCCTTTGCCCTTTGTGCCTCTAGTTCTGGAGCAATGATCGTGGTTTTTCCGCCCTTTTCTAAAATGCCTATTGCCTCTCCCCAAAAGCCAGTCAGATAGAATAGGTTCTCAGGTTCAAACGCCACAAGAGTATCACAGTTAAGTGCATTGCAATATTTTTCCAGTCTCTTTCTGCGTGTCTTCATTGTTCAAAAAGATGTTTTTGTGAATTTATGTATGTTGCAAAGTTTGTATATGCATATTATTCTGTAAGTTTAATGGCAGAAAAGCAAGGGAAAAAGAAAGTTGTTGCATTGCTTTCTGGTGGATTAGATAGTACACTTGCTGTAAAAACAATGCAGAAGCAGGGCTTTGAAGTTTCAGCAGTTGCGATCAAAACACCGTTTTGTGATTTCGATTGTGGTAGAGGTTGTGGCTTTGAGATTAGAGAAAGGGCAGATAATCTAGGAGTTGATCTAAAAACAGTTTATCTTGGAGACGAATACATTGAGATGCTAAAACATCCAAAGTATGGTTTTGGTTCTGGAATGAATCCATGTATTGATTGTAGAGCAATGATGTTTGAAGCTGGTAAGAAACACATGGAAGAGATTGGTGCAGAATTTATTATTTCGGGCGAAGTGCTTGGACAAAGACCTATGAGTCAGTTTGCACCCGCGTTAAAAAAAATTGAAAAGATGTCTGGCTTGGAAGGTAAAATTGTCAGACCATTGTCTGCTGGATTGTTGCCTGCCACTGATCCTGAAAAGAACGGCTTGATAAAAAGAAAAGACCTTGGCATGATAAGAGGTCGTTCAAGAAAAGAACAGCTGCAAATGGCAAAAGAATTTGGTATTGAAGATCCACCCAATGCGGGGGGAGGTTGTCTCCTGACAGACCCTGCATTCTCGTTAAGAGCTAAAGATTTGTTCAAACATATTGAAACACCAACAACAAACGACATAGACTTGTTAAAAATTGGAAGGCACTTTAGGCTGGATGAAAATGTAAAGCTGATTGTTGGAAGAAACAAAGATGAAAATGAGATGATCAAGGTACTGGCGTTACCGAATGACATCTTGCTTGAAGATAAAGAACATGTTGGGCCAACTGTTTTGTTAAGAGGAGACAACACAGGCAAACATGTAGAGTTTTCAGCTAGTGTTACACTGCGTTACTCTGACGCACCAAAAAATGAAACCGGTGTTGTTACTGTTCATAAAAATGAAGATGGTAGAGAAATTTCGATAAAGCCTGCCGAAGAAACTTCATATATAAAATTGAGAATTTAGTCATCAAATTACTATTTACTAGTAAAAAAATAAGAAAGACTTTTTTGAGAAGCTGATCGCAGATAGCTGATGCAAAAGCAGGCAAATCCCACATATCTAAAGGCAATTACAATTAGAGACCCTAGTGACATCCACACAATCAGGGAAGATATCAAAAAGGGTATGATCCTAATCCTCCGCGTTACACCACTTGCTCACAAGGATGTTGAGAAACTGAGGAAGATTGTGGAGGAGCTATATGTAATCGCAAGAGATTCAGGTGCAGACATTGCACGACTTGGTGAAGAGAGAATTGTTGTAACTCCACCACGAATAAAAATTTGGAAGCCTGATTACGATCTAAAATAATTTAATCGCTTCTTGAACTTGTGGGTAATGTGACGAAACTCTGTACATTCTGCGAATTGACATTGACAGATTTTCCGATTTTCTCTTTTCGCCATGATTTACAAGAACGCGTCTTAGTTTAGGTCGTAGTCTGTGAACAAACGACATGAGCTGATTGTAGTCGCTATGTCCACTAAAACCATCAAGTCTTTCTGTACTGCAGTTTATCGAAACCACTTCAATCTTTCCATCTTTTCCCAATATTGAAACTTGTCTGGCTCCATCCATCACCCTTCTACCTAGTGTACCATTCACCTGATAGGAGACAAACAAGATCTTGTTTTTTGTGTGTGGTGCAATGTTCCTAAAGTACTCAAGAACTGGTCCACCCTCAAGCATTCCAGATGTTGCAATAATAATACATGGCGAATCTTCTCGTAACGCTTCGTCCCTCCCGTTCTGATGTTCAATGTTTGTAAAGTACTCAGAATCAAATGGATTGTCATCAGTTTCTAAAATTTTCTTTTTGAGATCCCTTACTAGATATTCTGGAAAAGCTTCATGTATTGCAGTAGCTTCCTGTATCATTCCTTCCATAAAGACTGGAGCTTCAACAAGATCGCCTGATTTCATATACTGATCGATAACTAACATAAGCTCTTGTGCCCTTCCAACTGCAGGTATAGGAATGAGAACCTTACCTCCCTCTTTGAGAATTGAATTGACCGAGGCGACAAATGTGGATTCGACTTCTTGTCTATCTGGTTGTATGTCTTCTTTCAGACCATATGTACTTTCGATAAGCAAGGTTTCTACCCGTGGATAGTTTGTGTTGGCACTTTCAAGAAGCATGCTTTTGCCATATTTGATATCACCAGTGTACACAAAGTTGTGCTCGCCATTGCCTATGTGAAAATGACACGTTGCAGAACCCAAAATATGTCCAGCATTTGACAGTACCAGTTTGATGTCTGGTGAGATGTCAGTTACTGCCCCATAAGGAATAGTAATCGTCTGTCTCATCACTTGAAAGACATCTCTGTCTGCATACATCGGTATTCTTCCTTGAGCTAATGCAACCTTGATTGCATCTAGCTGTATGAGATTCATCATAGGAAGCGTTGGTTCCGTGCAGAAAATTGGGCCCTTGTATCCATACTTAAGCAGCACTGGCAAAAACCCCGAGTGGTCAAGATGTGCATGACCTATTACCACGGCGTCTAGTTCATCAAGAGTTATGTTTGCCCAGTCAAGACGTGGAAATGATTCTCTGGAAGTGCGCGCACCAGGGTTTATTCCACAATCAACCAAAACCTTGCTGTCAGGTGTAGTTAACAACATGCATGACCTACCAACCTGGCCAAAACCTCCAAGTGTTAGCAGTGATACTTCAGATTTTTGTGCAAGACGCGGTCTGAAAATTTGTTCGCCAACTTGTTTGAGGTGCTTTATCCTATCAGATGATGAAATCTTAAGCTGGTAGTTTATCGCCTTGATTGTGTTTGATGGTTTAGTTGTAGATTTTCTTATACGTGGCTTCCAGCCTGTTTTTTCAGCAATTTCAGCATGGTTAAACTCTTCAGCATTTCTCTGACAAAGCCATGGACGTTTTACCTCTATCGAGACTTCGCCTGTAGCAGTATCAAAAAACAATGCTTGTAGGTTTGCCTCCTTTGGTACATTTTCGATAAGAATTTTCCTTGTATCGTCTTCGTTTTTTCTGATTGATTCATCTATTCGAATTACAATTCGCTTTTTGATCTCCTTAACCAGATTTGAAATTATAGTATTATTTTCCATCAAGAATCTTGGAGTTTTTGTGTAAAGTGCAAATCGTGGACCCTCGTAATCAATTTTGGTCACGTTGGCTTCTTTGGGTATACTTGCCAGTATGGTTGCCATAATATTTTGGCTATTAGATAATTCCTGCTGTTGCTTTTTTTGCATTAAATCACTAAAGCGAAATGATAGATTTTTTTTGTTCCTTTGTCAAAAGTTGGAATCCATTTTTGTCGATTGTTGCGATGTTGATTCCATCACCGGTTCCAATGTTTCTTACAATAGCAGCCTTCACTGCACGAAGAGCAATTGCTTTTGCATCTTCAAGAGTAAGATCATTACGATACTCATTTTCTAAAAGACCATATGCAACAGGTGAACCGCTTCCAGTTGTTACATAGGATTTTTTTTCCACAGAGCCGAATTGATCTATATTAATTAATTCAGGTCCGTCACGATCATAACCACCAAGTAAGATGTCAGCAATAAATGGATAACCTCTATTTTGATGAAATACGAGAGAGCAGAGTCTTGCTAGTGATTTTATCGGAATGTTTTCGTTTGTTTGAATAGCGTGTATATTTGCATGATATCTCAAAATGTCTGTTAGGTTTTGTGCATCTGCAACCCCACCAGCTAATGTTAAGCCAGCATGATCGTAAATCTTTTGTATCTTCATTGTGTTGTTATTGGCAATAAAATATCCAGCGCTTGCCCTCATATCAGCACATAGTACAACACCATCTGATGCCT
Source organism: Marine Group I thaumarchaeote (assembly GCA_013390745.1). Classification (GTDB taxonomy): domain Archaea; phylum Thermoproteota; class Nitrososphaeria; order Nitrososphaerales; family Nitrosopumilaceae; genus Nitrosopelagicus. The sequence goes on along the minus strand of JACASX010000002.1, from coordinate 107,235 downwards.
TTATCCCTACTGTAGTTGTACCGTGTAATATTTTATCTTCAATATTCGTAGTCATAGAATATACCTCGCTTGAGATATTTTCAAGTTATTTTCACCCTTTAAATAACTTTTGTGAGGCAAATAATAAGCACTTGAAAGGGAAAAAAAATATGCCTTCACATACAATGGAACTGCCCCGCCAAATTGTTGTCGGAGAAAAAAACATTGATAGTGTAGGAAGTTTTCTAAACTCACTAAAAAAAACAAAAAAAATTTCCTTGGTTTCAGGAAGCAATGTTAAAAAAATAGTTCAAAAGAAAATTGAAGCGTCCCTCATTGCATCTAAAATTAAATGTTATTGGTATTTGGCTAAAACAAATGACCAAAAAACAATACAAGATATTGAAAAAAAAGTACGCCAAAGCAAAAGCGAACTGGTTATTGGAATTGGTGGTGGGCGTTCCGTAGATATAGCCAAGCTGATTGGATTTAATCTCAACAAGCCGTTTGTCAGTATACCAACATCTGCCTCGCACGATGGCATAGCTAGTCCATTTGTATCGGTTAAGGGCGACAAACCACATTCACTAGTAGCTACTGCTCCACTTGGAGTTTTTGTAGATGTAGACATTATAAAAAAAGCGCCTAAAAGACTACTTGCAAGCGGTTGTGGAGATCTTATAGCAAAAATTACAGCAGTACGAGACTGGCAACTCGGCAGAGATAAGACTGGTGAATATTATGGAAGATATTCTGCTGAATTAGCATTGATGAGCGCAAAATTTTTACTAAAAAATTCTGTGCGTTTTTCAAAAAAAGGTCTTCATGTTAGAGAAATTGTAGAGGCGCTTATCAGTGCGGGAGTTGCATCATGCATAGCTGGCAGCAGCAGACCGTGTTCAGGTGCAGAACATTTGTTCTCACATGCTGTTGACAAATTAGAGCCAGGAGTAGGTCTTCATGGCGAAAAATGTGGAATTGGAACAATATTGATCTCAAAACTGCAGGGACAGAACTGGAAACAAATTGTAAAGGCATTGAAGGATGTAGGTGCTCCAACTACTGCAAAAGAGATAGGATTGAAGCCTGAAGTTCTTGCAAAGGCACTAACCATTGCTCAGTCATTAAGACCGGAAAGATATACCATATTGAAGGAAGTTGATATGACTGAAAAGAAAGCCATCTCACTTGCTAAAAGCACTAAGGTGCTTTAGTTTTTTTTGTTTTAGTTTTTGGCTCTGTTTTTTTCTTGGAAGTTTTTTCTTCTGGTTTTGTTTGCTGTTTTACATGCGTTTCAACAAAGTTTACCTTTTCCAATGTAGGGATAAACTTGAAAACATCAGTTTGAACAAAGTGCTTTATAGCATGCAAGCCGTCAGCACGAAACATCTCTTCTGGTATGGTAATATCTAATATGTTTCCAGTTTTTTTGAATAAAATTTTGTCTTCTTTTACTGGAAGATATCTTTTTAAAATTCCAGATGTTTTTTCGTCATCTGTTTTTAATTCCTTTAAGACGTTGATATCATAAAGAACGGTTTTACCTGCGAATCTATGGTTATAGTCTATCTGAACTCTACCAGATCCAATAAATCTCACAACTCCTTTCTTGTTGTCAACTTCAATCACATCACCGATTGAAACCTTTTCTGCATCTTCTCCAAGCTTACGTAGTGGAATCATTCTAACTTTTCCTGTGTCCCTTTCTCCAAATCCTTTGTCTGGTGTGATCTCTATGGTTTTTTTATCCCCTACAGAAGTTTTTTCTAACGCTTCATCTAATCCTTTGATTACCCATGATTCTCCAACCGAAACAAGTTTTGGCTGATATTTTACGTTAGGATCATGAAAGGAATGCTTTTTTGCTTCTTCCTCAATGGTTGTCTCGAAAACTTCTCCGGTGTCTTTTACTTTGGAAGTGTAATCAACTAAAATTAATGATCCTTTACTGAAAGCCATTGTATACTGCGTTTTTGAATTTCCTTATATAAGTTAACGTGGGTTAGAGATCTTTTAATTTTTCTTCTGCAGTTTTAAGGCCTGCCTTTGCATCAACATTGTACCCCATCATATCTAGTGTAGACGCAATGGAAGAAACCGTTCTCATGACATGATATCGATTAACCTCTCCCATACAACCAACTCGGAAAACTTTTCCCTTCAAATTTCCAAATCCGCCTGCTACAAGAACTCGGAATTTCTGTGCTAGAGTATCTCGGAATGTTTTATCTTCCAATCCTTCAAGATAGTTTAATGCAATAACTACTGTAGAGCGAGCGTTCTCTTTTGCAAATGGTGTCAGTCCTATTGCACTCAAACCTGAATACAAAGCGTCTGAACATATTCTGTGTCTTTTAATTCTGTTGTCCAGTCCCTCTTCTAGAATCATGTTCATTGCCTCTCTGTAAGCATAAAGTAACGGCAACGCAGGAGTAAACGGAGTATGTTTTGACTCTTCGTAATATTTGAAATAGCGTGGTAGATTGAAGTACATTGTGTTGGGAGGATTTTCAATCATGTATTTTTTGGTTCTCTCATTAACAACAATGGGCGAAATTCCTGGTGGAGCTGCAAATGCCTTTTGTGCGCCAGTCGTTGCAATATCAACACCCCATTTGTCTACCTTAAGCTCCTCGCCACCGACTATTGAAACGCCATCAACAACATAATAGGAATCATTTCTGGAAGTAAGATCCTTTACCTTGTCAAGATAATTTATCATTGTTCCAGTAGATGTTTCGTTCCATACACAATAGAATGCCTTGACATCTTTGTTATTATCAAATGCCTCTTTTACAGATTCAAAGCTGGCGTTTTCGCCCGGTTGTGTTTCAAGTTTTATGACGCTAGCACCAGCCCATTCTAACATTTGTGACAGTCTGCTGCTAAACTCACCGTTTACCGGAATGATTACCTTATCTCCTTTTTTTATGAGGTTCACAACGCTGGCTTCTACCGCACCAGTTCCAGACGCAGAGAGACATACTGCCTCACCATCTGTCATAAACACCTTTTTTGTTTTTTCTACACAGTCTTCATACAGCTCTACAAAATCATCACTTCTATGATTGATTATTGGTACATGCATCGCGCGCATAACTCTTTCAGGAACATTTGTTGGTCCTGGCAACATTACTAGATATTCCAAATAGCTTCCTATCGGATTGATAATGGGCTTTATTTATAATTACAGATTTTTTAGACGCTCTTTGGCGTTAATCTTCTCCAGCACATTTCTGGTCCCACGTGGAACCAAATCCTGCCAGTTTTTATCGTCTGCAATTAGTTGGCGTATGTTTGTTCCTGAAAATTTTTCGCGATCTTTCAGTACTACTGGAATCACATCTATCTTGCGCTTTTCAAACAAAGTTTTAGTAAACCCGTCATTTGTAAAAACAACGTCATATTTCGGTACTATTTGATCAATCTCAAAAGTCCATTTTTCATGGTTATCAACATCAGGTATATCAAAAATTTTGAGCCGATCAATCATCGAGGATTCAATGGATGAAATAATCATCTCCGTTCTTTCCTCAGCAGAAAAAGGATTTTTCCTTTCGTTTGATTTGTTTGAACTGCCAATGCCAATGAACAAATTTTCTGCCCTTGACAATCCAAACAGCACAGCGTCAAGATGGCCTAAATGAAATGGCTGAAACCTTCCAATTAAAAGTCCGTCCATGAAACTAGCTTTAAAGTATCTTTAAAAAATATGTTTAAATTCCCGCGTCAAGCAAGGCAGCAAAAAATAATATGGCTACAGAGAGTACAACTGTAGTTTCGCCCAAGATCATTCCTTTTTTGTTGAGTTTTTGCAATTCATTGTCTGCAATTTGCCTTTCCGTTATTTTTTTCTCAACATCCTTGCTAAACACTCGAATATGAACAGCAAAAGTTACAATCAAGGCAATAACAAGAATGATTTTTGTTATCAGAAATGCTCCGTAGCTGCTTGAGAATAATATTTCAGGAGACTGTAATACCAAATGAGAATTATAAATTCCTGTAGCAATCAAAATTACAAGCGAAGGGAGAGCAATTTTGTTAAATCGTCTGCCTGTCTTGATCATTAACTCTAGTCTTTCTTCAGTAGAAAATGACATTCTTTTCAAAAGCGGAGCTAATACAACACCAAGAAATATTCCACCGCCCACCCAAATTGATGCGCTAACAAGATGAGCCCAAGTAACTATAACCTGTTCAATTGCCATAAAAACTCCTTTTTTTATTCAAATATTAGCCATATGAATTCTGGCAAGGTTTTTTAGTTGTATGAAAAAGGAAAAAATGACTTGCTCATAAAACCTACAAAAATAATTGTGTATGTTGCAATAGGAGCGTTATTTGCGTTTTTGGGTGGCATAGTATATTATTCCACTTTAGACTTTCCAGAATTAGAAAAATCAGAGCTTGAGCTGGTTTCTGTTGATGTTGTAGAAATAGATAGTATTAGCAACCGTATGTATTTGGAGCTTGTTTTTGGAGTAACAAATCATGGTGAGAGGACAGTTACTGTTCCGGTAATTTCTTATGAGCTTTTTGCCAATGGAAAATCATTGGGAAGTTCTTCGTATGATATTTCAGACATTCCGTTGAATGGGAGAGCTCTGATGCTGTCAGGAATGCAGGTACCATTAGTAGGTGAAATAACAATTAATCTAACTGATGACATAAAAGATGTCTATGAAGCAATAGCTGCCGGAGAAAGCCTTGATTATAGGGTAACGGGGCAATACACAATTGAAACTGCTTGGCAGGTAATTGATATCCAGTTTGATAGCTCAATTTAGTTTTTAATTAAATTTAATATCTGTAAAACAAATGGGCCGAGAGAGATTCGAACTCTCGACCACTGCCGTGTCGAGGCAGTATCCTAACCAACTAGACCATCGGCCCATGTCAGCAAAACATTATTGGTAGATTATTAACGTTTAACAAAAAATTAGCCAGATTTGATTAAGCTTAAATTGTTACATGTGTTTTTTTTGCTGGGCTTGTGGCGCAGAGTCGAAAGACGCGCAATATGGATAGCGTGGTAGCCTCCTAAGTTACAGGTCGAGGGATCGAAGCCCTCCAAGCCCGTCTTTGAATTTGGTTATAGTTTCTAACAATTTCAAAACCTATTAGGGCTATTGTAATTATCAGCGTGTGGATAAATCTGGTGTTTGTGTTTGCAAGTGTCACCTTGGTGGTGCTGTGAGTTGCCCTAGCTGCAAAGAAAACCATAGTGATGGGCACCAGTGTGAGTGTTGTTAATGACGTTTTATTCAGCTAATCTTCCGTCAGCAGTATAAACAATATTTTTGCTTAATTTTTTACTAGGTTTTTTGCTAGGTTTATGACTAGGTTTATGACCGCCATGCATATAGTCTGCACTTCTCTGGGCTACAAAACAGACAACAGTTAAGAACCACATGATTGGTACAGCCAAAACAAATACTACATCAAACACATCGGCATAATCCACGAACATAGGCCAAAGTAAAGTCAAAACTGATGCAAAGACAGCGCAAACCAGGGTGGCTAGGTGATTATAGAGTAAGCCCATATGGTTCAAAAAAAATTGGTTGAATATAACGGTAATGTTAATTTTTTAGAATGGTAAAAAACTAACCCAAAACTGTGTTTTAAACGCTAGGAATAATAGTTTGCTGGGCTTCAGATTGTAATATTTTAATTTTTGTTAGCAATTCGTTTCTTAGATCTCTAGCTACGCGTCTGACAGTAGGTCTCGGAACACCCAGCTTATCAACAACTTTCGAGTAAATGTCTTGCTTGTCTGTAACGCCTTCATCAAGCAAGGAATTGATTGCTTCTTTGATAACTGTGCTTTGATTGGTACGATTCACAAAAATGGTTTTCCGTTGATCTATATAAGATTACTTTGAAAAATCTGCCAAAGATAGTTATTTATTTTAGGAAGTGTTAGAGGGTTTTTTTTATAAACAGATCCCAAAGACTCTTAACCCAAAATTAAAAATCAAATAAAATGACTGATGCTATAATAAAAACAGATTTTGGAAGTATAAAATTTAGTTTGCTGCCAGATATAGCGCCAGAAACTGTAAGAAATTTTGTCACACTAGCAAAAAAGGGGTTTTATGATGGAACTTTGTTTCATAGAGTCATTCCTGGATTTATGATTCAAGGTGGAGACCCAAATACAAAAGACCCAAACAAGAAAAGTCAATGGGGAATGGGCGGACCAGGGCACACTATTAAAGCAGAATTTAGTTCAAGGTCACATTTAGAAGGAATTGTTTCAATGGCAAGAGCAACAGATCCTGACAGTGCAGGCTCACAATTTTTCATAGTTACATCAGATAATAACACAGAAGCATTAGATCGACAATATACCGTGTTTGGGAAAGTTACAGAAGGAATGGATGTTGCACATAAGATAGAAAACCTTCCTAGAGATGGTAATGATTGTCCAAAGCAGGAAGCCAAAATGCTTGAAGTTACAATATCTGAATAATAAATAAGCCTAATTTGCTAACAATTCTTTTTGTACAAAGTAAAAACTTCTATCAGATTGTTTGCCTTTTGTAAGTTCCTTACTAAATGCCATCTCTGCAAGTATTTTGGATGCGTCTAATGGGTTTACAACCCAACCTTGTTCTCTCAACTCATTTACGGTTTCTGATACAGTTCTAGGTTTATCAAAAAAAGAATTTTTTGATAGGATCAGCAGTTTCCCACGTAATTCATTTATTGGAACAAAAACCGGTTCGCCAAACTCTGGCTCATAAACTTCAGCGTTTTCGAGCGAATCTAGGGCATTACTTTCTCCAAGACTGTACTCATTTGGATACGGCATGATTCTTGCACTACTTTCTTGTAAAAGTGTAGAAATATCTTCAATGACTTTTCTTATGGTGTTGTTATCTACGTAAAAATCTCTGGAGTCAATTTCAATTTCATTATCTCCAATTCTGAGTTTAATCTTAGCCAATGAGATGATAGCCTTAAATTTTCATTTATTTGGTTAGCTCTAAGTAGCTTAAAGAATGCATCAAAATTTTTACACATTATTCCTGCTAGCCTTTTGAAAGGGATTTATACGAAATAATAAGCCACGATAATAATGCTAACTGTTTTTGGCTCAACAGCGCTTGATACCATCAGGACACCAACCAAGGTGTTAAAAGATGTACTTGGTGGCGCTGCAACCTTTGCTAGTATTTCAGCCAGTTTTTTTGTAAAACCAGGACTGATTGCAGTTGTAGGAAAAGATTTCCCAAAAAAATATCATAAAATTTTAGCTGAACGCCTTGACTTAAGCGGTCTTTCTATAAAAGATGGCAAAACTTTTCGATACTCTGGAAGCTATGACAACACTTTAAGCTTGAGAACTACGTTGCGCACAGATCTAAACGTACTAAAGAACTTCAAACCTGTTGTACCGGAAGAATATAAAAAATCCAAGTTTGTGTATCTTGCGAACAATGATCCTGATCAAAACAGATCATTGATTAAAGAATTTGATAATGTCAAGTTTTCAATGTGTGACACAATAGATTTTTGGATATCTGCTAAGAGAGCGTCCGTCGTGAAGATGTTCAAAAGCGTCGATGCAGTAGTGATTAATGATGAGGAGGCAAAATTACTAACAAAGGAATTCAATCTAATCAAGTGCGCAAAAAAAATTATGGGTTGGGGAACGAAGTATGTTATTATTAAAAAGGGCGAGCATGGTTCACTTTTGTTCTTTGAGGATGTTGTTTTTTCTTCCGCTGCGTTTTCCCTAGAAAAAATCGTTGATCCTACCGGTGCGGGTGACTCGTTTGCTGGCGCCATGATGGGATACCTCACCAGTAAGAACAAAACAGATCTTGCCGCAATTAAAAAATCTGTGATCTATGGCAACGTAATGGGTTCGTTTGCCGTTGAAGGCTACGGTCCTGAAGTATTGTTACGAATAAAAAAATCAGATATTAAGAAAAGAATGACACAGTATGAAAAAATGACTCATTTCTGAAAAGTTATACATGTTAACAAGATGTGTGTGGTATGAAAGATAAGTTAGAGGAAATTTTTTCTCTTCAAAAGGGACTAACTGAAATGATGAACTTGGATAGATATCCAGATGACATTGAAGGTAGGATTTCTGCTTTATGTACCGCAATGATCCATGAGGCAATAGAACTACAACGTACTACAAACTGGAAATGGTGGAAAAAACCTATGGAGTTTAATCAAGCGGAAGCTAGGGAAGAGCTGGCAGACATTTGGCATTTTCTGATTCAAGCATCGTTAGAGCTAGGTCTAACTCCAGATGACATTTTGAAGGAATATCAAAGGAAAAATGAAATTAATAGACAGCGGCAAAAAGATGGTTATTAGATTAGTTTATGCTGTCTGAGAGAATCTTTCTCATTCTTGCCAAATCTTGTTTTCTTACTTTTGGATGTATTGGTAAGCTTAGGACATGAAAAGCTGCCCACTCTGTATTTGGAAGGTGGAATTCGGTTTTGTAATATGGTGTTTTGTGAATAGGTGGAGAATAGTAAATTCTTGCTCCTATTCCAGAAGAGTTTAGTTTCTTCATTATTTTGTCCCTGTTTTTTACAGCAATGGTGTACAGATACCAGTTTGTAGTTTCGTTTTTTCGTTGCTGTGGTAGAATTACATCATCATTTTTTAAAAGATCAGTAAGAATCTGCGCGTTCTTTTTTCGCTGGCTTATTAGGCGAGGTAATTTTTTCATTTGAATTTTTGCTATAGCTGCACTAATCTCAGAAAGCCTAAGATTCAGACCTAGTCTAGTTATAAGGTTGTTCTTAGCCAGACCATGGTTACGAATCTGTCTCAGTTTTTCAAACAGTTTTTTATCATCAGTTACAATAGCACCACCCTCACCAGATGTAATCACCTTGCCAGCATACAGACTAAAGCAACCAAGATGGGAAAAAGTTCCAGAATGTTTTCCTTTAAGTTTTGAGCCTAATGATTGTGAGGCATCTTCGATAATTTTGATATTTTTCTTCTTTGCCATTTCTAAAATCTCATCCATGTAAGCCATGTGACCGTATAGATGAACTGGGATTATTGCTTTTGTTCTTCTTGTAATTTTCTTTCTTAAATCGTCTGGATCCATTGTATAGTTGTCATTTAGAATATCGACAAAAACTGGTTTGGCTCCAACAGACTTAACTGAATTTGCCGTGGCAACAAAAGTGAATGATGGCACAAGCACTTCATCTCCAGGCTTGATATCAATAGCGTATAAAGAAGCCTGTAGTGCAGCAGTTCCAGAATTAACTGCCACCGCAAACTTTGATTTGACAAATTTTGATAATAGTTTTTCAAACTGTTGGACGCGTTTTCCGCCTTCAAATGAGGATGAAGTGAGTGACTTTTCTGATAAAACTGCAGTGACCTCACGAATTTCTTCTTTATCAATATCAGGAATATTTATAGGAATTTTCAATTAGTGGACTTGGTAATTGTTTCTTTAATAAATTTCATTGAGAAATTCTATGAGTTTTTATAGTGATTATTGCTAGCGCAGTAAATGAAAGGGCGGCATCTGCAGGAACATGACAGACAGTATAAGGTATTTCTCTACGTTTTCTATGCATGTATGGTAATAATGGGTTCCATAACATTCTTTGGTATTTACTCTATGACACAAGACTGGAACGAAGAAGGGACGTTCATCATGGGAGATATTCTGGTCCAAACCCAAGTTCCGTTTGAAAACTTTGCAAATCTTTCAACATGGCTCTTCTTCTCCACAGTAATAGGTTGGTATTGTGTTTCCAGAATTGGTTGGAAAAAGACAGCCAATTTACGCTCCTATAGAATGGGGTTTCTTCAACTAATGTTAGTAGGGTTTACTATAATTTGCTTGTATGAGGTATTATGGACTTTTACAATATTGAATGCTGAAATTACTTCACAGATGATCTTGAGTGGGCAGACGCCAGACATTGATGCGCTTACGGTGCAATATCCAGATGTACTGCGACCGTGGAACCTAATTTTTGGAACAAAGATGTGGCTCGCTGCTACTCTAATTAGTGGTCATGCATTCTATCTTAGCACAAAACCAAGAAAATCCTTAGAAGAACTAGAATCATAATTTAGGATTATCAGTAATCTGCAAACTTTATAGGCTTTCAGAAAAAATTCAATTAAAATGGATGTAACTGAAAAAGTTGGTCTGGTCTCAAGACCGCCAACAGAAGAAGTGGTAACACAGGAAGAGCTATTAGAGTTATTCAAAACAAACTCAAAACCAAAACACTACATTGGTATAGAAATTTCTGGCTTCTTGCATCTTGGTAGTTTGATAAGCACCGGCTTCAAGATTAACGATTTTGTAAAGGCAGGTGTTGATTGTACTGTATTTTTGGCTGACTGGCACACTTTGTTAAATGAAAAGCTAGGAGGCAATTTTGAAACTATTAGAAAAGTTTCAAAATATTATGAGGATGCATTCAGATTGGTTTGCCCTAAGGCAAACGTGGTTTTAGGAACTGACCTTTATAACTCCAAAAAAGAATACTGGTCTGAGCTTGTACAGATTGCAAAACATATGTCGTTGGCTAGAACCATGAGAACGCTTACCATAATGGGAAGGTCGGAGAAGGATGACAAGATTGATCTTGCAAAACTCATCTATCCTGCAATGCAGGCAGCAGACATACACTCGCTTGATTTGGATATAGTGCATGCAGGAATGGATCAAAGAAAAATTCACATGTTGGTTAAAGACGTTTTTCCAAAAATGAAATGGAAGGTTCCGGTAGCTGTTCATCATAAATTACTGCCTGGTCTAACCAAACCAACAGAAGTAAAACCCGATGGTGAAGTAGTAAAGATGAGCAAGTCTGACCCCAACGCTGGAGTTTTCGTCCACAACTCAGATGATGAAATTAGAACTAAAATTAAGAAGGGATTCTGTGATGAAGGAGTCACAGAAAACAATCCAATATTAGAAATTGCAAAGCATGTAGTATTTCATGAATTTGATGCCATATCTATTGAGCGACCTGAAAAGTTTGGTGGTAATGTTAGTTATAATAATTTTGAAAGCTTGGAGTCTGATTTTTCACAAAAGAAGCTTCATCCTGCTGACCTAAAGCAGGCTGTTGGGGAATCTTTGGTCAAGATTGTGTCTCCAATTAGGGAGCAATTGGCATTGAGTGATGAACTGTCTGATTTAATTAAAAATAGTTACTAGGTTAGTTCTGCATTTTTTGCTGTGCCTGAAGACTGTACTTTGATTTGTAGCCTCTTGGATTTATCATTAAATCGTTAAAGTTGTAGGTTGACGAGTTTCCAATAATAACAGTGCTTATCATGCCCAACTTGTCAGCATACTCTTCCATGTGTTCTAGATCAGTAATAACTATAGATTGAGATTCTCTATATGCGCCCTTGATGATTGCTACAGGTGTTTTTGGGGAACGGTGTTCCAACAAAAGTTTTCTGGTGTCCTGTAATTGGTGTATTCTTTTTTTGCTTGATGGGTTGTAAATTACTATTACATAATCTCCAACTGCTGCAGCTTTTACTCTTTTAACAATTATTTCCCAAGGAACAAGTAGATCACTCATACTTACTACTGCAAAGTCTGTCATTAATGGAGAACCAATTAATGATGCACAAGAGTTTAGTGCGGAAACGCCTGGTACAATTTCTACCTGTAGTCCTGTTTTAGGATCCCAGCCAGATTCTGCAAGTATCTCAAAAATCAATCCTGCCATACCATAAATTCCAGGATCTCCGCTAGAAACTAACGAAACAATTTTTCCGTCTTTAGCTGATTTGATACATTGTTGTGCACGCTCAACTTCTTGTGTCATATCATATTTGTAAACATCTTTCCCATCAATTAGATCTTCAACCAAATTTACATATGTAGAATACCCAACAATGGTGTCACTTTCTTCAATTACTTGTTTTGCACGAAAAGTCATGTGGTCATGATGACCTGGACCAACACCTACTACGTATAACTTGCCAGCCATAATCTTGAATGAATTTACAATTAATTTATCTCTTTCAACATTTAGTTGATCTTATCCAGCTGGAATTCTTCATGAAGTGATTGAATAACAGACTCGCAGTCAGAGTCCTTTACAACAAATGCCAGATTAAGTTCTGAGGATCCCTGCGCTATCATCATTACATTGACGTTTCTTTTTTGTGCGGCAGAAAACACTTTGGCAGCTACGCCTACTGTGCCTTTCATGCCTGAGCCAATAACGGCTATTATTGAGGCATTTTGTGTCGCTTCAATTTTTTTAACCATCTTTCCCAACAGATTCATTTCAAGTGCGTTGACAGCCTCTGCAAGATCTGGTTTTTTGACAATTATTGAGATGCTTGCCTCGGATGGGTTGGAAGAAACCATCAATACGTTAATGTTTTTCTCTGCTAGAATTGTGAATATTTTTGCTGCAGAGCCAGGCGCGGCAAACAATATGCCCCCACTTAGATCCATCAAACCTATGTTTCGAATTGCAGAAACGCATTTGACAGTTTTTTTGGTTGCTGTCGAGGGCGATGGGGTTACAAATGTTCCATCATTCGTTATATCAAATGTGCTTCTAATTCGCATGGGGATTTTTTTTGACAGTAATGGTTCGAAGGTTTTAGGATGGATTTGTTTTGCGCCAAACTGTGCCATTTCTATTGCTTCAGCGTATGAAACCTCTTTGAGTAGCTTGGCATTTTTTACCATCTTAGGATCAGCAGTCATCAAGCCGTCAACATCACTCATTAACCAAACTTCATCTGCATTTATGCAGGAAGCAATTATTGTAGCAGTGTAATCTGAGCCACCCCTACCAAATGTGGTTATGTTGCCATGCTGATCAGCGCCTGTAAAACCACCCACAACAGGAATTATTTTTTTTGATAACAAAGATCCTAGTGTCTTAGAAATGCGAATTCTGGTAGTATCCATTAATGGCCTTGATTCACCAAAATTAGAATCAGTAACTATTCCAACTTCTTTGCCGTTCAATGCTGTAGATTTTTTCTTAAGATCCTGTAATGCAAAAGACACTAAATCGTCCGAAAGTCGTTCACCAAAAGAAACCAAATAATCCAACGAGCGGGCTGATACTTCTTTCAATAATGTAAGTCCACGTACCAGTTCCTGCAGCTCGGAAACGTCAGTACTTAGTTTTTCTAACAGTTGTTTTTTTATCGTAGAATTTTTTATAGTTTGATCAGCAAGTTTTCTGTGTTTTTTGATTAATTCGTCTAATACTTTAGCGGCGGCATCTTTCTTTCTCTGCTCAATCATTCTTGAGATTAGGATGAGATCGTCGGTTACCCCATCAACTGCTGAGCAAACTACAACAATCTCATTAGCTTTGGAAAACGAAACAACAGTTTTTGCAACACCTATAATATCTTTAGAAGATGCGAGTGATGTTCCACCGAATTTTAACACTAGTTTCAAAGTAGTATACCTGATTTAGTTAATCAATAAATTCGTTAACTTTCAACACGAGGTGCCAGATAGAAGTGTATTCTTCCAATATTTGTAACCTTGAATTCAATTCGTAATGGTTTTGCGCTGGAAAATTCACATATTATTGAGCCTGCCGTTCCACCTACCGCCTTTACGATGGGATTAAGATATTCTAGGCTGTATGTACCAGTACTTTCTTGAGTTACAGAGATTTCTTGTAATTCTTCTGTGCCTTTTTCAAGATTTATGGTGGCTTCTCCAGAATCTCCTTTTCCAGAGAATTCTACATTTTCAGATGTTGTTTTTATTGACAAATAATCTGAGACCACCTCGATGTCTCCTAAAATTTTATCAAACCTTGTTGAAGATAAAGCAATTTTAGAATCATAAGAAATTTTTGGTAGTGGTGTATCAGAGACGGAACTTTCAATTAATCTCATTTTGTATTTTTTGTTTTTCCCTATTGATACGTGTAACATGCTGTCTTCCGATATATTGATTTCAATGGATTCGCTTTTTTCAGCTCGTTTGATTAGTTTAGAAAATTCGTCTATGCGAACCCCAAATTTTATGTCGCTATCACAACTGTATTTTTCAAACGCAGAGTTAGGCCAGGAAATATCTATCAGCGCAACATGTGATGGATCCATTCCTCTAAATGAGATGCCTTCAACTGTTGCTTCAAAAGTTGCTTCTTCAACTAATGTTGATATTGCAGAGATTATGGCCTTCCATTCATCAGAAGTGTTTGTTTTAGCTGAAAATTCCAATTTAATCAAATAATTATAATGTCGAAGTTAAAAGTTATGTGTAGTCTCGCCAAGTGTGGTTACATTTTGTACACCTATAAAATTTAGTTTCAGGTTCGTCTGCACTGCGTGTTTGGAAAGTCCACCAGACTCCTTCCTGGTTATGACATTTTTCACAATCAATCTTTATAGTTGATTCTAATCCTTTTGCTTGCTTCACGTCATCCTCCCCCATAACTAGAAGTTCGGAGTTAGCTTCTTCAAGTTCTTCTTTAGCGGATTCAACAGTTTTTTCTTTGAGATATTGACATTTTGGACAATGAAGTAATCCACTATCGTTTTTTTTTAGTCGTATTTCACAATTAGGGCAAAATTCCATTCAGTTTACCCTATCTTAGAGACTAACAGTTTTTTTAATTCGGCAGTATCTTCGATTGCGGCACTTGTCGCTTTAATGATGTCTTTTAGTGGATTGGTAGAAACCACACGCATCCATATTTCGTCTGTAAGTGGATGTTTAGTTATCACACCTGCAAATTTGGTGCCGGGACTCTCCAGTAATTCGTCTTGTATAACATTCAAGATAGCAGCATCTCCACCAAATATTGATAAATTTGCCTCTTTTTTGGTTAAATCCCTTAACTGAACTTCCATCCAAGCGAAAAACCACTTATTGTGGATATAAATCATTATAAGCACAGACTTGGCTAGCGAAATTTCAAACTTGATCTTGGTTAAGGATAAGGATGCGTATTCAGTTGATGATAGTATTACTCTAAATGTTAAATTTTCATTAAGCGGGGAAATGCGTGATGTTTTTAATGAAAAGAATTGGACCGATGCGTACGAAAAGAATGATAACCAATTCAAACTAAAGTATGGAATCAAGCTTGTCTCCAGCGGACTAAGAAAACATGATATCGTAAAGCCAATCGACACTTATAGAAAAGCATCGATTTTCTGGACTAGGAATCCTAAGCTTGTAAACCCTGTGAAAGAAAAAAGAATTTGGGTTCAAGTTGCAAAGAATTTCGAGCCAATTATAAAATTAACGGAGGAAGACGTACAAAAAGAGTTGTTTGATTTTGATGAACCTGTTATTTTAAGTGCATCAGAGCTTGGAAAAGGAAAACACAAAATTAGTGCGGAGGTTTTCGTCTCATGGAACAAACACACCTACATTGAAAAAAATGAGGAAAAAACACATTCGGAAGAAATCGAAGTCGAAATTAATTAGGGATATAAGTACGAACTTTCAAAACTTGTTATGACAAAATACGACGGTTTGCTAGGTCAACCATTGTTAGAAGTGGAAGAACCAGATAAAGAAGGCGGTGTTACACTAATTTTCAAAGATAATAGATTTATGTTTATCAAACTTGAAGATGGCAAGCTGTCTACTATTTCAATTCCGGAGTGATTGTATGGTAAAGTTTGATGGAATAAGAATGGCTGATCTTGTTGAAGTGCAAGATCCGGATAAGGATGGTGGCATAACGCTTGTTTTTAAAGAAGATAAATTCCTTCACATAAAATTAGTGGATGGAAAGATTGTAACAGAATCAGTTCCGGAATAAACTAACTTTGAACAGATTTCGCGAACTGAAAAATTATTTCCTCTTGTGGAAATGACTGAATCGAGCCTGGTCTTTCTTCACGTATTTTTTGTATAGCTTCGTCAGCAGGCATTTTTTGGTATTTTATAAGATAGCATGCTAACAAGGTTCCAGTTCTTCCTAGACCAGCAAGACAATGAACCATGACTGGTTCGTTGTTAGTTATTCTACTATGGATAAAATCCACGGTTGAACCAAGATCAACAAATTCAGGAACGCCCATATCGTTTGACATGATATGAAGATATTTTACTTCTTTAACCCATTCATCGTCAAGTGGTTCTTCTCTAACAGTAACAATAGACTTTATGCCTTGATCTATTACCCACTTTACCTCATCGATTGAGGTTGGAATTGCACTGCCAGCAAGTTTGTTTTCAATTAGCCAAGAAAAATTGTCTGGTCTTCCGGTAACCGTTCCATGAACCTTCCTCCAAACATCACCATAGATGGTCATAGCAGAAAATAAGGAATTTGTAATATAAGATTGGTTAGTCAAATAATAAAAAGAAGTTAAAGGGGTGGATTTAGTCGATTAGTTCAGTCCAGCCTTTTACGAAAACTGAGTTTTTGTAAAGTGGTACTGGTTGACCTACAGTAAAGTCCATTGGTCTCATCCAAAAGATTGCCTTTGTTGGGCATACACCGATGCATGCACCGTCTGAGATACATCTCTCTGGATAAAATACAAATGCTTTACCTCGTTTCCAGCCTTCTACTGGTTTTACTCTTAAAACATCAGGTCCTAAAGTTGTACAGATTTCTACACAAAGTGCACATCCTATACACATCTGTTCACTGATGTCTGGTAATATTGCTACTGGCATTGTAATTCAACTAATAATCCATGCTTAATATAATTTCCCCAAAAAGCATAACGCTGTTTCTCATTATGATCGCAGATATTTGTCATTCTAAGTTTATAGAATGAGGCATGGTTAACACGCGCTGTCAGAATTTAATATTTTAGTGGATATGCTATTTCCTGATCTAGTTAGCTGGATTTTTGTGAAATGCTCATTGTCTATAACATGTCTTCCAGTATTGTACAAAACCCACTTATCTTCATCGTTCAGTCTTGACAAGATCCCCAAAACTACGGTAGATTTAGTATGTTTTGCGGATGAAGCAAGTAACATCAAAAATGAATTAACCAATCGTCCAACATCTTTTTTGCCCTCTAAAAGATTGAAAAATCCATTTAACGAATCTATGATTACAAGTGATTTTGTCTTTGAAATTTTCTCAATTACAGATTTTAGGTCTTCACGCAAGCTGCCATTTTCTGGATAAAGCATTGTTAGATTTTTGAGTGGTGGTGTGATTCCAGCATTTACAAAACCGGTATATTGTAAATCAAAATCAAAATAAAATATGGGAGTTTTCCAGTTTGGTATTTCCTTTGTAAAAAAAGATGTTTTTGCAAAAGAATCCTCATAGAAAATCATGTTGGTTGTGTTTTGTTCAAGTGTGTTTTGAATTGATGAATTGTTTGGGTCCATGTTATTTGGTTTTGTTTTAATCCAGGAAGTGGTTATTCTTGCCCTTCTATAACCATCATAGTTAGCGTTGACTGAACGGAGGTAATTTTTCTAATCTTGTTTGTGATGGTAGACCTCAAAGTATTGATGTCGTCTGAGCTCAGTTTGAGAACAATATCATAAACTCCATACACGCCCTGAATTTCATATTGTATGTTTTTTTCACCGTCTAAGATTTCTTTGATTTTTTCAATTATTGCTTCGTCAGTTCCCAGATCAGAATTAATGAGGATGTACGAAGTTGACAATACTAAAAATTAGCAAAATGATATTTAAGAGATCGTGGGTTTTTTGTTATGAAGATTTTAGATCTTACACTAACAATCTCAGATAAGATTCCTGTCTTTCCGGGTTCTCCGCATCCACACTTTATTCCGTGGGAAAAGATCAAAGATGACAGTTACAATTTGGAACTACTGTTTTTTAGTACACATACAGGAACCCATATGGATGCACCACACCATTTTCTAGAAAAAGGGGCAAAAATTCACGAAATTAGTCTCGAAAAACTGGTGTCAGAAGCGGTTTTGATAAAATCTAAGAAAAATGGTGGCGATTCTATAACAAAAACAGACATTCAAAAATTTGAAAAAAAACATGGAAAAATTGATGGTTTTTCTTCCGTTATTTTCTACACGGGATGGCAGAGAAATTTACAAAAAAAATACTACTTTACAAAGAACCCCGGACTTTCAGTTTCAGCTGCAAAATATCTTGCATCAAAAAAGGTCAGTCTGGTAGGCATTGATTCACCAAGTATTGATTTGGGTACGGACTCTAAATTTTCTGTTCATCAGATCTTTGCTAAAAAAGGAATGTTGGTTGTTGAGAATTTAGCCAATCTGGACAAAATAAAATCATCAAAATTTCACCTTGTAGTTTTACCGCTAAAATTGAAGAATGCCACAGGTTCGCCCGTTAGGGCTATTGCGTTTGTTGATTTAATTCATAAAATTAGAAAACATTCCTAATCCAAAGTTAGTTACAAGGAAGTAAAATGTGACAGTCATAACAACTAACCCAATAGCCCAACCTATGTTTTTTTTGTTATAGCTAATCCAGTCCTTTTTATCCATAGATTATAAAATCAGAAATTAGGATTAAAACGTTATTATGTTTTTAAAAAGAAAAAAAGAGTTTAGAGTACGTCTATGGCTTTTCCCTTTGATTTTTCGTCCTCTAGCTTGAACACTAGTTCAAGTATGCCGTTTTTGTATGTGGCCTTGGGAGATTCTGCATCGACTTTGTGCTTGATTGGCACTTTTACGTGGTAGTTTTTCTCGCCACGTTCTGCGTCAATGTGAATTACTTTGTCATCTCCCACAACTACGCTGACGTCATTTTTCTCAACACCTGGCATTTCTGCAACAATCTTCAGTGTCTTTTCTTTCTCGTCAACTAGAGTGTCAATCAATGGTTCTCTTTTGTTTTCAATTGGAAGTGTGTCTGGCTGGACATTTCCGTACTCTTGTACTACAGGCTTACCATCAAGACCAGTAGTCATGGTATAGCCATAAAAAACTGGACCTGAAATGTTTCCTGTATTCTTTAGCATCTCAAAGACATTATCCAGGTTCATGAAAGAACCTGACATCTGCCTAAAGATCCTGTCGAACTCATCATCGTGGAACATTTGTCATATTTCACCTAAGTATGTAATATCTATGACATTATATATAGTTTATTTCTTATTCGTAGGTAGTATTACATGTGTAATACTAGTATTACATAATATTAATATAACTGACATAATATATAGTTTTTATGAGAACTGTGGGTCTATCTGTTCCTGATGTTGTGCGTGAGATAATTACCAGAAACAGGTCTATTCATGACTGTATGGCTATGGATGTCATTAACTATACCGCCCTTGCTGTCAAAATCCATCCTGAAGTTGAAAAACAGATTGGCAATCCAATTCATCTGAATACCATTGTTGTAGCGATTAAGCGATATGCTGATGCGTTTGAGAAAAACGAGAACGTCATAGTTGAGCCCGTATTGAAAGATGCAAGACTTTCGATGACAGACAGAATAATGGGAATGCAATGGACAATGAAAGATATTCTTGATCAGGACATAGCCAAGATGTTGGGCGAAGCTGAAAAGGCGCTCACCAACTCTGAGTTTTTCAGGCTTGGTGATTCCTTTAGAATTTTAGCTGACGACTCTGATGTTACCAGAAGAATATTCCAAAACTTTCCAAAAGAAAACGTGTACAGTTCCGGACTGGCAAAAATCAGAATTCAAGTGCCAGAGCAAAATAGAGCAGATGTTGTTTCCTATGTAACTGAGATTTTACATCGAAACGGTATAGACCTGGTTGATGCGTTGTTTAGCCGAGATGGCATTGTATTAATTTTGAAAGCAGACCAAGCTCCAATAGCTTATGAAAAACTTAGATCCCAGATTCCGAGGTAGTAAAAATGGTTTGTAAAAATATCTGTGTAGATTACAAGGCAAAGAAACCGGTCGGCGGCATGAGATATTTGAATGGCCAGAAGCGCTGCCAAAACTGTGACCTTTTCATCCACTGGGAGGGCATCAGATGTCCATGCTGTTCAACAAAGCTGCGAGCTGGTCCTAGACGAAAAGGACTCAAACAATTGATGGTAGACTCGTTGCAGGAAGCAATTCCAAAAACTGTCTAAAACTAGTGTTTTTGGACAAAAAAGTGTCTATAATATAGTAAAATTAGCTGTTTTTTGTACTAAATGTAGATTAGTAGTTTTCTATGACCTAGGAGAGTTTTTGATACAATATTGATATTTCGTCCGCGGTCAAGCTATAGTTAAAAATAGTAAAATTATCCAGCGCTAATTGACTAAAATCATTATAGGTTCCCTCAACATGACCTAAGTTTAGATCGTCAAGGCTATCTGTATTTAGTGGTTTTTTGGATGTGGATGAACACATCTCAATTCCGTTTATGTACTGCTTTAACGTTTTATGGTCTGATTCTAAAACATGGGCCACAAAATACCACTTGTTTAGTTCAATTTCTTTCCCATCGTTACAGTGTACGTTAACATACTTTCCTGGCTCATCTCCAGTCCAAATTGCTTGGAATTCAAGAAATTCCCCTTCATACAACCCATCATATGATGGATTATAGAAGTGCCCCCATCCAACATCGCCTTTATTGTAAATCATATTATGTTTGTAAGAATGGGTGTCTACTTTTACATAAAATGCGATTGTTGCGCCGCCCTCTTCTCCAAATGATAACGAGGGGTGGTGTGGAACTGTAAGCCATAATTCATTCTGGACTTCAAATTTTACAGCTGATCCGGTAACACCTTGGACAAACGAAGTGTTTTTTTCTATACCGTTACACGTCTCTCCGCAAATAGTAGTTTCCGAATTTTCGACATCATCATTAAAATCAAAGAAAACGGAGTTGTCATTTCCATCAAAAACCAAGTCTTGTTTTTCAGATGTAAAAATCCCAAATACAACAAGAAATCCTAATCCAAGAACGCCGAGGATTAGAATAAACTGCTTTTTCATGTGTTGTGTTTTCTTTGTTTATGATAAGTCTGAATTAGGCATGAAATGTATGTAAAATGCTAGTAAAATGGTGGTTCAAATCTTGTCTTAAATACAAATTTCGCATGGTAGGTTATGGCTAGTGTCTCTTACGATTACAGACGCCGGGAATATTTGCTGGAACACCAAGAGTTCCTAGATCGCCTAGAGGCATCTCGTCTCAGAATTCAGCGAACGCAAAGATGGCACTTTCTAACCGGGTTGTTTGTTAGTCCATTTTACAAGCTCTTTGAGCAACCATATAGTATTTTGAAACACGTCTATTCTTCCGTCCTTAGAATTTTCTAGGCATGTTTCGTAGTGTCCATTTAGATTAAGTATTACTTAATACACTATTACTATGATTAAGTATCACTAAATGACTAAATATGACGGAAAAAACTATCTTTATGAAAATATATGTGGAAACGCCAGTAAAGGTAGAGAAAGGCGATTTCCTTGTTGTTGATGATGTGCAGGAAAAGGGCTGTCATTGTGGAACAAGAAAATACGTGATTCAGCTAACAGCGGCAGGGCCTCTTGATTATGATGATGATGTAAAGGAAGAGAAGGTAATTCAGCAGACTAGCTGTTATCTGTAAACATGAGCTTGATCTAGGCATAAAATGTATACAAAATGTATGCATTAACATAACATTTTAAGACAAAAAACATGTCAAAAACTACTAAAACAGGCTATTTTTTGTACCAAATCTAGGCATAAAAGCTACCAAAAACCGAAATGTGCGGTCTTGATGTGCTCCTGAAGCTTTTCGCGTTCTATCCAGGCGCTGTCCTTTAGAGGATCACATTTTGGGCATTTTACACGTGGGGTTTGCATTGTTGTCTCCAACGAAGATTCTTCTGTTTTTTCATGAGAACACTCGTGTGGTCTTTCCATGCTAAGATCGTAAAGTCTCCATTTTCCAGTATTTTCGTTATGCTGTTGATCCCAAACGAAATTACCGTCTATGCCACATATTTTACAAATCATAATGCTCCCAGTAGGAGTTTATTTTCCGATTGATTTGACCATTTCTGTGAATTTTTTTAAACCGCTGGTTTGCTCCAACAACGTTCCGATTACCAATCCGTCTGCTCCGGCCTTGATCAGGGAGCTTGCAGTTTTTGCCGATTTAATGCCTCCGCCAACCATGAGAAACCCGTCAAAGACTGCACGTACAGTTTTGACCATCTCTGGTGTGACGTTTTGCTTAGCTCCGGATCCCGCTTCTAAATATACGAATCTCATACCCATGTATTGGGCGGCCATTGCATAAGCTGCAGCAATTTTTGGCTTGTCAAAAGGTATCCCTCTGGCATTTCCAAAGAACCAAGCTGATGTGCCTTCTCCAATTATCAGATATGCTGTTGGGAGAGCCTCCAATTTCATCTTCCTTATCAGGGGCGCTCCAAGCGCTTGGGCCTGGGTGATGTAATATGGGTTTTCAGAGTTCATCAAACAACTAAACAGAATTGCATGTGCTTTTGGGACGACTCCCGTAATGTTTCCAGGAAATAGTACGATGTCAAGTTTGGTCCTTCTTCTCAAGATTCTGACAGCTCTGTCCATCCCCATTTGATCTGTGGCGGAAGAGCCACCAACCAGAATTACGGGGTAAAAATCCTTCATGTTTTTAGTTGCGTTGAAAAGATCTTTTGCCATCTTTTCGACACTGGATGTGGAGCTAAAGTTCTCAGAGTCAACTAGCAAAAATATGGTCGTTTTACCCCCCTTTTTGCACTTTTTTAGCTTAGTTTCGACCTTATTTCGCATACCTACGGTACGATCGAGACGTGACATTAAAACTTAATTGAAAGAAGCTATACTGTTTTGTATAGCTATGAGCGACCCTGATAAATCTAATTTTAATACAATTATTAGGGAAATTATCAAAAAATCACTGTTTACAGAGCGACAAATTGAAATTATTCTAAAACAGAAGAAAATGTTGGATGTAGAGTTTGGTGTGTCTAAGGGCGCCTACTACAGGCAGTTGGGTCAGGCACGAAGTAAGATTGAGAGCCTATACTATACAATACTCCTCCTACAGGCGTATGATGTGATACTTCCTGAGAGTGATGTGATGTTTAGGCTTGCAGAACAGCTTGGTGTGATGAAAGATGGTGACTTCGCGCCTGAAAACGAAGGTCAGATTATGGATGTCATACAGAAGGCAGTAAAACAATTAGTTAACATGTGATTTTGTTTGTGAGTTAAGTTAACAAAATTTGTGATGTTATGATTTTTTATTCGTAAAATTGTAAATTATAGTTGTCCCGTTATGATAAATCATTTCGTGGTTAGTTTGTTGTGATGATAATTGATCTTCCAGATGCTGGCATCATATTGGTTGCAGTGCTAGCATTTCTTAGCGGTCTTGTAACTTTGTACTTGTATGGCAAGACACGTTCGGTTGGAGTGTCGGAAAAGATTGCTCCAACAAACGTTGAACGCATCGACTACTATGAAAAGGAGTTAATTGATATGAAAATACGCCTAGATGCTATGGAGTTGGATGGCGAAACGTTCACCAAACCTGATTTGCCTACGAAAAAAGTCAAGTCGTTCGATGTACCAGAAGTGGAGGAACCAGAATTTGTTGCTCCAAAACCAAAAGCGGCACCACGAGTTCCTAACATGAGCTTTGAAGATTCGGTTACATTTGTGTTGAAAAAAATCACAGAAGGTCCGATGACATCACGTGATATTGAAGTGATTTTTGGAAAATCACGCGAACATGTTTCGCGGTTGATGAAAAAGTTGTTTGAGGATGGTTTTGTTGGACGAGATACTTCTATCAGGCCTTACAGATACACAATTACCGATAAAGGTAGAGAACGTGTTGGTTCTGGTGAAGGTGATGTTGTTTACGCCGTTTCACAGTAAGTCTCTAAGGATGTTTTTGCGCTATACGAATGATTTGGTAGGACCATTCCCTTCCTATACGTGCACGCTCAATCCTGTTTCGTGAAGCAAATCTAGCCAAATATGTTGAAATTATGCTTAGTTTGATAGGCTCGTTGTACTCATCCTCATACTTTTCAAGCACGCCCGAAGAGGTGAATTTGCCTGCAGGGAAGTGATTCTCTACAACATTCCATATCTTGCCTCCTACAGATTCCAAGTCGGGCGTCTGTTCTTCCTCCATATTCATCAAATCCATTAATTCGAATAGTTTTAGGACTTTGTCCTTTGTCACGTTGCCCTCAATGTCAAACTTGAATTTGACGCCTTCGGTGTCCTCTAGGTTTATTCGTATCCTTCTCTGTTTCATATCGAGATCTATGAGGATCTTGTGTTAACACTTGAATGGATCCTACAAGTTTTGTTAACAAACGAATTTGTTAAGATTGACTGCCTGGTCCACGTTGGTGTGTTTTTGGATGTTAACAGAGCCTGGATTGGAAAGATGGGGGTAGGGTTTAGATTTATGCCTAGACTGGAAATTATGGGGTGTTTTTGGTCTGTTAACAGTTGTTAAGGCCTTCATTAACACCAATAACAACCAAATAAGCCCGTTTTGTCCTCCTTTTACAAAAATATAGCCTATAATTAACAAAACCTTTTGTTGTGAACCCACACACCGTGGTTTCTACTCTTTTTGTTTTAAAAAAATTTTTTTATGATAGTAACAAACTAACAAAAACCAAAACAAAACAACATATTATTCTAAAAACAGATAAGAAATAATGGTGTGTGTGTCATCGATCAGGTCGATCAGCGCATGTCAACCAGAACGATCAAGGTTGTAAAAACGAACTACTGGATCCATTCAAGTGCCAAATCACAATAAAAAATGATCTCAAAATGAGCACAACAACTCTAGATCCAGTGGAACGTTTGCTTGACAGTGCAGAACACGGTAACACGATAATCAAAAACCCAAACGTGTTGCGCCATGATTACATCCCAGCGCGAATTTTACACAGAGACAAACAACAAGAGTTGGTAGCACAATCATTAATTCCGCTATACAAAAAATCAATACCACCAAACTTGTTAGTTTATGGTAAACCTGGTACGGGCAAGACACTTGTTGTAAGAAAAGTGTTAAACCAAATCCAAAACAGGGTTGATAAGAACTCATACCAAATTAAAATCGCAACCACAAACGCGAAGGACCAATCAAACCTTTACAATGTATTGGTTGACTTGGGCAGACAACTTGGTCTTAAATCAAAAAAAACACCTGACGACAAACTTTGGTTACCAAGTACAGGCCTATCAATCAGTGAAGTCTTTAATCGCATTCTTTACATTATTGAAAAAAACAAACTAAACACTATTTTTGTAATTGACGAAATAGATCATCTTGCTAAGCTTGTTGACAAGACAGGCAAGGATATACTTTACTCAATTACTAGGGCAAACCTAAAACTAAAAAATGGCTCGTTATCATTGATTGGAATTTCTAACGATGTTAGATTCAAAGAAAAATTAGATCCTAGAGTCATTAGCACACTAAGCGAGGAAGAGCTTGTGTTCCCTGGCTATGAAACAAACGAAATAAAAGAAATTTTAGAAGACAGAGTACCACTAGCCTTTGAAGAAAACTCAGTTTCAAGCGGCGCTTTGAATCTATGTGCGTCTATGGCATGCAGAGAACATGGTGACGCCAGGAGAGCAATAAAACTATTAGATGTAGCAGCAAAGACTGCAGAGTTAAAACAAGACAGTTCTATAACCGACGAACACATACGTTTAGCATCACAAAGAATTGAGGTAGACAAGGAGTCACAACAACTCAACGCTTTTTCTCTTCACGAAAAACTACTTGTAATAGCCATAATGAAATCACCTAACATTTCGACAGGAGATGTATATGCTGCCTACAAATCACTTTGTAAAGTAATACAACAAAACACACTCACACAAAGGAGGGTAACGCAGATGCTTAACGAAATAGAACTATCTGGACTCATTACTGGCAAAATGATACACCAAGGAATTCATGGGAACACGAAGAAGTTCAACCTCACAGTTTCACCAGATTTGGTAAAAAACACTCTCAAACCTAACGAAATATTCGTGGATATTTTATAATCAGAAATTAATATAGGATTCCGGCTTCGTCTGGCTGATTACCATTACTGCTAGATCAGAAAACTCCTTTCCCTCCAAATCCTGTACACTTCCAGTGAAGGTTTGCTCTTTTCCATTAGTCAGCGACTCGAAGACGTGAACGGGAATTTTAGGTGTGTCAAAACCGTTTTTCTTAAGATAAAACGCGACTTCTGACGGCATGAAATGTTTTTGAGGATCATTTGGCCAAGGTCTGGGAATTAGTATAACACTTTGCCCATCAATCACAGCTTTTTGAAGCTCCAACTTCTTTTCTTCAATCGACGTGGTAACATGCATTGTAATTACTTTGGATTTATCCAACGGCACTTGAGCTTTTGAGGCAGCAACTTGAATCGAACTAATTCCAGGAACCAACTCAACATCACCGAAAATCTCAATCAACCTGTCTACAACCTCAGATTCAGAAAAGTTCACGTCTCCAGTGAATGGGATAACCAAAACCCCATCCCCTAACTCTTTCTTAACACGTTGGTATGTTTTTTCCTGATCCGCCATTGTAATTACATGAGTTTTTTTATCCTTGATCAAATCGGCTATAACATCAAGCGTGTATTTGTAACCAACAACAATATCTGCATCAGCAACAATTTTTCTTACTATTTCTGTAACATAATTCGGGGAGCCGGGACCAACCCCAACGGCAAAAACCTTACCCATTTTATTTCATCACAATTTGTCTATCTTTAATATATTTTACAAACCCTGACCAGTCAACCTTCAAAAACTTCGTCGGAGCACTAAGTGGATATTTTACCCAATCCTGCACAACAGAAAACTGAAGTTTCTTCTCCTTTCCACCTTCAATCATATCTAAAAATAATACACTGCCCCAAACCTTTTCTTTTGATTCAATGCTTAAGATATTATTAAAACTAATTTTTTGGTTTTTCTTATTTTCTAAATCTTCTCTCAAGTTTTCTTCACCATATCCATCCTCTACAATCATTACATCCTTAGATTGCAACAACCTAACTATCTGTCTGGTCCTAATGGCACCCCACCACCTCATGGGCGCCTCAGTTTTTTTAATAAAACACAAGTTTTTGTTGGTTAAAATCAACATTCCCTCACGGCCTTTGCCACTGAAAAATCCTCTACCCTCTCTCCAAATTGAGAGAACATGCGCCTGAATTTTTTCGTCCGCTTCCACATGGCAACATAATTTTAACTTGATAAAAACTCATCCTACGTTTGGCTTTTATTGGAGTTGGAAAAACCCACATTATGTATTTTAAATTTTTAATAATTTCTATTGTAATATTATCTGGCTTTGCAGGCAGTGCATTTGCAGAGGAACACGTAGACCGATGTCTTGAATACACTAACGGTGTATGTACGTCTGTTCTGCCCGAAGCTTATGCACCGCAAAAAGAATTTAGCCAGGAGGAGATAGACGAAATGAAACACAAGGCAGTTCTCATTACTATGAACGGAGGAACTTTTCTGATCGAGTTTTTTCCTGAAGACGCCCCTAACACAGTCCATAATTTTTTGAAATTAGTTGAAAGCGGCTATTATGATGGTATAGTTTTTCATCGAATTATACCCGGATTTATGATCCAGGCTGGGGATCCAAACACCAAAGATCCTGACGCTGATCGAAGCTTATGGGGACAGGGAGGACCGGGATATCAAATCAATGAAGAATTTAACACCATACAACATGACCGTGGCATTGTTTCTATGGCAAGGTCTAATCATCCTGACACAGCCGGCTCACAGTTTTTTATCGTGCTTGAAGATTCGAACCGTCTAGACGGTGAATATACAGCCTTTGGAAGATTAATACCGGGCATCCCCTCTTCTTTTTACGCACTCGATCTTATTGAAACCCTTGGTACAGACGCTAATGATGCACCACTAAACCTTTTAGAAGCTACAATTCTGACAGCAACAATACTTGACCCTTATACCAGCTCCGGTTTGGTGCCAGCAGACAGAAACCAATCAATTATAAAAAAAGAAAAACGAGAAGGCGGTACAGCTGAAGTTTATTATAACTCTCTTCATAAAGTCAAATTTGATATTCCATACCGATGGTCTGTTACTGAAGCAGTAGGAGAACACTTGGGCATTATAATAGAACCTACTGACCTGGAACATAACGTAAAAGCTCAGATAGAAAAAAGTGGATTTGTTCCAAAAGTGATTATAACTTCAGAAAAAAGAGATCCTAGGGAATCCGCCAGTGTTAGTACCGCATTCTTTTCAGTAGAAGGAGGAGATGATCCTAAAATTTTAGGTAATTACGTATTTGAAAATGAGGATGGAAGAAAAGTTGTTCTGAAAACTACAACCCAAGACTTGCACGACACCGAAAGAGGAACCGTCCAATTCAAAATATTACAACTCTCCTTTATCAATTCAGAGTTACAGTACTCTATAATCTATGTCAATGTTACAGAATGGTTTAGATACGAACTCAACGCCTTCCTTCAAACGGTAGATAACTTTGAAATTATGATTGACGGGAGAATGCAGCCCATAAATTTTGATGACAGTCCCATTTTTAGACAGCTGATAGCCGACGCAAAGGTAGAACCCGAGCCTGAATCACTACCACCAGTAAGAATCGGTGGTTGTCTAATAGCTACGGCAACTTATGGTTCTGAGCTTGCACCACAAGTTCAGCTCTTAAGAGAAATACGTGATAACACTGTGCTCCAAACACAATCAGGAACATCATTCATGACAGCATTCAACCAATTCTACTATTCATTTAGCCCAGCAATAGCTGACTATGAAAGGGAGAACGCTGTCTTCAAAGAGACAGTGAAATTGATACTTACTCCTCTCTTGGTGTCATTAACTCTACTGCAACATGCAGACATTGACTCTGAGTATGATATGCTTGGATATGGAATTGCTATAATATCACTAAACATAGGCATGTATTTTATTGCTCCAGCTGTTCTGATAACGAAGATCAGAAGTTTTTACAAGTTACAATAAAATACTCAAAAATAGTGTCATCTGTATGAGAAAAGAATACGTTGTAGTGCGTGTTGACGCCGCACCTGATGCCTCTCCTTCCGTGATAGTTTCTTTATCTTCCAAAAAAGAGGTCCAAGAAAAAAACGGACCATTATCTTCTCCGTTTGGCAAGACTAACGTTATGGGATTTTCCAACATGAATGACATGGCTAAAGAGCTTAACAAAATGATGTCTGGTGGAGGACTTGGTATGATGGGCAACACAACGTCCATAAAACTAGACATGATTGAATACAAAAAACTTGGTCTTTCAGTAGGCGATAAAGTCTTTTTAGATCTTACAAAGGCTGAAAGTTCAGGCGTTTAATCTTCAACGATCCACTTTATTTGAAAGTAAGTCCATACTAATAGAGCGAAATGGGGCTATTTGGTAAAAAAAACAACGATGAGACAAAATGCAAGAAATGCAATCTAGAGTTTTCTTCGCCTGAACGATTGGAACGTCACACTGAAAAGGCACATCCTAAGAGCTCAAAAACTCAGACCAAGAAGGAAACATGGGGAACCATCAAAACCACAAACAGAAAGGATCGAAACGTATCTGCCGGATAAAACTATCTTAGTTTTACGTATTCATACGCACCAAGCTTGTTGTCAAAACAATACTGCACCTTCTGATAATTTTTTCGAAATTCAGCAATTTGTTTTGCAATATCTTTTGCGTCTTTGTTATCAACAACCACACTTTTTATGAAAGACGCAATTTGTTCCATTTCTGATTCCTTCATTCCCAAACGCGTCACCTCGGAAGTTCCAAGCCTAATTCCGCCTGGGTGCATATAATGTCTCTTCGCTTTTATGTCACCTGGTATAAGCTGGCGGTTTACAATGATGTTTGCCTTTTCCAAATCGGCTTCAATTTTACCGCCGTCACCATAGTCTAGCACGTTTACAACAGCTTGGTGCGATTGTGTGAAACCTTTTTTTTCACCCAAAACCTTGAAGCCAAAACCGTTTAGCGCCACAGCTAAAGCTTTTGCGTTTTTGACTGTTTGTGCTGCATAATCTTTTCCAAACTCTAACGCCTCTGCAAACGTAACTGCCTTTGCAGCCATATGATGAATGTGGTGAGAACTGGTAAGTCCTGGAAACGTTGCTTTTTTAATCGCTTCCGCATCTTTCTCAAATGCCAAAACAAGCCCACCCTGTGGACCAAACAACGTCTTGTGCGTACTCATGGTTATGGTATCTACTCCTTCTCTTAACGGATCCTGAAACTTGCCTCCAGCTATTAATCCAGCAACATGCGCAGCATCATAATTGATGTGTATGTCATAGCTTTTCAGAAAGTCAGCCAACTCTTTGACTGGGTGCGGAAATAAAAACACAGAGCCACCAAACATAGCTATTTTTGGTAACCTGTTCTGCTTTTTCAACTCTTCAATCTTCACTTTTGTTTTCTCAACATCAATGTTCATCTCTTCAGAGTCAAACGCGAAAAACTCAATTTCTAGACCATGAACAAGACCCGCAGTTCCTGAATGCTCCTTTTTACCATGCGAGATATGACCACCAGCTGGAATTGATGGAGCTAACATAACATCACCAGGATTTGAAAAAGCTGAATAAATTGCTAGGTTAGCAACAACTCCAGAAATCGGTCTTACATCTGCAAACTCTGATTTAAACAGTTTTTTAGCAAGATCCATACATTGAATCTCAACTTCATCAATGTAGGTACAGCCAGCATAAACTCGTTCTCCAGGCCAACCTTCAGCATATCTGTTACCAAAATCGGAGATTATTGCTTCTCTCACAGCTGGGCTTGGAATGTTTTCACTAGCGATCAAAGGAATCGAGTTTTCAAACCATTTGTTATGTTTTTCCAAACTTGCAAAAACTTCATCATAAGCGTCTTTATTTGAACTATTTGTCATGTAATTCACCTTATTTTTCCCAATTAAAAAATACCTATGGTTTTGAGGCATGAAATAAAATAAGTATAAAATAGGCAAACGGGATTTTTGTGACATGACAGTTCAAGCTTCAGGAGCAAATATGCCGGTTGTTTTGCTTAAAGATGGTGCAAGTCAAACTAAGGGCAGAGATGCACAAAAAAACAACATTGCGGCAGCAAAAATTATTGCTGAAATAGTGCGTACTAGCCTAGGTCCAAGAGGCATGGATAAGATGCTTGTTGACTCGTTAGGCGATGTTACAATTACAAATGATGGGGCTACCATTCTAAAAGAAATTGACGTTCAACACCCGGCGGCAAAAATGCTCGTTGAGATCGCAAAATCAACCGACAACGAAGTGGGTGATGGTACAACATCTGCGGTAGTTTTAGCAGGTGCACTTTTAGAACAAGCTGAATCACTTTTGTTGCAGGACGTTCATCCTACAGTAATTGTTGATGGCTACAGGAAAGCGGCAAACAAAGCCAAAGAATACATCAAAGATATTGCTGATCAGGTTACTGCTGACAATAAATCAACCCTACTAAAGATCGCAAAGACAGCCATGCAAACAAAATTGGTAAGGAAAAATTCTGATCAACTTGCTGATATGGTTGTGCAGTCTGTACTGGCTGTTGCTGAAAAAAATGATAGTAATTACACCGTGGATATAGATGACATTAAAGTGGAAAAGAAATCAGGTGGGTCAATTGCGGACTCTTCAATTTTACAGGGAATTATTCTTGATAAGGAAGTAGTTCATTCAGGAATGCCAAAAAAAATAACTGGTGCTAAAATCGCTCTTATTAATACTGCATTAGAAATCAGTAAACCAGAAACCGACGCTAAGATAAACATCTCAAATCCACAACAAATGAAATCATTCTTAGATGAAGAAAGTAAGATGCTCGAAAAAATGGTTGACAAGGTTGTTGGCTCTGGCGCCTCAGTTGTCTTTTGTCAAAAAGGAATTGATGATATGTCTCAGCATTATTTATCCAAGGCAGGTATACTTGCTGTCAGAAGAGTAAAGGAAAGTGATTTAACAAAACTAGCAAAAGCTACTGGTGGAAGAATCATAACAAATCTAGATGATTTATTTGAAAAGGATTTGGGCGTTGCTGGTTTAGTTGAGGAAAGAAAAATTGAAGAGGACAGATGGGTCTTTATCGAGGACTGTAAGCATCCAAAATCTGTGACTCTTTTACTGAGAGCAGGCTCGCAAAGGGTTGTAGATGAAGCAGAAAGATCTGTACACGATGCCATCATGGTAGTAAAAGACGTTATGGAATTACCGTTAATTGTAGCCGGCGGTGGAGCACCTGAAACATTTGCTGCAACTAAGATTAGAAGCTGGGCAAAATCACTTGAAGGTCGTGAGCAACTTGCAGCAGGAAAATTTGCAGAGGCTCTGGAGGCCATTCCGCTCGCACTTAGCGAAAATGCAGGAATGGATCCAATTGACACACTTGCTTCACTTCGTTCAAAACAGCTGAATGGCAACAAATGGACAGGCATTGATGTAATGAAAGGAAAAGTAGTAGATATGAAGTCGAGCGATATTATTGAACCTCTTGCAGTTAAACACCAAATTATCTCAGCCGCTGCCGAGGCAGCATGTATGATTTTACGTATTGATGATGTTATCGCAACTGCAAAGTCAGCAGGCCCGCCACCTGGCGCAGAAGGTGGAATGCCACCCGGAATGGGCGGAATGGGCGGAATGGGCGGAATGCCACCCGGAATGGGCGGAATGATGTAGATTCTATTATTTTATGAAAATTATTACAAAACTTTAGCAATCTATTTTTTAATGGTTAATATACAAACGATATCTGCAATGAGAGATTAAGATGACTAAATGGAAACGTTTGAGAAAACTAAGGGAAAAAAAAAGATTTGATGCAGAGATACTAAGACCCAAAGCTGAAGGAGAAGAGGTAAAACAAACCGAACCAGAAAAGATTTCTAAAAACATTCAGCAATCTCAGGAAATTGAAAAACTTGATAACACTAAAAATTCCAAGCCAATGACAATTCTTGCTCAAATTCCTCGATATGCTTACCTGCTGGCAATTTTTGCGTTACTTTCAGGCGTTTTTTTCCCGCTAATAACACCAGGAATACCTTTTGATCATATCATCCAAGGAGTAGCAACACTGTTCCTTGGACTAGTTGGGGCTATACTATTATTCAAAGCTGTAACATCAGATACAAGGCAAGGAATTTTTACTGTTGTAGGCTTTGCATTAATTACCATCTCCCTGGTATTGATTTACCAATTACGAGAAGTGTTTATGTCCCATTACTTTTGAATTAGACGTCAAAATATAGATAAAACTCGTGAGGATGCGGTCTGATAGAAATCTCGCGCTGATCCTTTCTCTCCAACTCAATAATTCTGTCAACCACATGATCTGTAAAAATTGGATTTAGAAAACTTCTATCGCTTTCAAGTTCGTCCAAAGCTACGCCCAAGTTGGCAGGCAAAACACCAATACCTTTCTTTTTTCTCTCTGTTTTAGACATTTTATAGATGTCTTCATGAATTGGATCTCCAGGGTCTGTTTTCTTTTTTATCCCATCAAGACCTGCAGACAAAACCGCAGAAAATACAAGATATGGGTTTGACGATGGATCAGGAACCCTATATTCCAGTCTTTTCAAATGAGAATATTTTTCTCCTTTAAAGTGACCCGGAACTCTTATTGTTGCAGATCTGTTGGCGGTACTCCATGCGATGTAAACAGGTGCTTCATATCCTGGCACAAGTCTATGATATGAGTTGGTTGTTGGATTTGTAATAGCAGCCAATCCCTTAGCATGCTCCATAATTCCACCACAAAAGTAGCGCCCAACCTGACTTAATTCAATTGGGTCGTCTTTGTCAAAGAAGATATTTTTTCCAGACTTCCAAAGGCTGACATTAGTATGCATTCCTGAACCTGAATCCATGGAGATTGGCTTGGGCATCATTGTAGCAATCTTTTTGTGTTGTTTTGCTATGTTTCGTATAACATACTTGTAAGACTGTGCACTGTCTGCGGCGTTCGTCATTTTATCATAAATGATATCAATCTCACACTGTCCTGCAGTAGCTACTTCGTGATGATGGTTATCACACAAAATCCCAAAATTCTCGTTCAATACTTCTACACAATCATTTCTGTACTCAGTTAACGTGTCTGAAGGCGTGCTGGGATAGTAGCCTTCTTGCAGTCCCATTGGATATCCAGTTCCTTCTTGGCTCCAGGGGGCTTCATTTGATTCAATTGAGTATGACTGACCCTTGTAGGGAGTTAATACATCCCAATGAATTTTATCAAAAACAAAGAATTCTACTTCTGGTCCCCAAAAACTGTCGTCAAATCCCTGTGTCTTCAGATACTCCTCAGCATTTTGGCATATGCCCCTAGGGTCGGTGTCTAACCTTCCTCTATCAGCTCCCCAGTAGATATCACACAACATTCTAGCAGATTTTTTTTCTGTCACCCATGGAATTATTGCATATGTATTGGGATCAGGCTTTAGTATTAGATCAGAATCATCAATACTGGTAAATCCCACAATGGAAGAACCATCAAGTTTTGGAAGACCATCTACCATTTGATCAGGCGTAAATGTGTTAGCAGAAATTGTAGTATGATGAAAACGTCCAGGCAGGCTGGTAAATTGTAGATCGATAAATTTTATTTCATTCTGCTTAATTTTAGCAAAGACGTCATCAGCAGAATATTCAATTCTAATTGGTTTACCACCAATGACTTTATATGGCAATTTCTTTTCTTCAACAGAACAAAAATAACCCCGTGATTTAAGGATTATTAGATGCGTTTCAATGGCAGAACAAAATAAAATCAACATAAACTATCTCCACAGACTTGCCTTACAGGAGTCTGAAACCAACACAATACAAAAAATCGATTCAAATCTTTACAATTCAATTTCAGATTTAATTAAAAATTTGAAAAGTGAGGGTTATGATGGTGTTAAGGAAAAAATCAATCAAGCTATGATAAAGATGATATCTGATACAACGTCAGTGCTTCTGAAGTTAAGGCTAGAAAAAGCCACCTTAGAAAATTCGAACCAATCAGTCTTACTTGATGAAGAAAAATACATCCTTGACTCTAAGAAGGAAATGTTAGAGAGAAAAGATGTAATACTCTCTGGAATCTTAAACGGAAAACCACACAGTTTAGATGATCAATAAAAAAACAGGTGTCTGTAATGTCGCATCCAGGCTCAGTTGATATCGTCGATTTTGTTTTATTGACAATTTATCCAGTGGGGGGATTATTTATCATTGAAATTTTAAGTAGAATTATTAGTAGAACAAGCAAGCCAGTTCCTTCATGGCTTAAACTGTCAATACAGGGTATAACCATGGTTGGGTTTGCCGTGGCTTATACTGTTTTTTTACCATTTTTCATAAATCAAGACACTCATACTGCTGAACCACATACTATCACAGCATTTTGTCTGCTTGCACTTGCAGTTGCCTTGTTTTATCAGGCAAGACGTGCAAAAATTAATCCAGAAACGTCTCTTTACTAATTATTAGCCAAATCTGCCCAGCATTCTTCGGAATCTGTTCTTTTTCCCTGTTCCACCATCACGAATAATTTTTCTTTTTTCACCAAATCTTTTTGCTCTGAGTTGAGTAAGCTTCACACACCTATGGTCTTCTGGCAGTCTGTGTTCTGAGCAAAACGGATCCTTACAGTAATTACACTCGAAAGGCATGTCTGTCATATCCCCACAGTAGGCGCACTTTTCTTCCAGCATGATTATGCTTTTGGTTTTTTCCTAATAAAGTAGCTATCATATTATTTTAAAAACACATTTACAGAGTTTATTGGAATTATTGATAATGTCGATAGAAGGCAAAGTTGCTATTATTACGGGAGCTAGCAGTGGAATTGGTTATGCTACCGCATTAGCGCTGTCCAAGGTTGGTGTAAAAGTGGCAATAGGCGCCAGACGAACTGATAAGCTGGAGCAGCTAGAAAATGAAATTAAAAAGAATGGTGGCAATGTGTTATCACAAAAGCTTGACGTTACGAAAAAAACTGACTGTGATGCCATTGTTGATCAGACAATAAAAAAATGGGGGACGGTTGATATTTTAGTAAACAACGCAGGCCTGATGCCACTTAGCTTTGTAAAAAGCCTCAAAGTTGACGAGTGGGAACAGATGATTGATGTGAACATTAAAGGAGTATTATTTTGTACTGCAGCAGTTATCTTACATATGAAAGAAAAAAAATCAGGTCATATAGTTAACATTTCATCAGTTGCTGGCAGAGTGGTATTTCCATCTGGAAGCGTATATTGTGCAACAAAGCACGCTGTTGCCGCTTTTAGCGAGGGATTAAGGCAAGAATTTAGCGCACGTTCAAACATTAGAGTAACATGCATTGAACCGGGAGTGGTTGAAACAGAACTGCTAAACACAATCACTGATGAATCGTTACAAAGTTTTATCGAGATGTCAAAAAAAACACAAGGACTCAAAGCAGATGATATTGCAAACGCAATTTTATTTGCCGTGCAATCACCAGAACATATGAATGTGAATGAAATCCTGGTAAGACCTACTACTCAAGAACGATAAAAAACTCAAAACTATCAGACGGTTTAATAATTTCACAATTTGTGCCTAAAACAGGGATCGTCGTCTAGATTGGTTATGATGCCAGCCTGGGGTGCTGGAGGTCGCAGGTTCAAATCCTGCCGGTCCCATTATAGTTTCAAAACAGATAGTAAGTTCTCAAAACTTTCTCTGGTTCCTTCCCGTTTGTATCTACGTAACACTGTAATCATTTTTTGTTTTTTAGGAATTTTATATACACGACCTATGATTTTCGAAATTCCAGATCCGATGCAAAGGGCCTGAGTTGCAGATGTTACATTTGAAACTTTTCTATCTGTACTTGAACTTTCAAAATCAATAACGGTAATTTTCCTACCAACAATCACATGTTTTGATAAATTGCTCAGCTCTCCATGATCCAAACCGATTCTGTCCAGACTGTAACAATCTTCTAGAATTTTTTTAATTACAGTTTTAAGCTGTGGGGAATTTCCTTTCTTCTTTAAACTACCAACCCAATCACCAATTTTTTTACCTTCTAGATATTCCATCACAAGGAAATTTTTACTAAAATTTACTAATTTCGGTCCCACATTGGATTGATTTGTTATTCCAAGCAACTCTGCTTCTTTTTTCAAATTTTTTCTGGGAGAATCATTCCGTCTGATTTTTACAGCAACTTTTTTTCTTCCTATTTTACCTAAAACTACTACCCCTACGTATCCCTTGCCTAGTATGCTAATAGTGCCTACTTGTAACTCACCTTGAAATGAAATACTCTCTACACCAAGAGCCTTCAATTCTTTTATTCGTGATTTTACCTGTGCCCTAGTTCCCTTTGGATAAACCCAGATGTCCGAATATGGAGGTTCAGTTATTTTACTAATTTTAACGAAAGATTGTTTCATCTGTTACGGCAATGTTTGCAATTGCCTCTTTAATGGATTTTGTTGAAACCTTATTTGCATCAATAATTTTTACACCTTTTTTGAAATCCTTCTCAAGCCCCTTTGGTATACCAGAATTTTTTAGATTATTCTTCAAAATGTCTCGCAAAAATAATTTTACATCATCATGTTTTCGTTTCTGTAAGGATTGTATTTTACCTTCCTCGTTAATCCACATAAGCTGGCTTTTTTTTAGGTTTGCCGCAATGAATTTTTCACAATGTTCTTTACTAGATATTTCTGGTCCACTTCGAACCAAATTATTTTCAATTTTTTTTGCATATAGCAAGAAGATCAACGCCGCATTTTCCTTTTCATCCTTTGTTGACGAATTTCTTAAAACAGTAAATCCGCCCAGCTCTAACTGAGTTTTTAGTGCATTTGACGCACGTTTTATTTGGCCCCAGATGATATCATCACTTCTATCCTTAAACCTGAATTGCACTACAATGATTTTATCATTATTTCTCATAATACGCTTAGAAATAGGCTTTTTAAAAAATTTCTTAGAGGGTTTTTTCAAAAACGCTCTACTAGCTAAAACAAACTTTCCTAAATTATCCATCGAAATTGCAGTTCCAAGATTTCTGTTATTATCGATTGGGTCAATGATCACAACAGGCGAATCAAATTTTTTTGTAGATTTTCCAATAACTTGTCCTTTCTTCAACTCTGAGATTTTCTTTATTGTTTTTTCAAAGCTACCAAGGTAGGAAATTAGTACCTCTGAGACATACCCACTAAAACCTTCTTTTGCTATTTCAGCTCCGTAAACATCAATGTGAAGAAAAAACTTTTTGAGAATTCTCACCTCTCCCTTCAATGAGTTAGATAATTTTTGTGACATGAATTTTGTATGATAGATGGATCTGTCTGTAGCGCTTTGCCATTCCCCTTTGCTTACATCATAACATGGAACAATGTTTACTCTAGTTCCGTCAATAATTGCCTCTACAAATGGATGCTCTGCATGTCTAGTGTATGGCTTGTGTTTCTTTAAAGATTGAAAACCTATCTTTGTTCCAATATTTCTAAAATCCTTTTCAGATGTTTTTTTGTTGAATTTAACAAATATGTCAATGTCAGCTTTTCCCGGTAACCATGTACCTTTAGCATATGAGCCACCTAGCTCAAACCCAACTACTTGAGTATGTTTTTCTATACATTGACTTACTAAATCACAGGCAATTTTAGCAACACGCTGTTTTTTTTGCTGCAATTTTTTTGATGGAGTAGCCTCTTTTTTTGCGTAGCTTAAGATTGAATTCATTGCTTTCCTTTCACAACCAACAGATCTGTATAAATTGGACCATTAGGCGTAAGTTCACTTTTCTTTAATTTAATTTCTGAGACTGTTTGCTTCCCAAAATAACATGATGAAAATTTCTCTAATTTGCTTGACAGATCTTCAATCTTGTTTTTTACTCTGAATATGGTTACATGCGGCTTGAATTTTTTATCTGGACTAAAACCAAGCTGTGACAGCTTCGAGCGTATCATCTCTGCAAGTTTTTCAAGTTCATTGACGCCATCATTGGTTCCAATCCAAATTACCCGTGGGAAATTTGGTTTGGGAAAAACTCCAATGCTCGCAAAACTTATTGAAAATGCAGAAAATTCTATACTGTTTAGTGCATCAGAAATTTTTCCTATCATCTCCTCCGAAACTTCTCCTAAAAACTGTACAGTAAAATGCATGTTGTGGAGTTCTACCGGTTTAGCTTTGATGTTTAATTCAGCCTGAATTTTATGAATGGAGTTTAAAACATCTTTGTCACTTACTTCAATTGCAACAAACGTTCGCATTATATTTTTTTGATAATATGTTTTTAATGAATTCCGGTAGCTTCATAGACTAGAATTAGTAAACAATTTCATCTTGGCAAAGCTAATAGTTTGTCTCACAGGCATGCCGGGTTCTGGTAAATCAACCATCGTATCTGCATTGAAGGCTAGAGGTCTTGAGGCTTTGAATTTAGGCGATGGTGTTCGTGCTGAGGCAAAAAGACGCAATATAGAACCAACTGGAGACAATCTAGGTAAGCTGATGTTAGAATTACGTGAGAAAAATGGACCTGGTGCTATTGCTATTCTACTTACCGAACCAATAAAAAATTCTCAATCTAAAGTAATTATTATTGACGGTGTAAGGTCAACTGCAGAGATTGAAGTTTTAAAGAACGTTGGTTCCGTCAAACTATTATCTATAGATGCGGCAGCTGATACTCGCTACAAGTTTTTGAGCTCCCGTGGACGTTCAGACGATCCTACAACAAGGGAAAAATTTGAAGAGCGTGATAACAGAGAGCTTGGTGTCGGAATTGGTGAATCCATAGCAATAGCGGACGAAACCATTGTTAATAGTGACATTACACTAGACGAACTTACTGAACGAGCATACAAAGTAATCGAAAAATGGATTGACACTTGAAATCCTTAGATGTAGATTGTAAAGTATCCGCTTATTGCACCATAAACGCATCAGAAGATATTAACAAAGTTCGAGCATCTCTATCAAATGTTCTAACTGATATGGATGAAAAATTAACTGGTGATTCTTTAGTTGCAAATTCAAACAACTATGAATCCTTAACAAAAATCTATGAAACTATGAGATCAAGAAAGACCAAAAGTGCATATCGTAGGCATCTAATGCGTAACATGACGGAAGACTCTACCTGGTTTTATCTTAACAAACAAGCTGCATTTGCAAATGTTACAGTTCTCTGTGACGAAGCAGATGAATCACCTTTGGGTCCAATAAAGGTAGTATTACATTCTACAAATATTGAAGATGTGATAGAATGGCTTGTATCTGATGCTGAATAATTTCAATTACACAATATTGATTTTTAATTGATCATTGGCAGCTATTACAGAATTATGAATAGTCTTTGCTTCTTCCAACAAAACATTACTGTCTTTATACCTGGCAGAAAAATGTGTCAGAATTAAATTTGAAACATTTGCATTTTTTGCAAAAGTAGCAGCCTCTTTTGCCGTAGAATGACAAGTTTGAATTGCCTTTTCCTTTAGCTCATCCAAATAAGTTGAATCAAAAACTAGATAGTCACAATTTTTAAAAAACTCTTCTAGTTTTTTTGTGGGTCTGGTATCACCAGATATTCCTACCTTTTTTCCAGATACGTTTGGTCCCATAACTTCGGAAGGTTTTATTGTTTTATTTTCAATTACAACTTCTTCTCCCTGCTGCAACTTATGCCATAATTCTCCCTTTGGAATGCCAAGCGAATTAGCTTTTTCAGGATAAAATGTTCCAGGCTTTTCTTTTTCCTCAAAAAGGAAGGAAAACGTTGGTACGGAATGCTCCGCTTCACAAGCATGAACTTGATATTTTTCCTCACTCACAACTGTCCCTTCATTTACTGGTGTTATTAGGACAGGAAACGACAAACCAAAATTCATAATTTTTATATTTGCAGCAATAAGATCTTCAATACCTTTTGGACCGTAAATCTCGATTGGCTCCGTTCTATTTTGCAAAGTCATTGTTTGCAGGAATCCTAAAATTCCAATACAATGATCCCCGTGCAAATGTGTGACAAAAATTTTCATTTTTTTGTTCCAGCCTAGGTTTGATTTTAGATAAGGAATTTGCGCACCTTCTCCTGCATCAAACATCAAG
Source organism: Marine Group I thaumarchaeote (assembly GCA_013390745.1). Taxonomy (GTDB): domain Archaea; phylum Thermoproteota; class Nitrososphaeria; order Nitrososphaerales; family Nitrosopumilaceae; genus Nitrosopelagicus. The sequence continues at coordinate 66,214 of JACASX010000002.1, read as the reverse complement.
ATTTCTCCATCTCTTACTAAACAAATGCATGTAGTGGAGCGTTCAAGTGTAGGCTGCGCACCACCGGTTCCTAAAAAAATAAGTTCCATCATTTTATCGAATTGATTCTGCTATTACTCCAGACACGTCAACTTTTGAAGTGCCTCTAGGTATGGTGTTTGTGCTTATGATTTGGGATGCACCAGCTTTTTTGATTTTCCTTTCTGCGTCTCCTATAAACAGTCCATGCGTGCATGCAACAAAAACACGTTTACATTTTTGCCTCTTGAGAAACTGAGTAGCCTTGATCACACTACCACCAGTACTTATTATGTCGTCAACCAAAATCAAATCTTTTCCATGAACATCTACTTTGGAAGACTGAATCAGTACTTTCCCAGTCTTTCTATTCCTAGATTTTTTTAATGTAATAAAATCAGTGTTTAATAGGCTGGCGAATTTTTTCGCTCTTAAAGCTCCACCCGTGTCAGGCGAGACAACCAACGCATTTTTCAATTTCATCTTTTTGAAATATTTGGCAAGATCCGGAATAGCAGAGACATTTTCCTTGGGAATTTTAAAGTGATTTAGTGCTGTTTTGCTGTGTATATCAACAACAATAATTTTTTTTGCACCTGCTGCCTCGAGCATCTTTGCAACTATTGACATGGTAACTATCTCCCCGCTTAGAAATTGCCTATCTTGTCTCGCATAGCCCATGTAGGGTATTATTGCATAGATCTTTGAGGCTGCCTTTCTGGCTTGGGAAATTATTGATAATGTCTGCAATAGGTTTGTATCAACTGGTGGATATGTGGACTGTACCACTAGTACGACACTATTTTTTGGTATGCGCCCGAATGTAATCTTGCTTTCACCATCTGGGAAAACCCTTGTTTTTGCTTCTACATATGGAGCCTTTAGCCTCCTAGCAATTCGTTTTCCTAGGTCCTTAGATGCGCTTCCCGCTATTACAGCAAACTTAACCAACATCTCAACGGAATAAAACAGATTCTTAAGTCTTCAGAAAATACTAATCTTCTTCTGCCGCTCCCTCAGTCTCTTTAGGACCATGTTCCTTAACCACTTGGTTACGCTCTTTATCGAATCTCTCAATTTCCATTGCTTCTCTTTTCTCATCTCCTTGGTATATCGTTCGGATAGGCCACGGTATCCTAATGTCATAATTTTTGAATTCTTGGTACATGATTGTTCTCATTTCACTTTTCATTCTAAACTGAGAACCATAATCCCGCACAAACACTCTAAGTGCAAAATCAAGTGCTGAATCGTTAAAATTGTTAAACCTTACGACGGGATCTCCCACATCTACAAGTAATTCTTTATCACATCCACAACTTGGTTTGTGTTCATCAAGGTACGGGCATCTTTTCTGTCTGGCGAGGTGGATGCCATTACCGTCAATAACTTCTTTCATGGCACGTCTACCTATCTTAATTAGAATTGCTTCTACTTGCTTAGGATCATTTAGATATGAAACTCCAACCTCAATAGTGGCAGGAACAAGCTTGAAAGCCTTAGTAAAGTTGATTATTTCTTGTGAGATGATTAGTTTTGTGGGAACAATAGCCAAAGACTCATTGAGACCATGTCTGATATAGGTAACTCTGGGTGTAATTTTGTATACTAAACCATTGTATCCACTCGGTAGTGTTATCCTATCACCTTCTTTGATAACCTTGTCTTTTTTTATCATGATGTATGCAAAGTAATTTTCCATTGTTTCTTTTAGTGCAAGTCCTACACCCAATGCCATGCCACCAGTTGCCGTAGCCAAAACCACCAAGTCTACCCCCCACCATGTAACTACACCTAGCACTGTAGCAAAAAAAATCCCTATTGTGAGAATTTGTTTTGCAGGTTTTGGAGCTCCCTCTTTCTGCTTTTTTGCAAATCCTGGTGGCTTCGAGCTTGGAATGAGTGGCTCATAATTACTTTGTCTCTTTTGTTCTCGCCATATATCGATAGGGTAAATTTCTCGTGGCACAACCCCAGGTCTTAGTTTTTGCCCAGACTGGTTTTGTCCAGTTATACAATTTTTATAATATTTCTCATACTTTGCTTTCTCTGATTTTTTCCACTCTTCAGTTGGATCATCTACCAGTTTATCATAACTGCCGATAGTTAACCCCTTGGCAGTACGATATTTTTCAAGAAATTTAAGACCGTCCTTTGTTTTAATATATTTTTGAAATTCATCATCTTTCATGTCATAAGGAGTTGTTTGGGGTGGAACCCACTTGAAGCATTTGTGGAATAAATCATCATCGTCTGAAAATCCTTGCATGTTATACCAGTTTTGGTAATCTTGTCTTTCCAGAATCGATTTATCACGTTTTGTTAAAGCAATTGGAATTAGGTGTGATATTGTCCAACCAATTACTAATATGTTAATGGAATTAAGAATTTTTGCGAATTTTTCAGCAGGATCTAATTCACCTGTGCCCTCAGTTAAATTCTCTGCCTCAAATAGCTCCGTAGTTTGTATGTATACATTAATGGATGATACTAAAGCTAATGCAAAAAATGGTAGCACTGCCTTACGAACAAATCGAGAAAAATGTGGTCGCGTATAGTTGAATTTTTGAGATGAAATCCAATGAGAAAATTTACGGTAAATTATTCCGATAACTACCATACCAACGATTAAAAAAACAAATGCTAGTTGAAGAGACTCTGAAGAAGCTAGAATCTGAGGAATTGTTTCAAATTCTCCTACAGAAATCTCCGTAACTCCTTCCTCAACCATTTTCCCTGTTCACTAATCAAAAATTAGGCTGAATCTCAGAATTATACCAATCAGTCAGTAGTTATTTAAGCACCAATCAAAATTTTTTATAAATTTACATGCCTAGAAAACAAAAATTCGTGCCTATTTTGCCATTTTTTATCAAGCTTTAACAATGTTATGTGATAAAATAAGTAATGACAGAACAGCAAGCACTTTGGTCAGTAGACGAAACCACCTCGATCAAGACTTATACTTTGATAAATTTTCGTACCATTCCACAAATTCAGCAAATGTCAGAGGAAACACAATTTCAAATGGAAGTTGTTGGCAACGTACTTCCTTTTAAGACGAACAATTATGTCGTTGAGCAGCTTATTGACTGGGATAACGTTCCAAATGATCCTATGTATGTTCTAACATTTCCTCAGAAAGGCATGTTGATTCCTGAGCATTATGATAAGATGGCAAGCACTTTGAGAAGTGGAGCAGATAAAAAAGAAATTGCACGTGTTGCAAACGAATGTCGTTTGCAATTAAATCCTCATCCAGCTGGTCAGATGGAACTCAATGTTCCAGAGCTAAAGGATGGAACAAAACTTTATGGAATGCAGCATAAGTATGATGAAACTTGCCTCTTCTTCCCAAGCCAGAGCCAAACATGTCATGCTTACTGCACCTTCTGTTTTCGATGGCCGCAGTTTGTTGGCATGGATGAGATGAAATTTGCAATGAGAGAGGGTGAGCAGTTAATACAGTATCTAAAAGAGCATCCAGAAATATCGGACGTTTTGTTTACTGGTGGAGATCCTATGATTATGAAGGCCAGCATGTTTTCTGTTTATACTGATGCCTTGCTTGACGCCAAATTACCCAACCTTAAGACAATTAGGATTGGGACTAAGGCTGTCTCTTACTGGCCTTACAAATTTTTAACCGATTCTGATGCTGATGAAACTCTGAAAAATTTTGAAAAAATAGTAAAAAGCGGAACACACTTGGCGATAATGGCTCACTTTAATCATCTTGTTGAGCTTTCAACGGATCCAATAAAGGAAGCAATCAAACGCATAAGAAATACTGGTGCTCAAATCAGAACTCAATCACCTATTTTGGCTCACATAAATGATGATGCAGACATGTGGGCAAAGATGTGGCAAAAACAGGTTTCATTGGGTTGTATACCATACTACATGTTTGTTGTTAGAGATACAGGTGCCCAACAGTATTTCGGGGTGCCTCTTGTAAAGGCAGAAAAGATCTTTAGAACTGCATTTAGAAAAGTTAGTGGTTTGGCAAGAACCGTTAGAGGACCAAGCATGTCAGCTACTCCAGGCAAGGTGCATGTTCTCGGCGTGTCAGAAATTAATGGACAGAAAGTGATAGTATTACAGCTATTACAAGGCAGAGAGTCAGAATGGGTAGGCGTGCCATTCTTTGCAAAGTACGATGAAAATGCAATCTGGCTTGATGATTTAGAGCCTGCCTTTGGAGAAAAATTCTTCTTTGAAGATGAGCTTAAAACAAAATACACAAAAACTGCCTAGACAACTATAATCCCTTTTTGTACTAGATACTGAATTCCTTGCAGGAATGACGAGTCATCAATTTGGTCTGTTGCCCACCAACCAGCATTATTCTTAATCCAAGCAGGTACACGCTGATCAAATGCCTGTGCTCGTTGTCCAGCATCTGGAATTGCATCGGAATCATTAGACGTTTCAGTAGGGGGGATAATCATAATTTCTTCCTGGATCAAGTACTGAATTCCTTGCAGAAATGCAGAGTCATCAATTTGGTCTGTTGCCCACCAACCAGCATTATTCTTAATCCAAGCAGGTATTGATGTTTCATCAATGTTAATTCTGTTTACAACTACTGGAAAAGTTGCGTCAGCGAGATTACTTCCATTCAAGTTTTCAAACTGTAATGTCACTACCCCACTAACATCATCTGGGACATCAAATTCTATCACATTAAGTCCCATGTCAACACTAACAGTACTTACTTGCCCAATCTCCTCACCATCATGAAATATGGATAAATCATAGCTGACAGAAACTTGCCTATCTACATAGAACGCATCTAAAATCTCGAAGTAAAACGCAGTTGTTGAACCAGATTTTATGCTTTGAGGCTCCCAGCTCAGATTTAGTTTGAACTGTGCATTTTCCGTCATTGTAGTTAGTGGCAGATTATCCGCTGATGGCATTATAGAAAAATCCATTTTGTTGGAAAAGCCATCTATTTTCTTTGACAGTTCTAAAATATCATTTTGATTCAATACGATATGAGCAACTCTGTTTTCTGCTGAAAAATCATCAATTGTTATTACACCGTCAGGTACTTGAAACCCATTCACATTTACTGAAAAGCTTTTCACCATTAAATCACCAAAGGTTTTTGGAATTATAATCTCCTGATGCATAACCGAAGTCACCAGAATATTTTTTTCAGACCAATCAAATGGCATGGAATAACTAATCATCCTTTTGTTTTGGTCGTAGGTGAAATCATCATTAATCAATTCATAATATGTTATAACGCTCATCTTCTGCTGTCCAAAATTTATGTCATTGATACTATGAGAAGTTTTGTCCAAAAATGAAATCCCTACATCATAATCCAGTGGAGGAGAAAGAACATTCGAGTAATCATCACCAGTAGTTATAATAACTTTAAAATCGTATAGTCCTCCCGAACCAAATACATTTCCTTTAACATTAACAATTTTGCTTCCACCAAGCAAAGAGCCGAAAAAATTAGAATCTTCTTCCTCAACTGTGATTTGTTCATCTTCTGTTGTATGCAGTTTTAAAACAAAGACACCATCATCTCTTTGGCTTATTATGTCAAACAACACTTCATTTTGTTTTGTTAGCATAACGAAATATGTAACATTCTTGACCGCAACACCAGTATCCGTTTCAAACAAGGCAAAGGATATTTCTTTTGTATATTCATCAGGCCAAGTGTCAGATGATATTTCAAGCGAAACTAATTTTGAACCAAGCATTTCTGGTGGCATAATTTCGTAGCCTAGACCATGACCATATGACTCGGAAATCGAAGAAAACAATAGCATACAAGTCATCAAACTAAAGCATAAAACGCCTTGACATTTCACCTCAAAACACGCAAACATTACTTTCAGCCAATATTTCTGTATAAATATAGACCGAAGCCTTTAGTACATGGTTTATAAAGACTGTAGAAATTAGATCTGAGAAAGTGAGAAAATGGTAAAATCTACGAAACCAAATTTAAAAGAAAAATGTCCTAGATGTGTTAAGGGTATTCTGGTAACTGATCACGAATCAGGAGAACTATGTTGCTCAAAATGTGGTTTTGTATTAACTGAAAAGCTACAGGAATCAGGACCAGAATGGAGATCCTTTACTCAGGACGAACATGGTGATAGAGCTAGAGCTGGAGCTCCTACATCACTTACAATGCATGACATGGGACTTGCAACAATCATTAATCCTACTAACAAAGACGCATCTGGAAAGCCTCTAACTTCTGCAATGAAAAGTACAATTGAGAGACTTAGAACTTGGGATAGTAGAAGCCAAGTTCACGAACCAGTAGATCGAAACTTTAGGCAGGCATTTAGTGAACTAAATAGACTGAAAGATAAACTTGCTATATCTGACGCAGTGATAGAAAAAGCAGCTTACATTTACAGAAAAGCACTGGACAAAGGATTAGTTAGAGGAAGATCAATCTCTGCCTTAATGGCATCAGCATTATATGCTGCTTGCAGAGACACCGAAACTCCAAGAAATCTTAAAGATGTAGAACAGGCTGCAAATATAAAACGAAAGGACATTGCAAGATGTTACAGACTTCTTATAAAAGAATTAGATCTAAAGATGCCAGTTACGGATTCTGTTCAATGTATAGCACGCATAGCAAGCAAAATTGGAATACAGGAAAAAACAAAGAGACATGCAATTAAAGTCTTAAAAATTGCACAAAAAAATGAAATATCTGCAGGAAAGGATCCTATGGGACTGGCAGCAGCTGCGTTATATCTTTCATGTGTCAAAAATGGTGAAGATAAAACACAAAGAGATATTGCAGAAGCAGCCAATGTTACAGAAGTAACTATCAGAAACCGCTACAAGGGACTAAAAGACTCCTGTTAATTTTTATTTTTTATCTTTAATGAAACCACCACTCTGACTTTCTGGAAGCGGAATTTTTTTTGCACCACCTAAGCCGATTGTGGTAATAATAACCGACGTTATGATAATAAAAAAGATGATTTGTGGATATGCCTCAGCATTCGGAAGTCCCATTGATAGTGGAAAAGTAGCCAGTACTGCCGCTGCCAAACCACGCGGAATCATAACTGAAGTTACTTTTTTGTCAAGTTTAGAAAAACCTCTGACAAGAACTGTTTTTGTGATAATTATTCTACCTACGTAAATTGCAATTGCAGCGATAACGCCAAAGATAACATATTCAATCTGGGTAAAGCTTGCTAGCAAACCTACAAAAACAAAGAAAAATGATCTTACCAAGAAAGTAACTTGGCTGTGTAGTGAGTTGTCAATGGTATCCTCTGGAAACTTGATTTTAAGAAGTCGTGAGAAGTATGTCTTTTTTCCAAGCATTAATCCGAACACAAGAGCTGTTAGAGCTCCCGACTCACCAAACGATGTGGCTAGGAAAAACAACAAAAATATCATTCCGATTGTTAGCATGTAGCTATGTTGAGCATTTTTCAGCTTTGATATAACAAACATCCAGGGAATACCAACCCCAAGACCAAGCACAAGACCGACCATGATAGCCTTTCCAATTGTCACTCCCAACAGATCAAGGCTAAATTCTCCAGATAGCATTGCCTCAAACAAAACGAACGCAATAATGACGGCAAAAATATCAGTCAGTGCGGACTCGAAGCTGAGCATGGATTTTGCATCATCAGATATATGGATTTTTTGTACAAGACCGAAAACAATGATAGAGCTGCTACCACCAACTATTGATCCAAGCAGAATACTGTCTATCCACTCCCACCCCAAGCCATAATGAGCAAGTCCAGCAACAATACCAACTGAAATTGCAAATCCTACAATTACAAGAACTATGGCAAAATGTGCGGTCTTTAAGACCTTGCCTATGTGAAGATTCAACCCACCATCAAACATGATAATTATCAACGCGACGGCAGCAAAGTAAGGAACAATTTTTAGCACTGCCTCTGGTTGAATTATTCCCAAAACCGGCCCAATAACTATCCCCAAAACCATCAAAAATAAAATATCTGGAATACCTGTTTTTTTGAAAAATGCTTCTCCCAGGACGCCCATTATTATTACCACGCTGGCGGCAAGAAGCAAAATTGGTGCTGAAGCAACTAGAGAATCTCCAAATGATAAGTTAGCTAAAATATTTTGTAAATTTGCGATTCCTTCTGGAAGAAAATTATAGCCAGATCCCCCAGGGTCTGGTTCAGAAATGGGGTTTTCTTCGAAATATGATTTCAGTATATCTCTTACATTTCTGCCTGCAAGTTGACTGGTATCAATGTTAGAGAAAACCTCGTCTCTGAAAAAAGAGACAAAACTGTCTAACAAAGCCAAGAATACCAAATTCATTACAACTATGTCAATTATCGGTACGTAAAATAACGATTAGGTCATATACAAATTATAAGACAGCTTACAAATTTTGAATAGTTGAGCGCTACAGACACTCTTAGAGATGATCACAAACAAATCAAAAGACTAGACAAGGTTATTTCAAAATGCTATTCCGAGATAAATTCTGGAAAAACTATCCCATTCGCTGATTTGGAGAAGATTGCCAACATCATTTCAGAATTTCTGGATTCAATCCATTATTCTAGGGAAGAGGATTCATACTTTCCTTGTGTTGCCAGTTATGATCATCTCAAAAAAGAGATTCGGGCACTGCTGATAGAGCATGAGTTTAGCAGGAACATAGCCTATAAAATCACACTTCATCTAAAACGTTGGAAAAATGGAGAAGAATCTAGTGAACCCGTAGCACGATTCCTAAGAACTTATTCGATTTATCTGAATGATCATATATCAAAGGAAGAGGATTTTTTCGAGCGGGCAGAAAAAGAGATTATTTCTAAAGAAGAGGAAAAGGAGATGTTTGAGCAATTTCAATCAGATATGGTGATTGCCAAAAAAATGGAATCTATTGTAAAAGAAATAGATTATTTGGAAAGCCAGCCTTGGTTCAAAAATTAACTATGTTGTTAACTCGGGTTTTAAAGTCCATGCAATACCAAGCGCTACAAAAGGTATTGAGATCAGACCGATAATTGGTAGAAGAGTGGATAGTTGGCCTTGACCTACATCACCAGTAACCATCCAAGGTAAGGGGAGCGTAACTACAAACCAGATTGATGCCAAAATAATAATCATATTCCGTCTTTGCTTTTTCTTGTTATCTGCCAATTACTTCACCTTGATACAATATCAGAATCTACCTCAATTTAATCAAATCTACTGATACTGGTCCCATTAAATCTCCATTAGGATTAATTATAATCTGACAACACCCCGGGGCGATTTTACTCGAAAAAATGTCTGCTTCTGAAATTGAGAATTTTTTCTGTCCGTCATAATCCCAAGTATAATAAAGTGATGTTTCGCTTTCGTGCGGTGTTCCTTTTAGAATAAAAGATTCTGAGAATAATAGCGGCTCATCTGTGGTAACCATTGACCCATGCCAATTACTTATTCTTACAGAGAGTACTTTTGGGCTATCTCCATTTGCAACAAATCGAAACATATACACCCCTTCCTCGCCAATGTAGGTATCAACACGGTAGTGAAGGTGATGGTCTTCACACCGAAATCCTGGTTCGCACTTGTATTGACTTGGGTCAGCTAAAGTAACATGAAAAACAACCTCCTCATTTTCAGGATTATCTGGGTTTATCTGGGCTCCAACAAATACTACTCCTATGATGGCTACTAGGATAATACCACCAATTATCGGCTTTTTACTCACATAATTTGTGACGTTTACTAGTAAATTTAGTCATCGAAAATTCATTTCCTGTTAACCATTATTCACACCGGAAATTAATAATTAATTCCTAAATCATGCTACATGGCTTCGCTATCAAGTAGGTGGACAAAACCACAGACACCAGGCATATCTGAAAGATTAAACAGTGTAATCAAGCCAAAGGGTGCCTTAAAACCACGTATAGAGACAGCCATTAAAAAATTACAAATGCAAATTTCAAAATTAGACGGTATGCTTTCATCATTAGATAGCAGAAATGAAAAACTTTTTCATAGAATCGTAGAAGCTACACAACAGCATGATACTCATACTGCTAAATCATTATCAAAGGAACTAGCTGAAATTCGTAAGGTTCGCCGTGTACTTGGAAATGCACGAATGGCCATAGAACAAATAGAATTGCGATTAACAACATTCCATGACTTGGGAGACACAGTAGTAACTGTAATGCCAACCATCGGACTTATGAAAAACATGAAGACGTCACTTGCCAAATTTATGCCAGGTGCAGATCAAGAGCTTAGCAACATGGCAGAGATGTTAGGAGGTTTGATGACGGAAACCTTCCACAGCACAGATGCCTCATTTGGTGCTGATGCGGTTATGAATTCAGATGCAGAAAAAATCTTGCAAGAGGCTTCTGCTGTAGCAGAGCAGCAATCTGGAGATAAGTTTCCTACTATACCAGATCAGGTATCAGAACCTTCACAATCGCGTTTTATGTAAGTGATTTTAGATGCTACGCAATTGGTTCAAAACTTCAACTCCAGAGAAAACCGATCCAATTTGTACAAGTTGTGGATCTATGATTTCTACAGATGATATATTTTGTACAAACTGTGGAGAAAAACGACAGATAAAAGAATCAGTATTTTCCTAACTTCTAGAATCTTTAAAACTCTTAATTCTACTAGCCTCGTCAGCTACTATTTTGTCAATTTCTGAAATTTTATCTTTTAGGCTGTAAACTATATTGCCGACATCGTCCGCATCTTTTTCCACTTCAGATCGTTTTCTAGTCAGTTCTTGTAACCCTTCATTTTCGTCTTGTATGAATTGATTTATCTTCGTAAGCTTTTCTTTCAAATTTCTAATATCAACTGATTCATCTTCAATGCTTTTTACCAAACCTGTTCGTTTATCCCTCAATTCTTTAATCATGGTTGCAACATAGTCAATAGCCTCTCCTAACTTGAATCGTTTATCCATCAATTGTTCTATTCCAAGCTGACTTTGTACTGCAGTTCCAGTTTGTGAATATGAGGTTGTTTCTTCAGCAGGCTGTGAATACGATGTTGTTTCTTCAACCGGTTCTGTGGCAGGAGTTTCATCTCTACTCTCTACTGTTGCTTCAGGTTCAGATTCAAAACTAGGAGTTTCTTCTGGTTGAGGTTCAGATTCAAAACTAGGAGTTTCTTCAGCCGTTCCACCAGAATTTTCATCTTCATCTTTATCCTTGAAAATATCAAACAAGCCCATTGATTCAATAAAATTATTCAACAAGATAAAAGTTATGGCAAACACCAGAAATCTTGGATTTTCGCCCCCGCAGAGAAAATGCCAATTTTAGGCAGATTTTGACGTAAAAAAACGTGTTCCGCTATGCGTTCCGCTATGGTGTTTCATAATGTTCCTCATAAACACCCTAGATCCATACTATGACATGTCAAAACAACAGTACAGATCCGAAATGGGAATCATGGGTGATATCCTAGATGTAACCATGGACGGAGGTCAAAGAGGAGTTATTGTATCTGCAATATCTCGAAAAGCAAACCTCTCTCACTATGCGGTATTAGACAAATGTGAGAAGCTAATCAATGCGGGCTTGATGCAATCGGAAAGAATAGACAGAAACAGACTTTTCAGAATTACTGAAAAAGGGCTTGATTTTGTCCAAGAATTCCAAAAGTTTCAAAATCTCATTGAATCCATGAATTTAAGGTATTAGACTATGAATTTGCAACAAATAGTTGCACAAAAACATCAATCTCCGGGGGGGGAAATGCTTTTGGTAAGGAATACGGATATCCTCTCAACGATGGTAAGAATACCAATAGTTGTGATAGGTCTGGTGCTTGTAGCATTAAGCGCACCAATCCAGCAATCCTTTGGTTCTAGTCGAACCCTTGATTTCACCATTTATCCAGATGGCTCAACTCATGTTTTTTATGAATTAGATGTGGATCCACTAAAACTGGAAATTATGGTTGAACTTTTTGGAGAAATGATAGAAAATATTACGATTACTGATGAGGATGGATTTTTACTATCAAATGAGATTAATCATAATTCAGTTGTAATAGAAACATTTGGCGCATCACATATCTCTATTGATTATGATACGCAGGACTTGGTTTCAAAAACTGGAAAAATATGGGCGTTTGCTATAGATGCACCTGTACAATATTCATTACTAACACCAAGAGATGCAGTGATCGTCGAAATGGGTAATTTCCCGATTAGTATGCAGGTAGATAACCAGCAATCAAATCTAACTTTCCCTCCAGGCCAAACAAACATCAGCTATTACATTAGCACATTAGCTTCCGCTCAATCCGTACAACCAATTCAGGAAGACAGTACAGCTGATAACTCTTTAATCCTGTATATTGGCGGTATAGTGGCTGTTGCGATCGCGGCTGCAATCGTAATTATAAAAAGAAAAGCATCTAGAATTGAACCATCTGTAATAATTCAGAAAGATGAACAACCTAAACCACAAAGCCTTGATCCAGAAGTAATTTTCAAGGTAAAACAAGATCTAAGAGAAGACGATAAGGAGATAATTAATTTCATCTCGGCAAATGGTGGTCAAGCTTATGAAAGTGAACTACGAAAGAAATTCCTTCAACCACGTACCACAATGTGGAGGGCTGTTAAACGGCTTGAAAGGCAGGGAATTATAGAAATTGAGAAGAAAGATTTGCAGAATATTGTAAAATTAAAAAGTAAATTGGAGGATGCATGATGAACAAACTACTTGTCTTTTTCTCATTATTTTTGATTGTAAGCATGGGTTTTGTTACTATCCCTAATATCATACATGCAGACTCTCAGCTTGACATACTCGTAAAAATAATTCAGAACACAAAAGAACATATCAAAAATGATGTTGATAGACTGGGCAATATTTCACAGAAAGTTTATGATTTCTATGATGAGGGTTCAAGAGAAACAGTTCTGTTAACTCAGGCCGTAGAAAATGGAGATACCGAGTCAGCAAAACAACACTTTATTTCTGCCATGATTGCATTCAAACGTACTAGTTTAGCAATTTCAGAAAACGAATCGCAGGAAACACCACAGGTGGTAACTTCTGTTCACAGCCAAACAATTAAGAAATATGAAAACAACATCAAAAAATTAAAGTTGATATCAGCCAAACTAAATACAGATGTAGATTTTGAACAGATAGATCAGTTACTCGCTTTGGCTAAGGCAAACATTGCAAAAGGCAGCATAGAACAAACCAAGGAGGTTCTTAGCAAGATTTCATCAGAAGGCAAACAAATCCAGAAATTATTATATGAAATTAGTGAACAGAACAGAATTCACAAGGCAAAACAATTTGTGCAAAAACACGCAGAGAGGATTAACAGCCTAATACTTCAAGCTAAGACATTTGGCTTAGAAAAAACCGCCAATGACTTGCAACAATCTCATCTTCAACTTTTACAAGCAAACACTACCAGCCAAATAAAATATCAATTCAAAATTATTATTATTCATCAACAAAAAGTTGAACAGGTAAAAGAAATTAGCCAGGCTGGACTTTTAAGATTACAGTCGTTACTTGTTCCGCTTGAAAAGAAAGCCCAAAGTCTTGCTGGTGATCTAAAGGAAAACAGCGCAGCAGACCATTTCCTCAAAAAGGCTTTTAATCTTATTGAGGAGGCTAAACAGGACATAAAAGACTTGGAAAATGCTCCAGGCGGAACTAATGCTAAATACCTCGATTTAACAATTGGAAAAAAGATCCAAACAATCAAAGACCTGTTGCTGAAAGTTGAAAAACTAATTTATATTTCATCATAAACTTCATATACAATTTTAGCAGTAATTGACAACATGGCATCAAAACAAATCACCGTTGGAATTGGAATTCCAATGATTGTTACAGGCTTTTTAATTGCAGTTTTTTGGGCACCCCTTGTCGGAGATGTCAAAGAAACGGTTGAATTCATTGGAAGTTTAATTGGCATTATAGGAGTCATCTTATTCATAGCTGGACTGTTTTATACTAAACAACCAGTAACGGCGTAACAACCAAACTTCATTTAATTTTCAGATTAAATAAATAACCAGTATTGTTAGAAAAAATGTTTGAAAACTAGAATTTTTGAAATTTTCACATCTATTGAGGGAGAGGGAATACTTTATGGCACCAAAACTCTATTTGTGAGGCTTGCAGGATGTCCTTACACTTGTTTTTATTGTGATACATTGGATGCACTTCCATTAGATTCCGGTAAAGAATATTCAATTACTGAAGCATGTGATCTAATAGACAATAATCTGCAAGATAACACTTACAAGGTTAACTTTACTGGAGGCGAACCACTCATTCAATATGAGGCTGTCAACGAACTTGCAAAACATGTTAAAGCTCGTGGCCTTCCTACATATTTGGAATCTGCGTGTTTTGATTCAAAAAAATTTCTATATGTTTTACCGTCTATTGATTTTGTTAAAATTGAGTTCAAAACAATAGATTCAGAATTTATTGACGAAAAACATTATCCTAATCTAATTAAAAATACACTTGAATGCCTCAAGGCAGCAATAGAGGCTAAAAAAACAACTTACATCAAGATAGTTATCAGCTCAAAAACTGAATTAGGCTCATTCAAAGAACTTTTAGACCAAATTTTTAAAATTATTTCCAAAGAAGACATTTCTGGGTTTGTTATCCAACCAACAACCAGCCTTTCTGAACCAACTTTAGAACAATTATTGGTGTTTTATGATAATGTCTATCCATACTATGAGGAAGTTAGAGTAGTACCACAATTACACAAAATAATTTCTGCTCCGTAAGCTTGTTCCTTCAGTCTACGAAGCATCTAAGCGATGAGATATAAATACAGAGTCAGTTTTCAGAATTTGTATTCTTATGGATGAGGAAAGAATCAAAAAACTTGTTAGGGAATTAATCGTCGAAATAGGTGAGGATCCTACTAGAGAAGGATTAACTAAAACACCCGAACGCGTAGCAAATTCATACAAGGAAATTTTTAGCGGTTATGATTCTAATTCTGAACTATCAGTACAATTTTCAGAAGACTCAGAGGTCGTAGTAGTAAGAGACATTCAATTTTACTCCATGTGCGAACATCACATATTACCATTTTTTGGGAAGATCCAGCTCGCCTATTCTCCAAACGGCAGAGTTTTTGGAATTTCTAAACTAGTCCGCTTGGTTGAAAAATATTCAAGAAGATTACAAATACAAGAAAGAATGACAAAAAACATAGCAGATGAGTTGTATTCTCAAGGAGTAAAAGGAGTTGCTGTAATTACAGAGGCTGAACACCTTTGTATGAAGATGAGAGGCGTAAAAAATAATGCGTCTGTGTCTTCTGCCGCATTTAGAGGTATTTATGAGAAAAAAGAAGAAAAAGAAAACGTCATAAATATTATTAAAAATCCCTCAAAAACATTTTTTACACAAAATTCCTGAAAAGATAAATAATCATTAGTTAGATTCGATTTGTGGTAGGACGCGATAACGCTCATATTCCAAGGGAATCTTGGCCAAGTTTTACTTGGTATCTTATTGAATTTGCGATAGTATTTGCGGTTGCAAATCTAATTGCATTTCAAATAATACCGACAGTTGATCAAATGGTTGGCGAAAAGAATCTTTTACTTTGTGAACAGGTATCATGGTTGTCTAAGTGTGCCCCATCAGAGGAAAAAATGTCTGATACGGGATTACTAAATTGGATATACTGGAGCATTGTTGGCGGTGTGTTTATTGGATGGTATTTGCTCATTCGAGGATTTGTTCTTAAAAAACCAATTCTAGGAAACCGATAACCACACTATTCTTTTAACTTACTTTCTATAAAGAGGTCAGCGTCAGACCAACAATCTCTAAAGTAATCAATACACCACTCATGAAACTGATAATCATTACCATAGAACATTTCAGTGAGATCAGCTTCTCCGTTAAGATCAGGAAAACAAACACAGGCTTCTTTTTCGTTTAAAACTATGATCACTTTAACAGATTTTCTCATCTTTCTTTCAATCATCCCATTTTCAATTAGTTTGTCAAAGCCTGATTTCTTTAGTTCAGCTTTTCTGCCTTGAGGAACGCTTGCAAATTCTGAAACAATATATTGAAATTTGACACCAGATTTCACTTTTTTTATAAGAGGATCAAAAAGGTCTCCTGGTATCTCTGACAGAATTTCATAAATATATTCATCGGCATTTTTGTAGATATCTTTCCATTTTTCTAGTGTTTTTGTAATTCCCTTGATGTGTGTGCCAAATGCCAGCTGACCACCTCTCATGATATACTTGTGAGGGATATCGCCAAAATTATGATCTTCAAAATAATCCAAACGTTGCGATAAGAATAGTGTAGTAGATATCTGCAGGCACGAGGCATGACCAAAAGCAGTCAATGCATATTTTCCTTCTTTGTCCTTTGAGATCAGTCCACTATGTTCCAGCCGCACTAAATTCCTATGAACTTCCTGCTTTGTTGCACCAAGCTCCTTAGCCATTGGTTCTATCCTTTTGCGACTTCTCTCCATAATCTTGAATAGCAAATGTAGTCTTTGGGTACTAGCAAGTTCTAAGTAATTCTCCGCTACTCTATTGTAGTATTCCACATAAAATTATATTTCTATGCGTAATAAAAAATAATGTAATCGTCAAGAGGTGGAAACTTCTGGATTGGTATATGTACTAACGGAGATTCAAGGATATACTATGAAAAGTAAGCTTTGTAGATGTAATATCATAATTCAAGCTTACCACAATATATGATAAACAAAAAAAATACTATATCATGGTAAAATTAACCACACATAGAGGAACAGCAGTACAGAACATCAACGCTACCTTTGGGAAATTCACACAAGATGCCCAGAAATTACAAAAAGAGCGTTTACAAGTATCTGGTGCCAACACAGTACTGGTAACTCATAGAGGAACCGCTACAGTTCAGGCTAAAGATATTCCTGTTGTTTCACAACCTTCTTTGAAAGGTCAAAAAATAACCACAAACAGAGGAACCTCAACAATTACCCTCTAAACTTCTTTTTTTTTAAAAATTCACCAAATACGATCAGGTTTATCAGAAACACTGTAACATTATATGAAATGAGAAAAATTCCAAGACCATTCAAAATGCCATGGGGTAAAGGCATGGTTATAGATGAAGTTTCAATATCTTCTCAATATCACGAACCTACAATTCAGCTGTTAGAGTTTGATAACGGCTACAAATTATTACGATTCTGTTCCTATTCGCATGGACGATTCAGCAGATCACCGTTAATGATAGATGAAAAAGATCTAAGGCGACTTGGAAAGGCCATTGTGAAAGGAAAAGAAATTAGAAAGTTTGTCTCAAAATTAAACCAATGAATATAGCGTTTTATCGTCAATACCTGCTTCAAGAAATGCAGCCTTTCGGTTATTACACGATTCACATTTACCACACTGTACTTTTCCATTTTTATAGCAACTCCAAGTGTTGAAAATTTTATCTCCCAAAACATCATAGCCTTTTTTTAATAACTGCTTTTTTGATAGTTTTGCCTTGTATGGCGACCAAATTTCTATCCTTTTTCGAATTCCTGATTTAATACCATCAATTTCTCCCTGATTAAACGAAGACTCAATTTTTTTTGAAAAGGCTGGTCTACAATCTGGATAGTTTTTGTCGCCTGTGTGTGCACCATATGCAACTAAAGAAGCATTTATTGAAAAAGCCCATGCTGTTGCAATCGATAGGAAAATCCCATTTCTGATAGGCACAACAATTGAATAATTAAATTTACTAGGAATTTTTTTCTTCGAGCTTGTAAGCGCGTTTGTATTTCCATACAATTTCTTCATGAAATTGATGTCTACAATCTTGTGATCTTTTAATCCAAGGATTTTTGCGAATGACTTTGCCTTTTTTATTTCCTGATTTGCTTTTTGACCGTACAAAAAAGAAATTCCATACAATTCATATTTTTGCTTCAAATATGTGCATGTACTGATAGAATCAATCCCACCACTAAAAACCACCACTGCTTTTTTCATTTCAAACTCTAATCTTGGGACCAGTACTAGGTTTACAAATAATTATGTCGCAACCCACTTTTGCAGAACTAAATCCTTTTTCCATAGATTTTCCAATCTTCTTTAGATTTTGAGATTTTTTACAGAAAGCTATTACAGATGGACCTGCGCCACTTATGGTGACACCCAGGGCTCCAGCATTAAGCGCATTACTCTTTACTTTTGAAAAACCTGGAATCAAATGTTTTCTAGCTGGCTCAACAATTACATCCTGAATAGATCTTCCAATAAGATCTGAATCTTTGAGCAAAAATCCAGAAACAATATTAGCAGCGTTCGAAAGATTTGCGGTTAAATCTGATAATTTAACTGTCTTTGGAATTACAGCTCTTGCGACCTTTGTCTTTTTCTTTGGTACCTTTAATTTCGGAATAGCTACACATAAGACTAAATCTTTTGGCGGTTCTAACCTAATAACATCAAAAGGTTTTGTTTTTACTATTACAAATCCGCCCAGTAATGACGCTGCAACATTATCATAATGAATAGTTCCTGCACTTGCTTTTTCTCCTATTCCAGCACACTTGATTAGCGTTTTGTTATCTAGTTTTAGATTAAATAATTTGTTGAACGCCAACGCGGCTGCTACAGCTGAAGCAGCACTACTTCCCATTCCAAATCCAGCTGGTACACCTTTCTTAATTCTAATCTCAATTCCAGATTTTATTTTGAATTTTTGCTTCATTGATTTGACTACCAATCCAGCAGTGTTTTGTTGTGGGTCTTTAGGCACATCATCAGCAGTTAGTATTCTAACTCCATGCCAAGGTCTGTTTGTACTGATAGATTTGCTAGTTTTACTTAGCGTTATTTCGTCATAGAATGCGTTCAATGCCAAACCAAACACATCAAAACCTGGACCCAAATTTGCCGTTGATGACGGTGCACGCACCTTAACACTTGTAATCATTAATCTTCAGCCTCGTTCGTCAGAATATCATTTTTGATTGGCTTATATTTGAATGCATGAAAAATTCTTCGAATGGACTGGCGGATTGCAGTTATTCCTGCAACTATGATTCCTATTATTATAATCGTTATTCAATTTAATATAAAATTAGAAGATCTTCTTGCTATAGGTGCATTACCATTCATTGGAGCATCTTTAGTAATGATGGCAAAACTAGGATTACAGGGATTAAAACTAAGTTACATAGCAAGAACATTCCTTGGTCCTTTTGATTCCATTAAGAATTTAGCAGCAATGAGGGTTGGGAGCGAATTCATTAAATTTACGACACCAATGTTTGTTGGAGCAGAATTTGCAGTAATTTATTACTTAACTAAAAAACGAATCTCACCAGCAAAGGCATCATGGGTGGCAATTCTTGATATTGTTACAGAAGTTCTTGCTGGAGGTGTACTGTCAATTCTTGCTGGGGTTTTTGCATTACTAAGCGGTGCTTATGTGGTTGCTACCATAGTTTTAGCAACTAGTATTGTGGTAACTTCGATTTGGGTTGTTTTGTTTTTTGTTTCATCGAAACACACGTTTCAGGTACCAAAAGGTATTGCTGTATTAATGACAAAATTTGGAAAGGAACGTGGTGAGAAATCTTTGAAACAAAGCAATGAATGGTTGGAAGAGGTGTGTACATTAAGCAGAGAAAATTTGGGTTCAGCCAAAACAAAAAAAGTTTTTGTTGTTGGTTTCTTAATAGCTTTGGTTGCGTGGATATTCTATGGACTTTCATTTTTGATAATCGCAAACAGCGTTGGATTTACCATAGAGTTTTTCGATTCGATAATGGCTGTGATGGGTGCAAACGCAATTGGAAACTTGCCTATTACTATAGGCGGTTCCGGATTGGCAGAATTTGGAATTGTTGCGTATATTAACAATCTAGATCCTTTTAATTTAGTAATTCCAGAATCAGGGCTTGAATGGAACGCTGTAATAGGCTGGAGGATTGCAACATATTATGTCCCAATTGTAGTAACTTGGGTTCTACTAGTCAAGCTTGCTTTAGGTAAATATACAAGACCAGAAACTGTTCAGAGCGAATGTCCAGTCTGCGGTAAATTACTCAGCGATAGCAAATTTGCAAGTCATTTAGAAAAGGAACACAAGACTGAATAGAAAGTACTTATTTTTCTATAATAATTTTAAACTATGAATTACAGGAATAAAGTGGTTGTAATCACAGGTGCTTCTAGTGGAATTGGCAAAGCATCTGCTATCAAATTTGCTAAAAAAAACGCAAAGGTGGTTTTGGTAGCTAGAAGAAGAGAAAAACTACTTCAAGTACAGAAAGAAATTTCGCAATATACAGATTCTACTCTAGTTTGTCAATGTGATGTTTCTAACAAATCACAAGTTAAGGAGATGACTGATACGGTAATAGATACATTTGGCCGAATTGATATTTTAGTAAACAATGCGGGATTCGTTATTTATGGTAAGGTTTCAGAGCTTACCATCGAAGAAATAGAATCACAGATGGAAACAAACTACTTTGGAATGATATACTGCACGAAAAATTTTCTTCCACATATGATTGAACAAGACCAAGGACACATTGTAAATGTTGCATCTGTTGGTGCTAGTTTCGGAGTTCCAGGCGTTGCTTCATACTGTGCAACTAAATTTGCCATGCTGGGCTTTTCAGAGGGGTTAAAACACGAGCTTTCTGGAACAGGAGTAGATGTAACCGTAGTTAGCCCAATAATGGTAGACACCCCTTTGTTTGATCATCCATCTTTTGAAAATTTTTCAAGGCATTCTACAATAGCTATCTTGAGTCCAGAAAAAGTAGCAAACACAATTCTCAAAGCTGCGAATTCATCAAGACTGGAGATTGTTGTTCCCTCGGTTGCTAGGGCCGGGATATGGGCAAAACAAAATTTTCCATTTTTGATAAATCCAATTATTGGTAATGCGTTTAGAAAGCAGCTAACAAAAAGAACTTCTAAAAAATAATTTCAAGCGGTCTCTGGTTTTTCGTCGATTATTTTCACTTCTTTTAATTCAAACTGAATAATTGCATCCATCATAATTCCTTGTTCTTTCAAATATTCTATAGTCTTTTTGCTTAACGGCGCCTTTAATTCATCAAGCTTAAATTCACAGATAACACCTTTTTCCAATCCATTTAGTTTAATTTTTTTTGAAAGAGAAAGTCCTTCTAAAATTGTGGCTCCAGAAACAGGCTCGTAAGTTTGGATGTCAACTTTGCCGTCTTTCTCATTAACATCCAAAATATATCCAGATGCTGTGAGCTCAATCGGTTTTCCAAATTTAGGCGATTCTAATTCTTTATTTACATCTTCAGGTATGTCACTCTGTTTCTTCCCCATTTCTTTATTTTGTGAGTTGTTTGTCTTTCTTGCTTTTCTGCCACCATTCTAAATAATCATACTGCTTGTCTTCTTTTGTAGATTCTCTTTGGTTAAGTCTATCACGTATGTCAGATATTTGTTCTCTGGTGGCATACAATCCACATCTCTTGCAGATGAAATGTTTTGTGGAAGGATCTAATTTCATAGGTATTTCAATATCAGCTCCTATATCTCTATCAGCGGGAATAAAGTAATCTTTACCTTCCTCCTCTGCCTTTTTAGCCTCTGTCTCATATTGTATTTTAAGAGCCTTTTTTTCTCGTGCAAGACATTCTGGGCAATTAGGCAATGCTGACAAGACTAAATTTTTTCCATAAAAGCGTTCGCAAAGTTAGAATGATCGCATCACAACTTCTACAAATTACGCCTAGTACGTGGATTATATCTTCATCCCGTTAAGGTCAGTTCGCCCATCGAACATACCACGTACCAGACTAACAAAAATTATTATGTTAAAACTATTTCTTTCTTTCTAGAATATCTGAGACTATTTTAGCAGTATTTTCTGCTCCGTTTCCATCAAAATTTTCAGAGAACACACATAGTTTCTCTTGATATTTGTTATAATCTTGCCTTATCATTTGAATTGCTTTGATTACTTGTTTTTTACTTTCAGCCAAAACTCCCAACTGCTTTTCTTCTGCCCATTTTATTTGATTTGTGTGTTCATCATATATCGGCATACCAATTATTGGTTTTGAATTAATACCCATTATTTCTCCCATTATTGTATGAGAGCCATTGATTACTACATATTTACATCCAGTTAATATTGTCTGCATTTCCTGCTCCGTCAAAAAACCAATATCAATTTGAATCCAATCAATCTTTTTTTCATATGCCTCTCCAATCGAATATTTTTTCCCATCCTTTCCAACAACTCTATCAATAGATTTGTCGTTCTTGGCATGAGAAATAATTCGTCTTTCATCATTCATTTCACTTTCATGAAAAACTTCTTCATATCTTTGACCAGTTCTATCATTTGTTGGTTTATTTCCTGTTCTCATCCAATATCCAAAATCTGCTCCATCAACAAGCCTTTCCAAATCAGTTTGTGATGTAGATTTCACCAACTTTCTATTTGAGAAATGGCCGACATACGTGACTTTATCTCTAACATCATCAGGAAAATTCAAGTTATATTCACAGATTGTATGAGGTGGAGCTGAGTCAGCCACTAATACTCTTGTAGCCTTTGCAATTTGTTTTGATATAAAATATAGTCCTGGTTTCAAATAACTTCGAGATTTCCACAACTTGGGCATATATTGATTTGTTACAAAAAGACTAGGAATTCCTCTATTCTTAGCTAGTACATTAGATCCCATGTCACCATCATTTATCACAACATCGAATTTTTCCTTGTCATAGAATTCTCTCTCTTTCTTCATGTAGTTTTTAACTTGATTTACTAACGAGTGGTTATCTTCAACCGGAAAAAGTATGTTAAGTAAGGATAACGCAACACTCGGACCAACCTTCCCATCTATGGGGGTTGGCATTAAAACTTCATGTACATTCTTTCGTTTATCTGGAAACTTTTCAAGCAGTTTTTTGTAAATTTCTCCCTTGCTAAAATAATGAGTATCAAATTCCTCATTGATGTATTTCGGTAGTACCTCATCAAGCCTCATCATACGTGTGTAATGCCCATTTCCCCAAGGATAGATAAACTGACCTATTTTTTTCATAAATCTTCAATTATTTGATCTTACTTCATCCAAGATCTCATGAACGTTATTTTGTCCCACATTAACTGAGACAGTCTTTTTACTCGTGATGGACTCTTCAACAATTTTTTCAATTTTTTTTGCAGGCTGCTTGGAATCATAAAATCTTGAGCTGCCTAATTTTTTAATTCTGTCTAGATATTTTTCTAGACCAATCTCTCTAGCACTTTCAAACACATTATCATCTAAACCAGATAAAGGAAAATATGGAACCAAGTTCTTGTTGTGTGCTTGTTTGATCAAGCTCTCAACAAAATCAACTGGATGAATTAGTGGAGATAGACTTAAAGAAATTCTTTTGGTACCGCTTGTGGTTGCTATTTGTGCTAGCATTTTAGCCGTGATTTCTGTTAGTAACAGTGATGCTAGTTTTTTATTAACAGATATTTTATAAAACTCCAAATTTATTTTTGGTTTAACTGTTCTATGAATTATTTGATTCACCATTCTAACCAAATGTAACAACTCTGAATCTTTGCTATAACAAACTATGATCTTTACATCAAATCCCTGTTTTATTGTTTCAAGACATGAGACCGCTGATAATTCATCAAAAATACAACAGACCATTTCTTTATTTTGTGAGTTGTTGGGAACTCCTCCGAGTCCGTTATCATAATAAATACAAATGTAGGCATTTAGTTTTGTCAAATAGACGTAAAGCTTTCTATCATATTTTTTACTAGTACCCGGTTTGATTCCCATTTCCGCAGTCTTTTCTATTAGAGACGAAGTAGCTGCAAGCTCAATGTCCTTAGTTGTAAATCCCTTGGCATACCCCTCTATTTGCAAAAGAAATCTTTCACCTTTAAGAAAAATATCTACAGCAGCCTTTGATACACCATTCACAATCGATTCAAAATTATTGTTGACTCGTTTTGCAATCGCCACTCCTTTTATTCCGAATAATGTGTTGATGGCTGATGATGCAAAAACTGGATCATCTGCTTCAACTATTATTACATCGCCTTCTTTTCTTATTTTACGAAATTTTTGGTTTTGTATTTTGAGAACTTTTTTAATATTTGATATAAGGAAACTGACCTTATTTTTAGAAAATATAGATGGGAACACTATAACTAAAACCTCATTTTTCATGTAATATCACTACTTGTTTGTAATTTTAGAATTGTCATTGATTGATATCAGTAATGATTATAAAACAAACCAAAAAATGATTTTTATGTCAAAATTTACCACAGAACAAATATCTGAATTAAATGATAAATTAAAAACTCCTGAGGAGGTACTGCAATGGGGTTTAGAAAACATTCATCCTAAACTTGCGTTGGCATCAAGTTTTGGTGCTGAAGATGTATGTGTAATTCATATGTTATCAAAAATTAATCCAGAAGCCAGAGTTTTTTCATTAGACACAGGAAGACTAAATCAGGAAACATATGACGTTATGGATGAAATAAGAAAAAAATACAATACTAAAATTGAAATTACTTTTCCTGACGCAAGCGAAGTAATTGAGATGGTACAAACTAACGGTTTGAATCTATTCTATGAGAGTGCTGAAAATAGAAAATTATGTTGTGGTGTAAGAAAGGTACATCCTTTGAACAAAATGCTGTCTACTTTGGACGGTTGGATTACTGGTCTTAGAAGTGATCAGACTCAAAACAGACAATCATCTGCAAAAATTGAGATCGATGAACAACATGATAGTATGGTAAAACTTAATCCAATTCTTGATTGGAGTTGGGAACAAACAATGGGATATATCAAAGAAAACGATATCCCTTACAATAAATTAATTGATCAAGGCTTTCCTAGTATTGGTTGTGAGCCATGTACAAGAGCAGTAAAACCTGGTGAAGATTTACGAGCAGGCCGCTGGTGGTGGGAAAATCAATCCGATAAGGAATGCGGTCTCCACATGGACCACAGTAAGTAAAAATCTTGTCCGAAGGCACTGGAGTATCTAAACCACACGGTGGAAATCTAGTAAACAGATTTTCAAACATTGATCCTTCTGGCCTATCATCAATATCAATTAGCGCTGATCTTGCAAATGATGTGGAAAATATTGCTGACGGAATATTCAGTCCGTTGGAGGGTTTCTTATCTCAGCAGGATTTTGATTCTGTCGTTTCAAAAGGAAGACTATCAAATGATATACCATGGACAATTCCAATCGTGTTGGATGTTGACGAGTCAACTGCCTCAAAAATAAAGGACTCTGGCAATGTTTTATTAAAAAATCCTGATGGATTAGGAGTTGCGGTATTAAATGTGGAAGAGACTTTCAGTTTTGATAAAGAGAAAACAGTAAAAGGTGTTTACGGCACAGATGACAATTCACATCCCGGTGTGGCAAAAACATTGGCAATGAATGATTTTCTTGTGAGTGGAAAAATAGACTACATTAAGAGACCAGAAGATATAGAGATTAGAAAATTCAGAATGACTCCTCTAGAGACAAGAGAGGCCTTCTCAAAGTCTGGATGGAAAAAAATTGTTGCATTCCAGACTAGAAATCCACCACATGTTGCTCATGAGGTTCTACAAAAGACAGCTATAACTACGCGAGACGGCGTTTTCGTTAATCCGCTTATTGGAAAGAAAAAATCTGGCGACTTCAAAGACGAAGTGATTATCAAATCGTATGAGGCTATGATTGAAAATTATTATCCTGAGAACAGATGCAAGTTAGGAACTCTTCATACAGAAATGAGATTTGCAGGACCCAAAGAAGCAATTCATCATGCTATAATGAGGCAAAACTATGGCTGTACACATATCATCATTGGGCGTGATCATGCAGGCGTTGGAAAATTTTATGATCCTTTCGCGGCCCAAAAAATATTTGATGATTATAATGATCTTGAGATTGCACCAATATTCTTCCCAGCATTCTTTTACTGCAGGAAGTGTCTTACATTTACTAACCCAAAGGTATGTCCTCACGATGAGGAGTCAAGAGAACAAGTTAGCGGCACTAAGCTACGTTCACTTATTCAAGAAGGAAAAGCGCCATCAGAATATAGCCTGCGACCTGAAGTTGCCAAAGTCATCTTGGGTTATGACAAACCATTTGTAGACTAGATTTTTATCTCCGCTGAAAATTTGCTGAATATGAAGTACCTACTTGTTGCTTTTCTAACGTTAACAATAATTCCTGCATTTGCCCAAGATCCAATTATTGGAGATTACCTTGAACCTAGTAACCCATCATTGGTCATTCAGCAAACAGAAATTCCCTATTTTGAATTCAATAAAGTCAGGAGTGATGCGGTGATTGTGGAGTTTGAAAATATACATGCAAGCAGTTGGCAGATAGAGTTTCATAATGATTTGTTATATGGAAACCCAGAAGGGGATGCGGCAATACGCATTTATGATTCAGAGATTGCTGGCAAATTTTTTGAGATTGGAATGGGAAGCCATCCGAGATACTCATACTGGATAGCTGCCGACGTTCCAGAAACAGGATATGTTCTTCTTTATTCAGCTTACGAAAATGGCTGGGCTCCAGGAAAACCTACAAAGATTACATATTCTGAACAAAGTGGGTTAACTGTTGATAATGGCTTGCGAACAGTACTATCAAATCTTGACATCTCACCGTTTGCAATAAAATCATATTCTGTTCACGGAATGAAGGGTTCTACTGATCCACCAGCAGTAACAGATGGTGTCTTCACTGTAAAAATCATATCAGCCGACTATGGCGAAAACCCACTTTCGATGTTTCCGTTTGTTGTTACTGGTATTATTGGAGCCGTGGTTATCATATTGATTTTTTCTAAGAAGCGTTCTTAGTTTTAAAATAATTACAACTGTTTCTAATTTTACATACGGTACACATTGGTGAAATTGGCTTGCAGATGTTCTGACCATACATAACAAAAGTATTGTTTATGGGCAGCCAATATTTTTTGGGAATCTTTTTTCTCAACTCCATCTCTGTCTCCTCCGGTGTTTTTGTGTCTACTAAACCAAGTCTGTTGGATATCCGGTGAACGTGAGTATCAACTGGTATTGCTGGCTTTTCAAACGCATATACAAGAACACAGTTAGCTGTCTTTCTGCCAACCCCGGGAATCTCAACCAACTTGTCTATGTCTGCGGGAACCTTTCCATGATACTTGGTGAGAATGATATTTGCAACCTCGATTATCCGTTTTGATTTTACACGGTAAAATCCAACCGACTTTATCATCTTCTCAATATTTTTTGCCTTGGCCTTTGCCAGTTTCTGCGGGGTGTTATAGACCTTGAAGAGCCCTGTTACCGCCTTGGTAGTATTCTCATCCCTTGTCCTTGCGGAAAGCACAGTTCCAATCAGTATTTTGAAAGGACTGGCAGTTTCAGCCCTCTGTAAGCCTTCCAAGGCTGTATATCTGGGCGGCTTGACAGCCATCATAGTCTTTTGCATCCCATCAAGAATTCTCTTCATTACATACAGATTCATATGATTTTTTGTTATAAGTTTAATTTTCAGCGAATAAAATGAAAATCATTGCTATCTAAGATTGAACAAGTAGAGATGCTAATTGCGCTTGGCAGGGGTGACAAGTATCGACTTGCGCACATAAGAGAAACCCTTGAGAGAAACAAGGAACTTTTCATATCTGATAAGGACTTTCTAGAGGACTTGGTCAAGACTCACCTGAAAGACAAAATCTATCAAGCAAGAATCGTATCCATATCAGAGAAACCTAATCTGTTTTGTGAAGAATGCGGCTCGGAAATTTCTGCCGATGAAAAGTTTTGTAAAAGCTGAGGAACGGAAAAGCAGGAACCAAAGACTACGCCAGAGAAACCTAATCTGTTTTGTGAAGAATGTGGCTCGGAAATTTCTGCCGATGAAAAGTTTTGTATTAACTGTGGAACACAAAAGCTGGAACCTGAAACAAAGCAAGAGGTTGAACCAGTAGAAAAACAGGCATCTGGAGGTTTTGCCTTTACTGCTGATGGTGATGTAGGTGAAAGATCAACCAAGGAAACTGCACGGGAAGGTCTTACCAAAAAGATTTCAGAATTGGAAACAAGACTTGAGCAGACAAAGGCAACCAAGTCTCGGCAGCAAGAGCTAGAAGAATATGAAAAAAAGCACCTAAAAAAATCAAAAACCAAAGTTTCTCGGAAGACCTACAAAGTTAAGGCAACCAGAAAACCTGCACGGATAACGCTAAAACCAGAGCCTAAGAAGAAATCTAGACAGCAGGAACTGGAAGAATATGAAAAAAAATATCTGAATGAATCAGAAACCAATGTTACTTGGCAAGCCTACGATGTTAAGGCAAAAAGGAAGGTAGAGATTCAGAACCCAAAGGCTGTGAAGATGAAAAACGGCAAGTGGGCAGTCAAGGGCACATCCCCAATTACGGGCATCAAGGTTTTCAGGATTGTTGGAAACGAAAAGCCAGCAGTCTCTGTTGAAAAAACTGCAGACAGTCAGAAAGCGAAGAAAGAGCAGACCACCCCGGCTGAAAAACCCAAAGGCAGTCAGAAAACAGAGCCAGAAGTATTTTCACGATATTACAGGTCTCCCGAAGCTGAGAGTCCGAAAGTAAAGAAATCCAAATCAAAAAAATCTAATCCATTTTGTGAAGAATGCGGATCCAAGATCGCTGCAAAGGATATGTTTTGTACTAGCTGTGGGGCGAAGCGATAGCTAAAAGAGTATGTGATGTGTATGGAAAAAACAATGATTCCCCACATCTGTTTAGGAATTCTTCTACTTGGTATTGTGATAACACCAAGTGTGTTTGCAGGTGATGGATGTGGAACAGGAACAGTTCTAGTAGACGGAGTCTGTCAGCTTGCGCCTGTAGAATCTAGTGAAGGATGTGGTGCAGGAACAGTCATGGTTAATGGAGTATGTCAGCTTGCGAAAACTGGCAGTCCTTTCAATATACTAAGTGGATCTACAATTGAACCACTCTATATCGTAATTGGAGCTGCTGCAATCGGTGCTGCAATTATTGGAATTGTCTTTGTTGTAAGGAGAGGATCAGGTGGAACATTAGCACCAAAACCTGCCAGACAAGATCTAGATGATTATGAGAGCAAGTACCTAGCAAGACAAGGTCAAAGACCTACCCGCAAGCCAGCAGAGGCAAGACAAACATCTTCATCTTGTAGCAATTGTGGAGCCAGATTAAAGCCAGCTGCAAAATTTTGTGGCAAGTGTGGATCAAAGCAGTAACCATTTGTTATAATTTTGTTATAGAAAATTACCGAGATCAGACTTATTGGTGCGCTAATCAAACATAGTTTGGCAAAATATGGTACTATGTGATAACTGTGGACATGAGCTAAGATCAACTGCAAAGTTTTGTGGCTCATGCGGAACACCTAGGGAACCAACTGATGATACACCAAAACCTAGTATGGGTAAACCTACACAACCCAGAAAGAAATCCCGAGAGGAAGAATTGGCAGAGTATGAGGAAGAATACATACCTAGATCAGAAGAAAGGGCAAAAACTGGTGGCTCAAAACCAAAAGTCTACAAAGAACAACGATTCAACAGACCACCAGAATGGAAGTCTATGGGTGTGACCATGGTCTTGACTATAGTTCTTGGATTATTTTGTCTTGGAGGAATCGGCCATCTTTATCTTGGTAAAATAATTAAGGGTATAGTTATTTTGGTTGTAGGAATTATTATAGCTGTAATTGCAGTCGTCACAGGGGGCATAGGACTAATCATACTAATTCCATATGCACTTTGGGTAATATATGACGCGCACAAACTCTGCAAACGTTACAATAATTATCTAGAAGAAACCGGCAGACGTCCTTGGTAATCACTATTATAGAGAAAAGCCAAATCACAATTATTGGAATTAACAGAGGACGAAGAGGAATCTCTAAACGGAGAACATGGCGAAGCGTTGCAAATAGCATACAGGATTTTGTCAGCTACCGGTGAGGCAACAGACGCTGAAAAACTTGTACCGATTCATTGGGCGCATGTCTCCGGCGTAAACTATAACACGATTGGCGATGCAGGCGAGGAATTTCTAGCAACTCTAAGCAAGAGTGCAAAGTTCAAGGTAAGGACCACGGTAAACCCGATGGGCTATGACAAGGACAGCGTAGAAAAGTTTGGTCTTGATGAAAATTTTATACAAAAGCAGGAAAGCATTAAAAAATCATACAAAAAGATGGGAGTTACTCCATCGTTCTCCTGCATTCCTTATGAGATCTATGACATGCCACAGGAGGGCACACAAGTAGCCATTGCGGAAACCAACGCGGCAATTTATGCAAACTCGATTGGAAAGCTAAAGACAAACAAGGAAAGCGCATTTTCTGCACTGGCAAGCGCAATCACTGGCAAGAGTCCATACTCTGATCTCCGAAAGGACGATTCCCCAACCATGTCAATTGCCATGAAGGTTTCCGAGCCAAACGAACTGACCTTTGGACTGTTGGGATATTTTGCTGGAAAGGTGGCGGACAAGTCTGTTGCAATTTCTGGCGTAAAGAATTTGGATAAAAGATGTAGCAAGTCACTCTGTGCTAGCATGGGAACGTCTGGAACCTGCGGTAAGTTTGTCTTGGATGACAATTCTGACGCATCAGAAAAGGTAGATTTTGATGAAAAGGAGATGCAGAAAGTTTACGATGAGCTAAACACCGCAGAGTCGGGCGACCTGATTACGCTTGGCAGCCCACAACTTGGACTGGAGGAGATGAATGACCTGGCTTCAATGCTAAAGGGAAGGGCATTCAAGAAGAGATGTCTGATATTTTGCCCAAGGGCTATCCAGGAACAGGCAAGGCACCTGGGATATGCAGGTCAGCTTGAAAGCGCTGGATGTGAGTTGATGTCAGATTGCTGCACATGTCTTACCCCACTGGTTACCAAAAAGGATGCAGACAGCGTTACCACAAACAGCATCAAGGGCGCATACTATCTGAAAAACTCAAACGGCTTGGATGTCAACCTAAAACCACTGTCAGAAATAGTGAGGGATGAAACAAGTTGACTCTGAAAACTATTGTAAGAGGAAAGGTTACTGGAAAGGTTGTCAAGTCCAACCAGCCAATTAACTTTCTGGGTTCTGTTGACAAAAAAACAGGGGCAATTACTGACCAAAAACATGATCTGTTTGGAAAAAAGATTGCAGATTCCATCCTAGTTTTTCCAAACGGGATAGGCAGCAGTGTTGGTGCATATACCATCTATTCTCTAAAGTCAAACAATTCTGCCCCTGCTGCAATGGCTTGCCAAAAGGCAGACCTTACAGTTGCATCAGGCTGTGCGCTTGCAAACATACCCTTGTTTATTTTGTCGCCTGATGAATATGACAGCATGAAGGATGGGGATGAGATATCGCTTGGCTAAGAGCGTCAGGAAGAAAAAAAGATACAAGGATCCTTACAAGAAAAGATACCGAGAAAATTTAGGTTCCTGATCCAGATTCTGTTATGTTACATGCGCCTGCAGGCAAGACCCGCACATAATCATCAATACTAAACGGTTTTGTAATCTCCTCGTTGCTTGACAAAAATTCATGACGAATTCTTTTTGCAACATCAGGCATATCTTGTCCTGTTGGTTCTATCATCGCATAGCAAACTGCCGTATTTTTCAGGCTTGGCGGACCACAGGTAAGCAAATAGCTTTCTTCATATTTGATTATGGCAACACACATCTTCAAACTTGATATTTTGACAAAGTTGCGCTGTCCTTCAATCATAAAAGAGCCCTTGGCCATAGACTGTCCGCTGGGAGCACCCTTTTTGACTTGGTCTGGGTTGACCCAGTAAGCGCTTGAACCATAGAATGCTTCCTTCCATACCCTGCTAAAGCAAACCGTAGCATGAGCGACTTCAGTAAGGCTTGCTGGTGTGGCTGCGTCATCTCCCTTTAACAAAAAAAATGGCGAGCCAGACATTTCGGCATGAAACACCTTGTCATTTTTCTGAAGATGCTTCCGGATAATGGCAGAGTTTGACGAAGAGTCACGTCCTCCTATTGCTAAGATGCCATCCGTTGTGTAAAACCATCTGTATCGTTCAAACCAGTTTTTCTTTCTAACCTGTGTAACGTTAACTTGCTTGGCACTTTCGCCTTGCTTAACCACCTTTTCAAGCTCGTTTTCAGTTTTTCTCAGTAATTTTTCAATGGAACCTATGGCAGCTTTTTGCTTTTTTGATTCGTTGAATAATGCGGAAGCAGTTGTGGGAAGAGACGAGTTCAAATCCATTTTGATTTTTTCATCCTCAACTTTGAGATATGTTATTCCTTTTTCTTTTACAATCTCCGAGTTATTCTTTTTCAGCAGGGCAGTAATTTTGGAATCGTCCATTGCTGAAATTCCTTGAGAAACCCCTTCAAAAAGTGAGTTTGCCACTATAGCAATTTTTTCTGATTTTTCAGTGACTGTTTTAATTGCCTTTGTTTGCTCACCAAGTCTTGTTTCCAACTCTGCAATTTTTTTGGTAAACGAGGAACTCTGAATCGTTTTTCCCTTGGTAATAATACTTTCAGTGAAAACTGTATCGAGTCCATCCATAAAGCTGGCAATTTTTTCGTTGTTTTCTCCCCCTAGGGAAATAGGATTAACATACATCTCATCATTTCGAACAATTTCAGGATCATGTTTGCCACTTACAACATTGTTAACAATCTGAGTGGCGGAATCAAATAATCGCTTTATCTCCTCATTAGATACATCTTCTCCTTTCTTTTTTGATTCAACTTTTGCCAATCTCGTTATCTCCTCGATATACTTTCTGGGCAACCCCAAGGTTTTTCCTATCCATTTTGCCACGGCGATTGACGTAGAATGAATTGGTTCAAAATCTTTCTCAGTCATATTCAAAATATCCAAGTTGTCTAGCGGAGGCTGAACATATTGTGAACCCACACGGAGTTGCCTGTGTCTGACGTTTATGGAATGTGACAAAGCTAAAATTTTCATTTCATTGTTACAAATTATGATATTTCCATCACTAAACAACTCTACAACAATAACAAATTCCTTTTCAAAATAGGAAAGTGTCAAATATACAATTCTTTCAGTACCAATCTGCTTTACTTCCTTAAGTTTGAATCTGAGTAGGTTGTTTCTAAGATGCTTTAACAACTTGTTTGGCTCAATAGGTTCTATCTTCACTTTTGTTACCCAAATTCCAAAAGTGGATAACATGAGTAAAACGTCAGATTTTTCTGGATGATGAAATTTGAAAAGCAGACTGTCCTTTGTAATCCCATATATGTTACTAACATAGTAACCGTCAATTTTTTTGCTGATATCATTAACAAGATATCTTAATTCAATTCCAGATAGTGTCATAATATGAGTAAAGAGTATCCGATTATACTCTTATCGATTATTTGGTACTCAGACAAAGGTTTTAAAAATGGCACCACAGAAAAAATCTAGAAATTTCATTGGCTAGACACGGTAAAAAAAGAATAAGGTTCGGTTCGAGGGGTAAAAAAATCGAGGATTTTGTAGATCCTAACAAAGACCCTCACAGCTATCTCAAACGATTCATTTTAGAAGAAAAATACAGGGATTGGTTTGAGCGAAATTATCCTAATAGCACCATTTACGATGCAGTTGGACTAAATGAATGGGAGTATAATGAAATGGAAAAGAAACTTTCTCCTGATCAAGATACTATACAGGGGACAGCAAAAAATGAACCGGAACCTGAACCAGAACTTGAATCAGAATCAAAAATAGAATCAGAATCAAAGATAGAAGCAGAATCCACTGATACCTCAGAGATACCACCACCCACACCAGTAATCTCTGAGGAAGAAAAAAACATCATCAAAAAACGTACTAACACGCTTTTCTGGATGCGCTTTGGCTTTGCAATTATTGGAGGAGCAATTGCAACATTTCTCTTTGAAGAAATAGACGGCAATGAAGAGCGTAGATGGTCATCAATCATATTCATGATTGTTCTTTTCATCATCACTTGCTTCATAGCAAAGGGAATGAAGATAAACTTCCCAAAGGCAGACAGGAAGAAACTTGTAACAACAGGAATGGGCAGTTACGTCTTCTTGTACTTGTTTGCATGGATCATGACCTATACGCTTTTGAATCTTCCAAGAGATGACTTTTCACTGCCATTTACTTAGATGGGCTGTATCATATGTGGAAGACAAAAACACCTGGCATTCCTGACGAACTTTTTGACCGAGATGAAAAAGTTCCGATTACAAAGGAAGAAGTGCGCGCGGTTCAGATTTCAAAGGGCAGACTAAAGCCTGGAATGATTGTTTACGATATTGGTTGTGGTTCTGGCTCCATGTCAGTAGAGGCAGCATTACAGGTAGAAGACTCTGGTCATGTCCATGCAGTAGATTATGATCCAAAAGCGGTAGAATTAACAAAAAAAAATCTTGCAAAGTTTGGGATATCAAACGTTTCTGTAATAGATAACAATGCCAATGAGGCTATCTCTGAGTTACCTGATGCGGATGCAATCTTTGTGGGTGGAACGGGTAAGGATACAACGGAAATTGTTAGGATGTGTCTAGACAAGCTTAAGCCAGAAGGAAGGATAGTAATAGGAATGATACAGATAGAAACGATCTTTTCGGTTCTGTCTTTTGTACAGGAGCAAGGTCTCAAGTCAGTTGACATAACTCAGGTTACCATTTCAAAGAGCCGAAAGACATCTACAGGAACTATGATGCTTGCACGAAATCCAGTTACAATATTGTCTGCCACAAAAAATTAAAAAGATGATTTTTTATGGCTGAATTAGTTTGTGTTGGATGCGGACCCGGAGACCCAGAATTATTAACAGTTAAAGCTGTAAACGCCATTAATGCAGCGGATACAATCATGTGCCCTGCTTCAAATGAGGATAGACCAAGTATTGTGTTATCCATTATTTCTGATATAATTGATAAATCGAAAAACCAAGAAATTGTGCGACTGATATTTCCAATGACAAAGGACAAAGATGTGCTTGAGGCAACTTGGAAAAAAAATGCAAAGATAATGGCCGAAAAAGTATTGTCTGGGAAAAATGTTGTTTACATTACAATAGGAGATCCATATCTGTATAGTACATGGATATACATGCACAGAGAGATTAAAGCCAATTACCCGGAAATGAAAATCAGTGTAGTTCCAGGCATAGTTTCCATATTCAGTTTTGCATCAAAAATTGGAGTTAGTGTAGCCGAAGGTGCAGAAAAGGTTTCAATAATTCCATCTTGTTATGATTTGAGTACTGTAAAGGAGATTGCGAGAAACTCAGAAAGCATGATTTTTCTTAAAGATGGAAGATATTTTGACCAAGTAATCCAAGTCTTAAAGGATGCAGGGTTTCCAGATAATTCTATTTTTGCAATTGGGCAGGATCTTGGTACAGATCATGAAATAATCAGAAAAATGACATTGGGTGAAGTTAATGATGATACCCTCACTACCAAATATTTCTCCATTCTGGTGGTGAAACGTGCCTAAGGTTTACTTTGTGGGTTGTGGTCCTGGTGACCCAGATCTAATCACTGTCAAGGCAAAAAAACTGATTCAGAAGGCAGATGTTGTTGTATATTCTGGTTCTTTGATTCCTTCTGAGATTCTTAAGATGTGCAAAAAAGCCAGAAGGTATGATGCAGCAAAACTTGTACGCGAAGAAATTTTTGATCTATTAAAAAAAAATGCCAAAAAAGGTAAAAGAGTGGTACGACTTCATGATGGTGACCCATCAATTTACGGAGCAATACGTGAACA
Source organism: Marine Group I thaumarchaeote (assembly GCA_013390745.1). Lineage (GTDB taxonomy): Archaea > Thermoproteota > Nitrososphaeria > Nitrososphaerales > Nitrosopumilaceae > Nitrosopelagicus. Next base: position 30,389 of record JACASX010000002.1, on the reverse strand, counting down.
GATGGACAATCTGTATAAAGAAAAAATTGATTCTGTAATAGTACCTGGAGTTACATCATTTCTAGCATCCGCAGCTGCACTTGGAGCTCAGCTAACACTTCCCGGAGTAACACAAACTATGATAATAACAAGAGCAGAAAAACGCACAAAAGTTCCAAAGCGTGAAAAAATATCAGAACTTGCAAAACATAGAGCAACAATGATCTTCTATCTTAGCGTTCAACTTCTATCAAGTATAGTAAAAGAAGCATTAACAGGCGGATATCCAAAATCAACACCTGTTGGGGTTGTTTATCGTGCAAGTTGGGACGATCAAAAAATTATCACAGGTACATTAGAGACAATTACAAAGAGAGTCAGAGATCAAAAGATTACTAGAACTGCTATCATTATAATCGGGGATGTTATAAAACCAAAATCATACGAATATTCTCGCCTATATGATAAAACATATAGCCATATGTTCAGAAAGGCAAAGACTAAATCAAAAGACTAACATTTTTTTTAATTCCAATTTGCCAGAGATACTTTTGAAATTTTTTTGGATTTGATGATGTAAAAATTTTCATCGTATTTTTTTTTGATGAATTTTTTCCCACAATTTTTCTAACTTTTTGGGACACCTCTTTTGCAGGATCCACAAATGTAATATTTGGAAATTGTTTTTTTAAAAATGGGAGCAAAAATGGTAAATGCGTGCTAGATAATATTGCTACATCAATACCTAATTTAGAAAATGATTCTGAAAGTACTTTTTTAATAGTTTTTTCACACAACTTTTGATCATCAAGAAATTTTCCTTCTTCCACTAAACGCACTAACTTTGTTGCATCAATTCTCTTTATATTGACATGTTTGGGCAATCTGTTCTTTCTTACATATTCAGACAATTTTTTACTTCGTACTACGGTACGTGTAGCAAGTATAGCAACATTTCCCGTCCTAGAAATTTTAGACGCTTTTTTAATTGGAGGTAAGACCTTTACTATTTTTTTTTTATTTATCTCAACTAATAGAGATGGAGTATTAGAACCAATTACTATCAAATCTGGCTTAAATTTTTCTTCTAACATGCTTACTGTTTTGGTTATGATCTTGGTTAATTGGGACTTGGATTTTTTACCGTATGGAAAATTTTTTTGGTCAGCAAAATAGATGATATCAGATTTCACTGCTTGTTGTATTGGTCTTATTATTGAAAGAGACCCAAATCCAGAGTCAAATACTACGATTTTTGCCACAAATTCAAGCGATTTGTTCCGGTTTTTACTGTTTGTTAGCTAAATTTAGCCTAGTGTTGATCTAAATACACACCCAGTATTAAGAATAAAATTGTAAACGATGCCCTATGACATCTTTTGAAAAGACATGGGCACAAAGAGAAGTAAAAAGTATGACTGAAAAGATTCGTGATACTGTAAAGCCACAAGGCGCACTAAAACCACGAATTCAAACAGCAGTTAACAAACTTCAAGTGCAAACTTCAAAGATGGACGTCATGTTGACAAAATTACATCAAAGGGATCAGCAACTTTTTGATAGAGTTGTCACTGCAACGCAGAGCCATGATACACCAACTAGTAGGGTTCTATCTTCTGAATTGGCAGAAATTCGTAAAGTTTCAAGAGTATTGGGCAATGCCAGAAATTCCCTTGAACAAGTACAATTACGATTAACTACTATTCATGATCTTGGTGACGCAATGATTGCAATTGGACCAGCGATGTCAACTATGAAAGAATTGAAACCAACAATGAGCAAATTCATGCCAGAGGCAGACTCTGAGTTGAATACCATGACAGAAACATTGAATGGACTTATGGTTGATTCACTTTCAGGCGATTCGTTTGAGATGCAAGACAATGCTATGACTGAAGAGACAAACTCAATTCTTCAGGAAGCAGAAGCTGTTGCTTCACAACAAACAGACGAAAAATTTCCATCAATACCAACAACAACTCCAACAGGACTTCCGTCCCAAACGCAAACACAATCTAATCCAATGGATTTCCTTGAATAGGCGTTAAGACAAAGTCCAATTTTTTCTATTTTTAATTTTTAAAATTTTAAAGACTAAGGGAAAGCTGTTTCCTTAGCAAGTATCTCATCCAATTCAGAAACTTTTATTCTATTTTGTTCCATCGAGTCGCGCATTCTAATAGTAACCGTATCATCTTGTAACGTTTGGTGGTCAATTGTAATGGCATAAGGCGCACCAACTTCGTCCAACCTTCTGTATCTTCTTCCTATCGCACCAGAATGATCCAAAAACACATCATATTTTCGCTTGATTTTTAGATAAATTTCATCTGTTTTTTCCGCAAGACCATCTTTTTTTACAAGTGATAATACTCCAACATGAATTGGAGATAAATACGGCTTGAGTGATAGCACGGTCCTATCATTTTCTTTGTCTTCTCGTAAACTATGTTCTAATATGGTGTACAAACTACGGTCTATTCCCATAGAAAGCTCAAAAATATGTGGAAGTACTTTTTCGTCATTGTCCATCACCTCAAACTTTTCTTTACTCTTAGTAGCGTGACCACTCAAGTCATAATCCGCTCTATAGTTGCATGCCACAAGCTCAAGCCATCCTGTAGTTGTCTCAACCTCAAAATCAAAAGCAACTTCCGCGTAGAACGCTTTTTCCTTTTCTCCCAATTTTCGAAATCTGCTTTTTTGTATGTCTACACCGGCTTTTTCATAAAACTCGGTTAATATTCCCAGGTAGTAGGAAACAAACTTGTTTGGAATTATTTTTGAATCCACCGCCTCTTTACAAGTCATAATCTTCACTTCGTCATCAACTTGAATTGGAATCTTTGTGTTCTCTATCTCCGAAAACTTGTCAAGCTCATTTAGTTTAGCAGGATTACAAAATATCTCAATTTCTGCCTGATAAAACTCTCTCAGCCTCAGTAGGCTTTGTCTTGGAGCAATCTCATTTCTAAAACTCTTACCTATTTGTGCAATTCCCAGCGGAAGCTTCCCTCTCATAGTCTTGAAAAGTCGTGGAAAATCAACAAAGATGGACTGACATGTTTCGGGTCTTAGGTAGGCTTCTTCACCTTCCGGTCCTATTCCAACTTGAAACATCATATTGAATTTTTTAGTATTTTCAAAATCACCATTACATTTTGGGCATTTTACATTTTTTTCAGAGATAACTTTGTCAAATTCATCAAGACCAGCACTTTCAGGAATGACAGTTTTGGTGGCGTCAACTATTATTTTGTCCGCCCTGTATGTTGATTTGCACTTTGTACACCTTACAATGGGGTCAGCAAAACTAGCTAAATGACCAGATGCCTCAAATACAGACTTGGACATTATTTGTGAACCATCAATCTCAATCATTTTGTCACGTCTAACCAATTCCCTTCTCCAAAGTTCTAAGAACTTATTTTTCAAACTTACACCAGCCGGTCCATATTCCCAGAATCCAGCCTGTGCATCAGCATAAACCTCACAACTTGGAAAATAAAATCCACGTTCCAGTGCGAGTTTCATAACATCATCATATTTCATAATTGCAAGCTACCTAGGTGAAATAAATTAGTTTTATGCAAGTTCTTTTGCAGTTCCAATATCTTCAAACTCGTCTCGCCTATCATCAATCGGGGTCTCTAATATTATGGGAATTTTATTTTTATTCATTAATTTGATTACTTTGCTTAATCCAGCGTTTCCTATCTGACCTAAACCTATATGGTCATGTCTATCAAGATGGGACCCCAATTCACCCTTTGAATCATTCAAGTGAAGAATTTTCAAATGTTTCAGTCCGACCTCTTTATCAAATTTTTCAAATGTGTCTTTTACATTTTTTTGATTTCTTAGATCATATCCCGCCGCAAACGCATGACATGTATCAATACAAACTCCAAATCTACTTGCAGGTTCCAGGCTGAAGAAAATCTCTGCTAGCTGTGTAAAATCAGAGCCTACAGAATTTTTTTGCCCAGCAGTATTTTCAAGAAGAATTGTGACATCTTTTGTTGCTTTGGCAACTTCCATTAGAGCACTTGTTAACTTCTGCATTCCCTTTTCCTCTCCAGATCCCTTGTGGCTTCCCAAATGTGTTACAAGATAAGGTATTCCTATTCTGGCACATCGCTTAACCTCTCTTATCATAGCTTTGATAGATTTTTCATAGCCAGGAATATCTGGAGTAGAAAGGTTTGGGAGATATGGCATGTGTGCTACCGTTGCAAACCGATCAATATCACACTCACTAAGATTTTTCTTATAATTTGAAATATCTTCGTTCGTAAGATCTTTGGAGTACCATCCTCTAGGATTTCCCGTAAAGATTTGAAATGCAGAGCATTCACGTTCTATAGCATTAGTAACTGCATTAGCAACAGAACCTGAAATCGAAACATGAAGTCCAATCTGCACGCCTGAAAACCCTCATAACATAATTTAAACAGTATTGTTTTTTTGTTTTGAAAGCTTTTAAATCAAATTTTTTTAGAAAGGTTTGGGTAGTCTATATATGATCAGTTTAGGGCAAGACGAGATTGCAAAATATCCTTTTTTAGCGGAAGCTGGGCAATATCTAAACGATAAAGGATTTACATTAGAACAATTTGCTACCGATCCTGATCTTAAGATTATTGTGGATAAAGCATATGAGCGGATTGAATCTGCAGCAGAGGGAAAAATTTACAACCCAAAAGCAGATAATTCGAGCGACAAAGATATCATACTTCCACTAAACGTATTTTCATTTTTGATAGCAATAGTACTGCTAAAACTAAGTGGACATAACACACTAATCAATAGATTTTCCCTTGCTGAGGCCCGTCGGGCTGAGAAATTTCTGGAAAGGGATCTAGTTAGCGATTCAAATAAAACAAGCGAGGAATTTGCAATCAAAATTTTCCGAGACATTTTTTCTATAACTATCAAAAAGGCTGGGGGCTATTTTGTTATTCCAATTTCTGACTACTTGCAACACGCTGTAAATTTTCATGAACTTGAGTGGAAGTTAGTTAATAGACATGTTGAGAACGGCATGGTTTTTTTAAGTACACATGAATCTGCAAGATTGATTAGAAAGGAACTTGGTGGCTACATCAGTTCTAGGATTAGAGCTGCCAACACACCATCTATGTCTAAAGGGTTTGAGGATAAAGTTCACAAATTATCTGAACTAGCCAAAAAATTTGTAGTTAAGACAATTGTATCAACAGAATATCCTCCGTGCATTAAACATGCAATAGAAGTACTCAACAATGGGGAAAACTTGCCTCATTTTGGCAGATTTATGTTAGCAACATTTCTTCTTGGAAGAGGACAGACTATAGACGAGATTGCACCATTATTCAAAAATGCTCCTGATTGGAATGAAAAAGTTACACGGTACCAAATTAAACAAATTTCAGGTGAAACAGGCAGTAACACAAAATATTCTTGTCCGTCATGTGATAAGATAGAAAGCCATGACATGTGCTTTGCTACACCAGATTGTGATAATATTATAAATCCAATGCAGTTTGGAAAGAAAAGATTGTAAATGCTTGAAAATGATTTAAAGTTTTTAGAAGAAACTTTCAAGCAGTATTATTTTGATCATTTCGATTTTATTCACATTCCAGATAGATCACTAGAAAGGGAGTATGGTTATAAAAAATTTAATTCTGGAATGGTCAGACATATTTCGTTAAAAACTGACAAAGATTTACGTTTGATGTTAATGACAAATGTACCTTCTGATGTTTTTTGTTCAAACGCCTATTACTCTTTTCCAAATTTACCAATGGCAGAAAAAGACTGGAAGGAAGCGGATCTTATTTTTGACATAGACGCAAAGGATCTAAACCTGTCTTGCAGGAAAGATCACACATGCGTAAAGTGTCTTTCTTGTGGTGAGGTATCTTTGCTACACGATACGTGTCCTAAATGCAAATCAAACAAACTGGATCTTTTATCATTGACTTGCGATAATTGTATTTCTGGTGTAAAAAAAGAAGTTTTGAATTTGGTAAAAATTCTAACTGCTGATTTACGGATAGATGATAAAAACATCAGAATATCCTTTTCAGGCAATGAAGGATTTCATCTTTATGTAACAAACTCGCCCTATAACCAACTCGGTTCTAAAGAAAGAGGTGATTTGATTGACTACATCATGTTTCGGAGAGTTATGCCTGAAAGGTTTGGTTTTAAAAAAGAAAATCCTTCGAGACATACATTTCCCGAGCTTGATGAAGCAGGATGGCGTGGACGTGTGGCAAAAGAACTTTTTGGCTCTAAATCGAAAAGATCAAAGGCTATAACTAAAATCATCTCTGATGGAAAACTTGCTTATCAGCAAATACTTGAAGAAATTGGGAAAAACTCGATTGGGATTAAGATAGATCCAAATGTAACAGTTGACATTCATAGGATCTTTCGACTTGAGGGCTCACTCAATAGCAAAAGCGGTCTTGCAAAACTGGCTTGCGATAATATTGAAAAATTCAATCCATATGCAGAAGCGTGCCTGATTGGCGATGAACCAGTAGAGATTTCAGCAAATTCACCAATCGAATTTCGATTGAAAAACAGAAGGTTTGGCCCATACACTAACGAAAAAATCTCCGTTCCGAAATATGCTGCTGCCTACATGCTTTGTAAGGGCATTGCTAATTTAGTGTAATTTCATCAAAACTAGACATTTTATCGCGCTAAGGAATTAATAGACGGTTAGCAGAGTTTTGTAAGTTTGTATAGCTCATCAAAAGAAAGCGGTACCACACTACCAGATGCTGGAAAGTATATCAAAATAGGAATAGTAGCTCTAATCGCAATTATTGCCTTTGCTCTTGTAGGCAGCCAGGCTGTGACATTATTTATGAATGTGGAAGAATTTGCTGATCTTTTTATAACACCACTCTACTTTGCGTTAGTTTCTTCCATAATTCTATCAGTGATAGCACTAGTACGTGTAAACATAGTAAAACGCCATTCGGTTTTATGGTACTCTTTGTCTACCGCAATTGGTTTCATTAATCGTAGCCCAACTTCGGCTGCATCAGAAACTATTACAAGTTTCCACGATTACAAGCTATCTGTCCCACATTTTGTAATTTGGCAGTTTACCAAGGTTGTCCTCTTTGGGGCATTCTTTGCAAACATTATGTTTGGTTTTGCCGCTATCTATGTAATAGACGGAAATAGTTTGGGTATAGAGAACATACTTACAATATTTTCACTTCCTTTTGTAACACCACCAACCGATTATTCCTATGCAACTGAAAAAGTGATTCCAATGATTCCAGCACTATTAATTCTGGTTCCATCCATACTGGGTGTTATTGGATTACGGCTCTTGTTGTTTGTTGGGCTACATCATATTTTCAAGGTTGCTACATCCTATATTCATGATGCGGCTCAAGGAAAACCAAAGTGGCTTAATTACACTTCATCATTGGAAGCAATTGTAGGAATTGGTATAATCTGGTCCGCCTTTAACATGTTCTTTGGTGAAAACATTGATTACAATACAAGATATGCCATAGGAGGAACATTTGTTGTTGGATTTGCACTAATTGCGTTTTCAATATTTGATAGGATTAGATCTAGAATACTAACGCATATGTTAAAAAGAGATGTCTACATCAGAATTTTTACTATTATTGCAATTGCAGTAGTTGTCGGCATTGCTATGTCTGTTAACACCAGCATTGCTGATGCTAAAAAGATAGAATATCTTGGACCATATACTGCACAACAAATTGGCGTGAATCAATACCTTGCTGAATTAGATCAAATCACAGAACACATTCATGATCCATCAATAAAATCAATTTCTCCAAACCAAATTGATCAGTACATTGAAGATAATGCTGATGTTCTAGACGGTATCCGTGTATGGGATTGGGAAGCGGCATTTGCAAAATTAAAACCAGAAATTGGATTGATACCTTATGTAAATTTTGAAGATAATGATATTTTGAGGTTTGATAACAAACTATACTGGACTGCATCCATGGCACCAATTCTGCCTTCTTCTGTAAGCTTGGAAAACCAGTGGTATAACGAGCACCTAGTTTATACTCATGTGCCAAACGGATTTCTAACTTTAGAGGCGACTGATGGTGTAATTGTTGATAGCTCTGAGTTGTTTGAACAGAGACAAATCTACTATGGCGAGGGCGGCTTGCTTGATCAAACTTGGTCCGGATATCCAACAGACCGAGGATCAACCACCGCAGAACTAAACGGTGCATCCTATGATGGAATGGGTGGCTTGGAAATTGCCCCGCCTATCAGCTGGCTGTTTGAGCCAAACTTTATGATCTCATTTCCTGGAACGCCAATTCACGTTATGAGATACAAGGATGTTAATGAAAGAATGGAAACACTTTATCCATACTTTTTGTATGACTTGTTTGGAAAGGAGCTTGATTCACTCCCAGTAACAGATGGCAAGAATACCTATTGGCTCGTTCCCCTCATTATTGGATTTGATTCAAGTGATGTGCCTTGGTCAGCGGGAAATCCATATCTTAGATTGGTAGGTTATGGGTTAGTAGATACCTATGACGGTAATATTCAACTAATCAAACATGGAGACGACTTTTTTTCTGATATGTTCATGAGCCAGTATAAACACAACGTAATCGAGATGCCTGAATGGCTTGAAAAACAGATAAGGTATCCTCAGGAGCTTTTTAACTGGAGGACCGAGATGTACAACATCTATCACGTTACTGATGTTGATATATTCATACAAGCAAATGAATTCTATGAAATACCTCGTGGCTTAGATACTTACTACATACAAGCAAAGCCACCTGGATTTGAAGAACCAGAATTTATTGGCTTGCTGTCTCTCGAACTTAGAGGTTCACAGGGAAGAAACTTGGCTGGATACATGGTTGTAGAAAATGATAAACCGAACCTCGGTCACATGCAATTTTATGAAGTTCCAATAGAATCAGACATTAAACTGTTAGGTCCTACCTCTGTTCGTGAGGCATTGGATAGAGATCCAGACTTTGCTCAATTAAAGACACTTTTGAGAAATCCTCGAATTGGTGATAACATATTATACCAAGTGGGTGAGCATGATACCTACTTTATCCCAGTTTATACTGCCGGTGCAGGCGGTGTTGTTGCACAACTTGGTACTATTGCAGCTGTTGGTGCCGCGTTTACTGGCGAATATCATGTGGGTCTAGGTGATACACAAGAATCAGCATTTGAGGCATATCTGCAAAAACTAGCTGGCGTTACACCAACTGCTTCTGCGACCAGTGATGGCGTAATGGGTATTGTACTAGACAAAGATGCGAGAATAGATGTTGTGCTATCAATTTTTGAAGAAAAGGGCATAGTTCTCACTACTCCAACTACAATTCAAATTCCATTGTCGTTTAGTATAGGTGATATCGCATTCTATTCAAAATCTGACCAAGAGGCTACAACTAAATTGGTTACACAATTCATCAACGAAGCTGGAACTAGTAAGCGTATTCTAATGTGGGAGGAAGAAAATGCATTTAACTTTGGATATATCAAAGTTGTTGACAACATAACTGAGCTACATTATATCTCGATTGAGGTAGGCAAATAGTTGCTACTTGTTGTAGACAATGGTTCTATCTACACAAAAAATCTGGTAAACTTTCTTTCTGAAAAGAAAATTAAATTTATCAGCCAAAAATTTGATGAAGTAAATCTATCAGATATACAACAATTTAATTCGTTTATTCTTTCTGGACGAAAAAAAAACGATAGAAAAATTAACGCCCTAAATTCTAAAATTATAAAACATGTCATTTCTGAGGAAAAATCATTGCTTGGAATTTGTTATGGCGCTGAAATTCTAGCCATTACATTGGGCGGCACAATAAAAAAATCAGACGAACATGTAGGAGGCCAGGAAACCGTTGTCATTGAAAAGGAAAACGAAATTTGCCGTGGAGAAATAGACGTAACTGAAAGTCACAACTATGAGATTTCACAATTAGGTAGCCAACTTCATAGTTTAGCCAGCTCCAAATCATGCAAGTATGAAATTGTAAAACATAATAATTTGAACATTTTTGGTACGCAGTTTCATCCAGAAATGAGTAGCGATGGACAATCCATGATCCAATCTTTTTTATCAATTTAATAGATTGAAATATAGTAAAATAATTAGAAAATTTATGGTAAAAAAGCTGATAATTGATCACAATGAGAAGGGAGAGATCGTTTCACCTTCGTACGTTGATATTGTTTCTAAGATCAACGAAATAATTGAAATCCTTTCAATTGAAAAAGTAGACGATAAAGACTTGCGTTAATTTGAAGTCAAGATGCGGAGTGCGGGATTTGAACACGCGACCTCCAGCTTGGGAAGCTGACGTCCTGCCAGTCTGGACTAACTCCGCTCAATTCGGGTTTTGAAATTAGTATTATATAGATGTCATTGGTTTTTTGTTCCATGGTTAGAAACCTGGAAACTCTAAAGAATAAAATCAAAAATACGGGAATTTTTGGCCATTCTAGTTATGGAAAAACATGGCAGGAAAAGGACGGCGATGAACAAAATAATTGGTATACTAAAATGCATAAATGTCACGAAATTCAACATCAAGATTTTATTCAATATCTAAAAACAAGAAATAATCTAGAAACCGTGTTAGAGATAGGATGTGGAACTGGTGTTTATCCAATACAATTAAAAGAATTATTTGCTAACATCAAATATACAGGAACAGACATTTCTGAAACTGCTATCAAACAATGTAAAAAGAACTCATCGTTTGAATTTCTTGTGGGAGATTTTATTAAATTGAATATTTCAAAAAAATTTGATTTAGTTTTTTCACATGCAGTAATAGATCATGTGTATGATATGGATGCGTTTGTTGCAAAAATTGTTAATGTAACCAAAAAATATGCTTATATTACAGCATATAGAGGATTTTTTCCAGATTTAAAAAAACATAAAATGAATTGGAACGATACAGATGGGAGTTATTATAATGATTTTTCAATAATTCAAATTAAGAAAAAATTCAAAGAAATAGGATTAAACGAAAATGAGTTTGATATAAGATCACTTAAAATTGATAATACAAATAAAAATGAAGATTATCAAACAGTAATTGAAATACAAAAAACAGACTAGTCTTGGGAAGCTGATGTCCTGCCAGTCTGGACTAACTCCGTTCAATTCGGGTTTTGAAATTAATATTATATAGTTTGATTGATAATTTTTTTTATGGATGCAAGATGTCCAGAATGCGAAAAGGTTGCGGTTCTTGACGATGAGATTACAAAAGTAAAATGTCCACACTGTAGCTTTGAGGCAGATTACGAAACTTACTTGGAGATTATGAAAGAGAAGGCACTGAATATGTCTGCGGATTATATTCCAGACAGACCAGGTTTCTAGCTAACAAACTCCAAAGGTTAATTAGTAGTTTGGTGATTTTTTCGAATGCTTGGCCAACTTCAAGATAACAATATCTGACACAAAAGGAAAATCAATTACTAGGGAACTAAAAGATAACGATGCGAATCCTTTGCTTGGACTACTAATAGGTCAAGAAACAGATGCCTCTCTTGTGGGATTAGAGGGAAAGATCAAGATTACAGGTGGTAGTGATAAATCAGGTATTCCTATGAGATCAGATCTACTTGGCTCTGCAAGAAAACGTATCCTAATACCAAAAGGAGTTGGTTTACAACAAACAGAAAAAGGTCTGCGAAAACGGAAGCTATTAAGAGGAAATACAATATCTGAAGAAATTTATCAACTTAACAGTAAATATGATGGCGAAATTAAGGTAGAGGAACCTAAGAAAGAGGAGAAGGCAGAAGCTCCTAAAGAAAAACCAAAGGCAGAAGCTCCTAAAGAAAAACCAAAGGCAGAAGCTCCTAAAGAAAAAAAGGAATAGGTTAACATAACAGAATTTTTAATTCTTAATGATGCATTGGAAAGATTCACTTCCTGATTGGTACATAAAAAAATATGGAAAACAACCATGTGTCAATATTGGTACTGCAGGTCATGTAGACCACGGAAAAACAACTCTAATTCATGCACTAACTGGAAATTGGACTAGCAAACATAGTCAAGAGCTAAAAAGAGGCATTACCATACGTGTTGGATATTCAGATGCAGCATTTTACAAATGTAAAGACTGTGAATCGCCATTGGGGTATTCAACTGAGCCAAAATGTCATAACTGTGGAAAAGAAAGCGAATTATCAAGAGTGATAAGTTTTGTAGATAGTCCAGGTCACGAAAGTTTGATGGCAAACATGCTTTCAGGTTCGGCACTAATGGACGGTGCTTTGCTGTTGGTTGCTGCAAATTCTAAAGTTCCACAGCCTCAAACAAAAGAACACCTTCTAGCTTTGCAAATATTGGGAATCAAGCAAATTGTAATTGTTCAAAACAAAGTTGATCTCATATCACACCAAGATGCTTTATCAAACTACTCTGAAATTACAAAGTTTGTAAAGGGAACAAAGGCAGCTAGTTCTCCAATTATACCAATTAGCGCACAGTCATCTCTTAACATGGATGCTTTGATAGGTGCTATTGAAGAAACGATTGAAACACCAGTTAGAGATGAATCTAGTGACACTGTGATGCATGTTTTACGATCTTTTGATATAAACAAACCTGGAACTAAAATAAAAAATCTCAAAGGTGGAGTAATTGGTGGTAGCATAACTCAGGGAAAGTTATCGGTTGGCGATGAAATTGAGATCAAACCCGGATTAATTAATCCGAAGAAGAAATCTTATCAATCTATACAGACAGAAATAGTTTCCTTAGGAACAGGCGCTGGTATTGTAGATGAAGTAAAATCAGGAGGTCTGGTGGCAATTGGAACAAAACTTGATCCATCTCTTTCAACAAGTGATTCACTAATAGGCTCTGTAGTTGGCAAGCCTGGTACTCTACCTGAAAATTCTACAGAGGCAAAACTAAAAATCAGTTTATTTGATACTGCTGTTGGTTCTGCCGGAGAAACCAAAGTTGCACCTATAAAAATTGGTGAATTACTTAGAATTAATGTTGGAACTGCCCCTGTACCTGCAACAGTAAACAAAGTAAAATCTGATAATATAGAAGTGGAATTTAGAAGGCCAGTGTGCATTTTTGATAAAGGAAGTGTTGCACTTAGCAGGAGAATTGCAGAAAGGTGGAGACTTATTGGTGCAGGAATAATTGGTTGAAGTCATCTGTGATACAAGCTTTCTGATTCATCTATCTACTCACAAGATCAAGAACATTGATTCTGTAAACACTGAAATCGGTCAAATACAATTTGTCGTTCCATCTCCAGTACTAAATGAGCTGAAAAAACTTTCTAAAACACAAAAGAAAAAACAAGATGCTATAACAACTCTTGAGTTTGCACGAAATTTGAAAACCACCCAAATGTCTGGTAAGTTTGCAGATCAAGCGATAATTGAACGTGTAAGAAAGCGTGGAGGTATAATTGCTACGATTGACAACGAATTAAAAAATAAAATTAAAAGTTTAGGTGGTTCAGTCATGTCTTTTTCAAACGATAAGATTGTTTTGGAATCCTAGCAAAATTTAACTGGAGAAGGAGGTAAAAGTAAGCAAATGGGAAACCTCAAACTGACAAGCTCCGCTTTTTCACATGGTGGTGAGATACCGCGAGAATGTGGATATAAGAATGGAAATAAAATTACACCCTTGACCGTTAGTGGAATCCCTGAGGGAACAAAATCTTTAGCTCTCATTATGGATGACCCCGATGCGATGGGAGCTGTTGGTAAGATTTGGGTGCATTGGGTTGCATGGAACATAGACCCAACTAAAACAGAACTAGAACCAGCAAAGTCAACAGAGGGAATGACAGACTTTGGTGAAGTAGGATATGGTGGACCTGCACCGCCTGATAAAATGCATACGTATGTATTCAAACTTTACGCACTTGACAGCGAATTGGATCTTCCCGACAAATCTACAAAGGCTGACGTTGAAAAAGCAATGGAAGGTCACATCATAGAACAGGCAACACTTACAGGCACATACGCACCTTGAAAATTTAATTCGGTTTTTCTGCTATACGTAATCTTGCGTATTTATCATCGGGAGAAAATTTTGCTGGATGGACTAACATAGTTTTTTTATTACATTTTTTGCATTCATCTTTTAATGTATATCGTCCACACTCAGAACACTTTCTTATCTGAAACCGCATTATCCTTCACCAGTTTTTCTAGATTCTTCTCTCGTGAATTTAAAACTAGCCTTGTTTTTTTCAATATTTTTTTGTATGTCTTCTAAGATAGGCTTAAGAGTTTTTTCTGCAGATTTAAAATCAGAAGCAGTTACACTTATTCTATATTTTGGGGCTCCTATGTACAAAATTTTTACGTTATCTTGATTTGTCTTTTCAAAACCTTGTAAGCTGTTCTTTATGGTTTCTACTCCATTTGAGCTATTATCTACTAATTCTAAAATACCCCTAATTTCTACTGAAGGCAATTTAATTTTCATACTTACTTCTTCAATTACATCCAAAGTTTTTTTAGGTAATTTCAAATCACCAAAAACTTTAATTCCGTTTGTAGCTATATCAACAACTCCATCATAAACGGAATCATATTTTGAAAAAATCTTGTCTTCTAGTTTTTCAACATCACTATTTGATAATTTTGCTTTCTCTTGCACACTTTTAATAATGCTTTTTCCTTTTTCGAATCGTTTTACATCAACAAGTTTCTTTTTTTGTTGATCCCTTGAAACCTGTTTAAGTGATAAATCAATTTCTTCCCTACCTTCCTTAATCCTCTTTACAAGCAGAACTTTTTTCTCTCCCGATTTTACAAATTTGTTAATATTTCGTACCCACCCATGTGCTATTTCTGAAGCATGCAAAAATCCCTGAATATCGTTATACTCATCTAGAGTTGTATAAGCACCATGAGCTGTTATCTTAGTAATTGTAGCAACAACAATTTCTCCTACTTCCGGTAATTCATGTACTTCAGTTGTCATTTGCTGTATTTTTTTAACTAGGTAATTTATTGTTGCTGTCTAGAAATCTATTCCTTTCTTTGCTTTTATGCCAGATCTGAATGGGTGTTTGATTTCTTTCATTTCAGTCACAAGATCTGCTAATTCTATGACTTTCTCTTCTGCATGATTGCCTGTCAATACAAGATCAAGTTCAGGCGGCTTTGACTTTATGAGATCTATTACATCATCCAAATTCAGTAATTTCAGTTGTAGTGCATAGTTAATCTCGTCCAGTATAACAACGTCAAAGTTACCCGACATTATCTTTTCCTTACTAATCTTCAGCGTATCGTTTGCCGCCTTTACGTGATCCTCGCGTGGGCTTTTGTCATCTAAAATACCTACAAATCCCTTGCCTGCCGTAATCAGCTCAAATTCTGGTGCTAACCTTTTTGCAGAATCGAGCTCACCATAATGCCAAGTGCCTTTTACAAATTGTATCATGCAAACTTTATGGTTGTATCCTACAGCTCTTAGCACAAGTCCTAGTGCGGCTGAGGTTTTTCCCTTGCCTCCACCAGTATATACTATAACTAGTCCCTTTTGGCTCACGTTTACTTTGAATTTTCTCTAAACTAAAAAGATTGATAGTAGATGAAATTCCTAGACAAAGAATTGAAGATTCCAAGGTTAGTTGTTGCTGGGGTAACCAGCGGAGTTGGCAAGACATCGATCACATCCGCGATAATTTATGGGATCAAGAAACGTGGCTATAGGATACAGCCATTCAAGGTTGGTCCTGATTATATTGATCCCAGTTATCTTTCTGCAATATCAGGTAAGGATGCAAAAAATTTGGATGTATGGTTAATGGGAGAAAGTGAGTTACTACATAGTTTTGTAAAAAATTCCACATCTGATATTTCTGTAATTGAGGGTGTGATGGGTTATTATGATGGGTTTGGTGGAAAGACAAACTATGCTAGTACACATCATGTTGCATCGCTGCTAAAATCTCCTACCATTTTAATTTTGGACGCAAGCAAAACAGCACGTTCCATTGCTGCGACCGCACTAGGGTTTGCAAAGTTTCATCGTAATTCTAGGATTGTTGGCGTAATTTTGAACAAAATTGGCAGCAAGAAACATGAAAGTATGTGCAAGCAAGCACTTGCAAGCCTGAAGGTTCCAATACTTGGCTCTATACTAAGAAATTCTGAGAGCTTGGAATCACGACATCTCGGACTTATTCCTGTAAAGGAACAAAGGTCACTGCAAAATAAAATTAGGAAAGTTTCACGTGAGATTTCTGACAGTCTTGACATCGATAAAATAATTCAGATTTGTAAAAACGTATCAGAACTTCCAAAGGTTCAGTCAAAAAAAATCAAAAAACCTATAGCTACAGTAGCGGTTGCACTTGACGGCTCATTTAATTTCTATTATCATGATAACCTTGAAGCATTACGTAGAGAAGGAGCAAAGCTGAAATTTTTTAGTCCAGTAACAGATAAAAAAATCCCAGGTTGTGATTTAATCTACATTGGTGGAGGATTTCCAGAGGTTTTAGGGCAATCACTTGAACGGAACACGACTATGAGGAATCTGATAAAAAAGCATGCTGAAGAGGGAATGCCAATCTATGCAGAGTGTGGTGGTCTTATGTATCTCACAAAATCGATCGATTTTGGCAAAAAGAAATACAAGATGGTGGGTTTGTTTGATGCCGAAACTCAGATGACGGAAAAAATGACGCTAAACTACACAGAAGGAAGAATCACATCAAGATGTCTTATTTCTACTCCTAGAAAGTTTCGTGCACACGAGTTTCACTATTCGAAGATTCGAAATCTTCCAAGAGATGTTAAACTTGTGTATGATCTGAAGATTGGCGAAGGAATATCCAGAAAAAAGGACGGACTTTCTGAATACAATACGCTTGCATCATACTGTCATCTGTACTTTGATAGCGCAAAGTATGCTACGAAACTTGTTAGTAATAGAGTTTAGATTGGTTTTAGTTTAGATGAATTTTTTAATAAATAAACACCAGAAGCAATCATAACAATTCCAACAATTGTCCAAACCACATCTACTTCAAATCCACTAATTCCATACATGTAATTGAACGGTATAGTGACAATAATTCCAATAATTATAATGCAAATAGACGCAACTTTTTTGCCGACCATCTGATTTAGTTTTCTCTTAACAGTTTGAATAATGCATTAACAATTGACGCAGCACAGGAGCTTCCTCCCTTCCTACCAACATTAGTGATAAACGGTACATCAATAGTTTGTAACTCTTCTTTAGATTCAGCTGCAGAGACAAATCCAACAGGAATTCCTATAACTAGTGCAGGTTTTGTAACGCCCTCTTGAATCATCTTGATTACTTCCAATAATGCAGTTGGAGCATTGCCTATTGCTACGATTCCTCCATTCATCTCAGAAGCTGCAACTCGCATGGACATCTGTGCCCTAGTTTTGTTCTCTTGCTTTGCTCTTTCAGCTAGACCTGGATCTGAAATGTTGCATATTATATCATTCCCAAAATCTTTTGGGTTTTGCTTGTTCAGTCCACCTATTACACCATTCACATCTGTGATTATACTACAGCCATTTTTCAGCGCACTGGTTCCACTTTTGATCGCATCCTTGTGTAATACAATCTTGTTTTTTCCTGCAAAATCAAAATCTGCTGTAGCATGAATAATTCTTCTTACTATTGGCCATTCCATGTCGCTATACGGATGAGATCCAACCTCACGATCAATGATCTCCATACTTTCATTCTCTATTGATTGTCCTTTTCTAGTTTGCAACTTCCACCTCCTTGGCCCTTTCAATGATGAGATCAACCATCTTGTCATCAGTTCCGATATGTTTTGTAATTAGTGCTTTCTGCAAATTTGCTTCTTCCAATGCAGGATTCAGATCTTCATATATGTCTCGTTTTACATGTGCGCCTTCATGCAAAAAATAAAAGACAACCACCAATACCTCCGGATTGTCATTTTTGCATTTGATAATTCCCTGTTTAATGTTAGGCTCCTCGATTTCCAAAAAGCAGAAACTTACATTTCTGTATGTAGGTTTTATCCCATCAACCACATATTCCATGGAACGTTTGGCGTTCGGATCCTTACTCCCATGCCCAATAACAAGTACATCCACAGCATTTTTCGGCAGGTTAACAGAGTTTTCACTTAATGCTGATGTAATTCTGTTATCTACAAGCTCAATCATAGTTTTGTGCATGCTCATGGGCTTGGTTATTCGAAGTTTTACGTCTGTTTTTTTCTGAAATCCAATTGATTCGTTTACGGCAGCCTTGATCTTTTTTCCAGGATAAAGAAAGTACGGAACAATCGTTAATTCATCAATGTTGTGAGTGAGACTTTGGTTAATTCCCTCTTCAATATACGGTGGTATAACTTCCAAGAAACAATAGTTAGAAAATTCATAATTTCCCTTTTCCTTTATCTTCTTGCAGATCACTTCCAACTCCTGCTTTGCCTCCTTTTCTCGGCTTCCCCTGTCAATTAGTAACAATCCTCTTTTCAATTTGGTATCCTCGCAATCGCTATTGTCAAGTTTGGAGGGAATTTTTGTTTTTCAACTACTAATTTTCCTTCAGAGCTCCTAATTGCTGCAGCTTCTGACACACTTGGTGTACCCTCAAATGTTTGGACTGTCTTCGATGGATTTGGTGTAGCAATAGAAGCAAGCTCCTCCTTTTCAAAATATTGTATATGTATAGACATCTCTTTTGCAAGTTCAACAAGACCAACCACGTCTTTTTCTTTCTTAATTGAGACAAACCTTGCAATTGATTTTTCACTAAGTTTGAATTTATTCATGCAACTCATCAAGCCATCTTTGATGGTATCCTTTGCGGTATCCCAATGCAATCCAACTCCCACTACTAGACTCGGTGGTCTATACACTACAGCATTTTGTAATATACTATTATCATCAACAATCTCATCCGTTATGATCAGGCATCCCTTTGAACCTGAATTTTTTAGTTCATTGATTGTAGAATATACTGTAACATTAGCTGGTAGCTTATTTCCCCACCAATCTTTCCTTCCGCAGTTTTGATACACACCAATTTTTTCTTCGTTGACCATAAACGCGCTAACCTTTGTTACATTAGAATCATCATCAATCTTCCATCCAAAATCTTTTCCAACAAGGTCTACCGCAATGGTTTTGTTTACATCGGCAGCCGTTGTTATTACAGGTGTTGCACCAAGCCTATCTGCAATGTCATTTGTAAGCTGGTTTGCTCCACCTAGATGCCCGGAAAGCGCACTAATTACAAACTGAGCCTTATCATCTATTACAATAACCGCAGGGTCAGTTTTCTTGTCTTTCAAGTATGGTGAGATTAATCTTACAACGGCACCTAAGGAGAACAAACAAACTAGCGCATCATTTGATTTGAATAATTCCATAATTTTTGTTGTTGTGCTATCAGCATACCATGTAATGTCCTTATTATCATCAGAGAATTTATCTGGCGCAAACACCTCCCAGGAAGAGAATTTTTCCTTTAGTTCTTTTGCGATCTTAATGCCATTTTTAGTAATGGCTAAAATTGCTATTCTTTCCATGCATTGATTGTATGCTAGTTTAATAAAATTCCTTACTGTTTGGGATAGCGTGCCAAAACATTCCCATCGAAATTAAACAGTATAATTTCAATAGGGATCTTATTTTCTGAATGACCTCTCATTTGTTTGTAAACTTCTGAACAAATCAAATCAAAGAATCCATCAATATTATTTTCAAGAATAATCTCTTGAACATTTCTAGCAGTATTTGCATTTTTTATTTTCTGAACAACATCCTCATCAGCCTTGCATTTTTTTGCTAATTCTGAGAGAAAATCCATGTTAACTTTTGAGCCCTTTACATGTGTCTGTTTGACACCAGTTGCCATCTTGGCAAACTTTCCGATAAATCCACCAACATGCGCTTTACTCATTCCTTTTTTTGCGCATTGTGAGATTGTATATCCAGAAAAATCTCCAAACTGTACGAATGAATGATCAGGAAGATCAAAAACATTTCTTGCAAAATCCTCGCTTCTTCCACCAGTTGTTAAGACAACTGTATCATCTCCCATCGAAAGTACAACATCAAGCTGCTGTCTAATAGCAGCTGCAAATGATGCAGTTGAGTATGGCATTACAATTCCACTTGTTCCTAGAATTGATATTCCGTCAACGATTCCAATTCGAGGGTTGTCAGTCTTTGGTCCAAGCTCCTTACCCTTTGGAACTGATATTATTACCTTGATTCCATTTTTTTCTAAAATTTCTTTACCAACTTCAGTTAAATTTTCAATGATCATTTTTCGTGGAGTTGGATTAATTGCAGCTTGGCCAATATCTAATCCTATTCCAGGTTTTGTTACTCTACCTACACCTTCACCACCATCTATTTCAATGGAATTTGGGTTTGGTGTTAGTTCCAAGTCAACGACAATTTCTGCACCATGCGTTACATCTGGATCATCGCCTGCGTCTTTAATTACTGAGCAATGCGCCTTGTTTTTTTCAAATTCACAACTATTGATATTAATTTTGACTCTCGATTTTTTTGGAAGTAAAACATCAACCGATTCAGTTTTTTTCTGATTAATAATTGATAAAACAGCCGCAACTGATGCAGCTGTAGCACATGTACCAGTAGTGAATCCAGTACGTAAATTACCTACAGGTTTTTCTGGAAGATCCACAATGAATAACTAATGATATCCTTAAAATCAATTGTTGTGTGATTTTTTCCATGTCAAGCATATCTAGAGGTATAGTAGTTACTGGCGCTAATGGCTTTGTAGGTAAAAACCTAAGAAATTTTCTTCACAAAAATAAAATCAAAGTTTTAGGAGTTTCCCGAAAAAATTTTCGTAAACATGCTTCTGAAGTAAAGATAACATCCATAAATCTCTTAGAACCAAAACTTCAAGCCAAACTAAAAAATTACGATGCTTTGATACATCTAATTGGTATAGGAAGACAATCATCAAAATCTACGTTTGAAGAAATCAATCTCAATCTGACAAAAAATGTAATTAAAGCGTGTAAAAATGCAGGTATTAAAAAAATTATCTTTATCAGTGGTCTTGGTGTTTCTAGAAGCAACAAGTCAGATTATTTTGTTTCAAAATACAAGGCTGAACGCGAAATAATTAACTCTGGGTTAGATTACACTATATTTCGCGCCTCTTACATTATAGGAAAAACAGACTACCTAACCAAAGCTCTTTCCAAGCAGATGAAAAAAGGTGTTATTATCATTCCAGGTTCTGGCAAATATAGATTACAACCAATATCCGTGGTAGATGTCGCAAAAATTATCCTAGAAGCCATTAATGAGAAAAAATTTTCTAAAAAGATTTTAGATCTAGTGGGACCACAAAAAATGAGCTTTGAAGATTTTGTGAAGCTTTTTACTAAAAATACCAGTGTAAAAATTCAAAAAATCAATCTAGAGAGCGCGTATGATGAAGCAAAACGTAATCCAAGAAGTGTTTACAGTTTAGAATCACTAAACATCCTAGTTGGAGATTACACAAGTGACGGAAAACAACTTAAAAAATTATCTGATGTTAAATTAACAACAGTTGCAGAATTTTTACAGTCCAGCCGCCTTTCTTAGATCTTCGGCTTTGTCAGTCTTTTCCCAAGTAAATTCTGGCTCGTTTCTACCAAAGTGACCATAACCTGCAGTTTTTTTGTAAATCGGTCTCTTTAGTTTTAGATGGGAAACTATTGAGGCTGGTTTCATGTCAAAGTGCGAGTTTAGAATTTTCTCAATCTTCTCTTCAGGTATTTTGTTTGTTTCAAATGTGTTAACCATCAATGACAACGGCTGGCAAACTCCAATGGAATATGCAATCTGTATCTCACATCTATCTGCAAGACCCGCCGCCACAAGATTTTTTGCAACGTATCTGCACATGTAGCATGCTGATCTATCTACCTTTGATGGGTCCTTTCCCGAAAATGCACCACCACCATGTCTTCCCATTCCACCGTAAGAATCAACGATTATTTTTCGACCGGTAAGTCCTGTGTCAGCAGCTGGCCCGCCAAATTCAAATTTTCCGGTTGGATTTATATACATTTTAATATTCTCGTGCCACCAATTTCCACAAACAGGTTTTATCACTTTATCAATAATCTGCTTTCTAATTTCTTCATTTGATATTTTAGGATCAGATTGAATTGAAATTACAACAGTTTCAATTCTTTGCGGTTTGTCATCTACATACATAACAGAAACTTGAGACTTACCATCAGGCCTAACCCATGTCAATTCTTTTGATTTTCTAACATCAGCAAGTTTTTTTGTCAATTTATGAGCCAGTGATATTGGCAAGGGCATTAGCTCACCAGTTTCGTTTGTAGCGTATCCAAACATCAAGCCTTGGTCTCCTGCTCCCTGTTCCTTTCCTGTTGTTGCTGTTACTCCTTGAGAAATATCGGAACTCTGTAGGTGTATCTTTACAATAACTTCACAAGTTTTTGCATCAAACTTCAATGCGTCGTCGTCGTAACCAATTTCCGCAATAGTATCTCTCACAACTTTTTCAACGTCAAACTTTCCTTTTGATGTAACTTCGCCAGAAACTACAACAAAATTTGCTGTTACAAGCGTCTCAACCGCCACCCTTGAATCTGGATCCTGCCTAAGAAATTCGTCCAGTATTGCATCAGAAATGTGGTCAGACACCTTATCTGGATGACCTTCAGTTACGGACTCTGATGTGAAAATATAGGTTTTTGACATTTGTAATTATAGTTTAAAGTTCGTTTTCTAATTTGATAAAGAGTACGTTATTTCCCCGCAAAATTATTTTCCCATACTTTTCAACGATTTTTCCGTCATTTAGCTCTTCTGCATCAGACATTATCAAATTCATATAAGAATCAACATTATCTATCTTACCTTTGTATTCAACATCATTTTTCAATCTAACAATAACGCTTTTGTTTGTGTTTTTTTGTAAGGTTGTTAACGGTCTTTTTGCAGTTGTTTGTGACACTTGTTATCCACTTATTGCAATTTTCTTTGGTTACTATAATTAAAGCCTTGCCTATCGATTATTTAGGAAAATCTCTTTAGTTTTTTAGTGTAAACAAAGACATGATTAAAACAGGATTAAAAGAACTTGATAAATTTCTTGGCGGTGGTATTAAAGATGGATTAATTACTAGTGTTTCTGGACAAAGCGCTACGGGAAAAACGCAGTTGATATTCCAAATCTGCGTTAATGCTTTACATAATGGAAAAGAGATTCTTTTCCAAGATACAACTGGTGAGTTTAGACCTGAAAGACTTGTTGAAATGATGCAATTACAGAAAATCAACTCATCATTACTTGATAAAATCAAGGTAAATCGTATTACCAACACCGCACAACAGATTAATTGTTTATCAAAAACATCGCCCGAGAGATATTCTTTGATTATAGTTGATAGCGTAACGGATCTTTTCTCATTTGAGTATTCAAAAAAAGAACAGTCTCTTGAAAAATATATTTCCTTTATGAAATATATGCATACTTTATCAGGCATTGCCATTGACAGCAAAATTCCTATAATTGTTACTAACATTGTTAGAACTGTTAACAAACATGAAAAGGAAAACTTGGAAGAATCAATCAGCATGTACATACATACTAAAATTAAACTTTCAAAAAATAACAATGGATATTCATGCCAAGCCATTTCTCCCTTTGCAAATAAACAATTTCAATATACTATAACATCGAAAGGCCTTACTGATCAATCTTAATCTATTTAATATCCTAGGAACGTGTGTATTCAATGGCAGGATTTTTTGATTACATTCCTATTATTGGAATTATTTTATTTGCTGCAGGGATTATAGGTGCGATGGTTTATGAGCGAGTTAGAACAAAAAATATTGAAGAGTCATCCTCCTGAAGCTTTTCTAGAAGAAAAATTTCACTCATTAGGATTCGAACAGTTAACGGATATACAGAAAAGAGCACTACCAATAATTTGTCAAAAAATTGATTCATTGGTTATAGCACCAACCGGTTCCGGTAAAACAGAATGCGTCGTAATTCCTACCTTTTCACAGGTAAAGGAAACAAAAAAGCAGGGAATGATCAAGGTGCTTTACATTACACCGTTAAGAGCACTTAACCGTGATGTTTTTCGACGAATAACCAAATATGCTGAATTAGATGGTCTAACAATTCAAGTTAGACATGGCGATACACCTCAATCACTTAGAAAAAAAATCTCAGACTCACCACCTGATGTATTAATTACAACACCAGAAACGCTTGTTATCCTTCTTACCCAGCAGAAAATGTTAACTGCACTTTCTGAATTGGAACGAGTCATAATTGATGAAGTACATGAGCTTTTGTCAAGTGAAAGAGGTTCTCAACTCTCAATAAGCCTGGAAAGGTTACAGCTTAACTCAAACCAAAAAATCATCCGAACTGGCTTATCAGCTACCATTGGAAATGTTGAGGATGCTGGACATTTTCTCGTTGGAACAAAGAAGCCATGTAAGATAATTCAGGATAAATCAATGAGGAAATATGATGTTGAAGTCAAATTTGTGAAAGGCTCAATTTCTGAAGTAGCCGATTCAATTATTCAATATATTGAAAAATCAGGTATAAACTCTCCAATTCTTTTGTTTACTAACACTAGGGGCGAATCTGAATTTTTAGCTTCAGTACTAAGAGAAAAGACTTTGATGAACATAGAATTACATCATGGCTCATTATCAAAACAAGTTAGAGAAGAAACAGAAAGCATACTTCGGAGTGGGTCAAGTGGTATAGTTGTATGCACATCATCTCTTGAATTAGGATTAGATATTGGTTCGGTAGAACTTGTAATTCATTATGGCTCACCACGTCAGGTATCAAAATTAATGCAACGAATAGGCAGGAGTAAACATTTTCGAAATTCTTCTGCAAGAGGGCTAATTATCACAAATAGTCCTGATGATGAATTTGAAACAAAAGCAATCCTTGATAGAATAAAAAATAGTTCTATTGAAGAACAAAAAATTCATAACAAATCTCTTGATGTTTTGGCTCACCACCTAGTAGGATTATCACTGCAGATGGGAGAATTGTCTATTGATTTTGCGTATAAAATAATCAAACAAGCGTATCCATTTAGGAATATAACATTAGATGAATTTTGTAGTGTTCTAGAAATCTTAGACAGTATCTATATTTTGTCGTTTGACAGAAAAAAAATGAAATTTTGGAGGACACGAAAAGCATTTAGGTATTATTTTGAGAATCTTTCAACAATTCCAGATATTTTAAAATTTAAAGTGTTTGATTCAGTAGGAAAGAAGATCATAGGATCCTTAGATCAAAGGTTTGTAGGAGATCATGGTGAAGCGGGCAACATATTTGTTCTACGTGGAATGCAGTGGAGAATACTGAATATTGACGAAAAAGCTTTGCAAGTTAATGTTGAACCAATAAGAGGTGCACCAAAAAACGTGCCTTACTGGGAGGGAGAAAACATTCCCATAGATTACGATACTGCACAAAAAGTTGGATTATTTAGAAATAAAGTGAGACATGGTTCATTATCAATGCTTAACAAAATAATTCCAGAACTAGATTTTAACATCATACCTGATGAGAAAACTATTGTAATTGAATCTGTAAGAACAGATCGTAATATTGTTATTCATGCATGTTTTGGTACAAAAATCAATTCAACTCTGGCAACTATACTTTCTTCACTACTAGAATCTACTCTTGGATACGTTGTTCAATCAAGATCAGATGCATATAGGATTGTTTTGGAATCTAATGCAAGAATTAGCAAGAAGATCTTTGTTGAAGCTTTAACCGAAGAATTTGTTCTTCGCGATGTTGTAACCGCATCTTTGGTTGGAACACATAATGTTAATTGGAGAACATGGTGTGTTGCAAAAAAATTTGGAATGGTAGGTCGTGGTGCTATTTATGATAGAAAGTCTGGCCGTTTTATTTATGAGCGGTACCAAAACACACCTGTTGTTATGGAAGCATTAAGGGAGTTATTCCATGATAAATTTGATCTAAAATCCACTGAAACCGTTTTGAACAGAATTAGAAACAACAAAATTCAGATTGAATGGGTCGATGTTGACAAGTTTTCCAAATTAGCAGAACCACTCTTAGATCACGCCACAAAATATTATTCATCTCCAGCAAGTGTTGATAAGGCAATTCTTGATTTAGTAAAAAAGCGATTGTTTAAAACCAAACATCGATTAATTTGTGCTCGTTGTGGCAAATGGCAACTAGCCATTATTACGGAAGAAGTAAAGAAAAATCTTAGTTGTAAATATTGCAAAAGCAGGCAAATTACAACCACATTTTATTCAGATTATGATTTGGTTAAAATCATTCAGAAAAAACATAGTGGAAAAAAACTTTCAGCCGAAGAAAATCAAAGGTTTAAGCGAGCTTGGAAAGTTGCCTCGTTGGTTGAAACTTTTGGTAAAAATGCTATAATCGTATTATCTGGTTATGGTGTTGGTGCTGATACCGGCGCAAGGATTTTACGAAATATGATTGACCAAGAGCTTATGTATAAACAAATTTACGAAGCCGAAAGGCAGTATGTAATGACAAGAGGTTTTTGGGACTAGTTCTTTTCTGCAACAGCTGAAAATGGAGTTAAAAACAATTCTGTTCTTCCTTCAAGTCCAGCTTTTGCGTTAACAGCAGTCACAGAAATTATTTCGCCGCTAGAAAGGCCATCTAAAAGAATAGCTTGCTTTCTCCATCCCTTAATCCAAATCTGACCACTATCATCTTCAACAAACATTTCTGATAGTAAGATTGTTTCTCCAGTTTTTGTTTGTACCTCCCGCTTTTCTGGTTCTTTCAAAATTATGGCTTCAATACAGTAATTATTTCCAGATTTAATCTCGGAGATTTTTGTTCTCAGACTGGATAACTGTGGTATGCTCTCATCATCAATTTTTCTTACAAACGAATTATTGTTTATCGTTACAGCATTACCAAAAACTTGTGCTGGCATGCATTCTATAACATCTCCAGCACTAATAGAATCTAGCATATTTGAAGAGTCAGTCAAATACACCATGTTTTTCTTATTGTCTATACCCATTGCAACAGTTTTTCCTCCATCATTTCTTTTCATTGTAGCAATACGTACAATAACAGGCTCTGATTCTTTTCCTCCCTCAATTTCAATCAGTGTTGCCTCATTTCCATGAATTTCAAGACCTTGGTTTCCTATCTTTGTTCTAACACCCAAGAGCCTAACTTTTGCATTCTGGGGAATAACTTTAGGCAAAAACGATTCATCTTTTCCCCATATGACGACTCCTTTTGTGGCATCATCATTTCCTTTTAATCTCATTTTAAGTCCTTTTCCTGGTTCGCCCCGTCGGTTAGTAAATTCTAGTGTAGTTATACTACCATCTATTTTACCCGAAACAACCAGATTACTTTGATTTTCCTTAACCTCACTGACATCAATAGTCAGTTCATCAACTGCGCGAATTTTACTTTCTTTATTGGTTGACTCGATATTAGATCCCGAACCAACATTTATCGTTGGACTACCATTAAGATCCGATTTGATATACGCCTTGATTATTTTTATCAAATCACCAGGTTTCAGTTCTTCAATTCCTGGCAGGTTAGCTTTTTCATCCCAAAGCTTGACACTTACCGTCGAATCATTATCATAAACAGTCATAGTTCTAAGTAGGAAAGGAGAACCATCTTTTCTAGAAAATTGCTTTGTGGGTGAAATGTTGAGAACCCTACTTTCAATTGATACGTCCTTAGCACCTACGTAAATATCCTTTAAACTCATTTCAGTTTTCAAAGTCTGCTTTAATGATATCCCTAAATCCTTCGCAATAAGAAAAAGAGCTCCTTCATCTGTCAAATAACCTGGACCTATCTTTTCGATTTTCTGTTTAATTCTATCGTCAATATCTTGTTTGGTTAATTCAGGTTTTTGCTCCTGTATCTTTTTTAATAATTCTTCAAACTCTGACAAGTTGCTCCCTTCAATTTCTTCTTTTTGGCTCTTATTAACATTTAAGGAGTCTAGGATTTCAAGAAACATGAAATCTATTTTTGCCCGATCGCTTTTCAAATCATATGATGAAATAA
This sequence comes from Marine Group I thaumarchaeote, assembly GCA_013390745.1. GTDB lineage: Archaea > Thermoproteota > Nitrososphaeria > Nitrososphaerales > Nitrosopumilaceae > Nitrosopelagicus. The sequence goes on along the minus strand of JACASX010000002.1, from coordinate 2,260 downwards.
ATGCTGTAGACGGTATAGATCTTGACATCGATGATGGACAAATTTTTGGTTTTCTAGGACCAAATGGAGCAGGAAAATCAACTGTGATTAAACTGTTAACCACATTGATCCAGCCAACCAGTGGCAAAATTTCAGTTCTAGAAATTGATGCTGTAAAGGAACCATTAAGTATAAGAAAAAAAATTGGCGTAGTTTTACAGCAACCAAGTTATGAACCTACACTCTCAGTAGAAAAATCTCTGGAAAAATATGGAATGATGTGGGACCTTGACAAAAAAACTAGAATGGATAGAACAGAAGAACTTCTTACCGCCTTTAATCTAGTTGAAATTAGAAAGAAAAGAAATGAGGATCTTTCCATTGGTCAGAGAAGGCGAGTCCAGGTTGCACGTGAATTTATGCATGATATGGATTTGTTGTTCTTAGACGAACCTACTGTTGGACTGGATCCAACTGCTAGACGACAATTACTAGATTTTTTAAAAAATAAAGTAAAGGAAAAAAACCTAACAATATTTTATACCACACATGTATTAACCGAGGCAGAATATCTCTGTGATAATATTGCAATTATTAACAAAGGCAAAATAATTACTGTTGATTCCCCAAACGAACTTAAAAAAAGATTTGGCCGTAAAAAAACAATCAAAATTCACGTTTCATCTAACACTGAAGCATTAGGAAATCTTTTAGAAGATATTCAGGATTGTAAAATTGAGTTTAATACGGGGGCAACAATTACAATACATTCTACTGATTCTGAAGTTGTTTTAATGAGTATTTTAAAAATTTTAAATCAAAACAATATAGCTATAGATGATTTGTCGGCAATACCAACAAATCTTGAAGAAGTATTTCTCAAAGTTGTAGGTGATTCTAATACATCCGATAATCAGATTAGTTAATAGAAATATTACCATCTCAGTGAATCCAGGTTTCTTAATCTGGCAGGTAATTTTTCCCCTGATTTGGATTTTTGTAGCTGGTTTTGCGTACAGTGCACTGATAGATGAAGTACCTTTTGGAACCAAGAATCTAAGCTATCCAGCATTCTTAGCTTCTGGGATGATTGGTTTTAACATTATGAATAGTACACTCATTTCTGGAATTATAATTTGGAATGATAGACGACACGGAATGTTTGAACAAATAATGTCAGGTCCATTTACAAGATCAAACTACATTCTTAGCAATATCACTACTATTGCAATAGTAGGTCTAGTTAGTGCAGCGTTAATCGCGGCAGTTGGTTATCCAGTATTTTTCCAATCAGTAGAATTTAGTTTAGTGACAATTCCACTCATAGTTTTTAGCTCAATAGTTGGTGCAATATTATTTGGTTCTATTGCTTCAATCATATCCGCAAGACTGCGTTCAAGCGAGGGCTTTAACGTAATTATTAACACGGTTTTTATTTTCTTTGCTTTTGTAAGTACAGCTTTTTATCCTGCCGCTGGCGCTCCACAACCTCTTGCAACTATATTTTATCTGAATCCACTTACATATCTTGTCGATATAATTAGGGCTGGAATTTTTGGCACCATTACAGAGTTTGTTATTTTAGAAATGGTAGTTTTGTTAGTTCTCGCATCCATTCTTTTTGTCATCGCAACAAAATTGTTAACTAAAATGGATTTTTAAAAAAATAGTAGCCCGGCCCGGACTCGAACCGAGGTCAAAGGCTCCAAGGGCCCCTATGCTTGCCACTACACTACCGGGCTTCAGTACATTTTTTTTCTATCCCCTTATAATATTACTTCAACATAGATTTCATTGTTTTTACAAGGATAGGATAAGGATCTTCCATAGAATCTAGCATCTTTTTAGATTTCTTTTTTATTTCTAAATTTTTGGACCCAAAAATCTTCCTAATTGATATTACTATCTGTTTAGGATTTGTTTTCCTTATTACCAATTTTTTCCTGACAAGATAGGCCTCTATAATATTTGGAACAGCATCATACGAAATTGTCGGAGTACCAAGTAGTGCAGATTCGGCAGTCATTGTTCCACCGGATCCAATGAAAACATCAGTATTTTCCAACAATATTTTACTATCAATAACCTTGTTTAACACTCTGATTTTTTTGCCAAAAGTTTGTTCTAAATGTCTTGCTTGAGATGTATACCGTGCCATTACAACGATCTCTTCATCATAAAAATTTTTGATTATTTCTTTGATAATGGGTATTGCAGGTCTTTTTTTAGATGAATAGGAAGCATATTCTTCTTCAACCCTCACCAGAATCACTTTTCTTTT
>JACASX010000001.1 GCA_013390745.1 Marine Group I thaumarchaeote | reverse complement strand
AAAGATGAAGAGATAAAAAAGAAGCCTAAATCAAAGTCTAAGGATTAAAAATTTTATTCTAACTGTTTTAAATCAAGTTCACAGTTAATACTACACTCTGGTTCATCCCAATCTATTGTATTTTCTTGTGAAATAATTCCAAGTGGATCATACTTGTCAAATCTAGTTTCACCCTGAATTGAACTTAACATTACAACCTTAGACTCTTCAGATGACATCTCTATATGTGTACTATTCTCATCAAACGTTCCGTCAGTTATGTTAGAAATTGTGTTTAGAACTCCAACTGGAATGTTATCTGTACCATATACATACAACATAGATCTTTTAATGCTATTAGGTGGTGCATCCTCATACAACATTCTAAGTGAATCTTTTAGTGAAACCTCAATGTCACTAGTAGCTTTACCTGTTGACAGAATGTTTGTGTCTCCAGAAATCTCGGATGATTTTAGTGAATGCATCATACTTTCAATTGCCTTGTTGGAAATATCATAACATTGATTCTGAGTAAGATCAGGATTACTATCAAGCAGCGCATCATTATCAACAACGATGGTACATTGAGAATCTTGTCTGATTCTTTTTAACGTAATACCTGACTGGAATATTCTTTCCTTTTCAAACTTAAATGGCATTACAACAAATGATAACAGATTTTTTTGTTCCTGTTTGCAAATTCTAGAAACTATTGGCCCAATACCTGCACCAGCTTTTCCAGCTAGGTTAGACATTAAAATAACTGTCGAGTAATTTGCTATATTTTTTTTAATCTCATCTGAAGTTTCTAATGTTGAGCCTCTAATTAGATGGGTTGATGGGTTAACAACTGACTTTGTAGAAATTTTTATCGAGTTTTCAATAGTTAGATCTTTCTGATCATGACTGATTAGAAGGCAATCAGAATTTAGAGATTTTTTTGCCTTCTCAGCAAGTCTAGCACCTACTCCTCCCAAGCCAATCAACAGTATAGGTTCAACCAACTGAAATGTCATAGTACCATATGATGCAAAATTACAGTAAATAACAGTTAACTAAGTTTTGATCAAAACATCGATCAAAATTTTTTAACTTACGATCTCACCAATGAGGCTATGATTAGTAGCATCTGCCACTCTAACTGTGCACATTTGCCCAATTTCTGTTATCTCATTCACAAATATCGGCTTGTATGCAAAATTCCTTCCCTTGACCTGACCGTCTAAATTTTCATCGAACAAAACTTTACCTTTCCACCCAATCCATTTTCTGTTGTTTTCAAGTGAGATATCGTTTATCAGATCAGTTACTTGCTTACTTCTTCGCTTAATTTCTGCTACCTCAATCTGAGGCATTTCTGCAGCTATTGTTCCAGGTCTTTGACTATATCGTGAAAGATTTACTATATCAGGCCTAGTTTCTTTCAAAAGTCCGATCGTTTCTTCAAAGTTTTCCTGTGTTTCAGTTGGGTATCCTACAATAATGTCAGTTGAGATTGTAAACGTACCAAATTTTGCTCTAACTTTTCTTACAACATTTTTGAATGTTTCAACCGTATGCCCACGCTTCATGTTATTGAGTACCTCATTGCTACCGCTTTGTACTGGCACATGTAAAAACCGGAATACTTTGTCGCTTTCAAATGATTTGAGAAGGTTATCTCTTATCCTTGGCATAAACATAGGATTCATCATCCCAACCCTAATTCTAAAATCTTCAGGGATTAGGGTGACTTGTTCAATTAAGGAGGATAGATCCTCACCGATATCCAAGCCATAACAACCATTGTCAGTTGACGAGAGCCAGATTTCCTTACAACCATCAGCAAGTTCTCTTTTAACTTGCCTTACAATATCCCCAATTCTGTAGCTTTTCAGATCACCTTTTGCCAGTTTTGTCTGGCAGAATGTGCATTCACTCATACACCCATTAGCGATTTCTACAATTCCCACTGCGGGGTTGAGCCTTATTTTGGGTATTCCTACTTTGGATAGATCAGTGTCTTCAAGAGCCACTACTTTTGAACCATTAAGCGTGGCTTCTATCACTTGAAGTGTTTTTCCAATAGAATTTGGTCCCATCATGCTTGCATTTTGTGCAAACTTTTCAACCGTGTGTCTTTCTGCCTTTGGCAGACAGCCTGCAACAACAAGTGGCTTTGACTGTGACTGCTTTATGCGATGAACCATCTTTGTCGCAGTAGCATCTTTTACAGAACAAGTTACAATCAGATTAAGATCTGATTCTGATGGATCCTGTACAAGGGTATGACCGCCGTTCACGATCAAACCAGATATCATTTCAGAGTCAGCAAAACTCGCTGAGCAGCCATATGCCTCAACCCAAATTTTTGCCATATCTACTTTAACAAAGAATCAACTTGTTTTTTAGTCATTAATTTTTTTGAAATTACAAGCTCACGAATTGTTTTGCCTGTTTTCATCGATTCCTTGAATAGATCAGATGACTTTTGGTAACCGATCTTTGGCGCTAGTAATGTTACTATTACAGGACTTTTTTCAATGTTGCCTTGAAGTTTTTTTTTGTTTGCGGTAAGTCCATCTATGAGGTTTGCAGAGAATATTGGCAAAAAGTTAGTTAACATATCTGTAGAGTCAAGTACAGCCTTTAACATTACTGGAAGCATTACATTCAGCTCAAACTGTCCCGCCTGTGTCGCAAGTGTTACCGTAGTATCGTTACCAATTATACTATAACAGATCATATTCATGCATTCCGCTAGAGATGGGTTTACCTTTCCTGGCATAATTGAAGAACCAGCATGGACAGCTGGTATACCTAGTTCTGATAGTCCTGCAATAGGTCCTGATGCCATAAGTCTGATATCATTTGAGATCTTACTAAGATCTACTGAAAAGTTTTTCAATGCAGAAGATACGTTTGCAACAGCATATCTGCTTTGAAGTGCATACTGCATATCTTGTTGTGGTCTTAGTGGAAGTTTGGATTTTTTTGCCAGTTCTGTAATTACAATGTTTCTATATCCTCTTGGCGTGTTAGCACCAGTACCAACTGCTGTACCACCTAAGGCAACTTTTTCAAGTTCTTTTTTTGCTGACACTATTCCATCACGTGCAACAGTTAATGCGGTTGTATAAGACGCAAACTCACTTCCCAATGTTACAGGTAGTGCATCCATTAGATGCGTTCTACCAACTTTTCTGTATGAAGAAAATTGCTTTGCTTTTCTTCCTAATGAGTTGATCAATTTGTCAATAGCAGGCAATGTATCACGTATCGCAAAAAGAATTGCAACATGCATAGCTGTTGGAAAAGTATCATTGCTTGATTGTGACATGTTAACGTGGTCATTAGGATGCAGGTATTTGTATTGACCTAGTCCTTTATGCAGAATTTTTAATGCAATGTTTGCAATTACTTCGTTTGTGTTCATGTTAAGTGCAGTTCCAGCGCCAGAGTTTATCATGTCTACAACAAACTGGTCCTGATATTTTCCCGCAAGAATTTTGTCACATGCTTTGACAATTGTGTTTCCACGTTTTCTGTCTAATGCCTTGGTTCTCATGTTTGCAATCGCAGCAGAACGCTTTATCATTGCAAACGACTTTATCAAATACGGATGTGGATTTTGTCCAGTAACATGATATTGTTTCATGGCACGACCAGTAAATGGTCCATAATACGCGTCAGCAGGAATTTTTACAGTACCTAGCGAATCTCTATCGCTTCGATATCTCACATATACAATTAGCTTATTCTCAGTATATATTTTCGCAAAAAATTAATTTCACAAAGTGTAGTATAGCCATCAAACGACTACTAGTGATAAACCAGCCATTTCTGTTTTTACAAAAAGCGAAAAGCTATATTAACTGCCTCTTGGATCCCTTGATCACGATGAATAAGCGCATGAACTTCATGTTTACCATTGCAGCAGTAGCTGTAATGGGCGGCGCGCTATTCGGAAGTACCTTTACTGCTCAGCTGAGTGCAACAACATTTGACGTAAAGTCAGATGTTAGTGCACTTCAGAAAATTAGAGACATGGGCGGTTTAGAACTAGTCATGCCAGCAGCATTTGCTGCAACGGGCGCATGTGACGATGCTTCGTTTGAGGGAAGAACAGTCGTTGATTTCCCACTAACCGGTGTAAGTATTGATCTTCCAACCGGTCTAGCTGGAACTTTACACGCAATGACTTTCAGTGAACAGATCCCAGGACCTACACTGAGAGTTACACAAGGTGACGTCGTAAGGATGACACTAACTGTTCCAGACGGTGAGCCAACACCTCACGGTAACGATATGCACGCATCACAAGTAACTGCAGTACCAACATTTGGTGCAGTTCAACCAGGAACATCCAAGACTTTCTGCTATATTGCAGAAGTCCCAGGTGTTTACAAGTACCACTGCTCTGGTGTTAACGTAGCAGCAATGGACCAACACGTTCTACAAGGAATGTATGGCATTGCAATCGTTGACCCAATCGATGGTTACAGTAAACTAATGGTTGAAAAAACACAAGTTAACGACAACGGTGATGTTACACGTGATCGACAGTTCTATTCCGGTGATGCTCTTGAATTTTCATTGCAGTACAACCAACTATACATAACTGATGGTAACTATGATCAGACAAAGATGTTCGGACATCAGCACACATTGACAACAGTTAATGGACAAGCACTTGGTTACGTACCAAATGAAATCCATAACCTATTGAACAATGGTGATGTCAACAAGGACATATTCGTCTTACAACCATGGAACTCCATGGATCTTCATCAGTACCAATCACAACTAATGTTTACCCCAACAGGTGTTCACAACAGAATCTTTGTTGAGAACCAAGGTAACGAACCAGTCTTCTTCCACATTGTAGGAGAAATATTGGATAGAGTTACACAGGGTAACAGAGTGCAATCTCACGCAACTGAGACTTGGTTACTAGGTGGTTCACAGAATATGATTGTAGATATAGTCTATGACGAACCAGGCATTTATGTCGCGGTTAATCACGACTATGCAGCAATCTATACTGGTGCAGTGTCAATAACTGTTGCAGGTCTCTTCCTGCCAAACATCAACGAAACCGCAACAGCACTAGGTGTTGTTCAAGGTGCAGTTGATCATGGTAGTTATGCAGGTGTGTTGGGTAATCCAGCAGATTCAGTACCACCATATGGTCCTCAATCAATACATCACCCAGCATTGAACGTACACTGTATGTGTTCTGATGCAGTAGCACAAGCACAAGCAGATGCGGGCGCCGTAAAACTATGGGAAGCAATTCCAGCAATTCTTGCTGCAGCAGCAGAAGCTTAACCATATCATCTTTTTTTCTTTTTTTTATTCTAGCATAGTAGGTATCTCATAATGATTATATTCCGTGTTCAAGGGCTGAATTCATGAGTCTAAACCAGTCAGTATTAATCTGTGATCAGGTAAGTTCAACTCTTAAGGATATTCTGGAAAAAAATGGTCTCAAAGTTACTTATGAACCAGAAATTACTCCTGAACAAATAGCTGAGAAGATTGGAATCTTTCAAGTCGTTGTAGTACGAAGCAGGACAAAAATGACAAGGGAATTAATAGCAAAGGCAGACAAATGTAAAATAATTGCAAGAGTAGGTATTGGACTTGACAACATTGATCAAGACGCTGCAAAGGAAAAGAACATCAGAGTGATCAACGCAGTGGAGGGTGCAATCACTGCAGTAGCTGAACTGGTTATTGGCTTGATGATTTCAATGGCACGGGAAATTCCACGAGCTGACAGAGAGATACGCAATGGAAACTGGATAAAAAAAGAACTTATGGGCAGTGAACTGAAAGGCAAGTATCTTGGAATAGTTGGTCTGGGAAACATTGGTAAAAGACTTGGAAGGCTTGCTAGAGCCTTAAACATGAATATCATCGGATATGATGTTGTTCCAATCGATGATGAATTTTCAAAAGAAGTAGGTCTTATGAAGGCCGACCTTGACACGTTGTTATCTAGTGCTGATTATGTCTCATTTCATGTACCACTACTTGACAGTACACGCCATATGATAAATGCAGAAAAACTAAAGATGATGAAAAATACTGCGCGCATTATTAATACTTCACGCGGAGGAGTCATTGATGAGGAGGCTTTGTACAACTCTCTAAAGGATGGAAGTTTAGCTGGTGCCGCACTTGATGTTTTTGAGGTGGAGCCTGCCACTGAAAATAAGCTTATTACCCTTCCTAATTTTATCGCAACACCTCACATTGGTGCACAGACAAAAGAAGCTCAGCTATTAGCTGCAAATATTATAGCAGAGAAGATAATACAGATTCTTCGTGGTGTATTATAAAATGAAGGCAATTCTGCTTCTTGCACTATCAGCTATCATACTATCTCAAAGCTATGGTTTTGCTTATGCTGGCCATGGAGGTATCCACTATGCAGGTGAAAGCGGTAGCACCGGAACAATAACTATTGGAACTGATTCTTCATCATACACAACAGGTGAAATGATAAACGTCTCAGGTTCTGTCTCTGATTATGACGAGTCGGATCCATTCAAAAATTTTGAAGTGACATTAAAATTGATTGCTCCCAACGGTAATATCGTCACAATTTCTCAAATCCCACTTAACAGTGATGGCTCTTATTCTACATATATCCCTGCAGAAGGACGTTATTGGATATTTGAGGGTGAATATACTGTCTATGTCAACGATCCAGAAAAGAGTGCATCAACAACTTTTACTTTTATTTTAGCGCCTGAAGTTATCGAAGAAGTAGTTATCGAAGAAGAAATAGAAATTTCTGAAGAAGAACAAGCGGAAGGGTGTGGAGAAGGTACACATCTTGAGGATGGTGTTTGTATGCTAGACGAAACAACTGAATCAACGCCCGTTTCTACTGGTTCTACTGCTACTGGATTTAGCGCGTGGGTTTATTCCATTACTTTTACAGTCTTGATTGCATTCGTAATAATGATAATATTTTATGTGATTTCAAGGGCATCTAGAAGAAAGATTGCTAATTAGACGCTAGTTAAATTAACTGTAATAATTCCTGTTTTTACAAGATATTGTAAAGCCATTGCAAATTCTGTATCAGAAATTTTTCCCTCAATCCACCATCCAGCATTGTTTTTCACCCATTCTGGTATTGTTGTTGCAGATACATCATCAGATTCAGTGTAAGGAATCTTAATAATTTCAGTATTTATCATGTATTCAATAGCAACAGAAAAATGTTTTCCAGTAATTCGATCTGTTATCCACATCTTTGCTAGATCCTTTATCCAGGGTGGTAATCCAACCTTTCCTGTATCTTCAAGTGTAAACTGTGTTGAAGATTTAGCTCCTGAATATTCAAATTCAAGACCATACGTACCAACAAGCCATGATGGAGAACCAGATTCAATAGGAAATGGTGCTGGGATTTCAGTATATTCTTGAGAAATTGGCAACTGACGCAGCAAACTTTTTCTTTCTTCCGTATTGATGATGTAAATATATGCATCACCACCTGTGATCTCTGAAACTTTAATTATTATATTCAGATGGTCACCATATTCGTAGACACTTTGGCTTGTTTCTATACTAATTGATGGTGCAGCAAAGGCTAGATCAATACTAGATAAAATTGACAGTATTACCAGTAACGATAGCAACATTCCAATATTTTTCATTTTTATTCTGATTTTATTACGAATATTAAGGGTATTTACAAGTTCATTTTATGCAAAGTGCGCAGGACCAAATTTGGTTAAAAATGTGGAAAACAAATTCTGTTGAACTACGTGAAAAAGCGGTTCTTTGGAGAAAACAAAATGCACTTACTAGAATAGACAAACCCAGTAGAATCGCGCGGGCTAGAAGATTAGGCTATAAGGCAAAGCAGGGAATTATTGTTGTCCGTATGCGTGTGGGAGCAGGCGGAATGAGAAAACAACGGCCAACTGGGGGAAGAAGACCAAAACATCTTGGCGTAACTAGAATCAAAGCTGCAGTTTCTATGAAACAAGTTGCAGAGAGAAGGGTACTAGAAAGATATCCCAACATGAAACTTTTTGGCTCATATTTTTTGTATAAGGATAGTTTGTATTATTGGTTTGAGGTAATATTAGCGGATAAATCACACAAAAGCATTACAAAAGATAAAGAGCTAAGAAAAAGAATTCTGTAACGTGTGAGATAACTTTATGATATACACGCAAAAGTTAATTTTTGCTTCAACAACAATTGCACTTCTCATTATAATTCCAGCTTTTGCAAGTGGAGAGGTGTACATTCCAGATCATGAGTATGTTGGTTTTTATGATCATGACGGTATCTATACTGTTATAGGCGGTGTGAAAAATAATGAAATGTATCCAGTCATACCAACTATCACTGTCAATGTAAACGATGATGGCAATATTTTTTCTCAGGACTACAAATTTTCTCCAGTAATGCCAGCTCAAATGTTACCACTTAAGCTAAAATTACCACAAATAACTTCTGAAAACCCAGTTTTGGAACCACCTCAAATATCATACAAACAAACTGAATACAAGTTTGAGGGTGGTTATGTCTTGTACGATGACTCTTTGGTTTTACATGACGATGGTCGTATGACTGGAATGATAAAAAATGGTGGAGATAAAACATTCCTAAACTTCCGAGTTTATGCTTTGATCAAAGATCAAAACGAGCAGATACTAGATGTTGCAAGTTCTCAGCAATTTGGTATAATGCATCCCGGTGAGACTTTGGAATTCGAAATGATACCTGATTCCAAAATTGTTAACGAGATAGATCTTTACAGCTGCTTTGCATTTGGAGATGAAAGCGTATTACCGCTTAATGCTGACAGAAATGGTGAACAGTATACATTCAGATATGAATCAGGTACATGGTTTAAGGATGGGAGTTTCAATTCTGAGAGTACAGATCTTAAGATGTATGCGTTAAACAGTTTTTCAGCAGAACTGAACGCCAGCTTCGAGTTTCCCCAGAGTTCTATACATGAAGACTTTGAAGTTTACCTAGACGGCACGGGCTGGGACGGGCAGGCCTACTACCAGGCAGATGGTAAGGTTACTAATCTTCAAAGTCTTGACGAACTGGGGAACTGGCATGTCTACTTTACTGTTCCAGGATTTTATCAGGGCGATGTTACAGTAAAGGGCTTCCATGAACCTGATGGGACGGTGGAAGTACCTGAAGAGCTTGATCTCAGTCAAATGATATACACCGAGGTTACAAACGGTGAGGTCACGAGTGTTATTGCCAAGACAGCAGAAAACTCTCTTGTAATTAGCCTCGAAACAACGGAAGATGGTATGTTATCATTTACCACATCTGATTTTTTGATAAGACCATTTAGTGACGGAAACTTTTTTGTGCTTGTTGATGGGGAAGAAATTGATTCTGCAACATATGAGAATAAAATTTTGACAATTCCATACACTGCACAAACAGAAAAAATAGAAGTTTATGGAAGCTATGTAATTCCTGAATTTGGAACAATAGCCATTATTGTACTTGCAGTTGCTATAGTTTCTATTATAGCATTATCAAGGAAAAATTCAATATCCTACTCATTAAGCAACGTTTGAATTTTTGATTCTAACATCCCATTCTGTCCGAAGGAAATATCACGTAGTATACCCTTACGATCAACTAGTATACTTGAAGGTGTTCCCTGTAGAGAATACATCTCAAACGTTTCTGCTGAAAATTCTTTTGACACAAAGTAATCCTTTACCCTATCATAGATTTGGTTTTTGTAATCTTCTGGCTGTTCACCAAAGTTAGGTATCTGGTTTTTGATTAAGGAATCCATCTTTTCCTTGGTGGCTTCACCAGACTGTTTTATCAAGGAGTCCATCGCAACTGGGTATGGAATTTTATAAGGAATTTTGTCTGCCTGTAGCATTTTCTTGGTTTCTCCAACAACCTCACCAGTTTCTAACAAAAGCTGCAAGTTTTCAAGAGTATTTTTGTCAAAATCTTCAAAAGCTGTCGCCATACCCAAAACGGAAATACCATCTGACTTGTACTTGTTGTAAATTTCTATTGATTTAGGTATTCCATACATAAAGCATCCAGGACAGTTTACTTGGAACACTTCAACAACAACTACGTTGTCATTTTGTTTATCCAAATTTGTATCCATACCTTGTACCCATTCGGAGACTTTGAGGCTTGGAGCTTTTTGACCAATCTGTACAGACATAAATTAATTTTTAATTATACACCTAAAAAGATAACTTCAACAACTTGTTTTCATTTTTTTAACAAAATAAAAAGAAAAGAAAGCGGAAAACCTTCTTTTCTGTTTTCCGTTTTTCTAAGGGATGGATCTGCTGTACAGTTTGCCTTCTAAGGCCATCTTGTACATTTCTGCAATGTATGGGTTTTCACCTGGTGTTTCTGCACCTAGTTCAACGAGTCGTGCATAAACCCTAACTACATATGCTAGAGCGCCCATAAAGGCTACGACTACACCCATATTGAACATCCAGTGGTTTGGTACGGCAAAGATTTCCTCGACGAACCAAAAGTGCCACATCTCGTTAATACCAATAGTGAACATGGTTGCCAAATAACCAAGAATGGTCATCTTCAATCCAGTGTTCATAGAATTGTTTGGTCCTCTGAGAATTGGAACTTTTCTATCATAGATTGCAACAGATGCCCAACCTAGTGGCAATGCTACAAAGTGAGAGTATAGCCACCAATGTGCTGGAGTAAATGCGCTGTCTCTGATAGATGTCTGATGTAGAGAACCGTCAACAAAGTTGTCGACCTCTACTGATGCTGCAGTAGATCCCATTGCGATGATGATCATCCAGATCTTTTTCAGTCTCTGAATTTCCACCTCTTTTGGAATTAGTGCCGGCATTTGTGCCATAGTAATATGTAGGTTTATTGTGATATAAGGTAACCACTCAGTATCAACCCAGATTTTTATGATAATTGGATATTTTTTGATGTAATATTGTAAATTTTTCATAAAATTCTCTTGTTTTACTGTTGTTTTAGACATTATTTTTTTCATGTTCCATTGATTAGCTTTATTGATAATCAATGAGATTGTCATCTGAGGCTAAAAATCCCTATTTTACTATCATATTTGGCTTAGATTTAATTTGAGGAGACACTAAATGCCCTAATGAAACTAAATCCACAGCTTTTGAGGCTAAATAGGAATCTCATAGCTTGCTGCGTAATATCGGCATTAATCTCAGCATTTGTAGCCCAAATGCTCTCAGAGGAAGAGAGCTATCTCAATACGACAATAACCATTATGGCAGGATATACTGTATTCTTTGGATTTTTTGGGTGTTTGTTCTATCTGGACAATAAGAAGCGATACCAGGCTATGAAGCCTAAACTCATCAAAAAGGAGCTGATCAAACTAGCATCATCCTTTGGGATAGGCGAGATCGTCTATCTTGGAATAAGGTGGTCCCTGATGTTCTATTTTCTGGAAATAGAGATCGAGCCATTTGCTGCATCACTGGTTTCTGAAGCAATTGCTACGACATTTTACCTGGCAGTTGTTTCAACCGTCCTTAAAGTGACAAAAGCCTACTAGTTGAAAAATAGGATAATATACGTTGATTCCAGACGATACAGAATGGCTGTTGTTCCTCAAACAAGGCTGAATCTTCTGACAGAAATGGAAGAGCGATATGAAAAGAATGACACTCAGTATTTTGTAGAGCTGTTAGATCATGACGATTATGTGATTCGTTGCCGTGCTACTTGCATCCTTGTTGACATAGGAGGTGAGGACAAGGTACAGTACATTGCAAAAGTTCTGAAGGATGATACAAATGAGCTTGTCAGACACGAGGCTGCATTTTCACTGGGACAAATGTGTTACAGTAATGGAATTGTACCGTTAGAGGATGCAACAAAAAATGACCCTAGCATGTTTGTGCGGCATGAGGCAGCCATTGCATTAGGTGTAATGGGTTCTAAAAAAGCGCGTGAAACTCTTGAGAGTGCACTGAATGATCCTGATGAACCAGTGAGAGACTCTGCGGTTGTTGCGTTATCCAATCTAGAGTTTATGGAAAAGTTGAGCAAGAACGAAAAGTTTGCTAAACTTACTGGCGGCTAAAGTCTAGAAACTTCAGTTCCATCGCTTGTTGATGTAAATTTATATCTAGTGCCTACTTTAGCACTTTCCCAAATCTCATCGTCGTGTGTTATGATAATAAATTGGAAATTTTGTTTTTTGTTCATCAAACGAGTAAGTTCTTGAATCACGTCAACAAAATAAGCACGGTGTGTTTTATCCAGATATGCAGTTGGTTCGTCAAGAACCATTATTTTTAATGATGACTTGATCATCAAGTCAGACATTCCTAGTCGTACAGCTAGAGCTACACAAACCTGTTCACCTCCACTCAAATTGGTAACAGGTCGTTGACCATTGGTTGTATGACATTGAATTTTAATTGAAGAACCTTCCTGGAATAATTCAAGATGTTTTATCTCTGTTTTTAATTCTTCTAAATATTGTGATGCGTTTCTGGAAATGGTTTCCACTGCAAAATTCCTAGCACCAGTTACTGTTTCACTTGTTTTTGAAAATATACTACTTTTGATTTTTTCAAGATTTTCAATATATTTGCTAGCAAGTTTTATCTCTTCTAAAATGGGTATATTTTTTTTGATGCTTGCCTCCGCGGAATTTATTTTTTCTGTCATTGTGCCAATTTGCATGAGAATTTCTTGATTCTCAGAGTTTACATCTTGAAGTTTCTGCTCCACGCTGTTATATTCTTCGTGTTTGAAATCCTTAATTTCTTTTTGAAGTTTTTCAATATCTAGAAAAGTTTGAACTAGATCAGGCACGAATTCAACAAGTTTTGGTGACAAATCTGACGATTCAATGATTTTTTCTAACTCATTATTTCTATTTTGATTTAATTTTAAATTATTTTTCCAGTCACCAAGCTGTTCATTATTTTTAATTGGGCTATTTTTTATCGTGTTTTCTGCGTATTCAATTTCTTTTATTTTGCTAACAATCTCATCAATTTGATTTTGTGTGTTTGATGATTCATTCCTCAGATTAGTTTTTTTACTCTCTATTTTTTTTAGTTCTTGATTGATATGCTCCATTTGATATTCTGGATCTACTGTGACATCTTTTGTATGGCATATAGGGCATTCACCATCAGAAAATTGAATTTTTCCCGCAATATCTCTATGATCTTCATATGTGTGTAGTTTTTGATCAAGTTCAGCAATTTTTTGCTCAACATTTTTTTTCTTGTGATTTTTAGAATTTAATACATCTTCCGTCTTTGGTTTTTCCTTGATAAGACCAAAAGATTCTTCACATCTTTGAATAATTTCAGAATGTTTTTGATTATCAGTTGCTAGTGATGAAATCTCACGTTTGACAGTTTTCCAAACATCGTTTTCCTTATCCCTTAGGTGAAGAATTTTTTCATGGTTTACTGATAGCTCTTCCTTTTTTTCCTGCAGTTTTTTTATTTTTTCTTTAAACGATTCTACAATTTCCTCAAGTTTTTCTTTTTCTGGTTTTGATTTTGAGATAATTTGATCAGCGTCGTTGATTTCTCGTTGAATTTTATCAACATCCTGATCTGTGTTATCATATTTTTCTCTAAGGTAATCACGAAATGCAGTTATACCGTCACTAAGTCCATCTCCTGCGGCAGAATATTTTCCTGTACCTATAACTTTGTCAATTAGATCTCTTAGTTTCCTTCCATTTTTACTTTGAATAATTTGTGATAATTCGCCCTGTGGAACAATTGATGCAATTCCTAACGTTTCGTAGTCCATGCCAATTATTTTTTTAATTTCTTCCTCGGTTTTATCAGCAGTTATTGCAATTGGTGATGAATTTCCGTCAAGCAACTGATGAGAGCTAGTTTTTCCTTGAGTTTTTTTGATAGCATGGTATGTTTTTCCATTCACTTCAAAATGTATCTGAGTAACAGCTTGGTTTTCACCATCCCGAATAGTTTCTTCGTTATTACCTCTTGTGGTTTTTCCAAAAAGTGCAAATGTCATTGCATCTATAACACTGGATTTGCCTGCACCGTTATCACCAATGAAAACTGTTACCCCATTGTCAAAAGTTAATTCAGTATCTTTGTGAGAGAGAAAGTTGCCTAGTTTTACAGAAGTTATCATTTTTTGTGCTCCTCTTTGAACTTTTCAAAATTTTCTATGATGATTTCTTTTACCTCACGCTTATTTTTTTCATTGAGTGATGGATATAGTGTGTCTAATGCTAGGTTAGCCAATTCTTGACCAATATTTGTGACCGCTAGTCTCTTAAACTCCTCATCTATGTTTCCTGTATCCTCAAGTGATAGTGGGTATTGTTTCTCATCATACTTTAGACGGATTGATTTGTCTAGTATATGCTCATCAAGTCTAGCAATCTCTTGGTGTATACTCTTCCAATCGTGAACATCTGTTATTTTCAAACTTACAAGTGGTTTGCGTGATTCATCAATTTTTGAGATAACCTCATCAATCTTGGCATGAAGTTCACCAACACTGGTTTCTATTTCAAATCTTGGTCTTATATCAAGGTCAATCCACTTTGGAATTGCCTCAGCAGAAGAAAGATCAACCTCAAAAAATCCTTTTTTTGTTTCCTTGATTGGTTCTGTTGAAGAAATTTCTGTAGAACCTGGATAAGCTAGTGGTCCACCTAGGAACTCGTATTTTTTTGGACCAAATTTTTCATGGATATCACCTATTGCGTAGTACGTAAAATTTTTCGGAAGATCATTAGCATTTAACTGACCTGCATATCCATGTGCTTCATTTAGCCCTTGGTGTAATACAATTATTTTGTGGCCATCATGTTCTTTTGCAACCAAATCAATTTTCCTGAATTCTTCTTGCAGTCTTTCGATATCATACCCGTCATTGTGATGATCAAATCCAACAAGTAATACATTTTTGAAATAAACCGGCTTCCCATCACCTAGATGATGTGAAACTTTTGTTAGGCTTGAATATAACCAATGAATTGGATTTTGTCCACTTTGTTTTGGTTGATCATGATCACCTAAAACAAAGTATGATTCAATACCATTTTCCTTTAGATGATTAAGCTGTTGCATCATAAGTAAAATTGCATCATTTGGCGGCTGTGCTTTATCAAAAATGTCACCAGAAAAAATTACAAAATCTACCTTATCTTTAATTGAAATTTCTATTGCCTGCTTGAATGCATCGTAGGTATCATCTTCTCTTTCTTTCTTTGAGCGGTATTGCCCCAGATGTGTATCAGAAATATGTGAAAACTTCATGTTAGAAGTCCTTTCTTGTAAGATCTTTCATGGATTTTGCACCAACTTCCTCAAACTTTTTTGCAACAGCCCATTCGCCAACTGCATCTTGGTCAGAACCAATCTTCTTTCCTTTCATTTCATCAATGTGTACTATAGCAGGAAGGTTTACCCATTGACCGACAAGAACCGCATCACCAATATTCAGTGATGTGAGCTGTCCAATGAATTCTCTACTAATGGATTCGGCAGCAGATGCAATCTGTCTCTGGTCGTCCTCCTGTACAATCTTCATTACTGCAAGTGAGCCCATCTGGCTTAGAACATTAGCCTCAATATCTCTAGGTCTTTGTGATACTATACATAAGCCAAGACCAAACTTCCTTCCTTCCCGAGCAATCTTTGCTGCCCAATACTTTGCTTTTGCATCCTCATTTTTGGGAATGAATACGTGGGCTTCTTCAATTATTACAAAAATAGGAGTGTTGAATCGGTAACTTCTCTTTGATTTTGTTTTTCCACCCTTTGCATTTACAGCTGCCTTTCTATCGGCTAATAGCTCTTGCAAGTAGTAGGCAAGTGCAACGTTTGCCTGTCTGTCTGTGAACTCTGATACGTTTAGGATGTTTAGTCGACCTTCTTTGATGAGTGCAACTGGATTGGACATATCAGGGTCTAAAATCTCCGATGATCTATGTCTAGCGTCATCAATCTTGTCTTGAACTCTGTCAGCAGAGTGTCTATCTTCTTTTCTGTCAGGATTAGCACCAATGTATTGCACCTGAGAGTCTAATGCCTCCCAGAAATTTGCTGACTCCTTTACTTCTGGCGTAAACGCAAGACGCAAAACTCTTTGCTGTATATCAGCACCTTCTCTAATCTCTAGTACATCTGAAAGTGTATCAGCCTCTAACAATCTAGGATTAATTTTAGCATCAATGACATTCATTTTTGGAAAGTCTAGACCAGAATAGTCATTATGGTAATCAAAGATAATCACAGTTCCATCAAGCTCTGCAATTTGTTTTGCAAGTAATGTTACTAGGTTACTCTTTCCCATTCCTGTCATTGCAAGAATTCCAAGATGCCGTGAAACAATCTTGTTAAGATTAATCAGTGAATCTATCTCAGGGTTTCTCAAAAGCCCACCAATCTTTATCCATTCTTCATTTTCTGGTCCAAATATTTGCCCAAGATCATCCTTCGTTGCCTTGACAATTTCAGTTCCGGGTGTCGGTGGTATAGCAGGAAGTATTGCTTTGCCTTTTTGTAGTGATTCTAGAAATCCTAGAATCCTAATCATTGCGGTGTGGCTCTTATCACGTTTGTTGAGTGCAGCAACTTCAATGCTTTCCAAAGTCTCGTCATAATTTTTAACATCACCAAGTGCAGCACTTGATACAACTGATTTTTCAACCAGACCAACAATCTTTCCTTCCTTTGAATTTATGATAACGTATTCACCTATTGGCAGTGATCTAGACGTTTGTCCGGTTACTACTGTTGGTTTTGATTCACCAATAACAAATCCTAGTGTCATCCTAAAACCTCCCTCGAACCAATCTCATTTGACAGTCCATGAATGCTAGCAAGCTTTGCCAAATCTTTGCCTGAGATTTTGCAGTTGTTATGTGCAAGTTTTAGTGCGTATGGATATCCACCAATACTATTGTTTAGAATTTTGTTTAAAATTAATTTAAAATCATTATCAGCATATCCAGAGCCCAGAAGTTCAATCTTGATCAACGGCAATGACTCTGCCAATCTGGCGAAAACTGAAGAAATAATCATATCATTTCCAAATTTTGTGTCCTCGTGAATCTTACTAAATCCTGGAGAAACCGTCGCATGATTGTAATAGAAAATGTCTCCAGCTATTGCGCCTAGGTTTTCAAACTGTTTTTTGGTGTTCGACGTTTTTGAAATGAAAATAACATTATTCTTTTTTGTAATCGTATTCACAAGTGAATTCGCCAGTGATTTTTGCCTTGTTAGAAATTGGGAATAAAGTGATCCATCCATCAACACCAAATCAGCCTTGTCAACTGATTCCTGACATGCGTCAATCTCCATTCTGCTTGCAAGTGATGCAAGTTCTGGGTTTGAGTCAAGACCATGCTCATGCAAATCAACTAGAATTTCACCATCTGATTTAACGGAAACTGCAGTGACTGCCCATAGCTCCGCACCCTGAAATTTTGTGCTATTGAAGCTGCTGTCAATTCCTGCTGCAACAACATCTTGTTTTGTGGGTGAAAAATCTACCCAGTTTGATTTAGCCTCTTTAACTATCTGTTCAAATTTTGGGCCCTTCAAAATTGATAATGTTTCGTCACGTTTTTTGATTGCATCCTTAAGAACACTGTTTAACATACAAAAAGATCGGTTTCATTGAATATGAATATTAGGGTGTAAAATTTACTCCGTCAGAATTAGCTTAAAATCATGCTTTTGGTAATATCAAAATAACCCATCAATAAAATTTCTAGAATTTTTTTGCCTATATCTTAGAGTTTAATTATAATCATAATTGCATTTTATCGATTTGAAAAGAATTGGTCTATTGGGTTGTGGTGCAATAGGAACCCAGATAGCGCTTGCAATTGATTCTGGAAAAATTCCTGCTACACTTACGCATGTATATGATATAGAAAGATCACATGCTGACAACCTAGTTTCAAAGCTAAAACAAAAGCCTGAAGTTGTTGCCAACTCGCACCTACTCTCTTCAAATTCTGTTGAACTGGTGGTTGAGGCTGCGTCACAGGATGCAGTGCGAAAGGATGCAGTAAGCATACTTCAGAACAAAAAAGACTTGATGATAATGTCAGCAGGTGCTCTGCTGGACGATTCTGTCTTTGAGGTGATATCTGATGCATGCAGGGACTTTGGCAAAACTGTGTACCTTCCGTCCGGTGCAATCGCAGGTCTTGATGCATTAAAGGCAGTAAAGGATGAACTAGAATCTGTTGTGCTCGTTACTACAAAAAATCCAAACTCTTTGAAAGGCGCTCCATTCTTTGATAACTCTGATATCGATCCTGAGAAAATTTCAGAACTAACTGTTCTTTTTGACGGTACAGCAAAGGAAGCTGTGTCACTGTTTCCTAAAAATGTCAACGTGTCTGCACTTCTCAGTCTGGTAGGCTTGGGTGGTAACAATACAAGCGTCAGAGTTGTCGCAGATCCTAACACAGACAAAAACACGCATGAAATTAATGCAAATGGAAAATTCGGAAACCTGAAAATTACTGTTGAAAACGTACCTGATTCTATGAACCCAAAAACAAGCAGGCTTGCCACTCTCTCCGCCATAGAACTACTAAGGCAGATCTGCACCAAAGAGGTTCAGATAGGAACATAGTGGCAAGAATTGTTAATTAAATTAATTTTGAAGACAAATTTGAACTGTACATTATCCTTTAAATGATTATACAAGTTTATTTTTTTGGTTATGTTAAAGGATGAAGTTCTAAGGCTGAAGAAGGAAAAGGATGTAATTATACTTGCACACAACTATCAAGTTCCTGAAGTACAAGACGTGGCTGATTTTGTGGGCGATTCGCTTGGCTTATCGAGGCAGGCTGCTAAGGCGAAGCAGAAAACAATCCTATTTTGTGGTGTGCACTTTATGGCCGAGACTGCTGCAATTATCAGTCCTGACAAAAAAATTTTAATTCCTGATCTGGAAGCTGGTTGTTCACTGTCAGATTCCATTACAGTTGATCAACTAAGAAATTGGAAGCAAGAACATCCAGATGCGATTTCAGTTGGATATGTTAACACGACAGCTGAAATAAAATCAGAGCTTGATTATTGTTGTACATCATCTAACGCGGTCAACGTTGTTAATGCAATTCCTAGGGAAAGGGAAATCTTGTTCCTGCCTGACATGTTTTTGGGTTCTTATGTTGCAAAAATTACCGGCAGAAAGAACATGCAGATTTGGGCTGGAGAATGTCATGTTCACGCTGGAATTACTCCTGATCATGTTGAAAAAAAATTAGCTGAACTCAAAAATGCAGAGTTTGTTGTTCATCCAGAATGTAGTTGCACTACGCCAATGATGTATGACATTGCATCAGGTCGTTACAAAAACCACCAAGTTCAAATCCTTTCGACTGAGGGTATGATGAATTATGTTTCAAAGTCTGATTCACAGCAGTTTGTCGTGGCAACTGAAACCGGAATTCTGTACAGAATGAGGCAACAAAACCCACAAAAAACATTCATCCCTGCTTCAGAAAGTGCAGAATGTGAGTACATGAAGATGATTACACTAGACAAGGTGTATCGTTCATTATATGATGAAAAATACGAAGTGAAAGTTGCGAAAAAGATTGCAGATAAGGCACGTTTGGCAATTGAAAGGATGCTTTCAATCAGCTAAAATCTAAACACAAACCTCAAGGCTAAGATCTAGGCCACTGACAGAATTTGTAATGGAACCAACCGAGATCATATCAACACCAGTTTTTGCATATGCAGAAATATTTTTAGAATTTATTCCACCAGACGCTTCCAATTTTACCTTATTACGTAGTTTTTTCTTTTGAAGTGCAGTTATTGTTTTTTTAATCTGTACGGGAGAAAAGTTGTCTAGCATAACAATTGTCGCACCGCTACTTACAGCAAGTATGGCATCTCTTTGATTTTCTACCTCTACTTCAACATGTTTATGCCGTTTTCGTGCACTTTTGATAATACCTTCCATCGAGTTGGTTACCAACAAATGATTATCCTTTATCATAACCATATCATTCAATGACATTCTATGCTTGTGACCACCACCAATCATAATGGCCTCTTTATCAAAAAATCTGAGACCGGGAGCCGTTTTTCTTGTTGAGTAAAGTTTTGTTTTCGTGTTTATTTTTCTAATTTTTGATACTAGAAAATTTGTTTGCGTGGCAATTCCACTCATTCTTGATAACAGGTTTAAGGCTGTCCTTTCGCATGATAAGACAGTTCCTGCATTACCAGATATTTGTAAAATTATTTGGTTTGATTTTAATTTAGCACCGTCTTTTTTTATTATTTTAACATTACAACCTTTTAGACGAAATATATCTCCCGCAAATTTGACACCTGCTAAAACACCCTCCTGTCTTGAAATAATTTTAGCTTTAATTTTCTTTTTTGGTAATAACACACTTGTGATATCACCACCTTGTATATCCTCGGAAATAAATCGTAATAATTCTTTTTTGATATTTGTACCCAACTTAGGTTACCTTAAGTGCATATTTCCCCTTTACAGTTATTTTCAAGGTTTTTGCAATTCTAGATTCTTCTGGGTTTGCTACTACAACTATTCCCTCCCAATCCGGAGTTAGGTCTGACGATTTACACGCTGGACAAACCTTACCAATAGTAACACATTTGCATTTTCTACATGCTAATTCTTTTACCATATCACTTCTCCTTAACTTCTACTTTTTCTTCTTTCTTGTCTTTCTTTGCTTCTACTTTTTCTTCTTTCTTGTCTTTCTTTGCTTCTTCTTTTTCTTCGACACCACTGGCTTTTTTAAGATCTTCTTGTATCCATTCATCTGCACCTAAAAATGGCTGCCTGCATGTAATACCTATTTTTCCCATTGTTGATGCTTTACCAAGTGATACTGCTGTAATTCTTGTTCTTATTGTAGAACCAATTTTTAGTGTTCGTCCACTTTGGTTCGCAAGTATGACACCAGACGCAATATTACTTTTTAGATAATCATCCATCACTTGTGACAGGTGTAATAACGCATCAGTAGGACCAATTCTAACAAATGCCCCAAAGTCAGTAATATCTACAAGTTCGCCATAGATTATCTCCTGAAGTTTTGGATAAAATGTTAATGCGTCAAATATAACTCGATGAAATGTACCTCCATCACCGGCAATTAATTTTCCCATTGGCTCAACATCCGCATTCAGGATCATTATGATGTAGCCCAAATCCTGTTTAACCATACTCTCGTATTTTGCCTTAAGAATGTCTATTGCTGCTTTATTCAACGATGTATCAAAAAGACTAGGTGGAATCCTAACAATATCTTCGAGCGTAGAAACAGAAAACACTTTGTTGTGGTATCGATTTTCACCTTATGAACCTTTTGGAAAACCTTACCTGGCTTGTACGCGAATTGTAATTTTCAAATTATGCCAAGCTAAATCTGCCTATCTTTAAATAAAGTATAGGTAAATTCTGCGCTATGGTTGGCGTTGACGATGTTATCAATAAACTTTCTACTGTAATTGATCCTGACCTAAACAAGGACATTGTCTCAATGGGAATGATCAAAGATTTGGATCTTAATTCTGGCAATCTAAAGTTTACACTTGAGCTTACAACACCTGCATGCCCATTTAATGAGCAGATAGAATCAGATGTTCGTAAGGCAATCGACGAACTTGATGGAATTAATAATCTTGACATGAATGTAACTGCAAAGGTACTGGAAGGAAGATCACTGGATGCAGACGAATTTATGAAAGGTGTTAAAAATATCGTAGCTGTTGCCAGTGGAAAAGGTGGAGTTGGAAAATCTACTGTTGCATTAAATCTTGCTTTAGCACTTTCAAAAACAGGATCTAAAGTTGGTTTGTTGGATGCTGACGTCTATGGTCCAAGTATACCACTAATGCTTGGAATGAAGGGAACTGAAATGGATGTAGAGATGGATCAAGAGAAAAGAAAATTAGTGCCACCAGAATATGAGGGCATTAAGGTTGTGTCTTTTGGTTTTTTTGCACAGCAGGAACATCAAGCAGCAATTTACAGAGGTCCAATCATATCTGGAATTGTAAAACAGTTTTTAGTTGATACTCTTTGGACCGATTTAGATTATCTAATTGTTGATTTACCACCTGGTACTGGTGATATACCATTAACATTGGCACAAACAATCCCAATTACAGGAATTCTTGTTGTTACAACTCCGCAGGAGGTAGCAAGTAGTGTTGCTAGTAAAGCAATTGGAATGTTTGACAAGCTTAACGTACCAATGCTGGGTGTTGTTGAAAATATGAGTTATTTCGAGTGTTCAAAGTGTAACGAAAAACATTACATATTTGGTAAGGGTGGCGCAGAAAGAATTAGTGAAAAGCATAACATGCCATTCCTTGGTGCGATACCACTCAATTCAGGAATTATGGAAGGATCTGAGTTGGGAAAGCCTGTCATGATTACACATCCTGATTCTCCAAGCGCTGAAGCATTTACTGTAGCTGCTAAAAATGTTGCAGCGCAGTGTAGTATTCAACACTATAAGATGAAGGAAGAAGCGGAAGCAGAAGCAAAATGGGATGGTTTGTCTCCCGAAGAAAGACAAAAAATTCTGGTTGAAATACATGACACGACCAGCCTTTTGGAACATTTTGAGATAACCCCAGAGCATGAGAACAAAACTTGGGCTGAGTTAGAACACGAAATACAGGTCGCTATTATACAACACCTATTTGGAAAACCCAAGGTACAGACAACTCCAACAACTAGTTAGATTTTCTTGCAACTACCTGATGATCTTCGTGATCAGCTTAAAACCCCACTAGGAAATTTAATCAGTGACAATGATCCAAACAAAGAAAATATCATAAAAAAAATTTCTGCTGAATTAGTTATAATTACGGTAGGAGATAGGACAACTGAAAATATGTTACAATTGGGTCTCAAACCGCAGATTCAAATCATAGACGGCCTCGAAAAACGTAGTGAGTGTGCCGTTCCTGCTGATGATACAATAAACACAAAACTTTCCTGTAAAAACCCGCCTGGTGAAATAACTGAGGAAAGCATACAAGTTATTCAAAGGGCGTTTTCTAGCGAACCACCAGTTAGAATCACAGTAGATGGGGAGGAGGATCTTCTTGTTATACCTGCATGTATCTTTGCGCCTGAAAATTCTGTCGTGATGTACGGTCAGCCGAACGAGGGCTTGGTTATTGTTACAATCACGCCTGAAATACGGGCGAAGGTTCAAAAAATACTTGATGTAATGAACTAGGGGTATGATGAGACGGTGGCTGTATGATTTATGATTACACTACTAAACTCTGACCCTGCTTTGTAAAGGTAAACCAAGATCAAAACAACAATTGACATCATACGATAAACTAACATTTTGACATTAGATTATGTGAAATTAGATCCAGACCTTAGACTTGGAATTTGTGAAAAAGTTGGAATATACGCTAAGCGCTTTTCCATTCCAGAACCCAAAGTACTTCTCACTACGCGTGAGGTTCTTGATATGCCAAGGGAGATGACAGAGGGTGCGCGTACTTCAGCCTACAAATATTTAGGTCTCTCATACAACAGGCAGAGCCTCATATTCCTAAATATAAGGAAAATTTCTGATGAGAAGGATCTAGAGAACACGATCGTGCATGAATTGATCCACCAAAGATTTCCATACCTAAGCCATGGAAAGAGGTTTAGCAAACTTGTTAGACAAGGCTTACGAGGGAAGAATTTTCCACCATATCAAAAAAGAAAATGAATTAACTAAAGATTTTTGCTTGATGATTTATATTTACAACATATAGGCATTGCAAGTATAACATGGAAATTTCTGAACTGCTACCAATTGTGGCAGCAATAGCTTCTTTTGCTGTAGCAGCTGGTTTCGCTGCTTGGGTTTCTAAACAAAACCCTGGAACCAAGGAGATGCTAGAAATTTCAAATGCTGTGAAGGAAGGTGCTTCAGCATTTATCAAGAGGGAAATGAAAATAATCATTCCAGTAGCCATAGGCTTAGCAGTCATTATTGGCTTCTTCATAGGTTCCTCTAACGGAATAGCATTTGCTGTTGGTGCAGCACTTTCAGCAGTTGCTGGAATAATTTCATTAAAAATTACTGTAAAGGCAGCAGTCAGAGCTGCGAATTCTACTGATAGTGGACTGGGCAAAACTTTTGCATTAGCATTCAGAGGTGGTGCGACTGTCGGTCTTACAATTCCAGCAATGGCTTTAGTTGCTATGGCAGTACTCTATATGGTATATCCTGATCCAATTACGATAGCTGGCGTAGGAATTGGAGCAAGTCTAATCGCATTATTCATTAGAGTTGGCGGTGGCATTTTCACTAAGGCGGCAGATATGGCTGCAGATTTAGTTGGAAAAGTTGAAGCAAATATTCCAGAGGATGACCCACGAAATCCTGCTACCATTGCAGACAATGTTGGTGATAATGTTGGTGATGCAGCAGGTATGGGCTCAGATGTTTACGAGTCCTACATAGTTACTATGTTAGCATCTTTGCTGATTGCAGCTCTTATTGGATTTCCTGAAATTGTACTTTATCCGATTCTAGTTGGTGCATCAGGAATAATTGCTTCTATAATAGGTGCAGCCACTATAACCTCCAGAAATGTCACTGACGTTATGAAACCTCTCAACATATCTTTTTACGTTTCAGCAGCAATTGCAATCGTCCTAAACTTTGTCTTTGCTTATCTATTTCTTGGATTATCAGACCTAACATATGCGTTATTTGGCACTACTGTAGTTGGTGTGATTCTTGTACCTGTAATACAAAAAATTACTGATAGTTTCACAAATTCCAAATCCAAACCTGTCAAGGAAATTGCCGAGTCGGCAAAGTGGGGCTATGCCTCATTGACTCTAATGGGTATCATACATGGCATGCGTTCTACAGGTCCTTTCATGATTGCATTGGTAGTTGCAATTATTGTATCATTTTCATTGGCCTCTTCATTTGCACCGGATCCATCTCAAGCACTTTTGTACGGAATATTTGGAACATCGCTTACTGCAATGTCAATGCTAAGTCTTGCAGGAATTGTGTTAAGTATTGATGCTTTTGGTCCCATTGCTGATAATGCAGGTGGAATTGTAGAAATGACTGGTATGGGAGAAAAAAACCGTAAAATTACTGATCAAATTGATGCCGTAGGAAACACAACAAAGGCAATAACTAAAGGATTTGCAATTGCTAGTGCAGGACTTGCTGCTTTAGCTATGATTCAGGCTTTCCAATACGAAGCAGCAGAATTTTTTCACACTACATTTGATTATTCATTAACAAATCCTGCAGTTATTGTAGGTCTATTGGTTGGCGGTCTAATTCCTTTCATTATCACAGGCCAATTAATCTCTGGTGTTTCACGTGCTGCTTTCACGCTTATTGACGAAATAAGAGGTCAATTCAAGAGAGATCCTGGAATACTTACTGGCAAGTCAAAACCAGATTATGCCAAGTGTGTAGATATAGCAACTGTTGCATCAATTAAAGAACTTTGGAAAACTGCAAGCATTGCTGTTGCGGCTCCTATAGTTCTTGGAATTTTACTAGGACCTACTGCAGTGGCTGGTTTGTTATTGGGCGCAGTAGTTACTGGCATATGTCTTGCTTATCATATGGTAAATACTGGAGGGGCTTGGGATAATGCTAAAAAACTCATAGAAATGAAGGGAGAAAAAGGAACTGAAGAACACAAAGTTGCAATAGTTGGTGATATTATTGGAGATCCTTACAAAGACACAGCTGGACCTGCACTAAACACTGTCATAAAATTACTAAGTACAGTATCAATAGTTTTTGTTTCCGTATTTGTAGCTATAATAGCACTGTAAACATCAATTTTAAAAAAATAATTTATGGGCATCCTTCCATTTTTTGAATGAAGAATCCCTTTTCTTTGATTTCGTTTTCGACTGGTTCTGAAGATCCTTGTGTGTGACAAAATTTGCATTCTTCTCCTGTCACCGTTGCTCCATCTTCACCAACTGTTGTTAGCCACTGTTTCGCAAATTCAATTGCTTTGTCATGATCCTGTACATTTGTTATAACATCAAAGTGCATAGTATGACCATCTTTGGCTTTAACATAAGTATCGTAGACATGTATATCCATTGCCATAATAATGCATAAAATTAGGGAGTATTTAATCTAAACAATTAACCTCATGAAAAAAAAAATACTTGTTAGCATTCCAGAATTAGAAAATATAACCATAGAATTGAATGATACTTTTTCACCTAATACTTGTAAGAGCATTCTTGATTCATTGCCATTCTCAGTTAATGCACATGTCTGGGGAGAAGAGATCTATACTGACGAATCCCCTATTTCTCAATCTGAAGAAAATGCAAAATCCTTAGTTGATCTTAACGATGTTGCTTATTGGCCAAGTGGAAAAGCGATATGCCTATTTTTTGGTCCTACACCAATTGGTAAAAAAGGGGAGATTAAACCATATTCGCCTGTTAATATCGTAGGGAAAATAACTGATCCGGATAAATCCATTCTTGAAAACTTTACAGATGGAACAAAAATTTCTTTCAGGAAAAATAGTTAATCTATTTTTATTTGGATTTCTATTATACTAGAATCTAGCAAGTATGCCTTAAGGTTGTTATTTACGCCTGAAAATATAATCCAAGGAACTGGATTATTTTGCATGAACTTTTTATCTGTACTTGAAGGAATTGCATCCGAATTAGGATGAGAATGAAATACACCAACTAGTTCTAACTGCATTTTTTCTGCAATCTTATATCCTTTTAAGAGTTCTTCAGGTGAGATTGTAAAGTTTGTTTGTGAGTTTTCTACGTTTTGTGTGAGGAAAACTTCTTTAACATTCCAGTCATCACCAACTTTTTTTCCAAGTAGCATAGCACATGATTCACTAGGTTGTTGCTCTATAGCGTGGGCAACAAGATCATCTTTTTCTTTTTGCGTTAAAACTATACATTTCAACTTGTTCATTCAACAGGTTCTTCTATTACAATGCTTGCAACCATCCAAGGATGAACTATGCACATGTACTCGTAAGAACCAATATTCAATTTACCTGAATCAAGTAGGAATCTTTCACCAGCGTTAAGCAACCCAGAATCAAAAGTTTCTCCAAAGTCCAGCGAACTAGTTACAGTATGCATCACTTGATCATTATTTGTCCATTCAATTACAAAGCCCTGTGAGATAGTACTAGTATCTGGATCATAATCTGGGTTTCCTTGCTCCGCAGATCCTGCTAATATTGAGATAGCAAAAATTTTACTCATAGGAACCTCTTGAACAATCTCCTCGAGAGATTCCTCAACCACTTCTGGAAGCAAATATCCAGTGGGACCATATACACCAAAGCCAACAAATACTGTAATGCCTAAACCAATTGCAAATATGAAGATTAAACCAACAGGTTTGACATATTGTGGCATCTTCATAGCCATGTATGCTATAACAATGCCTGGAATTGTAACCATGATTAAGAGTCCTGCAACTGTTGGCAGCGTAGTACTTTCGTTGCCTATGAATGCCGCAGCGCCAAATCCCAGAATTATGGCTATAACAACCAAAACTGTAGCTTTTGTTCTGTTTGATGTTGATACTCCACCATCTAGAATTCCAGCACCCATGAAGATCAACCCGAAGAAAAATAACAAGCCCGTAAGTGCGTGTAATCCATCAACGAAGGTATGGGCTATTCCTGAATAGGATATAACTATCCCAGCCAATCCAATTGCAGTAAGCCCACCACCGGGCATAACTAGGTCCCAATTACTCATTCAAGCTTGGTGAGAAATACTAGATAATTAATCGTTTTGCAGCAGATAGATCGATTCGAATAAATTAAATCATATATCCTAATGCCAACAATAGTTGGGATTAAAAGAGATATTCGAGGTTTCAAAGCCCAGAATAATAATTCTGCTTGTTATAACTGCTGTTACATCTATGTATGCTGGAAGCAAATTTGTAGGTCCTGATATAGGCTATTTAGAAATTTTACATATTATAGTTGCAGGATCGCTTGCTTCAGCTGGCTCAAGTGCACTCAACCACTTTTATGATAAGGATATAGATTCGAAAATGAAGCGGACAAGTAACAGACCAATACCATCAGGCAGAAGTAAGGATACAACAATTCTCGTTTATGGACTTGGTGTTAGCATAGTTTCTGTTATTTATGCAGCCCTAGCAATAAATTATCTATGTGCCTTCTTTGTAGCCTTAGGAATTTTCTTTTATGTTATAATTTATACAGTGTGGCTTAAACGTCTGAATCCCTCAAACATTGTAATTGGTGGATTTGCAGGAAGTGCAGCATCCATGGCTGGATGGTCTGCCGCTACTGGTTCAATGGATATTTTAGGATTTTTAATAGGATTTTTAGTTTTTGTATGGACGCCATCGCACTTTTGGTGCCTTGCAATGAAAATACGTGATGATTATGCGGAAGCGAAAGTTCCAATGCTACCTGTGTTGATTGGTATGGAAAGAACATCAAAATACATCCTTGCTAATACGATTATACTTTTACCGTATTCATTGATGTTGTATGCATTTGGCATGGGTATTGTTTATACCATAATCGCATCTATCGCAGGTGGCCTTATGTTAGCATATCATTACAAGCTAACAAAGACACCAACGTCAGATTTTGCATGGAAGGCATACAAAGTAACTGCCCCTTATCTCACTATCATCTTTGTAGGAATTGCACTAGATGCAGCTTTTCATTTTAGATTCTAGTTAAACACCATTATTAGATTCAGGAAAACTATTTTCATAGTCTTTTTCTAATGTTTTTTCGTTCTGCATTTCAACGTCATCCTCTTCTTCTTGTTTGGAAACAATCGCTATTCTACGTGTGTCCTTAGTAAGCCAGTTTACATTTATCAATCCCATTATTTCCATATCAAGTAATATTTTATTAAAAAGATCGTCTGATAGATGATAACCATCTTTTATTAGCTTCTTAGCAAGCGTTTTATCAGTTATAGAACCTAATTCCTTAATTTTGTCAATTACTATATTCTTGTATTTTACAGTCAATTTTATCTGTAAAATGTATCACCAGAAGACTTTGGAATTATATTTGAAACTTCGGACTTGATGTCACTGTACCACTTGTCAATTTCTTTAGTGATTGATGGTCTAACCCTCTTTAATCCCAATGCGAAATCATTACTGCTTATATTTAGAGAATCTCTTTGCATTGCATTAACAGCTGCCTCTCTACATAGTGATGCCAAATCAGCTCCAGTATAGTTTTGTGTAGATACTGCAATCTCATTCAAGTTAATATTGTTTGCAAGCGGCATACCATCTGTTAATATTTTAATTATCTCTAACCTGCTTTTTTCATCTGGCGGCTGAACAAATAAAACAACGTCAAGTCTGCCATTACGTAGCATTGAGTTGTCAATTAAGTCAGGTCTGTTTGTAATCCCAACTACTACTATGTTAGATGTTCCACTATCTTCCATTTCAGTTAACATTTGGCTAAGCACTGTTTCCCCATGATTATTTTCATCTTTAATTTTAGATTTTGCAAGTGAATCAAGCTCATCAAAAATAACAACACATGGTGCAGCCGCTTTTGCTTTACGGAAAATTTCTCTGATTGCCTTTTCAGATTCACCAACCCATTTTGACAATATCTCCGGTCCTCTAACAAGAATCATATTTGCACCACATTCAGCCGCTAATGCTCTAGCAAGAAGCGTCTTTCCACAACCCGGTGGTCCATAAAGTAATACACCTTTAGGTGGTTTGACACCCATCTTTCTAAATTTATTAGGTGTGTTGATAGCTGCAACCATGTTATCTTCCAATATCTTTTTCTCATCGTTTAATCCACCTACATCATTCCACCAAACTTTTGCACGTTCAACATAAAACTGTCGCATAGCTGTTGGAATTACTTCTAATGTTGCATCGTAAAAGTCACGCAATTTTATTTCCATTGATTGTAATATCTTTGATGGTATACGCTCGTTTTCAAGATCAATTTCTGGTAGATAACGTCGTATCGCCTTGATGGCACTTTCTCTACACAACGATTTGATATCTGCGCCGGTATATCCATGAAGATCACTTGCAAAGTTTTTCAAATCAATATCTGCCGCAAGAGGCATTCCACGTGTATGTATTTGCAAAATTTCCAATCTTCCATCTGCATTAGGAACAGAAATTTCCAACTCTCTATCAAATCTTCCAGGTCTTCGTAATGCAGGGTCTAAACTATCAGGACGGTTTGATGCGCCAAGTACAATGACATTACCCCTTTCAGTTAATCCATCCATCAGTGCTAAAAGTTGCGCTACTACTCGTTTTTCAACATCACCATAAACATCTTCTCGTTTTGGCGCAATCGCATCAATCTCATCGATGAATATAATACTAGGCGAGTTATCTTTTGCTTCTTTGAATATATCTCTAAGCTTTGCTTCTGTTTCCCCATAGTATTTGTTCATAATCTCAGGTCCATTAATTAAATACATGTTAGCATCTGATTCGCTCGCAATAACTCTAGCAAGAAGTGTCTTTCCACAACCAGGTGCTCCATAAAGTAATACACCGCTATGAGGCTCAACTCCTAACCTACTGAAAAGTTCTGGATGTCTCAATGGCAATTCGACAATTTCTCGCATAGCCTTAATCGTATCTCCCAATCCACCTATTTCCTCATATGTGATACGAGTTCTCTTGTCAGTTGCCGTTTCAGAAAGTATTTTTAGAACGGAAGAACGCTCAATCTTAACAATTCCCTTTGGTGCTGTATTGCTAATCTTGAACTCCATCGAGTTTCCCAAGATCATTACTGAAATCTCATCGCCTATGCTCAACGGCAGTCCTTTCAATCTATTTTTAACAAAGTCAGTAAACTCTTTGTCTATAGTAACTACTTCATTAATTGGTATAAGTTTCACTGTCTTGGCAGTTTTTACCTTAACCTTTTTCACATAAACTATATCACCAAGCGCTGTTCCAATGTTTTTTCTAGTTTGTCCGTCTAATCGAATAGAATCCGGGTTTTTTTCATCCTCATCAGATGGCCATACTATAGCACAGCTTGTTTTACTTCCCTTTAGTTCAATAATGTCACCAGGTGCAGCATGCAGATAATCCATAGCATTATGACCTATTCTGGCTCTTCTTTTTCCAACATCTCTTTGCTTAGATTCTTCCACTCTCATTTGCAATAGATTTTTTTCATTCGCCAAGAAATCACCTATTTCATATCAACTGACATTCTACTCATGTTCAGAACTTCAAATTCACTAACTCCTTTTACATCCTTTACTGCATTCTCTAGTGAATCCATCTGACCTTCCTTATCATCCAAAACAAATTCTGCTTTGATAAAATGTAAACCAAAAGCAAGTGGTTCCAATTGGTGATTTTTAAGTTGAATGCCATCTTTTAACGATCCTTTGATAGTCTGTGCTAATTCGTTCAAATCAACTTCTATCCCAGTTGGAAGAATTTTTGTGATCAATAATAATTGCGCCAATTTCTAAGGTCCTTGAAAGTTACAGGATGAGCATGTATAATTTCTTACTGCTATTCTACAACTTTCACATCGCCAAATAAGATCACCATTATCACAGTTCGGACAATCAAATTTTACACATTTATCATTAGGCATAATATGGCGGTGACAACAACTACATACAGGTAATTCAAGATTTGTTGACATACACAAATCGCTGTCTATTAATTGAATTTATACCTTGCTCGACTTTGTATGTGAATAATTCGTTAGCAGACGTTTGATTTCTGCGCTCATGATATTTTGAGCAGCACTTAGAGACTTACGCATACCAAGCAATTTTACAATGGATGTTGCATGAAAGTCAAAATCATCTTTGTTTGAAATTTCAGATGTGATCTCCGGCGTTATTGTATCAAAAATCATGTCAACTGTTTTGTTATCAACTTTCTCAAGAAGTTTTCTAGCTAGACGCTGTTTTTTAAATTCTTTACCAAATTTATCATGCCAAAATTTTTGGTATTGCTGAAGCTGAGAATACTTGTTTGTTTCCAAATATTTTGTAATCGCATTTCCTGCTAAAATTCCACCCATTCCACAAGAATAAATTCCTCCTGCAGTAGTTGGTTTTGATTGCCCCGCTGCATCACCCGCTATTACTACATCTCCAGAAACAAAATTCTTGATTGGGCCTTTAATCCATATTGGCGCAAAAATTTTTCTTATAGTTGAATACCTTCCTTTGTTTCTTAGGAACTCCTCCATCATATTGGATACATTAATCTCTCTTCCAGCAACGCCCACTTTACCTACTCCCTTTCCGGATGGAATTATCCAAGCAAAAAAACCTGGGTATTTTATCTGATCAAAATACACTTCAACTTTGCCATCTGTTATCCAATCTGCATAAACCTCGTATTGCGCAGATAGTAAAATTCCATCTCTTTGATCATTTACTAAAGCAGCAACTCCTCTACAGTCAACGAGAATCTTACAACCAATCTCATCAATTGATGTTCTAACACCACGCTTAGTTTTTTCTTTAAAGCTTGTCTTAACCCTAATCTCAGCGCCAGATTGTTGAGCCTGTAGTGCTACTTGTTTGTCAAGTTCTCTCCTGTTAACTACAACAACTTCCTGTTTTTTTGAATTTATTTCGATGTGTTTTCCACTTGGCGAATAAATTAGAGCAGAATTAATCATAGAATCAAACGTTTTTTGTGTTGGTTCTATTCCCATGTCATTTAATGCTGATTTGCTTACCAAACCACCACAGTGATCAGGAGTTCCAACCTCAAATCCTTCTTCTATAACCAAAACAGAATATCCTTTTTTTGCTATCTCCCTGGCTGACATTAGCCCAGAAATACTACCACCCGCAACCACTACGTCATATTCTTCCATAAAGACTCAAAATGCACATTAATACAATTATGTTTCGAATAAATTGCAAAGTTTTTCATAATGCAGAGTTTTTGTATGTATATGGCAATAAAACAGGTTATTGTAGTAAGAACTGATCTCGATATGGGAAAAGGAAAGATTGCTGCCCAAGTTGGTCATGCGTGCGTATTGGGAGCGGAGCATGTTAGAAAATCTAATCCTGAATGGTTCTCAGTGTGGTGGACAGGACAAGAAAAAATTGTACTAAAAGTTGCAAATCTAAAAGAACTTGAGCAGGTAAAACAAGATGCAATTGAATTTGATGTACCTTGGTCTGAGGTAACTGATGCAGGTCACACACAGATTGCTTCCGGAACAACAACGTGTATATCCATTGGCCCTGCACCTGAAGAAAAAATCGATAAGATTACTGGCGATTTAAAACTTTTATAATATTTTCATATCGATGGCAATCAGATATAACATGGCAGTTTAGAATTTTTACTGTGAAAACAAGAAAAAAAGGAATTCTCTTCTTTGCAGTTGTTGCGGGTATTATGCTAAGTTCTGCAATTACACTAGCGGTAAACCCTGCACAATGGTTTGATGATTCTAGTGATTTTGATGAGATGACTGCAGAAGAATTAGATGCTTTTGATCTGGATGCCCTGGGTCTGGAACTTGGATATAGTGGTAATGAATTATCACAGTTTTGTTCTGCAAACGAACTAGCAGGGTCAAACGAACATGTGAAAGAATACAAAATACCCACCGCATGCACACAACCTCTTGCAATTACAGTAGATCATAATGGTATAGTGTGGTTTGCACAAACAAACACTGGAAAGGTTGCAAAATTTGATCCTCTAACAGAGACGTTTACTGAATATGACAACTCAGTATGGGCAAATGTAGAAAAAATATTCGTTGTAAACGCTATTGAAAATAACGTAGAGCCAAAAAAATTGCGTTCTATGATATGGGGAATAGATTATTTTCCTGATGGCAGCGTATGGTTTACTGATGAGGCAACAGACGCAATATGGAAATTCTCGATAGATGATGAATCATATGATAGAATTTCTTACTCACAAACTGACGAAGGTAAATCGTCACTTCCACAAAAATTAGTTATTGAAGGTTCAAAAATTATAATTAATGATTTTACTGGTGGCAGGCTTTCATTTTTAGATTATGCACAAGATGAGCAAGGATTACTGCACTATGCAATTCCTTCTGTCATGGAGGATGCTGTAACTAGCGACTTTGCAATTGATTCAGACAAAAATGTTTGGTATACAAACTGGATTCCAAGTGGGCAGGGCATTCTGGTAAAGTTTGATTATCCCGGATACGAGTTTCAATCATCACAGGGTGAAGTAACTCAAGGTCTTCTTCTTCAAGATTTTGTTGAGTGGTACAATTTTCCAGCAGGGCTTACTACTCCAAATGGCGTTGCAGTTGGACCAGATCAGAAGATTTGGTTAGCTGATACATCAAGCAATTACTTTTTCAGCTTTGATCCTAAAACTGAAGAATTTACAAAATATGTTACGTCTATACCAACGATTGATTCCTATGGCAATGCATCAGGTTTCATAAAAAATCCAGTGTCAAGACCATACTGGATTGAACATTCTGACGGTAATCTCATTATGAATGAGCATAACGCAAACAGAATTGGTGTGTTTAATCCATCCTCTGAAACATTGGTAGAATACACGGTTCCTTCAAGAAACCCAAACTGGGCTGACTGTGAAGGAATTGAGTATTGTGGAGTTGCTCAGGTTTTTGACTTTGCGGTTGCTGGCGAAAAAATTTGGTTTACTGAATGGGTTGAGAACAACATTGGCGTTGTGGATACATCAATTCCACTTCCTTTTTCCATCGCCATTGATAAGGATAAGATTACTTTGGAGAAAGGGCAGACTACTCAGATCACACTTGAAGTCACCAAAACCGGAAGTGCTCACATGTATGACGCTAGTGTAAACTCTTCATCAACATCCACATTTTCAGACATAATCATCACACATGAAAATAATTTTTCACTTTCTGACAAAACAACTATCTCAGTAGAAATCATGGCAAGTAAACATGCATTATCAGGCATACATAAGGTTCTTCTCGGCGCATACACTGACGACATTGCTGTTTCTCAGTTTATCACAGTGACAGTAATGTGATCCCAAAAATTGATTCTGAGATTGGAATATTAGCATACACAACAGATTTTTCTGGCTGTGGGGGAACAATACGAAACCAAAAAGACGATTTCAACGTTTCAGAATTAATAACAGAAAAGTCTAGTTCTAGGATTTGTTCAGAATCTGGTTTCGCTGTATACAAATTAGAAAAAAATGGAATCGATACTTATCATGCATTAGCTGAAATTTTTAGAAAGCATGGTATTCGACTAAAATCTCTTGGTCTCAAGGATGCTTCTGCAGTAACAGAACAGTTTGTATTTACTACATACAAAACTAATCAACACTCTGAAATCAACGAATCAAAATACAGTCTAAAAAAAGTTGGGTTTACAGATAAAGTGTTATCAAAAAAAGAAATGGTCGGTAATCATTTTCGGATAAAGATCGATGGTGCGTCAAACGAATTAGCAAAGTTCAACGAATTTGATAAAATTTTAAATTTTTATGGTTATCAGCGATTTGGTTCGCGCAGACCTGTAACTCATCGCATTGGAAGATCGTTGATACAAAAAGACTTTGCAGGTGCGGTTGATCTTTTGCTTTCTTTTACTTCTGAATATGATAAGGCTGAAAATACTAAATTACGAGAATTAATGGATGATAAATCAAAATATCCTGAAGCTCTACAAATACTACCAAAAGGCATGGATCTTGAAAAAATTGCATTAAAGGAAATGATAGAACATGGTGATCCAGTTAAGGCCTTGCGTGCTTTACCATTATCAATTAGACGATTTTTTGTTCAGGCATACCAGTCGTATATTTTTAATCAAACACTGAGTATGTCTTTAGATGCTGGCGAAGAATTATTTTTTCCGCAATCTGATGATGTCTGTTACAATAAAAATAATGAGTTAGGAAAATTTGAAAATGATCCTTCACAGAGATTATCCATTCCTTTTGTTGGATACTCGTATTACAAAAAAACGCGTTTCCATTATTACATTGAAAAAATTTTACGCGATGAAGGTATCACGCATAAGGATTTTTTTTCTAAGGAAATACAAGAAATAAGCAGTGAGGGCGGGTTTAGAAACTCTTCCATAAAGTGTGACGACTATGAAGTAAAAGACAACATTGTTTCATTTTCGCTTTCTAGGGGGTCATTTGCAACAATCGTCCTTCGTGAGATAATCAAGCCTGAAAATCCACTAACTTCAGGGTTTTGAGCTTTAGGTAAACAGAATTGATCAATTAACTAAATGATTTTTTTGCTTCGTGTTTAATCCATATTTTCCTAGTATTTCGCATGTCAAATTGGTTAGCAACAGATGAGTCTGATTCGATATTTGTTCGCTATTCTACTTTTATTATTTTCTCTATAGCTGCTATATCTGCCCTAACTCTGTTCGTTGTATTCCAGCCGATGATTGAAGGTGTCACTACAGAAGCTCCCATGATAGTGCCAATCATGTTCATACCAACATTCATTGTGGGATTTCTTTACGGATTGAAGATTACTGAGCGTGTAATGAAACCCTCAGAGTCTAGAAGTCCTATCAAGCGTGGAATTATCAAGATGTTTCTGTTCTTTTTTGTTATTGGTGGTTTATTCTGCTCGGTAAATTTTGCATTACATGGTGGCAGTATGATACCAGACGGTAGTATTTTTGATGTTGGCATAATTGATTGGGCAACACAATTGATCACATACAACGGTGGAGTAACTTTCATGATTGTGTCAAGTATAGTTTTGATGGCTGCAGCTACTCGAAAAATCGTAGGATTGGGAAGTGGTTATTTAGGCAAAATTATTTCATTTGTTGGAACATTTGTTTTCTTCTCAATGGTTTCAGTTAGCCTCACACAGACTGATCCAAGTCATTCACAGGTATTTCTTTACACATTTTTCTATGCTGGCATTATCTCTGGAGCCTTTTATGAGATGAATAAGCTAACCACGAAACAAAACATGTGGGATGATTATTCAAACGGTTATCTATAATCTAATCATTCTTCATTCTGAGCGTTCTTCAATATTTCTTCCAATTCCTGATCCGCTATTACCCACGTTCTGTATTTCCGACATTCATCGCTTTCTACATCCTTATTTTCCCTACATTCCTGTAACTGTATTTGATCTAACCACTTTGCACATTGTGGTTCTTGAAAACCATTAGCCTGACAATCATCAAAAACCGCAACTTGCTGTCTTTGAATGGTATCTCCAAAAAGAACATCTGGACCTATGGCCAGCTGAAGTATTCCTATCATTGCCAATGACGCAGCAACCATTATCATACCTATTCCAACTTTTCTTCGATGATGAGGCTCTTTCATACGATCTTTGAATCTTAATCGGTAGCATTTAATCCTTAAGGAGATCAAGCCAAAACTTCAAACATTAGTGGAAAAAGAAAAAAGGCGGAACTTCTCACAAGATGTAATTGTCTATTCAGATTCTCCAGTATGAATTCTTGGGACCAATCAAATTGTCAGAATGGGGTCCACCAATGGATAGAGTGGTATACATAATTTTCTCTAAGAATAAAGATGTTTTTAACATGATTCATGTTGCCGAGTCAGACAAAACTGAAGCAGAGAATTTTTTCAAAAAAAATGATCAGTTCAAGTGCTGGATGTCATATGCTGGCAAGGAAGAAAATCTTTATCTTTCAATTTATCCAATGTGGGAATCTAGTCAGCCTGAGCGAAACCAGTTGGTAAAGAAGATAATTACCAGATACAAGCCAGTTTGTAACGAAGTTAATGAGGATTCTCAAAATACACTAACCACTACAGCCCAAACAATTGAGCCAGAACCTGAGCCAGAACCAGAGCAAGACTAATTTTTACTTTTTATTTTAAACATTTCCAGAGTAACAAGATCTATTGCCTTTTTTAGATGCTCAAATTCCTTAAACAGGTTTATCTCTCCCTGGACAAGTGTCTTGAGTACGCTAACCATTGCCTTTTGGTATTCATCAGTAGATGAAACTTCAAGACCATTAACCCTTGACATCGTATCATCAAGATCCTTTATGGTGCTATCAAGTGGAATATGCTTTTTCATAGAATGTATTTAGCCGCTTCATATATGAACTATTTTTACAACAGGTCCTCATCGATTTTTTTTATTGCGTCAGAATACTGCGTGCATCCACAAGATGGTATCATGCATTTGCCACGTTTTAGAAGGGAATCATTGTCATCTGTTTCATGAGCCTCATCAGTATGATGACATCTTACGCAATTCATGAATTTATGATTTGAAACAGGTATTTTAAGGAATAAGAACTGCACGTGCATCTATTTCCGAATTTTTAAGTTTCGCCAGAACTTCATTTGCCTGCTCTAATGGAAAAGATTCTGTCACCACTTTCAGCTTATGTTCATCTGAAATTTTAATTACATCTTCCATATCTTTTCGTGAACCTATCAAAGTCCCTCTAACCGTTTTTTCTTCAAATGCCAAAAAATTAGGAATATTACCAACTGTAGCAACAACTACAATTCCTCCCTTTTTGATTGATTTGATTGCAGTATCTGTCACTTGTTCAACTGGTGCGAAAACAATAGCCGCATCAAACAATCCATATTCTTCATTTACATCTTGCAGAAACTGTTTTTGATTAGACGAATAGACAAATACATTGTCAGCTCCAAGTTTTTTTGCTACTTCAAGATGTTTTTCTTTTCTTGAAACTCCGCTAACCTCACACCCTTCAATTTTAGCAAACTGTATTGCCATATGTCCAACTCCTCCTACGCCAAAAACTGCAATTTTTTTATTCTTTTTAGGCTCTGCAGCCTTTACTGCTTTGTAAGCTGTTATACCAGCACAAAATAGTGGTGCTGCATATTCAGACTTCATCGTATCAGGAACTTTGGTCGCAAAATCCTCTGACACAGTGATGTATTCTGTATATCCACCCTTTAGAGATTCTCCAGTCACATCCATTTTTTCACAAAGATATTCCTTACCATCATTACAGTATTGACAATCTAAGCAAGAACCAAGTAAAGGAGTTATTCCTACTCTTTCACCCACTTTGAATTTTGTAACGTTACTTCCAATCTCTACTATTTTTCCAACCACTTCATGTCCTGGAACTGTTGGTAACGTAGGTGGTATTCCAATATCTTTCCAGTCTCCCTCTATCGAATGCAGTTGTGAATGACATACACCGCATGCCTCAATCTTTACCAGAACTTCTTTTGGGTTTGCAATTTCATGCCTATCAATTTCAGTAAGCTTTAACGGGTTTGATTCCACAGGGCCAAGTTTTGAAAGAACCATTGCGCGCATCTTTTCAGGCATGGTGTTCAATTTTGATATTCATTCTTAAATTTTTGCAAACATAAGAATTAAAATCGGCCTAAAACTATTTTCTTTAATGGATTACCGACTTACTGACGAGGATAAAGAAAGAGTAAAGCTTCTGAGCGAGGTTGAAAAAAACAAGTTAAAAAATTTCAGCCTTGAACAGCTTATACGGCTACAAGAGCTGCTGGAAAAGAAGGATTACAGTCATGAAAAAAAGGCAGGTAAATGGAAGAAGAAACTCCTTACAGATATTAACGTGGAAATTTACAAACGTGACGATGCGGCTATCTGGAAATAATCAGATTAGATACAATTAACCTACTTGTTTATACGAGATATAACTCAGTTTACGATTCTGAGATTTTTTCCTTATCGTTCATTCTAAATCACTATGCTCTTTAGCCAAATGTTCTTCTTTTGGGAGTTTGGTATTGCCCTGAAAATGTGGTTGGACTACAACTCCACACATTTTACATTTTGAGTTTTCAAAATATTTTTCAACATCTTTAGGTTTCTCTGTCATTTCAATTCCTCACATTTGCATTTGTTATTTTTCAATCCACATTTATTACAATAATGTCTTTTTGTATTACCTTTATTTCCCATTCTAAATCCTGCTAGGTAAAGCGCCTACATAATCTTTTTTGATCTGCTGAAAACTCATTTATCTTATTTTATTTCCTCAAAAGAATTTTTGTAGCTGTTTGTGTTTGTTATGAGTGAATTTTTTATGTAAGATTCTGAAAAACCATGTACTTTCTTAAGATGTTGTATAATATTGCTACAAGTCGTTTTACAACTTTTACACATGTATTTCATATCTAGTATGAAATATCACATTATACATATCCACCGTATTGTTTAGACGAGTATGACTAATCATATAGGCATGACTGGTTTTAGTCATACATGGATAAAACTAACCCAATTCGTAAATATTATGTTGTACCGATTGTAATTGCTATTGTTTCTATCATAGTTTTTAGTCAGATTTGAAAACTTCTTCTTGTAAGATTTTTTCCTTATCTGTTAGTGTCATTTTTCTATATTTTTTTGATCGATGCAGAAGATGCATATCCTCATATGTTTTTGTAATAATTCATCTGTTTCAAATTCTTCATTACACAATGTGCATTTGACCATATCCTATCTTCAAAAGAATCTATGTAATACGTATGTCTGTATAAGATTGATACAATTAACCTAATCTAAGTCACTACATGAAGTATGAAAGCTGTAAGTAAGCCTAACATTCCTATTATGATTACGAATACAACTGGACCCATGTTTTAGAATGAATCCTGTAATATGTAAGATGTATGTATGTGTAATAGCTTGTATGCGTGTGTAAGCTTAATACAAATAGCTTATTTGATCATAAAGTTTAATGAGCGAAAACAAACTAGGCAACGAAACCAGTCCATATCTATTACAGCATGCCAAAAATCCTGTTCATTGGTATGCATGGAATGAGGAAGCACTTGGTAGAGCAAAAAAAGAAAACAAGCCAATCTTTCTAAGTGTAGGATACAGCTCATGCCATTGGTGTCATGTTATGGCACATGAATCATTTGAAGATAATGAAATCGCAAAAATCATGAATGAGAATTTTGTTAACATCAAAGTAGACAGAGAGGAACGCCCTGATCTAGACGATATTTATCAAAAGGTTTGTCAAATGTCTACAGGGCAGGGTGGCTGGCCGTTAAGTGTATTTCTTACTCCTGAACAAAGACCATTTTATGTCGGTACATATTTTCCTTCCATCGACTCGTATGGAAGACCTGGTTTTGGAAGTTTATGCAGGCAGTTAGCACAATCATGGAAGGAAAAACCAAAAGACATTGAAAAGGCAGCTGATAACTTTATGCAAAATCTAGACAAGCTAAAACAATTTCCCACACCTTCTAAAATTGACAAGTCAGTACTTGATGAGGCAGCGATTAATCTTTTACAAATTGCTGATACTACATACGGTGGATTTGGTCAAGCACCAAAATTTCCAAACGCATCTAATTTATCATTCATGTTCAGATACTCAAAACTTTCTGGAATATCCAAGTTTGAAAAATTTGCATTGTTAACTTTGAAAAAAATGGCAAAGGGTGGAATTTTTGATCAGATTGGTGGAGGTTTTCATCGTTATTCCACTGATGCAAGATGGCTTGTCCCACATTTTGAAAAAATGCTATATGATAATGCACTGCTACCCATAGTTTATTCTGAGGCTTATCAAATTACCAAAGATCCTTTTTTTGAGAATGTTGTAAAAAAAACCCTTGATTATGTCATTCGTGAAATGACATCAAGCGATGGCACATTTTTTTCCGCACAGGATGCTGATACCAATGGGGAAGAAGGTCAAACATTTGTATGGAAAAAACAGGAAGTTGAAAAAATCTTAGGCGAAGATTCTGAAATATTTTGTATTTATTATGATGTAACAGACGGTGGAAACTTTGAAGGGAAGACTATCCTTGCAAATAACATCAATGCATCTTCATTAGGTTTCAAATTTGGAAAGAATGAATCTGAAATACAGAATATTATTTCAAAATGTTCTGACAAATTGCTTGAAGTTAGAAACAAAAGGGAACAACCTGGAAAAGATGATAAGGTTATAACCTCATGGAACGGCCTGATGATTTCTGCTTTTCTGTCAGGCTACCGAATAACTGGCAATTCAAAATATCTGGACGTTGCAAAAAAATCATTAGACTTCTTTGAAAATAATTTTGAGAAAAATCATATCTTGCATAGAACATTCAAAAATGGAGAACCCAAACTCAACGGATACCTAGATGATTACACCAATATGGCAAACGCATCACTAGACATGTTTGAAATCACCTCAGACCCAATGTATTTGTTATTTGCAACTAACCTATCTAATTATCTAATCACACATTTTTGGGATGATTCTACACACGGATTTTTTTTCACATCAGATAACCATGAAAAATTGATTATACGACCAAAAAGCAATTATGACCTTTCTATGCCATCTGGGAATTCAGTTGCCGCGTATGTGTTGCTCAGACTTCATCATATCACTCAAAATAAACAATTTTTAGAAATCACCAAAAAAATTATTGAAGCACAGGCAACAGCTGCAGCTGAAAATCCATTTGCATTTGGGTATTTACTTAACGTGTTGTATTTGTATCATCAAAAGCCTACAGAAATTACTGTAATTAATGACAAGAACTCTGAACTTATTTCATCATTACAAAA
Source organism: Marine Group I thaumarchaeote (assembly GCA_013390745.1). GTDB lineage: Archaea > Thermoproteota > Nitrososphaeria > Nitrososphaerales > Nitrosopumilaceae > Nitrosopelagicus. The sequence continues at coordinate 189,111 of JACASX010000001.1, read as the reverse complement.
GAAATTCCTGCCAGAGTCAATTATGGTTATAGTTAGAGATAAAAATAATTTGGATTTCCTATCAAAACACGCATTCTTTTCAGGAAAAAAATTTCATGATGATAAAACAAACGTGTTTGTTTGTAAAAATTTTAGTTGTTCATTACCGCTATCTGATTTATCTGAAATAGAAAAAGAACTCTAAATCTTTTTTAGATCTACTTGTAATTTATCGCCAACTTGTGGTCTTCCCATCTTTTCATATCGATTTTTTGGCATTGTGATTGAAATGTTCGTTTGAGCATAGCTTTTTACTCTAATGGTAGGCTGTGCTTGAAGTATAGCATCCAAAAGCGGCATAACTTGCTTTTTTGTTTCCTCGTCTAATTTTTTAGATACATTTTCTATGATCAATTGCTTCTGGGAAAGTGGTTCTGTCTGCACATCCTCAACTAATGAGATTTGCACTGCGTTACCATTGTCAACTATTTGTTGTATCCTATACGTATCTATTTCAGACATAATTACAGACACTTTGAAATTTATCTATAATTAAATGTACAAGCATCTAGCCTATATCCACAAAGCAAGCAACATTTCTTCCATCACGAGTTTCAAGCATTGGCACATTCTTACATTTTTTAATTGCATATGGACATCTAGCAAGAAATCTACAGCCAGAGTAAAAGTCTATGTCAAGCGGATCATTAATCCGAATTGTTTTTTCCTTGTACAAGTTATCAGGATCCGGCTCAGATATTGCATCAATTAATGCTTGAGTATAAGGATGCCTTGGTTCCAGTAAAACTCGATCTATTGATCCAAACTCCATAATCTTGCCAAGATACAAAATTATTATTCTCTGTCCAAAATATCTCGCAGTTGCCAGGTCATGTGTTATGTAAATAAACGAAATGTTATTCTTTTTCTGGATATTTTTCATTAGATCAAGAACCTCGGCACGTATCGAAACGTCCAGCATGGAAACTGGTTCGTCAGCAATAATGATTTTTGGTCTTAATACTAATGCTCTTGCTAAAACCACTCGCTGTCTTTGGCCACCTGAAAGCATGTGGGGATATTTGTTTGCAATTTCTACAGGCGGCTCAAGTTTTACTTCTCGGAGAGCATCCAAAACGATCTTTTCTCTTTCTAAACCATCACCAATATTATGGATCTCTAGTGGTTCAGAAACAATATCCTTAACTTTCATTCTAGGGTTAATCGAATCATAAGGATCTTGGTGTACCATTTGGCAATGCATTCTAATCTTCATCAAACTTTTTGAATCATCTTTAATCTCCTCCCCCTGAAAAATAACCTTGCCAGAATCTGGTGTTATCGCTCCAAGAATTAATTTGGCTATTGTTGTTTTGCCTGAACCTGATTCCCCGGCAATAACAAGTACTTCGTTATTATGCAGAGAAAATGAAACATCTTCCACTGCTTTCACTACAGATGTTTTTGAACTAAACATATTTTTTTTGGAAAACTGTTTGGATAGTCCCTCAACTCTTAGAATTTCATCCAACAAATTGTTATTGGCTGACTAGTATATCAAGAAATAATAAATGATTCTAGATTATTACAAAAAGACTTTATTTGGTTAAAATTTTGGTGCATCTTATGAGTCTAAAATCTATTCAAAGGAAACGAGGATACACAAAATATGTTGTAGATAAACGACTTTGTTACTATGAACCATCCAGAGATAAATTACAGAAAACATTTGCTCAGGAATTATCATCCAGTTTAGCTCAAAAACAAAAATCAATTCATCCAAAATTTTTCTATGATAAAAAAGGCTCCCAACTTTTTGAAGAGATATGTAAATTACCAGAATACTATCTAACAAGAACTGAAATTGGCATATTAACACAGCTATATGATAAACTACCATCACATCTGAATGGAGATTTCAGGTTAGTTGAATTGGGAAGTGGATCATCAAAAAAAACTAGAATACTACTTTCTATTCTAGAAAGGTTGCATAAACATATTGAATATTTTCCCATCGATATTTCCAAGATACTTAAAGAAAGTTCTACAATATTACTTGATGACTATGAAAATTTGCATATTACCGGTATAATTGATAATTACGAAAGTGGATTAGAATTTATAAAAAATTATGATAATAAGAAAAACCTAATTGCATTTTTAGGTTCTAGCTTTGGAAACTTTGATTATGAGCATGGGCTAATATTTTTACAAAAAGTAAATTCTTCCATGAAGAAAAATGATTTATTTTTAATCGGTTTGGATCTTGTAAAGGATAAAACAGTGTTAGAATATGCATATAATGATTCACAGGGTGTTACTGCAAAATTTAATCTTAATGTTTTGTCAAGAATTAATTCAGAGTTAGATGGTAATTTTAACATAAACAAATTTGCACATCACGCATTTTATAACGAATACAAAAACAGAGTTGAGATATACTTACGTTCTTTAGAAAACCAGACAGTGGAAATTCATAAGGCTGGAATGGTATTGCCAATTAAGCAAGATGAATTAATTCATACAGAAAATTCATACAAATATACGATTTCAAAAATCAAAGAAATATTTTCAATGTCTGGTTTTCGAATTAAAGATATATGGTTTGATGAGAGGCGGTACTTTTGTTTAGTTTTGCTTTCAAAAAACGATTAGGTATATTCAGCGCATCTAAATCCTGAAAAGAGCCACCTTTCATCTAATCTGAAAAAGTTTCTATAACTTCCGCGGATAGAAATTGATGGTGTACCAAATGAACCACCCCTTAACACTTTTTGGTTTGCAAACCATTTGTCATTGTATTCAGAAAATCCTGTCTTAAATTTAGGATAACCAGAGAATTCTGTTGATGTCCATTCCCATACATCTCCAATCATTTGATGACATCCGTAATGGCTTTTACCATTGGGATACGCACCTATTTCAGAACAATTCCAAAGGTACGATTCTAATAAATTTGCATGTAGAGGATCTGGAGATTCATTACCCCATGGAAAAATTGTTTTTATCTGCTTCTTCTCATTCCAGCAAGCAGCTTTTTCCCATTCTGCCTCAGTTGGTAATCTTTTGTTTGCCCATTTGCAATACGCGGCTGCTTCGTAATAACTAACATGACATACAGGGTCATTCGGGTTAATCTTTCGTTTTCCCAAAAAGTTACATGTCATCCATTGCCCATCAATCTTTTCCCAATACATTGGAGCATTCCATTTTTCATTTTGTATTTTGTCCCAACCATCAGAGAGCCAGTATTTGAAATCATCATAACCCCCGTCTTCGACAAATTTCATGTATTGTTTGTTTGTAATTGGGTACGAGTCAATTTTGTAGTTATCAAGATACACTTTGTGTTCAGGTAACTCAATATCATAACAAAACTGATCTCCCGGATATCCCATGATATACAAACCGCCATTAATTTTGATAGATGTAGATTCCTGCAGCGATGGTGTTGGCAAAGGATTTTTTGTCAGAGGTCTATATCTGTCTGCCAATAGATGTTGTAAATCATACACTAAAAGCTCTTGATGTTGGCATTCGTGGTTTATTGCCATAAAGAATAGCTGCTGTATTTTTTCATCTAGCATTTCATTCTGTAAAATGCTAGTAACCTTGTTAGTTATCATGTGAAAATACTCAAAGACTTGATCAATTGTTGGTCTTGTTGCCAGCCCTCTCTTATCCTTGTCATGTGGTTCACCAAATTGATGATAGTAAGAATTGAGGTACTCGCTAAATTCCTGTGAATAAAACTCATAGTCGTTTATGGTTTTACTCATAACAACTTCAAGAAGCCAGCTAACATGCCCCAAATGCCATTTTGGTGGGCTCATAAAAGGAGCGGTTTGTACAATGAAATCATCTTTTTCCAGTGTTTGTACCAGACTTAGTGTTCTAGCTCTTGTTTCATTGAACTGCTTAAGAAGAATTGATTTTTGTCTTGAAATTGTTGTCATGCCAATCTATTTTTGTCATGCCAATCTATTTTTGTCATGTTCATATTATATTTTTGGCTAGGAGTTGTAGCAACTACACTTTCTAGTTTTATGTTTAATGCATCCAACAAATCGATGATCCTGACAGCCACAAATGATACATTTTTTCCTAGTTTCACTCATTTTGTCCTATGGTTCACAACTTGTAATATCGTATAACCTATTCAGAATTTCTTTGACTTCCTCCTCGCTTTGAGATGCTTCAGCTTGTTGTTTCAAATTTGTTACAAAACTTTTTCCAAATGAATTGATAGATATATCATCAAAGGAATGGGCTTCTAGGCAAGCATCTATTTCTTGAATATACTTAGATTTATCAAACATCCAGTCGCTGGGTATAGGCTGTGTACTGAAAAAATAAGAAGATGCAGTAAATCCTATCACAGCAACTGCGATAACCGCAACAGTAAATTTTACGTTTATACCCATAATATTTCACTTATTCAGTAGCCACGAGCAAAGAGCACATTTGTAGTGCCTGAATTTTTACAGTAAATACATGTTTCCGCTTTAGTGTTATCAGATGGAATAACGCGCAGATCTGCGCCAGTCTCCTCTTTGATCTTGTCTTCACATGTTTGATTACCACACCAGGAACAATCAATCATTTTTCCATTCTCTAATTCTTTTTTGAATTGCTGGTATTCAGAGACTCTAACAACCCTTTCATCAAGTATTTTTTTAGCAGCATCAAACATTTCCTTCTGAATATTTTTTAGTTCTGACAGAGTTTTTTCTGTAAATCCATCTATATCAAGACTAATTTTTGTTTGATTATGTCTCCTAGCCAATACTATTTGATTTTTAGCAATATCTTTAGGACCAATTTCAATTCGTATTGGTATACCCCTCATCTCCCAATCATTGAACTTGAAACCTGGAGTCAGATGCTCTCTATCGTCTAGATGAACGCGTATATCGTTATTAGATAAACTGTCTTTGATTTTACATGCTTTTTGTAACACATTTTCTTTATCCTCCTTTGAATAATAGATTGGAATTATAACAACCTGAATAGGAGCTACTTTTGGTGGCAAGACTAGTCCCTTGTCGTCTCCATGCGTCATAATCATACCACCTATCAATCTCCATGAAACTCCCCATGATGTTTGCCATGCAAAAGTTTCACTATTATTCTCATCAAGATATTTGACGTCAAATGGTTTGGAAAAATTCTGACCCAAGAAATGAGACGTTCCCATTTGTAGTGCCTTGCCGTCTGGCATTAATGATTCAAGTGTATTAGTGTAAACTGCACCAACAAATTTGTCTTTCTCACTTTTTTTCCCAGTCACTACAGGTACTGCCAGTTCTTCTTCTATAGTTTTTTTATACAGCTCCAAAATATCGGCAACTTCCTTTTCAGCTTCATCTTTTGTTGCATGAACTGTATGACCCTCCTGCCACAAAAATTCTGATGTCCTTAGAAATGGTTTTGTACCTTTAATCTCTGCTCTTAATGCTGAATTCCAAAAATTAATTTTTAGTGGTAGGTCTCTCCAACTTCTTATCCACTTAGAAAAAAGTGAGTACGCAAGCGTTTCGGAAGTAGGACGAAGTGCAAGTCTTTCACCAATCTCTGAATTTCCTGAATGTGTAACCCAAAAAACTTCAGGGTTAAGTCCTTCAAAATGTTCTTTTTCTTTAGCAAGTAATGATTCAGGTATCAGCACGGGCAAAAATCCATTCCTGTGACCGGTTTCTTTCAGTTTTTTATCAAGTGATTCCTTGATTGATTCCCAGATGGAGTAACCATCAGGTCTTAGGACTATTAATCCCTTGACTGGTGCATAATCAGCAAGCTCTGTCTTGATAACAACTTGTGTATACCACTCACTAAAATTTTCACTCTTTGAAACTGTGATACCAACCTCTTTACTCAATTAACCTTTCACCATCAATCAGCATAATGAGCTTTACTAGTTTGGTATTATTTTACTTGTGACCAAGTCTCTTATTCTTAATAAATTTCCAGAGTTTTTTTGTCATTTCACTTGGGGCAATTCCTGCTTTGCCAAAAACCTGTTCAAGTGTTTCGTCTCTATTTTTGAAATTTATAGAATATCCTCCAAATGCTTTTTTTGTTTTACGTTTGGTCTTTGCTGTTTTACGTTTGGTCTTTGCTGTTTTACGTTTGGTCTTTGTAGCTTTTCTTTTTGCCGCTCTTTTTTTAACCATATTATAGATTATCTCCCTTACACAAAACCTTACCTGTCACTCTGCTTTGGAAGTTTGGACAGACAAAACATGGTATGAATGGTACCTCCTTCTTAAGCACTGGACAATCAACAAATTCCTGTTTCATCCTCTTTAGCATTTTTGGACTCACACCTTTGATTTTCAATTTTCCCTTTTCATCCATCAAACCAGACTCTTTTAGTTCTGCTTTTACTTCCTTTGAAAGCATCTGTCTTTTTTCGACACTTTTTATTTCGACTTCATACTTGAACTCAAGCTCATTTGACATAAGTAATCTGCAATTCTATCTCATTTAATATTAACTGTATGCGATCTATCATTTTCTGTTAAGATTAATATTGTTTAGAATAAATTTCAAAACAGAAGACAGTTGCTAGCAATTTTTGATGTTGAGGGAGTTCTTTATGATGCAGAATATCTTCCTTTGTTAGCTGAAAAAGTGAATAAAGAAAACAAAATCTGGGAAATTACAAAAAAAGGTATAGAAGGAAAAATTGATTGGGTTGAGGGTCTCAAAGAACGTGTTCACCTTCTTCGTGGCATGGATTATGATACATGCATTCAAGTTGCAAATTCTTTACCAATAATGACTGGTGCCAAAGAGGCATGCCGTGTATTAAAAAATGCTGGCTGGAAAATAATGGCAGTTTCTGGTGGTTTTACAATTATTACTGACAGATTAAAAAAAGATCTTGATCTTGATTTTGTGTATAGTAACGAACTTGTCTTCAAAGATGGTAAGCTTGACGATGTTATTGTAAATGTTGATGCGGACAAGTCAAAATCAGCTATTATTAAAATCAACGAATGGAATGAGAAAAAGGAAGACATTACGGCAGTGGTTGATGGAGCAAACGATGTCAAGCTTTTTGACATTACCGGTTTGGGAATAGCCTTTCGTGCTCAAGACTTGGTCAAGGATTTAGCTATGGTAACTCTTGACGAAAAGGATCTATCAAAAATTATCGGCCTGATTAATACGCACTATAACATAAAACTGGAATTATAATCGTCCGTGTAGCAAATCTAAATGTTTTAACTGCAGTGTTCAAAACAAATAGAATGGCACTAGAAATCATTCCAGTAAAAATTCAAAAAGAAATTGAGTCTGATGATGACCTAGTAGATTTAATTATAAAATCATCAGAAATTAATGAGGACGACATACTTGTTTTTTCTCAAAAAATAATTTCCAAGAACGAAGGCCGCATTCTAAATTTATCATCAGTTAAACCTTCTCTTCTTGCTGATGGCATAGCAAGCTCATATGGTAAGGACCCAAGATTAGTGGAATTGATACTTTCAGAAAGTAAAAGAATTGTAAGAATGGAAAATGGTATAATTATAGTTGAAACCAATCATGGGTTTGTTTGTGCTAATGCTGGGATTGATGAAAGCAATGTACAAGACGGTTATGCAACATTGTTACCTGATGATCCCGACAAGTCAGCTAACCTATTGAAAGATAGAATTAAACAAAAAACTGGAAAACATACAGCTGTGATAATTTCTGATACATTTGGAAGGCCATTTAGGTTGGGTCAGACAGACGTAGCAATTGGGATTGCTGGTCTTGAACCAATCTTAGATTATAACGGTAAACCTGACACATTTGGAAAAATCATGCAGGTAACAGCAATAGCAGTTGCTGATGAGATTTGCTCAGCATCGGAACTTGTTATGGGGAAAGTTCAAAAATGTCCAATTGCAATAGTTCGAAATTACAACTTTAGTTCCTCTGATGTAAAAATTCAGAAAATGTTACGATCAGATCATGATGATCTATTTCGATAATTACAAATAATGATTACGCTTTAAAATGAATGTGTATTATGATGCCATTAAAAACAGAATTACATTGCCATAACATTTTTTCAAACGGACATGTTGGTGCTCTAGAACCAATTTATGACTGCAATGTCACAATTCCCAAGCAGTTAGAACATGCATATCTAGCTGGTCTTGATGTACTTTTTGTTACCAATCATAATACAATTGACGGCTACAGACAGATGCTTGAATATAAAAAAAATCATCAAAAGTTTGATGCATTAAAGGTGTATCCAGCAGAAGAGGTTACAACAGATAATGAATCCCATGTACTAGTCTATGGGATTGATCATTCTATCAAATCAGGACTCTCATTGCATGAAGTATTAGATGAGGCGAAAAAACAGAATGCTGTAACTACTGCCCCTCATCCATTTAGTTTATTGGATGCATTGCGTGAGGATTCCGTTTACTGTGATCTATTTGAAGTGTTTAACAGCTCCAATGTGGATGTATATTCGAATCTTAGGGCAAAAAAATTCGCAAAGGAGAAATCCTTGCATGTAGTTGCAGGCAGTGACTCTCACGTGCAATCTACTATTGGTAGATCAACTAATCTGATTTATTCTGAGAATAAATTGGATAGTGTAATTGCTGCAATGAAACATCATAAAATAATCATCGAAAACACTGAATATGTACAACCCAAAGAGGCACTAGAACACATAAGATACAAGATTCAAAACTCAGCCTTTTTCATAGACAAGTATACTTCACATTTTTATCCACGAGCGTTATGGCCTATCAAACTGCTTTACAAATTGTATATGGTTGACCCTGAAGGCATATTTTGGAATATGTTTTACAGAATGTCTATCGTTGCACTCAGGAGAATTTCTAAAAAAATAAATTTTGAGGGGTACGAGCACCGTCTATTTCGAGAACGTAACTTAGCAAACATCTTAAAGATGGCCTTTTGATTCTAGTTAGGTGATTGAAATTTCAGAATCAGGAAAAACATTAGATGCGAGAGGATTGTTTTGTCCATCACCTGTTATGCAAACAAACGTTGAACTTTCAAAGATGCAGATTGGTGAAATACTTACTGTCCTTGCTGATGATCCTGCTGCTGAAGATGATATAGCAAATTGGGCAAGAAGACTTGGGCATGAAGTAGTCAAGATGGAAAAAAATGGAAATGAAATTCGTTTTGAAATTAAAAAGGTAAAGTAGTCCTATTTCTGTTCAGCTAAATACTTATCGGCATCAATTGCAGCCATGCAACCAAATCCAGCCGCAGTTACAGCTTGCCTGTATCTATGATCATGAACGTCACCTGCACAGAAAACACCTGGTACGCCGGTTTCCGTATTATTTTTCAAAACAACATAACCATTTTCATCCAATTCAACCTGACCTTCAAGTATTTTGCTATTAGGCTCATGTCCTATAGCCACAAACAAACCACCTGCCTCAAGGGTAATCTTTTCATCGTTTTTCACGTTTTTTAGAATTACTTTCTGAAATTTTTGGTCCCCTTGAATATCATCAACTGTACAGTTGAAATGAACTTTGATTTTTTCATTGGAAAGCGCACGCTCCTGCATTATCTTACTTGCTCTAAACTCATCTCTTCTGTGTACAATATGTACGGTTGATGCAAATTTTGTAAGAAAAGTTGCTTCCTCCATTGCCGAGTCACCACCTCCTACGACAATTAGTTCCTGGTTTTTGAAAAATGCACCATCACATGTTGCACAATATGAAACACCCTTACCTGCAAATGTTTGCTCGCCGTCCAGCCCAATTTTTCTTGGATTCGCGCCAGTACAAACTATTACTGAACTTGCCTCAAAAGTGCTTGAAGCAGTTGACACCTTTAGCGGCTTACTTTTAAAATCTACAGACACAACCTCATCATCAATAATTTTCGTTCCCATTTTCTTTGCCTGTTTTCGCATTATTATCATCAGGTCCGGACCCATTATTCCTTCATCAAAGCCAGGATAATTTTCAACATCTGTGGTATTCATTAACTGACCGCCAGGCAAAATACCGGAAATTAATAATGTATCGCGGCGTGCACGTGAACTGTAAATTCCAGCAGTATAACCTGCAGGACCTGCACCGATTATAATGATATTATATTTTGTTTTTTGTTCAGGCATACTTTCTTGACTATTAATTGTATTTTAAACATGTAGTTTGTCAAGTAATGCTTGATGTTTGTTGCAAAGTTTTCCAATTTTTAATTGTGAGTATAATAGATCTTTTTGCCAATGTGCGTTGTTTAGCCTGCAGTCCAAACTATCACAAAACGCATCACCTGTCATGTAATAGAAAATAGCTTGTAACAGATATCCCTCAGCTATTTTTGAAAGTTTTTTGTCATGATAATCTAGAAACTCTCCATCATAATTTTTTTTAACATTTTGTATGTCAAGCCCCTGCATTTTACATTTTATGACATCAAAATAATATTCCCTAGGTCTAGCTGGAGCCTCGATCATTCCTGCTGTAGATATAATGGCTGGATTAGAGCAAATTACCGCCCTTCCATGATATCTATTATCAGTAGTATCATAAGTACAGGTTAGCTTGTTTGTAAAAACAATATGCAAGTTGTTTGGATTTGAATCATTTTTTGTAATAATGTCATAAATAATATTTTGAATTTCAAATCCATCGTACATCACAACATCTTCAATCTTTTTAGCATTCTCAACCATAGTTGTTTTTTCCATCAGTTTGGTATCCTCGCAAACACTTTTCTCAAAATCTATTTCCTGTTTGTTTGGCAGGTGTTCCTTGAATGGCATTTTAGGATCAAAAATTCTACAGCCAGAAATCTTCTCTATCGTTTTTCCATCCAAGTTATTAAAAATGCATTTTTTAATCTCTATGCCCACGTGAAAAGTTTCTAGAAGGAAATTCTTTAAATTTGAAATTTGTATTTCCTGAACAGCGGGTTCGTCATACAGAAAAATTTTAGAAACTTTCAATCAGATTTTTTTGGAATTTTACGATCGTATTCTTTTATTTTTTCGTCAGTAATCTCAGCTGCCTTTTTTCCAGAATATAGCATAGAACCAAAAGTCGGTCCCATTCGTGCTAGTCCATGTGTTTCAGTAACTGACATGCCAGCAGCAACAAGACCAGGAAAAACTTCGCCTGTTTTCTCAACAACATGCTCCTCGCCATTTTCAACCCACATAGGATTCATCCCTTTCCACTCCACCATATTTCTGTCAACAAGTCTCTTTACAGCAACAGAGTCATGTCCTGACGCATCAATTATCATCTTTGCTTCTAGTGCAATTGGATCAACACATGTAATGTTTCTTGGTAATGCAGACACTGGCATCCAGTTCACAACAATTCCAGCAACTCTTCCATGTCTTAAAACTAAATCATCAAATTTTGTAAGATTTAAAAATTTTACACCTGCATCACATGTAGCTGCAATTAACTTTGAGACAGCATGAGGGCCAGGTGTTAAGTATAATCCATCGCCAACTTTTTTGTAAGGAATTCCAAGCTCATCCCAAATTTTTTGTGCAGGCGCTCTTACTGTAACCGGGTTCATCATATATCCCCCTAACCAATAACCACCGCCGAGATAGTTATTTTGTTCAATAACTAAAATTTTGTATCCCATTAACGATAATTCACGTGCAGCAGTTAGTCCGGCAGGACCAGCACCAATAATTATTACATCACATTCAGCTCTATCTTGCAAAACAGTGTAGAATTCCTTAGCAATAGCACGTGTTATTTCAACTTCCTTTACATCAGCGAAAATTTTTTCTGGTCGTTGTTTATTTACAGATTCTTGCACAAAAACACACAGTGGCGAGAGCTTAATAGTTTTTTCTTGCTCAAAAATTAGGTAACACTAATGTAAATTCATCATTCAGGCAATTTACAACTTGATAATTCATTATGTTAGTCAAAATTCCTATTGTCATAAATTTATATCCGTTATTAAACTATGAATCTAAAGATGGCGCAACAGCTAAGACCATCAAAATCGGCTTCAAAAAAGCCAAAGATTGATTGGTCACGAAGAGAGGAAGCTGATAACTTTGCTCACACGGTAAAGCTTTATCGACAGGGCAAAATTGATCATGATAATTTTAGACGTTTTCGTCTACAACATGGTGCATATGGTACAAGAATGACGGATGATTATGCAATGGTTAGAATTAAAATTCCTGCAGGTCAGATTTATCCTCACCAATTAGAAAAAATTGCTCAACTAAGTGAGATGTATTCAATAGGTAGTGCACATGTATCAACTAGAGAGAACGTTCAATTACATTGGGTTGTTCTTGAAGATGTTTCAGAAATCATGCATGGGCTTGCAGATGTTGGATTAACATCTCGTGAAGCATGTGGTAATACAGTTAGAAATGTTATGTGTAGCCCATTGTCAGGAGTTTGTAATGATGAGGAATTTGATGCAACACCATATGCAATTGCAACGGCAAGATTTCTTCTTAGAAATCCATTGAATCAGTCACTTCCACGAAAATTTAAGTTTAATTTTTCTTGCTGTGAAAAACATGGAATGACTAGGATAGTTGACGTGGGATTAATTCCTCAAATTAGAAAACTTGATGATAAGACAATGCAGCATGGATTCAAAATATTTCTTGGCGGTGGTCTTGGAAATAAATCATTTGTGGGTCACCAGCTTGAGGATTTTACACCAGAAGAAGATCTTTTATACACATCAATCGCCGTTCTACAAATTTTTGATAGGATAGGTGATAGGAAGAACATGGCTAGGAACAGAATGCGTTATCTTGTTAATGAAATGGGATGGGATAAATTTAAAAATTTGGTTCTGAAGGAGAGAACGATCGTTAGGGCAACGCAATCAGTCATTATAAGATTAAACATTAATAAAAAATCAAATGAAATTAAAAGACCCATTTCTGTTTCCAGCGAAAATGGTTCAATACCTGATGGTTATGCACGATGGTTAAAGACTACTACCTACAAGCAAAAACAAGAAGGATATAGAGCTGTTTTTGTTACACTAGAATCTGGAGATATAACTGCAAACCAACTTCGTGCTATGGCAGATATTACTAAGGACTTTTCAGCTGAAGGTTTTGCACGTAATGGCTTCTCACAAGATATTATACTTAGATACGTGCATGAAAGTGATCTACCAAAACTTTACTCTAGGTTACTTGAAGTGGGTTTAGCAAATTCAGGTTCACTGACTATGGCTTCGGCTGTTGGTTGTTCTGGTACCTCATCTTGTAATCTGGCACTTACAAACTCTCATAGACTGGCAAAAGAGATTCAACGAAAATTCTTGGAGTTAAAACTAGATGACGATGACGATTTAAGAGATGCGACAATAAAGATTAGCGGATGTCCCAATTCTTGTGGACAACATGAAATTGCCACTATTGGTTTCTTTGGTGGAGGTGCAAGGGTTGGCAAAGACATGTACCCTAACTATAGCATGTCCCTGGGTGGTAGATTTGATGATAAATCCATGCTTGGTGTTACATGTATCAGAGTACCCGTAAAACGTACCATACCTGTTATCTTAAAGATCATTGAACTCTATAAGAAAAATAAACAGTCTGATGATACTCTTTCTCGTTGGATTGATAGAATTGTACACGGTAATGAGTCATCGGAAATAAAATCTGTCAAGGATATGCAGAAAGTACTTTCACCATTAGTTGTTCCCCCATCAAAAGATGATGATCCAGACTTTTATGCTGATTATGGAAGTGATACTAGCTATCACACAGTTACGGGCAAAGGTGAATGTGCAGCTTGAGCAACGAAATAACATATCCAACTGTTGATGTAGACGCAATTAGATCAAAAATCAACGATGATTCTGTAAGACTGATAGACGTAAGACGTGAAGAAGATTACAATCAGGGGCATATTCCTAATGCAGTGAACTTGCCACTTGCTAGTCTTTTGTCCGGTGATTCGCCAGAAAGTGCTGTTAAACTATTCGAAGAATTGGGAATCGCAGATGATACCAAAGTTGTTGTTTATGATGATACATTTGGTGCTTTAGCATCAAGAGTGGCGTGGACTCTTCAATACATAGGGCACAAAAATGTTGCACTACTTGAAGTAACTTATTCACAATGGAAAGAACTTGGTCTTAAAACCAGCACAGAAAAACCAAATATCAAATCTACAAAACATTCACTTAACTTGAATCCTGAAATTATGGCTACTGCCGAATATTTAGAAAATGCAAAGGAAAAAGACAATGTTGTTTTGATAGATAATAGGGAACGACTCAACTTTTTAGAACAGCACATTCCTGGCTCGATTAACATACCGTATAGAACACTGGCAACAGATGGGAAAATTTTGAGAACAAAAGAAAGTATGAGAAATCTCTTGAAAAATAGAGGAATTCCGGAGGATGCTGAGATTATAACATATTGTGGTAGTGTTGGCACATTATCAGGTTTAGCATATTATGCTCTCAAATCGATAGGTGTTCCAAACGTAAAGCTTTACGTTAACTCATTTAAAGAATGGAAAAAACTTGAAAAGCCAGTTGGTAAGCAGGAAAATGCAGCGTATTGGGATCTTTCAGCAGAATAATCTAAAATTAATTTATAGTTAAATCACTACGAAGTTTCTTAGTGACAGCCATTTCCATATTATCAAACATTGCCAACATTTTTTTCTTGTTATCACGCAAAAAGTCAATCCCCTTGTCCTTTAATCTTATCTTGAATAATCTAACTTCTCTATGTTCTTCTAAAAAGCTATCTATCATTTCTTGACCACATTTGGTTGGGTCAACGAACAGATTACAATACTCAATCGTTTTCTCCAATTCTTCCTCTTCAATTGTAGATTTAATCAATTGTATTGCTTCTGCCAGATTTTTGAGATTTTTTACTGGTTTTGGTAACGACTTGCCTGGAATTCCTAACATACCTCTTTTTATCGTTCCAATTTTGTTTGCTATTTCCGGAATCAGATCATATGTATCTATTGTACTCCAGACTTGCCTCTTCTCATGTTTTACAACTAAACCCCTTTTCATTAGCCTGGTTAAACATTTGATTACATCTTCCGAGTCTAAAAATGTAGTCCATACAATAGAACCAATTGTGTGATATCCCTGCCGAAGTGATTCTATAACAACAACCTCTACTATTCTTTTGAATCCTTCCTCAAGTCTTACATTCATGAAGTCCTTATCTTTCACAGCTCGTTTTGCATTTTTAACATCAATCTCTATTGAACGTACAAGAGCATCAAGTGATTCTGGAATTTGGTTTAGCAAGGAAAGATAGCATGATCGATTATACCAAGCCATTCCAAATGTTGGATCAGAGTCAATTGCTTTGTCTGCACAATCAAGTGCCTTTCCGTAAACTTTGCGCTCATAGAAAACCAGACTCTTAAGATTCCATGCATCAGCATTTGTAACGTCAATGTCCAACACCTTATCATATGCTCTCATTGATTCTGAATAATCTTCCAAATGAAATCTAGAGTATCCTAATTTCAAAAGTGCATCAACATCATTTGGGTTAATCCTTAAGACCATTTCAAATACATGTGAAGCATCTTCCAGCTTCTCATCTGCCATTAAATTAATTCCCTTACTGAACAGTTTGTTGCGGTTAAAATCGACATCAACAAGACTGCCTTCATCTTTTTTAACCAGTTCTGTCTTGGCAGATTTTTTTTTCAAACCAAATAATTTTCTGCCTATTTTATTTTTTTCTGGCTTTTCCTTTTTTTCTAGAAAAAACTCTGGAATCTCGTCTGATTGTTCATTTGATGGATTATCCATGTATTTTCATTATGGAAATGGATCTAGTTAAAAACTCTTTCAAAAAATCACCATTTTTTGCATTTTTTCACCGGAAAAATATAAAAATACTTCAACTTGAGACGAATAACATTGCCTAAAGGAATAGAGATTTCAGGTAAATCACCATTTGGAACTTCCTCTGGTGTCTATGAGGTTAGAATTTCTATATCTCAAGATAAACCATCTGATGATGGCATAACAAGCAACTCTTTCAATTCCTTATGGAATGATAATTTTCATCTTAGAGTTTCTGAAGGACATTTTTCTGAAATTTTAGGTACTGATTCTAATCCAATACCTGTTGATGTGTTTGGCTTGGGATCTATATGGATTATAATTCAGGATCAATTTTCTCCAGTTCACACATCATTCGAACTTCATATTTCTCAAGATAACAAACTTTTGTCTGTTCCAGAAGGAAAACCAAAACCAGTTAATGTCACAAAGGTAAAAAAAGTTAGAGTGCCACCTGGTCGGTCTGGTCTACAAGGTGAGAAAGGTGGTAAAGGTCCTGCTGGATATCCTGGTACAAGAGGTGAAGCAGGAGGTAGAGGAATAACAGGTGATAAGGGTGACAAGGGAGACAAAGGCATTCCAGGTCAACAAGGTGAGAAAGGCATCAAAGGTTCTGCTGGAGACAAAGGAGACAAAGGCATCACAGGCCCAGTCGGTCCATCAGGTCCAAAGGGTTCAACAGGTACTCTTGGCGATAAGGGAGACAAAGGTGTTCAAGGAAAGTCTGGCGATAAAGGTCTCACTGGTGTAACCGGTCCACTTGGCGATAAAGGTACTCAAGGTCCTCAGGGTCCACTTGGTCCTAAAGGTCTTACTGGAGTTCCTGGTCCACAAGGTGACAAGGGAATGCGTGGTTCTATTGGTCCAGCGGGCGAACGTGGTCCAACAGGAAAACCTGGAGACCCTGGTCTTCCAGGTCCACAAGGAATTCAAGGTCCACAAGGCGAACGTGGTCATACTGGTCCTCAGGGTCCACCTGGCGAAAAAGGTCTTTTCGGTGAT
Organism: Marine Group I thaumarchaeote; assembly: GCA_013390745.1. GTDB lineage: Archaea > Thermoproteota > Nitrososphaeria > Nitrososphaerales > Nitrosopumilaceae > Nitrosopelagicus. The sequence continues at coordinate 172,314 of JACASX010000001.1, read as the reverse complement.
AAAGGTGAAATTGGTGACAGAGGTCCAAGAGGACCACCTGGTCCACCTGGCGAAAAAGGTTCTCAAGGAGGAATGTCTGAAGAAAGTAAAAGATTAGTCAAAGAGCTGCTAGAGTTACTTGCAACAAAAAATATTATTTCAACCGAAGAACAAATCAAGCTTACAAGTTATCTATACTAGATGATACACTGGAAATAAAAATAATTTTTACGTTCCTTTAGTTTTTATGATAGTCAGAACATCTTCATCAATTAGAATATGTTTTAATCCAACTCTTTGACCACCAAACTTTACACTCTTGCCCCAAACAAGTCCGTATCGAAAGTCCTTCCTAAGCTTCCTATGCAATTTATTGCATACGTCTAAAACAGAATTTCCATTTCTTATGATTAACGGTTCTTTGTAATCCGTTTCACCACCTTTTGGCCGCAAATATATTCTGATAAATTGCAATTCATCATAAATTCTATCTCTCAGTTCTGCAATATTGTCATTTGCATCTGCAGATACTGGAATAAATTCAGTTTTGAGTTTTTTTGATACTTTCTTAAGAAATTTTTTATCAACCAGATCAATTTTGTTCAAAGCAGTGATTGATTTTGCATATGTTTTATTTCCTGTGAGGAAATCCACTAATTGCTCAGAATCAATATCCTCTCGAATTACTACTCTAGCACTGGTATATCCATAAACATTAAGAATGTCTTTCACAAGTTTTTCTGACATTTTTTTTAATTTTACTTGTTGAGCGATAGCTATTCCACCAGTTGGAGATTTCTCAATTACTATATTTGGTGGTTTTTTGTTTAATCTTATACCTATATTTGATAATTCATTTATTAGGACATCTTCGTGATACGGTTGGAATACATCAAGAACTAATAATACAATATCTGCGCTTCTTGCAACTGACAAAATTCTTTTTCCAAGACCCTTACCACTTGATGCACCTTTGATAATACCTGGTAGATCAAGCATCTGTATTTTTGCACCACGATAATCTAAAACTCCAGGAACAACTGTTACTGTTGTAAATTGAAATGCACCTACTAATGATTTTGAACCAGTCAACGCATTCAATAATGTTGATTTTCCAACGCTGGGAAGTCCAATAATAACAACCGTTGCATCACCAGTTCTCCTAACATCAAATCCATCTGATTTTTTAGAACTTTTTTTGATTTGAACAGCTTCCTGTTCCCTTTTCAGCTTTGCAATTTTTGCTTTTAATATCCCAACATGATGCTCAGTTGCCTTGTTAAGTTGGGTCCTCCCAATTTCATCTTGAACAGCTTTGATCTTTTCAGGTATTCCCATAATCTTTCGCTAACGTTTCAGTTATTATGCTGTGTGATTCAAAAAGATCTGTTGGGAAAAAAGACATTTGCAGTTGATATTGATGGAACAATTACACTGAACGGTATGGGAACAATACATCTTGAGGCACTGTCTAAATTACGTTCTCTGAAGGATGACGGTCACAATGTAGTTTTTGTAACTGGGAGATCTTCTGTTGAAGGATATTTACTTTCAATATTTGGTGGATTAACACATTTGTCAGTTGGAGAAAATGGTGGTTGCATAACTTATGGTGATAAAATCCAACATAAGATGCTTGGAAATAAGGGTGAATGTATTCATGCCCTAGCTACAATTCAAGCTAAACTTGATGCTGAAATAAAAGAAAAACCAGTCTTTCCCAGAATGACGGAAGTAGTATTAGAACGAACTTTTGACATTGAGCAAGCCAAAAAAATTATCGATGAAGATAATCTCAATGTATCTCTAACTGACAGCGGTTATGCTTATCACATAAATTCTAAAGGTGTTGACAAGGGTTCTGGGTTTTTGGAAGCACTAAAAATGCTGGAAATAGACGTGAATGATGCAATTGCAATTGGAGACAGTGAAACAGACATTCCACTTTTCAAGGCAATCAAAAATAACATTGCAGTATCTAACTCAACCGAGAAACTGAAGAAATTGGCTAAAATTATTACAACTAAAAAATCAGGAGAAGGTGTTCTTGAAGGGTTAGATATGATGGCATCAGATCTTAGATGAAGTATGGCATTTCTTAATATTATAAATCAGGTTAAGGAGAACACTTCAAAAATTATTAGTGAAAAAGGATATGATAACGTAGACTTCGTTGTAGAATATTCTAGGAGTGGATTTGGTGATATTACCTGTAACATCGCATTTTTACTCGCAAAAAATTTGAAAAAAAATCCACAGGAAATTGCTGAAGAATTTGTTGGAGAATATAATCTTGGAAATGATTTAGAAAAAGTTGAGGCGCATAAAAGCGGGTACCTTAATTTCTTTATCAATAACAACTCATTCACCAATACTGTTTTACCTGAATCTCTAAAGGAGAATTATGGTAATGTTGACATTGGGAAAAATTCTAAACTTGTCGTTGAACATACCTCAGTTAATCCAAATAAGGCTCTACATATTGGCCATCTAAGAAATGTTGCAATTGGCGACGCAGTTTCTAGAATTCTTTCAAAGGCAAATTATGATGTTAAGGTTTTGAACTATGTTGATGATTCTGGCCTTCAGGTTGCTGACATAATTGTCGGTTTTAAGTATGGAGGATTTTCAGAAGATCCTCCAGATGGGGAAAAATTTGCTAATTATTGCGGTGATACTGTTTACGTCAGTATCACTTCAAAATATGAAAGCGACAAAGATTTAGAATCTAGGCGACATGAAATTTTAAAAGAATTAGAGGATTCAACATCTGAGACAGCAAAGTTTGGAAAAACATTAACTAGAAAAATCTTATCTGATCAATTAGATACAGTCTGGAATTTTGGTGCATCATACGATTGTTTGAATTTTGAATCTGAAATCCTGTATTCAAAGCTCTGGGAAAAAATATTTGAGAGGATCAAATCTGAAAATCTTGTACGCCTTGAGGATCAAGGTAATAATGCTGGATGTTGGGTGTTACCAATTGAAAACGAAGATGATAAGATAATTGTGAGAAGTAATGGAGCTGCGACGTATGTAGCAAAGGACATACCTTATGCAGCTTGGAAACTTGGTGTAGTAAACGACCCATTCAATTATGCAAAATATACTATACAACCAAATGGCAGAATACTTTATGAAACAACGCTTGAAGAAACACAAGTACCAAAACAATCTTTTGCTGCGAACAAGGTCATAACGGTTATTGATAACAGACAAACTAACCTTCAAAAAATTGTTACTAACCTTATGTCAAAATTTAATCCAGAAAGCTCTTATGTCCATCTTGGTTATGAGGCAGTTACACTAAGCTCTGAGACTGCTAAGATTCTTGGCAATAAAACCGATGGAAAAGATGTGCAGATGTCAGGCAGAAAGGGTCTTTACATCAATGCGGATGAAATCATTGGAAAACTTGAAAAACATATTTTCCTTGAATCAAAAGAAAGGAATGATGATCTAGATGATGCATCACTAAATGAGATAGCACATAATGTTGCTGTTGGAACTATAAGATATGAATTGATTAAGCCTGACCTTGGCAAAATTATTACTTTTGATATAAACACATCACTAAAGCTTGAGGGGGATACATGTAGTTACATTCAGTATTCATGTGTTAGGGCTGCACGAATATTGGAAAAATTTGGTAACGAACCAAACTTTGATGTGCAATTTGATCAATTGAATACTGAATATGAGACTAATCTCATTAAACAAATTGGACTGTTTGAAGTTTTTGTTAATGATGCTGCAAAGAACTATTCTCCAAAAGTTATTGCAAAATATTGCTATGATTTAGCCGTTGCATTTTCCTCATTTTATGAACATGTTAATGTCTTGAAAGCTGATACACCTGAATTGATTAACACAAGACTATGTCTAGTGTTATCATTCAAGTTGACTTTGGAAAAAGCACTTAATTTGATTGGAATTATTGCACCACAGCGTATGTAGAAAGGGAATACTGTATCTACGATCTTCTCTTACCTTTGAATTTTCGTTTATGTTTTTTTTCCACTTGTGATTTAGAAGATTCTCTACGTTTTTGCCTTAATTTTTTTCTTTTGTTTATCTCATGTTGTCGCATTATAATCAATTTCCAATATTGATTATATTTTAGCGTAAATCATTCTAATAGCCTGCATATGCTATCTACAGATATCATGGTTAATACATTTTAGAATTGTATTTTGATCATAAATTACGTCTGAAAGATTTGCACCAGAAAGATCTGCGCCTGAAAGATCTGCGCCAGAAAGATCTACCCCCTGTAGATTTGCATTAGACAAATCCGCATTGTTGAGTGATGTTTTTCTTAAATCTGCCCCAGATAGGTTTGCATTAGTAAGATTTGCTGAATAAAAATTAACAAGCCACAAGCCAGCATTTTTAAAATTGGCATTTTCCAAATTTGCATCAACAAAATTATTGAAAAAAGTAAATTTAACAACAAGATCATTTCCACGAACTTCTGTAGAAATTATATGTATGTTATCAAGTCCAATATATCCTACGCCCTCAACATATCCCATGAGTCCAAGTTCCTTCAACAATGACAAACCATTAGAATATTCAGCTTCAATTACATCCTTTTTTACATTTTTGAATTCGCTAGTAAAAAGTTGTTCGGGTGAGAGATTAACACTCTCAAAGTTTGAATTAGATAGGTTAGCTTCCTTGAATATTATTCCATGATATGATTTCTTGGCTGTAACTGTAAAATCCACACCTGAGAGATCTGTCTTCCAGAAATTAGTTCCTTCCAGTATGACATCAGTTAGGTTGACACCTGATAAATTTGCAAGTAGAAATGAAGTATTAGACAAATCTGATCCAGCTATACTTTTATTTTTAATCTCTGTCAAATCAGATGCCCTCAAATCTGCATAGCTAAGATTTGTATTCTTCAGATTTGCATTTTTGAAACTAGCAGACCACAAAGACGAGGCATACAGGTTTTTTCCGGAAAGATCAATTCCATCAAACACCGTTTTTTGAAAATTATTTCCAGATAAAGAATAATCATTTGGGAGCACAGCATCAGTAAGGTCAGCACCCTTTAGTATCGTTCCAGTAAGATCCTTGTTAGAAAGGTCAGCACCCTTTAGTATCGTCCCAGTAAGGTCTCTGCCAGCAAGGTCAACTCCATCAAGATTTGCATCAGTAAGGTCAGCCCCTGTTAGTATCGTCCCAGTAAGATCCTTGTTAGAAAGGTCAGCACCTTTTAGTATAGTCCCAGTAAGGTCTCTGCCAGCAAGGTTAACTCCATCAAGATTTGCACCAGTAAGATTAGCACCATTTAATGTCATATCATTTAGATTCATGGTAGAACAGACAGAATTACCTATACAATTTAGGATCGTATTAGTAAGAACAGTGTTTTCAAGATTAGCATTTGTTAGTATCGTCCATGTAAGATCCTTGCCAGAAAGGTCAACTCCAGCCAGATTTGCACCAGTAAGGTCAGCACCCTTTAGTATCGTTCCAGTGAGGTCTTTGCCAGAAAGGTCAACCCCAACTAGATTTGCACCAGTAAGATTAGTATCTGTTAATATTGTCCCAGTTAGATCCTTGTAAGAAAGGTCTACACCTTCTAGGTTTGCGTCGTGGAAATTAGTATACCTAACTATAGCATCTGTTAAAACTACATCCTGCATTTGAGCATGATCAAAATCTGCATATGATAAATCAGTGTCTGTAAAATCAAAAGTAAGATAGCGATATTCATGGAATGTTCCTCCAGGCCAGTCCATTTTTACAACTGGATTCGTTGCCCCACACAGATTTGCGTAAGACAGATTAGCTCCCGTGAAAACTGTATTTGCCAAGCTTGCCTTGTATAATACTGTGTATGAAAGATCTGCTCCAGAAAGATCTGTGTTATCAAGCTCGGCTCCATATAGATTGGCACCTGATAAATTTGCACCAGATAAATCACGATTAGATAAATCACGACCTTCTATTGTACAATGTGACCAGTCGATTGGTCCTTCAGCATCTAGGTTATCTGGAACCTTATCACCATCTTTGTCAATTTCCGTGTTACAATTTTCACCTGTCAAAATTCCACCGGCAATTCGTCCCTCGTCATCTGGATCTTGATTGGTCACTTCCGATTCAAGCATGATTATCCCATTTGATATGAGCCATTGTAAGCCAGAAACAAACGAATTATCATCTATCAATCCACCGGCCCACCACCCAGCATTGTTCTTAATCCAATCAGGTATGACATTTCCTCCGTCATCTGCTCCCTGTTCCGTTGGTGGTATAATCATTATCCCATTTGATATGAGCCATTGTAAGCCAGAAACAAACGAATTATCATCTATCAATCCACCTGCCCACCATCCAGCATTGTTCTTAATCCAATCAGGTATTGTTACTTCTTGAGCTGAAACATTAGGAACTAATATCATACTGACTAAGAAAATTCCAAAAAATACGGATAGATTATTTTTTAGCAACATAATTTGGGGTTTTAGATACCGATTTATATCAATATTCACATTTAGAAGGAGATTATTACATATAACCAAATCTGGTATCTAACCTTATGGCAAAAATAAAGCAAAACAGCTATGTTTTGTTCTTTTACAATGATTCAAAAAAATGGCTAGTCAAAATTTCAAAAAATGACCAGCTTCATACTCACATCGGAGTGATGAAGCATGGTGATGCAATCGGTAAGGAATATGGTTCCAGACTTGTTACAAACAAAGACAAGTACGTATATCTTTTCGAACCTACTATTCACGACTTTGTAATGAAGATGCAGCACGGGACTCAGATAGTTTATCCGAAAGATTTGGGTTACATTGTTGCTAGAACAGGTCTTACTAGTGGCCAAAAAGTTGTTGAGATTGGAACAGGTAGTGGTTCATTGACATCATTTCTAGCTGGAATAGTAAAACCACGAGGTCATGTATACACATATGATGTTGAACCGAAATTCATGAAAATTGCTGAAAAAAATATCAAAAAAGCTGGAATATCAAAATACGTTACAATGAACGAATTTGATTTTAAGAAGGCAAAAAAGTTACCACATTCGGAAGTTGATCTAGTTGTTGTTGATCTTGGCGATTCTTGGAATGTGGTTCCACAGGCACGAAAAATGCTAAAGGGCAGTGGAGGTTTCATAGCAATCTGTCCTACCATGAATCAACTTGAAAAACTAACTTCGGTTTTGGTACAAAATGAATTTTCTGATATTGAATGTACTGAACAAATTCTTCGTCATATTGAAGCACGTGAGGGAAAGACACGACATTCTTTTCGAGGAATCGGACATACAACATATCTTGCCTATGCAAGAAAGTCATTCTTTGATAAAAAACCTGCAAAAAAACCAAGAAAGGTCCAGACAAAAACTGTGAGTAAAAAGAAAGTTTATTCATCAAAAAAGTAAGTGGGTATAATGTCAAACACTATAACATCAAAACTGGTAAAAAAATTTGTTCCAGTACGAAAATCATCTTCCAGAAAAGGAGACAACGGTAAGGTCTTAGTTCTTGGTGGAAGCTATATTTATCATGGTGCACCAGCACTCGCATCTCTTGCTGCATTAAAGACAGGATCTGATCTAGTTTACACATGTGTTCCAAAAATTAATGTGCAATCTACTCGTGCAGTTTCACCTAATCTTATTGTAATTCCTTTGGTTGATTCTAAACTGACTCGTGGTGCGGTTAACAAACTATTAGGTCAGATTCCTGCTGATCTAGATTCAGCTACTATAGGCATGGGTCTTTCAATTCAGGATCCTGAGGCACTAAAGCTGTTGGTTAAATCATTACTAGACAGAGATGTTAGGCTTTCACTTGATGCATCCGCATTGGTGAATTACATTCTTCCACTTTTGTCTGGAAAAAATGTAGTTGTTACTCCACATGCGGGTGAGTTCAAAAAGATGTTTGGGGAGGCTCCCCCAGAGTCAAAGAAGGCACGTATTACAATGGTCGAAAAATTTGCAAAGGAACATTCTGTCACGATTCTTCTAAAAGGTCCAACTGACATAATTTCTAATGGTGCAAGAACATATCTTAACCCAACAAATACTTCTGGAATGACGGTTGGTGGGACAGGTGATATTCTTTCAGGTATTATAGCTGGAATGCTTGCACGCAATAGAGATGCATTAGAATCTGCGGTAATTAGTGCGTACTTTAACGGTCTTGCCGGTAAGATGACACAAAAGAAACTAGGGTATCACATGACAGCAACTGATTTGCTAGATGCGTTGCCAGCAGTTATGAAATCATTTGATAAAATAAAATGAGTACTAAAAAAGTTCTGCAGCATGTTGACAAAAACATGAACATACTCATCAAAGATCTTTGTGTCTTGATACAACAACCAAGTGTTTCTGCTAAAAATCAAGGAATAAAAAAATGTGCCAATCTTGTCAAAAATACATTAAAAAAATCTGGCATAAACGCAGAAATCTTGAGCATGAAAGATTATCCACCGATTGTATATGGTGAGGTGAAATCAAAGAAAAATCCAAACAAAACCTTATTGTTTTACAATCATTATGACGTCCAGCCAGTTGAACCAGCTGAACTTTGGGATGAGGATCCATTTAGTGGAAAAATAAAAGGAAATAGAATCTATGGAAGAGGCTCATCTGACGATAAGGGTGAGTTGATTACACGAATAAGAGCTGTTGCATCATTTCTAAAGGTGACTGGAGACATTCCATGCAACGTCAAATTTGTTATAGAGGGAGAGGAGGAAACCGGAAGCGCTCACATTGAAGAATATCTAAAAAAATATCGAAAGAAGTTTTCATGTGATGGAGTGATATGGGAATTTGGACACGTTGATAGTAAAAACAGACCAATCATAGATCTTGGAATGAAGGGCTTGTTGTATGTTGAATTATCATTGAGGGAATCAAAGATGGATGCTCATTCAAGTCTTGCCGTATTGATTAAAAATCCTGCTTGGCGTTTAGTTGAAGCCATAAAAACACTTCGTGATTCATCAGGGAAAATCTTAATCAAGGATTGGTATAAGGAAGTACAACCTCTTGCCAAATCAGATATTAAAATTCTTAAATTATTTCCATTTGATGAGAAAGAGTTCAAAAAGGAATACGGTATTAAGAAATTTTTAGGAAACAAAACTGGGCTTGAAGTTAAAAAATCTCTGGTTGCTGAACCCACATGCAATATAGCAGGAATAGTTTCCGGATATTATGGTGAAGGTGCAAAAACTGTTCTACCAGCTGAGGCACGTGTAAAAATTGATTTTAGGCTGGTACCTAAAATGAATCCAAAGAAACAGGCTATGAGATTAAAACACCATCTAAAGAAAAAAGGATTCGGTGATATTGAAATTAAGATATATCATGGTGAAGCTGCGGCAAGGACAAATCCCCAACATATGTTTGTCTCTGATGTTACAGACGCCGCACGTAGATCATTTGGGAAATATCTTCTGAGTATTTCTAGTGCTGGAACTGGTCCTATGCATGCATTTACAAATATTCTAAATGTACCTGCCATTGCTATTGGATCTACGTACGTATTTTCGCGTATTCATTCTCCAAACGAGTTTACACGCACTGATTTACTAAAAAAAGCCACGAAATGTATGTGTCTTATCTTAGATAACTTTGCTAGATCTAGCTAGTATTTTGTAAATGTGTTATCACAAGAACTTTTATTCTCCTCAAAATCCACTTGATCCATGACTGCAATGTATATGCCAGGTGCAACAGCCGTTGGTATTACATTTAATGAGGGCGTGGTTTTTGCAAGCGAACGCAGAATAGCTTATGGTAATTTTGTAGTTAGTAAAACCACCAAAAAGACATTTGTGATTACACCTCATGTTGGTGCTGCATGCGCTGGTCTGGTTGCGGATATGCAGATTCTTTCATTGCAAATTGCAGCATTGGCTAAAATTAGAAGAATGGAGATTAAACGAGATGTACCACCTAACACAGTAGCAAAAATGATGTCAAACATGATGTATGAAAGAAGGTTCTTTCCGTTATTGACACAAGTTATTGTGGGTGGTTTAGTTGGTAAGCCTACAATATACACTTTAGATCCACTTGGCTCAATTCTACCTGATGATTATGCTGCTGTTGGCACTGGAGCGGAAATAGCATTAGGCGTTTTGGATCCACAATTCAAAAAGGATCTTACTGAGGCACAAGCTGTTGATCTTGCTGTGAAATCAGTTCGTGCTGCTAGCATGAGGGATTCAGCAAGTGGCGATAACATTGATGTTTTAGTGATGAACAAAGACGGCGCTAAAGAAACTACTGAAAACATCTCCTAGTATTTTATTTCTTTTTCAGATTCCCAAAAAATATCTGATATATAATGCATATTTTTTATCACTTCACCTTTTTTTGTTTCATCTAATTGTTTACTTGGAATTTCTGCCTTGCCTACGGCTAAAAATTTATGCTGTGATTCTTCTATAATACAAACTATCTCACCCTTTTCAAAATCAGAAAATTTTGTAATACCGGGCCTCATTATATTTGCGCCCTTGCATACGAATTTGATGGCACCCATGTCAACTATCACATATGGAAATTTTTCTAAAATTGGAACATCGCCCAAAAAAGGCAATATGTCTTCACCTATTTTTACTGCGGTTACTCCATTACCAGTTATTATAACTCCTTTTTCATCTATTTGATGTGTTCTCACATTTTTTTGTTTAGGCACTTCTATTTTCCATTGTGTGTTTAATGCCTCAAATATTTTAGCGGTTTCACTTTTTGATATTAGATTTGATTTCAAGTTTTTGTGCTCTCATTTCTTATGTCTATTAGATCACGTAAAATAGAACTGGCTGTTTCGATACCTCCGGCACCACGACCAATAATGGTTTGTGTTCCCGAGTGCTCAGATGTAAATGAAATTGCATTTAATGTTCCACTGACACATAAAGGATCAACAGTGGGAATTTCTTTTGGAGCGACAGTCAATTCATTGTTGCATGATGCAATCAACTTAATTGCAGAATTTTTTTCTGCGGCACGTTTTATATTTGCACTATCTATTTTTCTAATACCAGTTCTTTTAATGTCAGACATTACAACTTTCATTCCCATTATCCAGTTTGCCAAAATTACAAGCTTAGCAGCAGCATCAAGACCATCTAAGTCAAGCGATTCATCTGCTTCAACATAACCTCTCTGTTTAGCATCGTCTAGAGCATCATTGAATGACATACCATTTGTCATGTTGGTTAGGATATAGTTTGTAGTACCATTCAGTATACCATAAAATGAAACTATTCGTTCACCTCTTAAACTATTTTTTGCAAAATCTAAAATTGGTGTACCACCACCAACTGTTCCACTAAACCGAAAAAGAACTTGGTTATATGCCGCAATCTCCATCAGTGAGGGAAATGCAAGTGCCAATGGACCTTTGTTTACTGAAATAACATGCATACCTCGTTTCATCGCATTAATAATATGCGTCATTCCAGGTTCAGCATCTTTGTAGTTACTCTCAGTAGTCTCAATGAGAACTTCTGCCTCCAAATCGTTAATTATTTCAATTCCTGAAATACTATTTTTTATATCAGCGTACTTTTTTACAGAACTATATTTTTTTTTAACATCAATTAATCTATTAATATCTAGACCTGAAGGATCTATCGCGCTACCATTTCTATCGAACACACCTACGATTCTTGGTTTAAGTCCATATCTTGCATACAAATCTTCAGATCTTGATTCCAGTAGTTTTGCAAAACTTTGACCAACAACCCCAAAGCCACAAAGTATTATTCGCATGGTATAGTAATTCTCAATGGATTATTTAGTCTAACTTATCTAAACGTAGAGAGACCGAGTTAATACAATATCTTTGTTTAGTTGGTTGCGGTCCATCATCAAAAACATGCCCTAAATGTGCACCACATTTTTTGCAATTTACTTCAGTCCTTAACATACCGTAACTGGCGTCCTTCACAAACTCAATGTTATCATTATTTAATGCCTGAGAAAAGCTAGGCCAACCAGTTCCAGAATCAAACTTTGTTTCAGATGAAAAAAGTTCTAGACCGCAGCATGTACATTTGTAAGTACCTTTATCTTTACAGTCCAAATAAATTCCCGTGAATGGGGCTTCGGTATTTTTTTTCCTACATATACTATATTCCTCTGATGATAGTTGACTTTTCCACTCATTATCTGTTTTAGAAACTTTATCATTCAATTTTTTTTCTTTTTTCTTCTGTACGTTTCTCAGATTCAAATCTTTCTAAATCATATTGATTCAAATCAACATATTTCATGATTTTTGATAATGTTGGATGTTTTTTGTTAATCAAGCGATACATTTCTTGTACAATCTTTCTGTAGTCTGCATGACCCTGTGGTACTGTTCTTAGTTCAATTAGGTGCGTTGCCTCTCGGAGGTTAAAGCGCATGTAATATGGATAATTGTAGGCAAAATTTACAATGTATTGGGATTGTTCTGGAAATTTATGTCTCATTTTTTGAAAAACAGATTTGGTTAGATACATACAATCATCAAAGTCTTTTTCGATTCCAAGTTCTATGATTTCATTCGGTGTATCAAAACTATGATCTGTTGTAAGTAACTGCCTTTCAAGTGTAAGTGCTCGATGTCTATGAAGGTCTCTAAACATTCCAAAGTTTGTTAGCAGATCAAATGTGTAACCAGTCATTTCAAAGGCTCTTGGGGGTCTATGCCTTCTATTTTGCCTTGCATTGATTAGCTGCCCAACAATCTTAATTTTTGATTTTTTACTCATTTTTTTCACATTTTTAAAAATTTGGTCAAATGAAAGGCTAGGAGATTGTTCAAAAATTAATGCGGTGATAATACTGTTTATTGATCTTAATTCAGGCTCAAATTCTACTAATTTTACATTATTTCCAAGAATTGGTTTACCACGAATATTATTTCTAGATGCCTTATACGAAATTTTTTTAATGTCATTGAAATATTTTTGTAGTGCCTTTCCATATTTGTCATTTGAACGACTGACAAATGATTTGATTGTGGCATCTAATTCATGTTTAATTTTAGATGCAAGCTGTTTTTCTTCAGTCAATTTAGAGCTAAAAAGAATTGTTATAAGATATTCAAACGCGCGACCATTTCCAGTGATACCAACATTAGTTAGTGTTGATGCAGGTAACAGTCCACGTAAAACATCTAATGCCTTTGCTTTCGTTGCAGCACGATAAATCATATTAGCAGATTTTATGTCATTTTCATTCTTTAATTTCGAAATTTTCTTTTCAGTGCCATCTTGTGATTTAAATTTGTAATTTTCAATGGGATCATTTTCTCGTATGAATTTTAACATTGGCTGGACATTCTTTGCATATATGTTGAAATCCAAATTACATGATTCCAGATAGTCATCAACAAAACGTGATTTCATTAAAGTTGGCTCACGAAAAAATTTGTATTTGCCATTTAATTTTTTATCCCAAGCTACATACCTTGATGATTTTTCTAAATAGGATAACCCAATTCTTCTATCCTCAATTTTTTTCACAGCAATGTTAGATAATCCTTCGATTGCAATTTGTGCACCACCTAATTCAGCAACTGAATCGTCGCCATATTCAAGCAGAACACGTTTGTAAAATTCCTCTCCACGATTTTGATTTTTTAAAAACTCATCAAGAAATACCCTACGCATAGTTTTATCCGTTCTACTATATCTAGACATGAGTGCGCCTCGATCAACTTGTTTAGGTGTTGTAATGACAAAAACAGAATTGTCAATATTCGAGAAATGTTTTAAAAGTTTTTTTCTTTCAGATGCTGAAAATTTTTCACGCATTGTTTAATCACCATTTGTGGTGTAATAAATTATAGCGTAACAAAAAACACGATCAGTTTCGAGCCAAAAAATCCTCGCGTCTGTCTAAACTAATTTTTATTTTCAGAGTTTTCTTTTGTTCCTTTTATTCGAACTAAATCGGGTGATTTTGGCTGTTGTGGTTTGGATTGCCATCTTATCAATACATCTTTGAATCTGTTTGCTTCATCCTCGTTTTCAGTATACATTATCGTTGTAACCCATCTGCCCTTGTTGCCACCTGGGCCACCAAGAGAGTTCATCCAGAAAGCACTGGGCAATGATTTTAGCGCCTTATTATCAGGGTCACGACTTAGATCAGTCCATTTTTTTGAAACAAATGCCAAAATTTGGTTTAACTCGTTTTTGTCAATCATATGGCTTATTGGAGGTAATATAATTTTAAAATTGTGAATTCTCACGCACAATTCTATTATTAGTTAATTTCTTCTTACAAAATCAGGAAACGATTTTTACACCTCGTAGGTTATAGGGCTAATTACATTGTCACGTATGACCAAGGAAGAAGTCTCAATCATTGGCAGATCTGTGAAGGATATGTATGGCACTATTATTGGAAATGTACTGGGTACACTTACTCATATCGATGGTCAAATTCAGACAGTTGGTATCGATTGTGGATCAGAAGGACTTAAACAAATTCCATACGAACAGCTTGTGTTACAAGGAGATGTTGTGATCTATATTCCAGGATGGAGGATAGACGCACAAAAGATTTTGAAAGAAAAGAGGCTTACACTTTCACGTCTTAAGGCATTGATGGATATTATGTCAGAAGATGATGCAACACAATCTGATGCAGACGTAATTCATGATACATACAAAACAAAATTGATGGAATTAGATGAAGCAGAATCAAAAGTAAGAGATGAATTATCAGTACGTTTGGAAGAATTAGATAGCCAAGAAAGGATAATTAAAGTAATGATGTTTGATGCGAAAGTACAATTCAAAAGTGAAGAGATATCTGATTCTACATTTGAAACTATACAGAAACACTGTAACAACCTTCTTGAACGATTATCACACGAAAGAGTTGAAGTTGGTAATGTACAAAGGCGCATTGAGGAACTATCGTTGGAAAGTATAGAATTAACTCAACCTAAAAAAGAAATGGTACAAGAATCTGCTGTTTCCTATCTTGATTCATCAGGCGATACTTTAACAGGACAACAATATGTTTTACCAAAACCACCAGCAGAAAACTCAGAATCAGCTCCACAAACCTATGCTGGCCAGCAAGACAACCAAAAAGAATCATCAGAATCTAATGAATCTGATTTGATGTCCAGAATGGAACAAAACAACTAATTTAGTTTTTTAATTAGCCATAAACATCTGAACATCTATTAACATTTAGAAATAACCTACTTGTTTTATAATTGAAAACAATGGGTATGAATTCTTATAAAATCGGTTTAGGAAATTTAGATACAAAGACAAGAAGAAATGCTGAATCGGATAATGTTTCATTTTGGAATGAAGAGGCAAAAAAACTTTCATGGTTCAAACCGTGGACAAAAACTCTTGTATGGAACTCGCCATTTGCTAAATGGTTTATCGGTGGTGAGATTAATGCATCCTATAACACACTTGATGTGCATCAAGATAACATAGCAAAAAAACCCGCAATACTCTGGGAAGGAGAGGACGGTACTAGTAGAACAATAACTTATGCAGATCTTTACACTGATGTTTGTAAATTTGCAAATGTACTAAAATCACTTGGAATCAAAAAAGGTGATCGTGTTACAATTTATCTTCCTATGGTGCCTGAACTCCCAATTACTATGCTTGCCTGTGCTAGAATAGGAGCCATCCATACAGTTGTGTTTTCTGGCTTCAGTGCAGCCTCATTAAGAGACAGAATTGATGATTCAAAATCTAAGGTAATCGTTACTGCTGATGTGGGGTACAGAAGAGGCAGTTCGATGGATCTAAAAGGGATTATTGATGAATCGATAAGCGGACTTAATTTTGTAGAACACGTTGTAGTTTTAAAAAGAGCTGAGGGAAATTTACAACTTGGTCCAAAAGATAGTCTTTGGCATGAATTAATGAATGGGTCATCTGATAAATGTGAACCAGAGCATCTTGAGAGCACTCATCCACTTTTCATTTTGTATACATCAGGAACAACTGGGAAGCCAAAGGGCGTACTTCATGGGACAGGTGGGTATCTTACTCATTTGAATTCAACATTCCAATGGGCATTTGATATCAAAGATTCTGACATCTTTTTTTGTACCGCAGATATTGGGTGGGTTACAGGCCATAGCTATGTGGTATATGGACCACTTCTTCATGGAGCAACTGAAATAATGTATGAGGGAGTACCTGATTATCCTGACACATCAAGAATATGGGATATCATTGATAGATATGGTGTAACAATTTTTTATACCACACCAACGGCGCTCAGAATGTTTATGAAGTTTAGCGATACCATTCCAAACTCGTTTAAACTTTCGTCGCTGAGGCTTTTAGGAACGGTTGGAGAGCCAATAAACCCAGAAGTTTGGCGTTGGTATTTTAAGACAATTGGAAAATCAAAATGCCCAATTGTTGATACATGGTGGCAAACAGAAACAGGTGGTATGATGCTTTCTCCACTTCCTGGGCTTGAAACAATTTCACTAAAACCTGGTTCTGTCACAAGACCAATTCCTGGTACTGATATTACAGTTGTTGATGAGCAAGGTAATGAATTACCATCAAACACAAAGGGATACTTGGTAATCAGAAAACCATGGCCTGGAATGTTATTGACGTTATGGGGAGATGATGAAAAATACAAAAATGTCTACTGGTCAAAGTTTGAGAATAATTACTATTCTGGTGATTATGCAATAAAAGACTCTGATGGATATTTTTGGCTTCTTGGCCGTGCCGATGATATTTTAAAAGTTGCAGGACATCGTATTGGAACTGCAGAGCTAGAAAGTAGTCTAGTTTCACATAGAGATATTGCAGAAGCTGCAGTATGTGGAATTCCTGATGAGATAAAGGGTGAGGTGATAGTAGCGTTTACAGTTTTAAAGGAAAATACAAAAAATGAGCCAAGTTTACTAAGAAAGGAACTTATGGAAATAGTTAGGAATGGGATTGGACCAATTGCTACACCACAGCAAATCTATTTTGTAACAAAACTACCAAAAACTCGTAGTGGTAAAATAATGAGACGTGTATTAAAGGCAATTGCAAGTAATGAAAATGTTGGAGATATCAGCACATTAGAAGACAGTGCAGCTGTTATGGATGTACAGAATGCATTTACCGAACTTCAAAATGCTATTAGAAAAAATAAGAGTTAGAAAAAATTAGGCGTTATCTTTTGTTATTTCACAGTATTTGTTGCTACCCTCGAAGAATTTTACACCGTAAATAGGAATCTTTTCCTTCAAGTTCTCAAAAATCCACATCGCTATATTTTCCGACGTAGGAAAATCAAACATGCTATCAAGGTTTGTATGATCTAGCTGTTGGATAGTTTGCCAGCATATTTTTTTCATCTCATCAAATTCTATTACCATGTTATCTTCATATGTTGACCCAGTTTTTAATTCGCCAGATGCTTCCACAATTATTCTAGCTGTATGTCCATGTGGTTTTCCACATTTTGGATGACCTTTTAAGGTATGAGCAAAATCTATCTCAAATTCTACTCCGATTTTTGTTTGCATGTTTTATGAATATTTTTGGGGTTTGAAATACCTAGCGAATTAAAGATAATGTTTATCATATGTTGTTTTTTAGATTTTTAGTATATTCTCTATAAGTTTGGAGTAGATTTAAACAACAAACATTCATCTTCTGCAGTTTTTGATATGCAGAATTTTCCATTGTTGCATCTTTTTTTGATTCGTAGTTTTTAAAATTTTCAAAAAGTGCAGAAAGTTCTTTTTCAAGAACAGTAATTTTTGTCTCGATTTTTAATAATTCGTAACCTTTTGGTTCCATTTTAAATTAATACACACATAACATTATAAAAAATCTTGCAGAATACATCTCAGGTTAAATATTCGTATGATGTAATACCTCTATGGCTGAGGCATACATTTTGATCAATTGTGAGATTGGTTCGGAGGAACAAGTCATAACTGCACTAAAAACTGTCGATGGTATAAAAGAAGTACACGGTACATTTGGTGCTTATGATATATTGGCTAAAATTGAATCTGCCCAAGTAGAGGATCTGCGTGAAACAATAACCTGGAAAATACGTAAAATAGACAAAATTCGTTCAACGTTAACCCTGATGGGTATTGAAGGACAAAGTTAATCAGCAATCACTAATATTAATTGCATTTTAATTTTATACTGAAGTGAATAAGATTTGAATATATTTGATTTAGCAGAGCAGAATTTTTTAATTACATTTGCTGCAGTTTTGGGAATTGGCTTACTGCAGGGCGCAATAATGGGTAGAGGTATTCGTAATCGCTTTCCAAGCCTAAAAAGGCACGCACAAATTGTTTCGTCCTCATTACTAGTACTTTTTTCCATTAATGCAATACTTAGCGCGCTAAAATTTGCCGAGCCAATCAAATTTTCTATATCTGAATTCTCGATTCCAGCTACAACTGATGAAGCATTCTTATTAGTTCTTAATGTTATAGGTATCAATACAGGTGTAGGAACTGTTATTGCAACCTTTATTTCCATTACACTAATCATATTTTTGAGATTTGCTGATATACATAACATTGCAAGGTATTTTATTTTTATTCTTAGTTCTATAGTTTTAATTGCATCATTACTTGGAAAATTTACAGATTTTGTTCCGACTACATTTCAAATAATGCTTTATTTCTTTTATCAAATAGGAATTACGTTAGGAATATTTTTTATAACTCGCCGTAAGGAATCTGATGTGTTATCAGAAATTAAATAATTTGTTTTATATTTTTTAAATGCATGATTAGAAAATAAAATATTATTATATTATAAGAGATCTCTTAGCCCTGCACATCTATTTCTAATCGTAACTTCAGTAACGCCAGAGGCAATTGATATTTCTTTTTGTGTTTTACTTCCACCTGCTGAAATACAAGCAAGATATAATGCAGCGGCAGCTATTCCCATAGGATCTTTTCCCGCCACTATGCCTAGCTTTTTTGCTTTATTTAGCATTTGGATTGCTTTTCGTTTGGTCTTCTCACCAAGTCCTGCGATACTTGCAATTCTAGATACGCCTTTAACAGGATCCGCTACAGGTATTTTAAGATCAAGTTCTCTGAAAACTAGCCTATAGCATCTGGCAACATCTTTTCTTCTGATATTTATTCCGTTTGCAATGTCATCTAATGTTCTTGGTGTCTCTGTATTTCTACATGCAGCATAAATGCAGGCAGCTACCAGACCATGAATAGATCTGCCTTTGACAAGTTTCCTTTCAATTGCTTTTCTATAGATATATGCCGCCTTTTCAATAACTGAATCTGAAAGGGAAAGTTTAGCTTTCATTTTATCCATTTCGCTTAGTGCCTGGCGAAGGTTTCTTTCTGCTGATGTGTGAGCCTGAGAACGACTGTCCCATGTTCTAAGTCGTTCTATAGATTTTTTCATAGATGAATCTAATGGTTTACCGGTTGCATCCTTATTTTGTTGTCCAATAATAGTTGAAAGACCCATATCGTGCATTGTAATTGATGTACCAGCACCAACGCGGCTTCTATCTACACCGCTATCTGAAAATGAACGCCATTCAGGTCCACCTTCAATGATCATTTCTGGCAAGACAAATCCACAGAAACTGCAGAATAATTCTCCAGTAGTATTATCTAACACTATTTTCGTTTTAGTGCATGATGGGCAACGTTGTTTTGTAGGTGGTACATCTTCCATGTCTACATATAATAACAAAATTACAATATAAATGATGATTGTTACTCATTCATGTTTGTTTGTATGTAGCTAAAGCTAATTTACTCTCATTTTGTGGAATATAATTTTACATTATGTTTTTGTTAACTAGTTTAACAAACAGTAAGCATAATCTGTATTAGAAATTGATGGGTACATCATACTTTCAGGATTTGTAGAATGTCCCAACGAAATTGAATGACCTAATTCATGCGTCATGATCTGTTCAACTGTGTCTACACCAAACAGTTGAAAGCTGCCATCACAACCATAACTACCAATCACTACTTCTACTACACCTTTTCCTATAGTAGCATGGCCTAGAACATCTTCTCCCAGATTTCTTACAACCCATGTAACCCAAACATTTGCATCTCCTTTCGTACCAGTTATATCAAAATTTACACCTGCTTTTTTACCGTCAGTAGTGTTAAACTCATACTTCTCCCAAAAGTTAAATGAATTTTCTAATGTGCTAACATGATCAATCGGCATACCATGTGGTTGGTCATTAATGTAAACCTTGTATTCAATTACATATCTATCAGTTTCTGGGTCAATCCATACATTTCTGTCAGGGAAAATTTCTGGTTTGTTAAGATATTGTTCAAGGTTCCACTTGTGATAATCTTTCCAATATTTTACAATTACATACTCACTCGGGTTGATATTTTCAACATATCTATTTTGATTTTTTATATCATTCTGAATATCTTTTAAGTACTGTTCAAAATTCCATGCTTTTCTTTCCAACTCTTTTTGTACAAGTTCAGAATTTGTTGGAACGTTAACTTTGATTACACTATTTTCAATAAGATATTTTATGCCTGATAGAAAGTCATCATCAGATATTTGTCCAGCAGACCACCATTCTGCGTTATTTTTAACCCATGACGGTATAACATCAAAGGAATTTTCCTTGTTATTTTGCGAGCTTATACTAATAATTTTATTTTTTATAAGATATTCAATACCAGCTATAAAGTCATCATCACTTATCTTATCTTCAGCCCACCACCCTGCATTGTTTTTAACCCAGTATGGTATTGTTCTTTCTTCAATCTTTTGTAGAAAATCAGGTTTGTTTGTAGGATTCTCAAATATATTTAATGAATATTTTTCCCTTAATTTTTCCAAGGAGTAAAGATAATTTTGGGTTATTTCGTTATCTGGGTCTATTTTTAAGGCTTTTTTAAAATACTGTTCAGCTTCTGAATATTCACCAAAATTTCCAAAGCCCAATCCCATACCATTCAAGGCCAAAACACTGTTTGGATTAATTTCTAATGCTTTGTAAAATTCAAGCATGGATAGTTTGTTAAAATTAGATGGATCACGCGGTGATACATTTTGTTGGGGTTGCATCGCTAAAGTTGATTCTAATCTCAAATTACTTAGTGCAAGACCCTTCATTTCAAAAATTTTAGAATCTGTAGGATAAATTTCCAATATCTCATCAAAAATTTTTATAGCCTTTTCATATTCACCTTTTAAAAATGGTTCCTGAGCTTCGGCAAACAATTTTGTACGATCATCTGTATCCTGTGCAAGTGCAGAACCTGCAAGGAGCACTGTTGTAAGGAAGAAAATCATAAATAATTTTATAGAATTTTCAATCATACTTCTCATCACCAACTTGATTTTTCTCAAAAAAATGTAATTAAAATATATCTACTGATCATGTGTTATATCACCTACAAGTATTCTTTCAATTTTTTTACCCTTAGAAATTATCAATGCACCATCACTATCTATTTTTACTGCCTTCCCGTTTAAATTGCCTTCATTAGTTATAATAGAAACACTTCTGCCTATCGTAGACGATCTTTTGGTCCATCCATTTTTGATTTTTTTTATACGTCCGGAATTAATCAATCGAAAAATATTTTCTAACTCATATAAGAACTGCTGAACTAATGGTAACGCACTCTCATTTTTTTTAACAAGTGTTGCAATACCATAAAAATTTGGAGTTTTTTTTATCGTATTTGCCAATTCATGCGGTTTAATTTTAAAATTAATCCCAATACCTAAAACCATGTTTTCAATTTCATTTGATACAATTGATGTGTCTATCAATATACCTGCAATTTTTTTTCCTTTGAGTGTAACATCATTTGGCCATTTTAATTCTGGTTTAATTTTTAAGATTTTTTCTATTGCTATGCATAATGCAAGTGATGTAGCAATAGGTACAAGTGTTGCATATGAGATATCAAATTTTGGATGAAGTATAATTGACATCCAAATTCCGCCAGCTGGTGATTTCCATTTTCGTTTCATTCTACCCCTTCCCCCGGTTTGTTTTTTTGAGATGACAACTGTACCATTCTCATTACTCTTAGATGCAATTTTCATTGCAAAATTTTGTGTTGTGTCTATCGTATCAAAATAATAAACCCTTTTTCCCAAAAATTCAGTATCCAAATTTTGGGTAACTTCCCATGGTAAGAGAAGTTCCGATGAATCTACCAATCTATATCCTAGATTTTGTTTTGATTTTATTTTATAGCCTAGCGAACGAATTTTTTTAATATCCTTCCATACAGCTACTCTACTTATTTTTAGAATATCACTCATGTCCTGTCCGGATAAAAACTCTGATTTGTGTGCCTTCAAAAATGAAAGAATTTTGAGAAAACTGGAATTATCAAATGAAGTAAGCATCATTAGGTTCTATACTAAAAATTATAAAAACTAATTTCTATTATAAGATCCATGGAAAGAGATTCTCATACTGACGAAGAAATCAAACAAGTATTTTCGTTAAAAAAAATAGCTGTTATTGGGATGTCTAAGCATTCTGCTAAGGCAGCACATTTTGTTCCAAAATATTTATCTGAGCAGGGATTTGACATCACGCCCATCAACCCTAACGCTACTGAGATATTAGGAAAAAAATCTTATCCAGATGTATCATCATTAGACCATCCTGTTGATGTGGTGGATGTTTTTAGACCATCAGAAGATGTATTGTCATTTGTTGAAGACGCAATTAAAAAGAAACCAAAAGTAATTTGGCTCCAGGAAGGTATTCATAATTCTGAGGCTGAAGAACTAGCAAGGAGTAATGGAATTATGGTTATTTTTAACAGATGTATGCTAGCTGAACACCAGCGCCTTTTCTAATCATGGACACTAATGATGATCCAGTATCACGCGCGGAAAGAGCATTATATGATATTCAAGAACTAGCAGATTCAACAGCTGAACATCATCCATATTGGGCATTATTGTACAATTGTTCTCAGATTTCCAAAACTATTTTGGAAAAATGGAATGATGATCTAACTGAAGAAGATTTGAGTGAAATACGTTGGATGATTTCTGAGTTAGAAAATTCATGCAACAAACTCAAAAATAAAGTAGACCAAGACAGCAAAGATAAATAATTTGTGTTCAGTTTTTACTTATGCCAATAAAAATTGGGCTCATTGGTAAGACAAACACTGGCAAAACCACATTCTTTAATTCATCAACATTGTCATCGGATGAAATTTCAACCTATCCTTTTACCACTAAAAAATCATCAACTTCTGTTGGTTATGCTATTGCGCTTTGCGTACATTCTGAATTTAATGTAAACGATAATCCAAACAATTCTAAATGTAAAGATGGATGGAGGTATATTCCGGTTGAATTAATTGACTTACCGGGACTAATTAAAGACGCATGGAAAGGAAAAGGTTTAGGCAACCAATTTCTTTCAATCGCATCACAATCTGATGCTCTGTTACATGTTGTAGATGCATCTGGGGGTGTTGATTCTAGTGGACGTATAGCTGAAGTAGGTTCTGGTGATCCTGTTTCTGACTTTGCTGATATTGAAGAAGAGTTGAACATGTGGTATCACAAAATTCTTGAGGGTAACCGTGATAAACTCAAAAAAATAGCCGAGTCTGATAATGATCCAGTAAATGCATTAACCGAACTGTACCAAGGTCTTGGTGTAAAAAAGAATCATGTGAAAGAGGCATTAAAGATTACTAAACTTGAAGAAAAAGATATTGAAAATTATGACATTCATGATAGCAAAAAATTTTCAACCGAACTTAGAAGAATTTCTAAACCAACTTTGATTGTAGCAAACAAAATAGATGTCAAGGGTGCGGGTAAAAACTTTCAGCGTCTACGTGAAAGATACAATGATATGATTGTTGTTCCAGCAAGTGCCGATAGCGAGCTGAGCCTTAGACGTGCGGAACAAAAGGAACTGATCAAATATTCACCAGGCTCAGAACAATTTGAGATTCTAAAAGCCAACGATCTGAACCAAAAACAAAGAGACGCTCTCGATTTTATCAAAAGCGACATTATGGGAGAATTCATGCACACGGGGGTACAATTTGCAATCAACGTCACAGTTTTCAAATTGTTAAAGATGAATTCCATTTATCCTGTTGCTATTCCAGAAAAACTTTCTGATAAAAAGGGTCGTGTACTTCCAGATCTTATATTGCTAAAAGATGGTTCTACAATTGTTGACTTGGCAAAGGAGATTCATTCAGATTTAATCAAGGGTCTTCTATATGCAAAAGATCTAAGATATAATTTGAGGGTTCCAACAAATTATCAATTACGAGATAGGGACGTTATTTCTCTTGTAAGTGCATCAAAAAAATAATTATTCTGCTTTAATTTTTTCTTGTTTTATCCAAGTAGTCTTATTTTTATGATCAACAAAAATGATATTCTTCTCCGCAATTTTAGCCCTGATATCGTCTGCCTCCTCATAGTTTTTTTGCATTCTATATTCATCACGTTTCTTTACCATCTGATTAATTTCATTTTTTTCTGTATCTGAAACTTTAAGAATTTGTATTCCCAGAATCGCTGACATTCTCTCAAATTCTGGTAAAATTATCCCCGCAGAGGTCTGTGTGATTTTTTCATCCGCAGCTATTGCATCAACTTCTCTGATTAATTTGTAATAAGCAGTCAGCGCAAGCGGTGTGTTAAAGTCATTATTTAGTGCAGAATCAAATTCTTCTTTGCATTCTTTTACTAGTTTTTCCGCTGTTGTTTCTTCACCAGTGCCTTCAGATAATCTAAGTTCATAATAGCATGATTCTATTTGTCTTAGTTTTGTAATATTTTCTTTTAGAAGTTTCTCGGAATAATCAATTGGTTTTGAATAACTACCAGAAAGACAAAACAATCTAATGATGTTTGGTCCCCAGTTATCTAAAACGTGATTTACAGATTTTACGTTTCCAAGTGATTTTGACATTTTTTCACCGTTTATGGTTATCATGCCAACATGCATCCAGATCTTTGCAAATTGATTTTGTATGAAAGATTCTGATTGTGCAATCTCATTTTCATGATGTGGGAAAATAAGATCTCTGCCTCCACCGTGAATCTCAAAGTTTTCACCAAGATACTTCAAGCTCATTGCAGAGCATTCAATATGCCATCCAGGTCTACCCTTACCCCATGGGCTATCCCACGATGGTTCAGATTCTGAAAACTTCCATAACGCAAAATCAATTGGATTGCTTTTTTCCTCATCAACTGCCACTCGAGCCCCAGAAATCAAATCATCTGTCTTTTTCTTGGATAGTTTTCCATATTCGGTAAATTTTGAAACAGAAAAATAAACTCCATTTTTTGTTACATACGCATATTTTTTATCAACAAGATTAGAAATCAAATTTTGCATGTCTTCAATATGTTCAGTTGCTTTGGGGTAAATTGTAGCCCTTTTGATATTTAATCCGTCAAAATCATCAAAATAATTTTTGGTGTATTTAGCAGCAAGTTCTAAAGGTGATATTTTTTCTTGCTGTGCTCGATCTATTATCTTATCGTCTATATCTGTAAAGTTTTGAATAAATTCCACGGCAATATTTTGTGATTCTAAAAATCTACGTAATACATCAAAAACAATGATTGTTCTTGCATGCCCTATATGAGCATCGTCGTAAACTGTTACGCCACACAAATAAATCCTAACTTTGTCTGAAAATTCTAACTCTGTTTTCATATTTTTGAGTGTGTCAAATATCTGCATTAATTTTTTACACTCTCTCAGGCAAAATTCTTTTGTGTTGGGTATTTTGGTACATCTGGTAAATCTTTTCTACGGATTTTCTTGAAATCTCTGTCTTTTGAATAGTCTCATCCACTGATAATTTTTTATCTATTAGGCAATATAGTGCAGAGTCAATCTCTTCATATGAAATGCCAATTTCTTCTTCTGCATCATGTCCTTTCCAGAGATTTGGACTGCTTTTTTTAGTAACTATGTTATTCGGCACACCGATAGTTTTAGCTAATTCACGTATCTGTGTTTTGTAAAGTGACACTGTTGGCAGTATGTCTGCGCTTCCATCACCAAACTTGGTAAAATACCCAATAAGATATTCGCTTTTATCACTTGTACCTAAAACTAGAAGATTTTTGAGATTCGCGTAATAATAAATTATATTTGATCTTATTCTGGCGCGTAGATTTCCTAACGCAAGTTCACCAGGTTCTAGATAATTTGAGTATCTTTTATGAATAGTATTAATGTCAATGAGCTTGTAGTTAATTCCAATCTTGCCAATAATCTTGAGGGCATCACCGGTTTCGCTAGATGGAGATATTACAGAATCAGGCATAACAAGTGCTAATACCTCTTTTGTTTCAGATATTTTTCTACATAGATATGCAACTGTCGCAGAGTCTATGCCACCACTTAGCCCAAAAACAACACCTTCAGTTTTTTTCTGTGAAATCTGATTTTTTAGAAATGATATAATGTCTTGCTGAATCTTTGTATAATCTTGCCTCAAAATTTCCTGCAGTATTTCCTGATTCATTGAATCATCTTTGGATTCTAGGCATAAAAATTGTTATCTAATCAATAGTAGTAATTATTTTTTCAATTAATCAATAATATTACATTTCGGATTTTTTATTAATTTTCAAGAAGGATAATTCATGATTGGCAAGCTGATTATAACGGCCATAATACTAGGCGGCGGAGCTTTCTTACTGTTATCTGATAGTTTTGAAGAATATATTTCTCCATATGCTAACGCAGCAGTCAGTGATATTGAAGATATGAAAAATGATCCAGCAGTACAAACCAAATTTCAGCAGGCACTTGATGTAATCTATGAAAATATATCTAAAATAAAATTTTCATTAAATGATTTTTTTTAGGGATTAATTGTTACTATAAATCGATGTATATTCCATCGTTTCTTTCTTCAACAGTATATGTTTGGAGTTTCACACCTTTCAAATAATCTTGAAGTTCACCTGTTTTAATATTGTAATGCCAAAAATGTGATGGGCATTCCACAATGTCACCGTCAAGTTTGCCTGCAGCGATTGGGTTGTCTTGATGTACGCATATTCCGTCCAGTGCGTGATATCCATCTTGATTGAAAATAGCAATTTTTTTGCCATTAATATCAAATTCTTTTCCACTATTAGCAGCTATTGTATTTTTTTCAGTTACTTTTTTCCATACCATTCTGTAACATGATATTAGTTTAGGTAAAAAGTTTTTTAATATTGATAGGATTTTATATACAGGGAAAATCCAAGTTTACAATGAGTAAGGTAAAAAATCCAAAGTTAGCAAAGCAAGGAAAGATCTCTTATGAGTGGGCAAGATCCCATATGCAGATTCTAGATAATACCATAAATCGTCTAAAAAAATCAAAACCACTTAAAGGAATTACATTAGGATTTTGTTTACATATAACAAAGGAAACATCGGTTTTACTTATGGGCGCCAAAGAGTTGGGGGCTAATGTTGCATGTTGTGGTGGAAATCCGCTTACTACACAGGACGACATTGCATCTTTTCTTGCTTCGCAGGGAATTCATACGTATTGTTGGGCTGGACAAAGTCCTAAAGAATATGATTGGTGTATACAACAAGTTCTAAACCACAAACCACAGATTTTAACGGATGATGGTTCTGACATGAACATAAAAGCACATTTTGATAAAAAATATAATTCATTGAAAATTTTTGGTGCAACAGAAGAAACTACTGCAGGTGTAAACCGAATTAGAGCTGTAGAAAAAGATGGCAAGCTTCGCTATCCTGTCATCTCAGTCAATGATGCATATACTAAACATATGTTTGATAACAAATATGGTACTGGTCAGAGTACAATAGATGGTTATCTGCGAGCCATGAACCTGTTACTTGCATCTAAACGAATTGTAGTGGCAGGCTACGGCTGGGTTGGAAAGGGTGTTGCTTCAAACTTTCGCGGAATGAATGCCAAAGTTATCGTGACGGAAGTAGATCCTGTGCGAGCGCTGGAGGCACATATGGATGGTTTTGATGTAATGCCAATGTCACAGGCTGCAAAAATTGGTGAGATCTTCATAACAACTACTGGAATGACTAGTATTATCAGAAAGGAACACATCTTAACAATGAGAGATGGTGTAGTACTTGGAAATGTTGGTCACTTTGATGTTGAAGTGGACTCTAAGTTTCTTCTGAAGCAGTCAAAATCTGTTAGACGGGTTCGCCCATATCTTGACGAATGCGTACTAAAAAATGGCAAAAAAGTCTATCTTATCGGTGAGGGTAGGATAGCTAACTTAACAGCTGCGGAAGGTCACCCGCCAGAAGTCATGGCACAATCATTCTCAAACCAACTGCTTTCAATTCTTTATATTCTGAAAAACCATAACAAGATGCCAAAAAAGGTTGTTGCTGTTCCAAAGGAGATAGACAAGCAGATAGCAATTGATGCTCTGAAAGCTATGAATGTTAAGATTGACAAGCTGACAAAGGAACAGATCAAATACATGGGTAGTTGGTAACTTCTAAAATTACTTTTATTCATAATGTGAAACGGCATGGAATCAGAAAAAAGATGGTGTGAAAACTGTATGAGTCATACTTTACATGAAATCCTTGATTCTGACAAGGTTATGGTCGGAAAGAAAACAAAATTCCTGTACAAATGTGTAAATTGTGGAAAGAAAAAACGCATGCCTGCATTTCGAGGCATGGCAGAATCTACATACTAATATTAACTATTTTGACAAGAACAAACTTCTTAACTAAACTTTATAAAATCTATATCAAATGAACTCAAAGGCAATCATCACAAGTGCATTACCATATGCAAACGGGGAAATTCATCTTGGTCATGTTGCATCCACATATCTACCAGCTGATGTTACAACTAGATTTCTAAGGCAAAAAGGAGTTGAAGTATATTACATATGTGCATCTGACGATTTTGGAACTCCAATCCTAATACAATCTGAAAAAGAAGGGAAAACACCTGAGGAATATGTAGAGTATTGGAACAAGCGTGATTTTGAAGACTTTACTGCATTTAACATAAAATTTGATTTCTTTTACAAAACAAGTTCTTTAGAAAACATACAGTTTGTACAGGATGTTTTCAAAAAACTTGAACATGCTGGGCATATTTATGAAAATGAAATCATACAACTTTATTGTAATACGGACAAGAAATTTTTACCAGATAGATATGTAATTGGAACATGTCCATACTGCAAGGCGAATGATCAATATTCAGATTTGTGCGAAAAATGTGGTCGTGTGCCAGAAGAGATTGAAAATCCGCACTGTTCAATTTGTGGACAGATACCAGTTAAAGAAAAAACAAAACATTATTTTTTCAGGCTGAAAAACTTTTCAGCCAAACTCACTAAATATCTTGAAAGTAATCAAAATCTTCAAAAAGATGTGAAAAAGTATGTCCAAAACTGGATTAAAGAAGGGCTAACTGATTGGGATATCACCCGCGATATATCTTGGGGCGTTCCTGTTCCAGTTGATGGAGAAAAAGAAAAGGTATTCTATGGTTGGTTTGACAACCATCTAGCATACATTTCATCCACAATAAAATTTCTGAATGATAATGGTAAAGATGGCAAAAAATTTTGGAACGAGGCGGATATTTATCACTTTATTGGAAAAGATATTGTTTATCATCACTTTCTGTTTTTGCCTGCAATGCGTTTAGGAATTGATGAAGAGTACAAACTTCCTGATTACATTCCAACAAGAGGACATCTTACGTTGGAGTCAAAGAAAATTTCAAAGAGCAGAAATTGGTATATTGGTCTTAAAGACTTTTTGAAAATTTTTCCATCAGACTATCTAAGATTTTATCTTGTTTCAATAAATCCATATTCACAGGACGATCTTAATTTTAATTGGGATGAATTTGCGACAAAAATTAATTCTGAGTTGATAGGAAATCTTGGAAACTTGGTTAACCGTGTGCTTGGTTTTACTGTAAAATCTTTCAATAGCATTGTTCCAGATCCAGAGAAGTTTGATGATATGGATAAAGAATCAGAAAAGATGATCCATGAACTTGCATCACAACTGAGCGTGCTAATGGAAGAAAACCATCTTGATAGAGCACTAAAAAAGATTTTTCAGTTTTCAGCTCACTTTAACCAGTACTTTCAACATAAGGAACCCTGGAAGAATGGTGCCGGTACAAATTCCTGCATTTTTTTGGCAGTTAATGCAGTAAGAAGTTTAGCGATAGCGATTTATCCATTCTTACCAGAATCATCACAAAAAATTTGGGTGCAGCTTGGGTTGGATGGTGACGTTTCAACAGAAATGTTTGATGAGATTTCAAGTATTACGCTAAAACAGGGTCACAAGCTAGGACAAGTTTCTCCATTGTTTGAAAAAGTGGAAGAATCAGTTATAGAAGAACAGAAGTCAAAGCTTGGGGGCACAAGCTAAATTGAAAAAGATTTTTCCTCGAATATCTACCAGAGGATTTTATGATCTTTATTCAGGTCGAACGATAAAACATGAATCATATAGCTTGTACCCAAAGAGAGATTTTGATGCGTTAATCGGCTCAAAGGAGATTACTATAATGATTCATGGGCTAAGAAACAATGCCTCTGGTGCACTGACAAAATTTGTAATTGCAAAAAGAAGATTAGCACATCTTGGTTACAAATGTCCTGTAATAGGATATAGTTATGATTCAAACACCGTAGGTGCACTGTATCTGATGAGATTGCATATTGGTGTAATCATAGCAAACAAGAACGGAAGAAATTTGGCACGATTTGTTACTGACTTTAAGCGTAAAAGTCCAGGTACAAAGATTCGTCTAATGGGACATTCACTTGGCGCACATGTAATTCAGAGTACAATAAAAAATCTTGCAAGAAACGCCAAAAATAGCGGAATCTTGGAGGCAGTTTATTTTTTTGGAGGTTCGATTCCTAGCAACGCGCTAAGTCCAAGAAACGGTTCCGCCGCACAAAAAATTGTTACAACAAAAATTAGAAACTATTACAGCCCATACGATGATGTACTCAGTTTAGTAGATGCTTGGAATTGGGTAGATACTCCAATTGGCTACATGGGTGCACATGGAAAGACAATATCAAAATATTCTCAAATAATGTTAAAACCAAAAAACCATCGCTTTGCAAGTTATGCTGCGGTCCTTAGGTCATTTCCATAAAATCAGTCAAGCAATTTTGGCCTTGACTAACAAATAATTATAATTATGATATTAACCGGCTAGACCAATACAGATTATGAAGGCTATTATAGCAACGGCTACTGCAGCTCCCTTTTTATTAATTCCCATTAATTATGTGGATAAATTACGACTATAAAAAAATAATCATGATCGATCAATCGATTAATACGGAAACTAAACTTACAAATGGAGTTTATCAAAAATATAATCTGTGAAGCAAATACGTGCATTATTATGAACTCGATCAATTTTGTTGTTCTTGGAGAACAGACAATTGCAAATGATTTTGGCAAAAAAGGTACAACCACAGATCTTACACTTTATGATAAAAAGGAGTCTGATGTTATCAGAACATGGGTTATTCCAAATGGATTCCCAGAAAAGATTCAACCTCTGTTACAAGCAATAAACATTGCAGAGTATGTAATTTTCTATATTGCATCGCTTGACAAGTATGTTGGAGAACAAATTATTGCATTGGATATGCTAGGAAAAAAAGATGGAATTATAAGCCATTCTTACGAAGTCGATGAAAATCGCCTTAATTCTATGATCAAAGGAACAGTTTTGAATAATTACAAGAAAGTTGATTCACCAAACATTAAACAGGAATTAATAAAATTTCCATCAATTTCAAGCGATGGTGCTGTACAAATTGTAATAGATCATTGTTTTGACGTGAAAGGTGTTGGGACTGTCGTGTTAGGTAAAGTATTACAAGGCATAGTAAATCAGTATGATAAACTAAGGCATTTACCGTCAGGATCTGAGATTATGATAAAGTCCATTCAAATGCATGACGATGACGTAAAACAGGCAATTTGTTCAGCAAGAGTTGGTCTTTCACTAAAGGGAATCAAGCCGGATGAAATTCAAAGAGGTGACATTCTTACAATTGACGATTCCTTAGAAGTAAAAACTGAACTTGTGATTAATTTCAATCAGTCACCATTTTACAAAGGAGAAATTTCGGAGAATCAGATGTGTCTTCTTAACGTTGGACTTCAAATAAAGGCAGCAAAGATCTCATCCGTGTCACCATTCAAGTTAACGTTGGAAAAACCAATTATCTATAAGAAAAATGATATTTGTATTGTCATAAAACCGGAATCCACTACAGTGCGAATAATAGGCAGTGGGAAAATCAATTAACTTCAAATGTAGTTTACAAAACTATTATTTGTGAAGCCAGCACGGGCATGCCCAATTTGTACAAATTGTGGTTCAAAGAAGTTTGAGCGCCTTGATTCTGAGGGCGTGAAAGTCAGGTGTGTTAAATGCAATAAGGAATACAAGATATAGATTATATGGGTAGAATCTAAAATTTTTTCAATGGCAAAGACCTGGAAAGATTCTGATATTAGTCTAGACCTAATTAAAGATCAAACAATCGCAATCATCGGATATGGTATCCAGGGAGATGCACAAGCAAACAATCTCAAAGATTCTGGTCTCAAAGTAATCGTTGGACTTAAAGAGGGTGGTTCTAGCTGGAACAAAGCAAAGGACGACGGACACGAAGTGATGTCTGTAGCAGAAGCTTGCAAAAAGGCTGACATTATACATATTCTAATTCCTGATATGGTTCAATCTAAAGTCTACAAGGATGAGATAGAACCAAATATTTCTGAGGGTAATGCATTAGCATTTTCACATGCTGCTGCAATTTACTGGGGATGGATAAAAGCACCTGACAATGTTGATGTTATTATGGTTGCACCGAAAGGTCCAGGCTCCAAGGTAAGAGAAACATATCTTGATGGATTTGGAACACCTTCAATTGTTGCTGTAGAACAAGACAAGACTGGAACTGCTTGGGACAGAACACTTGGAATTGCCAAGGGAATTGGAAGTGCACGTGCTGGTTTGATCAAAACTACATTCAAGGAAGAAGTTGAGACTGACTGGTTTGGTGAACAAGCGGATCTTTGTGGCGGTTCTGCTTCTATGGTTGTAAACGCATTTGAAACATTGGTTGAAGCTGGCTATCAACCAGAAATTGCATACTTTGAAGTTTTACATGAGTTGAAACTAATTGTTGACATGATTCAGAAATATGGAATCAACGGAATGTGGAGACGCGTAAGCGAAACTGCAAGATATGGCGGTCTTACTCGTGGTCCAATGGTTATGAATAAGCAGACCAAGGAAGAAATGAAAAAAGTTCTACAGGAAATACAGGATGGGACATTTAACAAAGAATGGTTAAGTGAGTATGAAAAAAGTGGCAAAAACGCGTTTGACAAATACATGAAACAATTAGATTCACATCAAATAGAGCAGGTTGGAAAACAGATGCGAAAAATGATGTGGCCTGATTCTACTGAATGATTATAATTTTCTTAATTTTAACACGCCATTTCTAATATGATTAGTTATATCATTAAGTGATGTTCCCGGTCCAAAGTTTCCGCTAACACCAGATTTCTCAAGTATTTTTTTATCTTCCTCTGGAATTGTTCCGCCACCTACAACAAGTACATCATTAATTCCTTTCTTCTTTAATTCCTTAACAACTCTGGGAAACAATGTTCCATGTGCTCCGTTCAAGAGACTAAGCGCAACTGCATCCACATCTTCATCCTCAGCAATTTGTGCTATTCTGTCCGGTGTGGCAAACAAGCCAGAGTAAATTACTTCCATTCCAGCATCCCTGAACCCACGGCATAGTACTAGCGCACCTCTGTCATGACCATCTAAGCCCAGTTTTGCAACAAGGATCTTAATCTTACGAGACGCAGTTTTTTGCTTCATATTGTAATATACTCATGTTTCCCTTAAAATCTTTTGAATCTGAATAAACTTACATAACGTTTCAAATTATGCACGGTATGGCAGGCGTAATCCCAATCAACTATGAACTTGTGTTTGAACCATTATTTCATAATTTTAAGTTTAACGGTGAGGAAATTATTACTCTCAATTTATCAAAACCGACTAATTCAATCATACTAGACGCTGCAGAACTCAGCATAAAAGAATCTCATATAACACAAGGAAGGAAAATCATCCCTACAAAATTATCTCTAAATGAAAAAAATGAAAAACTGACAATTAAACTTGCAAAGAAAATAAAAGGGAAAGCAAAACTTTCCATCAAGTTTACTGGAACCTTGAATGATAGACTTTTAGGATTTTACAGAAGCCAGTACAAGGATAGAAAGGGGAAAACAAAGTATCTTGCAACAACACAGTTTGAGGCTGCTGACGCTAGAAGGGCATTTCCCTGCTGGGACGAACCCGCTGTTAAGGCAACATTTGATGTATCTCTTTTAGTCGATAAGCACTTGGATGCAATCTCAAACATGCCAGTTACATCTAAGAAAATTGTTGGTTCAAAAATCCTGTATAAGTTTGAGCGAACTCCAGTAATGTCAACGTATCTTTTGTATCTTGGTGTAGGTGAGTTTGAATATTTACATGGAAAGCTACGAAATATCAAGATAAGAATTGTTACCACAAAAGGCAATAAGAATAAGGGCAAACTTTCACTAGACTTTACCAAGAAGTTTCTCAGTGAGTATGAAAAATATTTTGGAATAAAGTATCCACTTCCAAAACTTGACATGATAGCTATACCTGATTTTGCTGCTGGTGCAATGGAGAATTGGGGTGCAATTACATTCAGAGAGGCAATTTTACTTTATGATCCAAAGACATCTTCAACTAGGACAAAGCAGTACATTGCGGAAGTAATATCCCATGAGATAGCTCACCAATGGTTTGGTAATCTTGTTACGATGAAATGGTGGAATGATCTTTGGCTGAATGAAAGCTTTGCAACATTCATGGCAACAAAAATCGTGGACAAGTTTTATCCAGAGTGGGATCTTTGGGACCAGTTTTTAGATGATGCAATGTTACAAGCTATGAGTCTTGACGCATTAAAAAATTCTCACCCAATAAATGTGGACGTAAAACACCCAGCACAAATTAGAGAAATCTTTGACGCAATCAGCTACGACAAGGGTGGGAGTGTTTTACGTATGTTGGAGAATTATGTTGGAATAGAAAACTTTCGTAAAGGACTGAAACATTATCTTACTAAACATAGATATTCAAATGCAGAAGGACTGGATTTATGGAATTCAATTGGGAAAATTGCACATAAACCTGTTGACTCTATGATGAAAACATGGATTGATCAGGTTGGGTATCCAGTTGTGAATGTTAAACGGAATAATTCAAAAATATCATTAACACAGAAACGCTTCTTATCTGATGGGAGTAGAGTTTCTAAAAATAAATGGACAATTCCAATACAGATTGAAGAGGGA
Organism: Marine Group I thaumarchaeote; assembly: GCA_013390745.1. Lineage (GTDB taxonomy): Archaea > Thermoproteota > Nitrososphaeria > Nitrososphaerales > Nitrosopumilaceae > Nitrosopelagicus. Next base: position 136,865 of record JACASX010000001.1, on the reverse strand, counting down.
AATCACGAAAACTCAATCTTAATGAAATCACACTCTAGCAGTGTATCTCTGAAAAACAGAGATTCAAATTTTATAATTAATTCAGGTCGCTATGGGTTTTACAGAGTTCAATATGATGATCACAGTTTAGCGAAGCTATCATTATTGATTGATGAAAAAATATTGAATCATGTTGATAGATGGAGTTTACAGAATGATTTGTTTTCACAGTGTATATCAGGCACAAAACAACTCCAGGAATATCTTGATTTTACAACATCATATCACGATGAGGATGATTATATCACTCTGCTGAATTTAGCGCAAAATCTTTACTATCTATACAAACTAACCACTAAAGAAAAATTTTCTGATGAAATCCGTACCTATACTGCACAATTTTTGGGAACAATATTTGACCGCCTTGATTGGGATTCCAAAAAAAATGAGAGACACACTGATTCATTGTTACGTAGTTTTGTGATAACCGCACTTGGTAAACTTGGCGATAAGGAAATACTCAGCGAAGCAAACAAACGTTTTAATAAATTTCTTAAAAATAAAAATTCTCTTGCCGCTGATCTGCAGGAACCAGTTTTTGTATTAGCGGCATGGCAAGGAGATAAAAAAACTTACAATAAACTTTTGTCGCTTTACAGAAAGTCTACTTTACAAGAAGAAAAGATTAGATTTCTTATGGCGATGTGTAATTTTAAGCAAAAAAATTTACTGCTTAAAACACTAGCCCTTTCCCTAACCCCAGAAGTACGTTCTCAAAATATCCGTGCTCCAATTATGGGTGTATCAGCTAATATTTACGGCAAGGATGTTCTTTGGCCATGGCTTAAGAATCATTGGAAAGAATTAGTTAGAAAGTTTGGGGTTGGTAATCCACTCGCGAATAGAATTGTTGCTAGCGTTGGTGGTGTAATTGATGATAAACAGGAAAGAGATGTACGTAACTTTTTCAAAAGAAACCCCTTACCTGGAACAGAGCGTGTTATAGAACAGACATTGGAAAGAGTTAGAATTAGATCAAAGTTTTTGCGGCGTATCAAAGCAGAATTTGGATGAGAATGAATAGGAAAATTATTGCTGTTGCGTCAATAATCGCAATTGCAGCTATAGTGATATCAATCACATCTGATTCAGCATTAGATGAATCTACAATATCTCAGATAATTTTTGTTGATGCAGTGTATGAACCAAAAAATAAGATTGTTAGAATTACGTACAATGATAATTCTGAAATGACAAACCTAATCATTCTTGAGGTTTTGGGCATGGAAAAAACATTCCACAAGGAATTTTCACAGAGCTCGCTTGTAGAAATCATCGAAATTAATTTTGAGCCAAAGTATGGATGGTCAACTACCCCAGTTGTGTTTTCTATAAACCATGATGAATTTGGAAAGATTGAATTAAAAACCGAAATTTATGAGCAGGGTGAGTCAAAACCTAGGATAATTTATAGCAAAATCTAGCAACCAGCAGATCTATATACGATAATTAATTAAATTTTCTAAATGGCACAGGATCTTGATCAATGGTGGAAAGGTCTTGGAAAAGACCTTGAAGAAGACATTGAAGCAAATTCCTGAGTGTACAGTCATTAGTACAACCTAAAGGTCAAAGATAACCAATATGAACACCACATTTTTGTTGAGTTAATGACATTCAACGTGAAATAATATTAAATTCTGCATACTATACGCATACTATACGCATACTAGTGCATACAATTTGCATACAGTTTTCTAATGTTCTATTGTATGCGTTTGGGTTTGGCTCTGTCCATGCAGTAGGTCGGTTAGTGCATGGTCTATAGCTGGCACACACTTCCATTGATTAGATTATTTTGGTTGTAGATCGGCTTAAATTCGATACTCTTTCGTACTTCATAGAGTCTAATAGAGTCTGATAGAGTATGCAAAAATATGTAATTTCAGTATCAAAAAAGAATAATTCTATATGGAAAATCTATTTTTATGACGAAAATTTTCAGATTCATAGTGAAAAGATCAATCCTTTGTTAATTTTGTACTACAAATTGATAAGACGACATAGAAAGACGGGTGAATGTTCTATTTGTGGTAATGTGTATTTGTTCCTGACTAATTGGTATGATAAAAAAATGGAATGTGGTTCTTGTTTAGATGATTGATAAACTGTATAAATCAACGATGATCCCAACTGCCATTATACTCGTTGGAGTGATAATACTTCTGTTTAATATAATTTAGAATACTCAGAATACGAAAATTAAATATTTACAGAAACATAAATAGTAAAACTTGTTAGACTTTTTGAGTGTGTAAGTCCTGAACGCTTTCGAGTTAGTAACGACTGAAAACTCGTTTTATTATTACCAAAATCAGCAGGGATAATCAAGGAAGGTTGCAAAAGCTCGGCAAATATCGTATAGGCTATTCGTAAATTCGGTTGGAAGCCCAAAAATAGATATCATTAACAGAAATGCAAATACCAGTACAATAATTATGGCAAGGACGATTAAAAAAATCAGCTTGATAGACATCCAGCTACATGAGAGCTTACTATCAAATACCATAACATTCTAAGATAACACTTATCTTAAAAATTGTGTAAACCTGAAAACTCGTTTTTAATAAATTAATTCTCTTTTGATTTCTTCTATTACTAGTAAGATCTCTCCGTTACTATTTTGACCTGTTTCTAATCTTGATTTCAATAGATCTAACAAATGTACGACTCCTTTGATTTTTTCTTCTTGTATGTACATCACTTTCTCCATTGCTTTGATTTTTTCCTTATCGTTCATAATTATCTGCTCTTACGTGCAAGTTTGTTTTGTCTTTCCAAGTTTAACATTCTCTGCCTTTTTCTGCTAATTTTTTTGGATCTTATTCCTACCTTGGTTTCTACTCTTTTTGTTACCACAAAACATCCAAAGATCTGACTTTATTTTAAGAATTGTGGATATTCAGAATAAACCGATCTTTTCATGGTATCCAAAGTATTCAGTTGTTAATCTAACATAATCGTCAACAATACCAATATTTATCGCAGAAATAAAAGATAATTGCACTTGGACATTACTTCTGATTTGAAAAAAGCAAAGCGTGGAGCAATAGCAAAGGCAATTTCAATTTTTGAAAACGATGAAAAAGAATCAAGAAAATTAATTAAAAAAATATTCAAGACTTCCGGTAAGTCTGTAGTTATAGGTATAACAGGACCAGCAGGAGCAGGAAAGTCATCACTGATAGATAAAACTTCAATTAAATTGAAGAAGTTTGGCTTGAAGCCAGCAGTTTTGGCAATAGATCCAACAAGTCACATATCAGGCGGTGCAATACTTGGCGATAGAGTGCGGATGACAGAATCAACAGATTCTGGAACATACATCAGAAGCATAGCATCAAGAGGTGCTACTGGTGCAATTTCAAGGTCCATACGAAACAGTATACGCGTACTAGAATATGCTGGATTTGACCCGATAATCATAGAAAGTGTTGGAGCAGGACAGACTGAAATAGAAATTTCCAACATAGCTGATATTACAGTGGTCGTATTCAACCCACATACAGGAGATAGCATTCAAGCAATAAAAGCAGGAATTACTGAAATTGGCGACATTTACCTTGTGCATAAAAGCGACCTTGAAGGAGCATCACAATTATTTCAATCTGTTCAAGACTTTATTGGAACAGTAGAAAAAAAACCACTGATTCTCAAAGTATCGTCAAAGACAGAAAAGGGAATTTCTGAATTTCTAACAGAATTAAAAAAGCTCATAACAAAAAGAAGGAAGGATAAGAAATTATCAGAAAAGCAAAGGCTTTCCAAAGAACTTGATGATATCATCTTAAATAATATTAACCAAAAAGTTGCAACAATGCTGCAATCAAGCAAGTCATACTCAGGATATCTTAAAAAAGTGCAAGACAAAAAAATGGATCCATTTGAAGCTGCTGACAAAATATCTAATAGCATAATAAAGTGATTACATGACAAAGGACAAGATAAAAACTAAGGAATTTGTAACTGATTCTAACATACCAGTTAAACCAATTTACAACCAATCAAAAAATTCAAAGGAGAGCCCTGGGAAATATCCGTTTACACGAGGAATTCATTCTGGAATGTATCGTGATAGACTTTGGACAATGCGTCAATATTCTGGCTTTGGGGATGCTGCACAGTCAAACAAGCGTTACAAATTCATGCTGGATAGTGGTCAGACTGGTCTTTCAATGGCTTTTGATTTACCTACGCAAATTGGGCATGATCCAGATTCGTCACGTGCTGAAGGTGAGGTTGGCAAAGTTGGCGTATCAATCGCATCGCTAAAAGACATGCAAACTGCATTCAACGGAATCAATCTAGGAAAGGCTTCAACCTCTATGACAATTAATGCAACTGCATCAACACTTCTAGCATACTATATTGCCGTGGGAAAGTCACAAGGAATTTCAAGTAAGGAACTTAGGGGTACAACTCAAAATGACATATTGAAAGAGTATGTTGCTCGGAATACCTACATCTACCCTCCACAACCATCTATGAGGATAGTAGGTGATATGATTGGTTACTGTGCAAAAAATGTACCACAATGGTATCCAATTTCAATCTCAGGTTATCACATGCGTGAAGCAGGTTCAACTGCAGTACAGGAAATTGCATTTACAATCGCAAATGGAATTGAATATATTCAAACATGTATAGATCGCGGATTGAAAATTGATGACTTTGCACCAAGGCTTTCATTTTTCTTTTGTTGTACGATAGAATTTTTTGAAGAAGTTGCAAAGTTTAGAACTGCAAGAAAAATATACGCAAAAATTCTAAAGGAAAGATTTCATGCAAAAAATCCTAAATCTTTGCAGCTTAGATTTCATACTCAGACAAGTGGCGAATCATTAACAGCACAGCAGCCTGACAATAACATCGTTCGTGTTGCAGTACAAGCAATGGCTGCAGTTCTTGGTGGAACACAATCACTCCATACAAATTCAAAGGATGAAGCATTAGCACTTCCTTCACAAGAGGCGGCAAAGATTGCATTACGAACACAACAAATTATTGGATATGAGAGTGGGGTAACAAAGACTGTTGATCCTATGGCTGGTTCATATTACATGGAATCACTTTGTGATGATATTGAGGAACAAACATTGAGTTATCTCAAAAAAATTGATAAGATGGGTGGCGCACTTAAGGCAATTGAGAAGGGATATTTCCAATCAGAAATTAGACAAAACGCGTATCGACTCAAGAAAGAAGTAGATGATGATCAACGCATACTAGTGGGTGTCAACAAATTTACTGAAAAATCTGAAAAGAAACAGAACCTCCTTCGAATAGATGATTCACTAGGAAAAAAACAGGAGAAAGCAATAAAACAACTTAGAAATTCACGTGATAATAAAAAAACAGAATACGCTTTATCAAAAATGCAAAAAGCTGCTGAAACTGACAAAAACTTGATGCCATTTATTTTAGATGCTGTGTTGGCATATGCTACAACCGGTGAGATTAGTAATACATTCAGAGAGGTTTTTGGTGAATATAGACCAAAGGATGTATTCTAATGAAAATAAACCATGTTGCAATTGCAGTAGAAAACGTTGAGGATGCAGCTAAGACCTACCAAGATGCGCTTGATATCAAGAGTGTTGAATTTGAAACTGTAGAATCTGAGGGTGTTAAAGTTGCAATACTTCATTTAGAAAATGCTAGCATAGAACTTATGGAACCTACAAATGATTCAAGTCCAATAAGGAAGTTTTTAGAAAAGCGTGGAAGTGGGTTACATCATATAGCTCTTGAAACTCCAAATATAGAAGGTGAGGTTTCTAGGATGGAAGGGTGTGGTATACAATTCTTGGGAAAAATTAGAGATGGTTCAGCCGGAACTAAAGTAACATTCATTCATCCGAAATCTTTGAATGGTGTTTTAACAGAGCTCTGTTCTAATGGATAGCTGTGGTAGGGGTACAGAATATCGTCACGGAAAGACATACGAGGAATGCAAACAATTAGCCGAGAATTTTACTACTCAACTAAAGCCAAAAATTGGTGAAGATGGTAAGCTAGCGTGGTCGGTTTTATTAGAAACTGTAAACCATGATGAATTGGTATACAAGCTTACCCTCAAATATCTTAGACGAGATGGATATGATATAGGAAATAGAGAAAACCCGGAAATTAAAAAATTCTGACTCACTTACATCATTTTTAGCAAATCAGACGAGGTAATTATCCCTATAATTTTGGAGTTTTTTTCTACAAGAACACAACCAGAAATTCTAGTTAATTGTGATAGTGCATTCGCTGGGAATTCAAAATCAATTACAGGTGGCTTTGGATTCATCACATTTTTAATTTTAGTGTCCTTACGTTCTGTGTATTCATTAACAATATCAATGGTAACTAATCCCTTTAACTCACCTTCATCAAAAACTGGTATCTGATCAATTGTTTTTTCATGCATTTTTTTTCCTGCTTCACGGATGGTGTTACTAGGTGCTAGCCTAACTATTTTTTCACTACAGATATCACCTGCTTTACGTGTTGATGTTTGGCCTTCAAGTTTTGCTAAACTTTCAAAAATTTTCTTTGCAGTATTGTATGATGGCTTGCATCTTCCTGATTCAATTTGATTTATCATGGACGTGCTAACACCAGTCATAACAGCCAACTTTTTTTGCGTCATGTTCAGCTTTTTTCTTTCCACCTTTATCGTTTCCAGGCTTGGTAGCATAATTATCTACTAAACTTTCATTATAAAAATTTTAGTATTACTTAACTAGGGTTTTTTATTTTTTATTGATTGCAGCTTGAGCAGCAGCAACGATTGCAATTGGAATTCGATGTGGTGATGCACTGACATATGATACATCTGCATCGTGACAAAACTTTATTGAATTTGGATCACCTCCATGTTCACCGCAAATCCCAATCTCCAAATTGTTTTTGATTTTTCTTCCACGCGAAATTGCAATATTCATTAGATTTCCCACACCATTTTCATCAATTGATTGGAATGGACTTGTTTCTAGAATCTCTTTTTCCATGTATTCTGGTAGAAATTTGCTTTCTGCATCTTCTCTACTAAAGCTGAATACAGCTTGTGTTAGATCATTTGTGCCGAAGCTAAAGAATTCTGCTGTTTTTGCTAATTCGTTTGATGTTAAACATGCGCGAACGACTTCTAGCATTGTTCCAAAATTTATTTTAAATTTAATCTTGTATTTTTTCTCCATCTCTAGTTTAACATTATCATAAATTGATTTTATGTAATTAAGTTCTTCAATGCTCCCAACTTGTGGTATCATAATCTGTGGTTTGGCGTTAATTTTTTTCTTCACTAGGTTTGCTGTTGCTACAAAAACTGCTTTGATCTGCATTTCGTAAATCTCAGGATAAGTTATACCAAGTCTAACACCACGATGACCCATCATTGGGTTAATTTCTGATAGTTCTTTAGCTCTATTCAAAACTTCTTTAGTTTCTGAAATATCAATATCATTTTTATTTTTATAGATTTTATCCATTAATTCTTCTGGATTTGGTAAGAATTCATGCAATGGTGGATCGAGTAATCGGATAGTTACCTTGTAACCTTCCATTGCTTTTAGAATTTGTATAAAATCATTTTTTTGTAGTTCGCCAAGCTTATCTAATACATACTTTCTTTGGTTTTCATTCGTTGCCATGATCATGTCAACGAAAATGCTCAATCTATCATCAGCATTAAACATCCTTTCAGTTCTGCATAGACCAATTCCTTCTGCACCATATTTTCTTGCTAGTTTTGCTGCATCAGGTGTATCTGCATTTGCACGAATTCCAAGACGTTTTGTTTTTTGTGCCCATGATAGAATAGTCTTGAAATCTTCTGTAACTTTAGGCTCAACTGTTGGAATATTTCCAAGATAAACAATTCCCGTACTACCATCAATAGTTATTGAATCGCCTTCTGAAACAACTATTCCATTTGCTTGGCATTTCTTAGCATCATAATCAATTTTTAATTCGGTGGAACCAACAATACATGGTTTGCCCATACCCCTAGAAACAATTGCAGCATGAGATGATTTACCTCCCTGACTAGTCAAAATACCCTCAGAGGAAAAGAATGCAGGTACATCCTCTGGTTTTGTCTCTTTTCTAATCAAAATGACTTTAGTGTTATTTTCACCCATAGTAATTGCTTTTTTTACATCAAATACAGCAATTCCAGTTGCAGCACCTGGTGATGCGGCAATTCCTTTTGTGAACTGTTTGTATTCCTTTAGTTTGTTTTGATCAATTGTTCTATGTAGTAATGCTTCCAATTGTTGTGCGGGAATTCTTGTTAGTGCCTTATTTTTGTTAATTAATTTTTCTTTAACCATATCTACTGATGTTTTAATTAATGCAGCTGCGCTCATCTTTGCTGTTCGTGTTTGTAATAGGTAGAATTTTCCCTGCTCAATTGTAAATTCAATATCCTGCGGCTCTCTAAAATGCTTCTCTAATTTTTTACATGCATTACTAAGCTCATTGTATGATTTTGACATATCTTTTCGTAACATCAAAATTTCTTTCCCAGTTCTAACTCCAGCAACTACATCTTCGCCTTGCGCATTTAGCAAATATTCACCTTCAATTTCTTTAATACCATTTTGTCCATTTCTAGTAAATACAACACCAGTTGCACTGTCATTTCCCATGTTTCCAAAAACCATTGTTTGAACATTTACAGCTGTTCCATTTGCAATACCTTTTGTAATATTATTTTTTTCTCGATAAATTACAGCTCTTTCGCCCATCCAACTTTTAAACACAGCTTCAACCGCCAAGCTAATCTGCTCATTTGGGTTTGTTGGGAATTTTTGTTTTGTAAATTTCTCACAGATTTTTTTGTAATCTAATACAATTTTTTTTAGCGAGTCGACATTCAGCATACTGTCATCGGTGATACCTTGTTTTGTTTTTGCCGAATTAAGTACATCATCAAAATTTTCATCACTAATATTGAATACAACTTTTCCGAAAAGTTGGATGAATCTTCTGTAGGAATCCCAAGCAAATCTTGAATTGTTTGTTTTTTTTGCTAAACCAAGAACAGTTTGATCATTTAAACCCAAATTCAGTATTGTATCCATCATTCCAGGCATTGAAATCGCAGCGCCCGATCTAACCGAAACTAGTAACGGATTATCACTAGAATTCCATTTTTTTCCAGTCTTTTTTTCAATTTTTGAAATATTCTTGCTGATTTCACTCATGAGATTTTTTGAAAGATGTTTTTTGTTTTCATAATATTTGTTGCAAACTTCGGTTGTAATTGTAAATCCAGGCGGTACAGGAAGTTTGAGCCTTGTCATTTCACTTAGGCCAGCACCTTTACCACCCAACAACATTCTGTTTTTGCTGTCTGCATCCTCAAACGCGTAGATCGATTTCACTGCTATCACTTAGATTATCAAATAAAATTGAGCCGTTTTTAAAGGATTGCCTTAGCAAAGCCTTCAATATCTCTTTGCCAATTTCTGGATTTGATAATTCCACTTGCAACTAGAATTCCATGTGAACCTAGTTTCATTGCACGCTCGACATCTTTAGTTGTTACAATTCCTGCTCCGCAAAGAAGCTTTGTTGTATTTTTTGCTTTTTTTACTACATGTAAGGATTTTGTAATCAATTCTGGTCTCTCATTTGAAATTGCTCTACCTGTCCCAATTAATTCAGGTGGTTCAATTGCAATGTATGTAGGGTTTAGCTTTGCATATTTTTCCGCCTCACGCACATTTTTTACGCAAACAACTGTTTTCATTTTTAATTTTTTGAGTCTTTTAACTAGGTTTATGATTTCTTTAGATGAAATTCTATGTTCACTGTGATTAATTAGTGCACCATTAACTTTGGATTTTTTTACGATTTCAGGAATCATGTATCCAGTAGTACTTCCAATTTTGGCATCATCAAGATGTTGTGCAAACACAAGTAATTTTGATTTCTTTATTGATGCTAATAGATGATGAGGTGGGGCTATTGCAATCTGAATTTTGTATTTTTTTGAAATTTTTTCTGCAATCTGAGAAAGTTTGTTAATCTTTTCACCAGAAATTTCATTATAGTTTTTACAGTTAATTATGAACATGTTATTCACTTGTTGTCTGAGCAGCCTTCTCATATTTTAATTTCATAGATAGCACAATCATCGTTAAAACCATTGCAGATATGTTAACGCCCATAATGTAAACATCATCCAAAGCAATTCCATAAACTAACCACAAGGCTGCACCAGCAAAAATTAGGATCATTAGATATGATGAAACATCATTCAGCCTTTTGGTTTTGTAGCCCCTAACAATTTGTGGGACCCAGCCTGATAGAATTAAGATACCAGCTACGATGCCGATTATTCCCATCGTTGTTTCGTCTAATTCCATTTTATTTTAATTCCAAAAGAATTGTTCAAGTCCAGTTTGCTTTGGTTTTCCTAAAATTGTATCGAAATCCAAGTCCATTGATGATGTTAGTTGGTCTAGTGTACTTTCCATAAATTCCATATATTTTGATGTGTCAATCTCGCTTTTGCGTGCCATTTCAATTGGTCTGACTCCAGGCTTGTTTAATATTTTGACGTACGATATTATGTCTCCTTTTTTTATTTCTCTGATCGACTCTAATTGTTTTGCTGCACGAATATGTTGTGGTACTGTTTTTGTATAATCCCTTGGTGCTTTGCTTATCATTACGTTGAAAGCTAGATCTTGTAATGGTATTTCTTTAGCCTGCACCTTTCTTGCACATTCAGTAATCTTATCAGAAATTTTATTTTTTGCCCTTTCGAACTCCTCAATTGTTTTAATTTCAGATAGTATGTCAAGCAACTCATAAAACAATGTTTTGATAAATGGCGGTGTGTGTGATTTCTTTCCCGTTAGACCCTTAACATCTACTTTACCATTTTTTGTAACACCAAGATAATTCTTCTTTCTTCCGCTTAACACAACATATCTGTACTCTTTCTCAATTTCTAATTCCACATTATGGTCCATCTTTGCTTTAGCAATTATATCCTCAATCTGCTTTGGAGTAGGTTTCTTCACAAACAGTGAATCAGTATCGCCATATAGAACATCAATTCCAGATTCTTTGCAATTGTTAATAGTGTCCAGAATGATATGCCTGCCTGTTGCAGTTGTTGCCTCTGCCGCAGGCAAAAAGTATAATGGAAAAATCTCTGCGCCCATAACTCCATAGCTTGCATTTAGTATTACCTTAAGCGCTTGGCTTACAACAGTAAAAAGTTGCTTCTCCTCAACCGTGAGTGTATCCTTTTTTGCCATATTTTTGTAATAGTTTACTCTCAAATCCCTCAATGAGCCAATTAGTACAGATGTTAAACCATTTTTTTTGGTGCAGACCCAGTGATTTGTTTGAGGTATAGTATTTTTCTTACACGCATCATGTGAGCATCTTACAGTTTCATATGATAGATTTTTCACTTTTATAATACTGGGGTACAGGCTTGCAAAATCCATAACTGTAACGTCAAAATGTATTCCCTCTACTGGCTCAATTACTAAACCGCCTCGAAATTTCTTGTCTTTTATTATTGCCTCATTTACTACATTAGATGATCTATTGTCAAGTTCTTGCCTTCTTGGAATTAAAATTCCATTCTGTCTGTGTTCATAATATAGTAAGCTACGAATCCATTGTGATACACCCATCCTAGATATGTCATCAATTGGCATTCTTGCAATTCTGCTAATTACAATAAGCAAATTCATCAACAAATCATTATTAAAGGCAGTTAGGTTGTACGTTAACCTAGCATCATTTTGGCAATAGTTTGCAGTTTGATATAACGTTAAATCATTAAGTTCAACGCCATAATCGATTTTCTTCTCACCAAGTAAGCCTTTTGATACACTGTTGAGCGAAAAATCACTATACTTTTGACCAAAAGCATAGATTTGAAATGCTCGGTTGGACATAGTTCTATACAAATCAAGATGTACACCATCAGTTAGTGTAGCTGAGTCCCTCATCATGTATAGTGGATTTTTTTGTCTGTCAATTCCAAGTCTGCTAGCACGATTATACAGATACGGTAAATCAAATCCGTCGCCATTGTATGTGATAAGTAATGGATATTTTTTCATCAGTTCAAATGTATCTGATATCATTTCCTTTTCTTTTGTTTCTTCATAAAATACGATCTTGACACCTGGTAATAGTTCATTTACACCTTCTTCAATTCCACTTTTCCGTAAAACGAAAACTTGTTTTAATCCATCACTACCCTCAAAACCTACAGCTGTGATTCTTTTTTCCGCAATTTTTGGATCTGGGATACGACCAATCTCTGATTCGACTTCAATATCTAGACTAATCCTCTTGATCTTTGGTATGGGCTGATTGAGAAGGTTTGCCCACTGTGATACATGTTCATCAAATTGTTTTGGGTCTGGTAAGTTGGTATCACTCTGTTTATCTAATAACATACTCTTTAATGATAATTTAGTTTCATCAGAAATTTCTAAATCATATGGAACAACAGCATCATTCTCAATTTTGTAATATTTACCAACAATCAGTGAACTATCGTAAAGATAACTTTCATAATATTTTATATCAGATTCCCAAGTATCGATTAAGTTTCTAATACTTTTGCTTGTTTGTGTGCCACCAATTGCTAATGGATCCTTGACTAATATTTTTGATACATCAATTGGTTTATCATGTAATATGTCCAGCAGTTTAACTTGTTTTATCTCAATAACGTCATCCCGCTCAGAAATTTCAGTTGGTATCTCATCTGGTGATAATTTGGAATAACAGTATGGCTTGTGCCCTGATTTGTCTGCCCATAAAAAAATTCTTTGAGATACTGGTTCATAGAATTTTAAAATTGCTACATTTTTTTGGCTATTGTATGCAGCAGAGATTAATAATCCATACGGCATATTTTCCGTTTTATTTTCTTCCTGTTGGTTTGACATTTTACAAATTTAGTAATGATTTTGTCCAGTATTGAATTTTATTTTTATCCAGCATTTCAATAGAAATACCTGATTCCTTAATCAGATCAAAATCAGTCTCAGGATAAGTATCAAGGCATATTATTTTTTTAATTCCAATGGTAATTGCCATTTTACTGCATTCTAAGCATGGAACAAATGTGCTATACAAAATTGCATCCTTGTTACCTGCTTCAATGCCTAAAATTGCACAGTGCATTATTGCGTTAGATTCGGCATGATTGCAAAGACATCGATCGAGAGAAGCGCCAGATTCAATTTTTCCATCCATCCTATCTTGACATCTTTTACATCCACCCTCAAAACAATTTTTGATTCCAGGTGGTGTTCCATTATAGCCCGTAGCAATTTGTCTGTGGTTCCGAACTATTACCGCACCAACCTTTCGTGTCATGCAGTTTGAACGTAATTTAGCCAATTCAGCTTGTAGCATGAAATATTCATCCCATGATGGTCTTTCAAACTGTGTTGGCACGAAAATGTTTTCATATTCTCCAATATATCATTATGAAAAGTAATGTTAGTAATTTCATATGTTATATAGGGCAAAAATATGAATCTGACCGTCAATGGGAAGAAGAGCAAGAGAAGAGAGACAAGAAAAACGAGAAGATAAGGCTGCTAAAATATCTAAGAATAAGCGTAAAACCAATCTCATGGCTACTGGAATTTTAGCAGTAATTGCAGTAATTGTTGGATATTCAGTATTTGTCTTCATGACACAAGTTGATACTAGTGGTGCACTTGGTGCGCCAGACGGTGCAGGAAGATTGGGTGATGAGCATGAACATGCTTCCTTACTTGTAAGAATTTTTGGCGATAAACTTGACTTTGCTAGTCCAGCCTACCAAATCAAAAGTAGTTGGATCCACTTTGAGGATAGTGATGGTACTACCATTCATAGACACTCATCAGGAGTAACGCTTGGTGATTTGTTTGACAGTATGGGTTTTACTGTTAACGATGAATGTTTTGCATTTCCAGATGGAAGAGAATTTTGTACTAACGAAGATTATTCACTCAAGTATTACATTAACCACAAATCTGTAGGCAATATCTATGATTATGTTCTTGAAGATGATGCTCGAATTTTAATTTCATTTGGTCCTGAAACACCTGAAGAAATTGAAGTGCAATTAATTGAACTTGATTCACAAATGATTAAAGGATGAATTACTAATAGACCCAAAACAATTTTGTTTATAATTATTCAGACAATCTTTTTCTAATATATGGTAATTGTGCTCTAATAATTTCAAGAACATCTACACGTGTTAATTCATCAATTTCACAATTAAATTTGCTTTTAAAAAATTCACGATATCTCTGATCTAAAACTGTGATTACAGATCCTTCAAAAAAACTGGGTTCATCTTCAGGATTGAAAACAATGGTTCTAATATTATGATGGCCTAAAAAATCATAATAATCAATTAGGCTATCTAAATTGTTTAAATCGTCCCTTACATCCTGGATAAAGGTTTGAAGTTCATTAGAATCCATGTTTCTTGTATTTAACACTAGTTTATGAAATTTACATTTCTAGAATTTAAATTATAGTAACGTGTGTTGAAGATGTTTAAAATGGAAATATCAAGCAGGAATGTAGTAGAGGGAACAGCAAGAGCTCCGCATAGAGCGATGTATAAAGCCATGGGCTTGACTGATGATGATCTTGCAAAATCATTCGTTGGTGTTTGCCACACAGGAAATGAAGCTACTCCTTGTAACATACATTTATCTGGACTTGCTCAAAAAGCAAAAGATGGTGTAAAGGATGCGGGTGCTACACCAAGAGAATTTAGTACTATTGCAGTAAGCGATGGAATTGCGATGGGCCATGAAGGCATGAAATCATCGTTAGTTAGCAGGGAAGTTATTGCCGATTCAATCGAATTAATGGTAAGGGCACACCAATATGATGCATTAGTTGGTATTGCTGGTTGTGACAAAAGTTTACCAGGTACAATGATGGCTATGGCAAGACTGAACATTCCTTCAGTTTTTGTTTACGGTGGAACAATTATGCCTGGAATGCTGGATGGAAAGGAACTAACAGTTGTTGATGTTTATGAAGCAGTGGGCTCGTATGATGCGGGGAAGATTTCACTAGAAGAATTAAAAAACATAGAAAATACTGCATGTCCAAATGCTGGTTCATGTGGTGGAATGTTTACAGCTAATACAATGGCATCAATTTCTGAGGCAATGGGTATTGCATTACCTGGAAGTGCAAGTCCACCAGCTGAAGATGACAGAAGAGAAAAGATAGTATATGAAACAGGTAAAGCATGTACACAGTTACTGGAGCTTAATATCAAACCACGTGATATCTTAACATTTGAATCATTTGAAAATGCTATTACAATGTTAAATGCTGTTGGTGGATCAACTAATGGTATTTTACATTTACTTGCATTAGCAAATGAATCAAGAATAGAATTATCATATGATGACTTTGAAAGAATAAGGAAAAAAACACCACACATAGCAGATATGAAACCCGGCGGCGGTTATGTTATGAACAGTCTAGATAAAATAGGCGGGATACCACTGATAATGAAAAAATTATTAGATAATAACTTAATTCATGGTAACGTACTAACTGTCACTGGGAAAACAATCGAGGAAAATATCAAACAGTATAAAATATCAAGTACTGCTGAGCAACAAATTGTAAGAGAAATTAAAAATCCGTTACATGGAGTTGGAACTGCTGTAATACTGAAGGGAACTTTGGCTCCCGAAGGGGCCGTAATTAAAACCGCAGGTATAGAAATGACAAAATTCACTGGTAATGCAAGAGTATTTGACGGCGAAGAATCTGCATTTGACTCTGTTGCGAACGGTGAGATCAATGAAGGAGATGTCTTAGTTATTAGATATGAAGGACCAAAGGGTGGTCCAGGAATGAGAGAAATGCTTGCAACAACTGCTGCACTAGTAGGACATGGTTTAGGTAAGAAAGTCGCAATGATAACTGATGGTAGATTCTCTGGTGGAACACGTGGTTTCATGGTTGGGCATGTTGCCCCTGAAGCATTTGTTGGCGGACCAATCGCCCTCGTTAAAGATGGTGATGAAATTAGCATCAATATTGAGGATAATAGCGTCAATCTACATGTATCAGAAAAGGAACTAGAGCAAAGAAGCAAGAAATGGATGATGCCCAAACCAAACTACAAGTCAGGCGCACTTGCCAAATATGCACTCCTAGTAGGTTCTGCAGCAAACGGTGCAATAACTGACCCAAGTAATTTCTTAAAATGACAGACTATCTTCAGAAAAGATTTTCAGAGCACTAACTGTTATTTGCATTCTTTGTGATTCTCAAGTTTCCACTTGCCTGTTAATTGATGATATGGTTGATTCCAGCTTAAATCAGTTGTACCACATCTATGACACGTCTTACTCACATCCTATTATAGGCGCAATTACCTAATAAGTGTACCGTACATTACCGTAATATTGTTAAATTAGTCTAGTTGTTGATTCAGAATAGATTATTTCTTGATAATATCCGAAATTTTCAACGCTGCCTTAAGACCAATTATCTGTGAATGTATGGCTATCTTTTGCATTCCAACTCCTATTGAACTCATACAATTAATGCGAGAAATAGATCAAAGAGGTGATCGATCGATTTTCATTGATTAACTGCTAAATTTGTATTTTCTATTGAATTATACAGTTTATGCGTGTTTTTTAAACTCAGTAATCCATTTTTTATATTAAAAAACCTCAATTTAACACTCAAAAACCCATATTTTATCACTAATTTTGCTGATACCAAAATCATGGTTTAAATAAGTTCAATTTTGTTCAATTTCATGGGTGGACATATTTGGACACACTTGCATTCCTAGGATTATTTCTCTAGATTATACTGGCACCCAATTTGAAATTTATAACAAGATATCCCGAAATTATGAATACTCTTTTCTATTCGAATCTTTAACAGGCCCAGAAGAACTCTCAGAAACCTCGATTATGGGCTTTGACCCAGAATTTGTCGTAAAGGGATACTATGACAAGGTGACGATACAAGGTAGAGATGGCTCAATTGAAACAATTGTAACAGACGAGCCACTTGTAGTAATAAAAAATTTAGTCAAAAAAACAGATGATCAAACGTATCGCTATCTTGGCGGCGCTGTAGGCGTAATTAATTACGATGCAGTAAGATTGTGGGAAAAAATTCCAAAACGCCACAATACAACGGAACCTATAATGGAATTTGGAATTTACAACGACGGCATACTGTTTGACAACAAACAAAAAAAATCTCTATATTTCTATTATGAAGAAAATAGAGTAGACGAAATAAAAACATCTGAACCAGTTTTTGACGATTTCAAAATGTCAAAAATTTCAACTAATTTAGACAAGGATGAATTTTCTAAAATAGTTGAAAGCGCAAAAAAATACATCTATGACGGAGATGTCTTTCAAGTTGTATTATCACGAAAATTTTCATTTGAAGCACATGGTGATTATCTAAAAGTTTACGGAAAACTTCGGTCACTAAACCCATCACCATATCTCTACCATCTAAAAATGGGTAAAAAAATAACAATCGGCTCTAGTCCTGAAATGCTTTTACGTGTTACGAATGATCAAGTTGAAACATTTCCAATAGCTGGAACAAGAAAAATTACAGATGATGAGGCAAAAAACGAGAAACTACGACAAGAATTAGTTAATGATGAAAAAGAATTAGCAGAGCATACAATGCTTGTAGATCTTGGACGTAATGATATTGGAAAAGTGTGTGATTATGGAACAGTTCGTGTCAATAAGCTTATGGAAGTAAAACAATTCAGTCATGTTCAACATATGGTAACGCATGTTGTTGGAAAACTAAATAAAAATTATGATATGTATGACGCGTTTAAGGCAGTTTTTCCAGCTGGTACTGTTTCTGGTGCACCAAAAGTTAGAGCGATGGAAATAATTGATGAGCTAGAACCGGAATCAAGGGGTCCATACGCTGGTGCAGTTGGCTATTTTTCATTCAACGGATGCTGTGATTTTGCAATAGCAATTAGAAGTATCTTTGCAGATGATAATGGTGGTTTTGTACAAGCTGGAGCAGGAATTGTTTTTGATTCAATATCTGATAATGAACTAAAAGAGACTGAACATAAGGCAAACGCAATGATAACTGCTCTAATGGAGGCATCAAAATGAAGTTTTTGATTATAGATAATTACGATTCATTTGTTTACAACATTGCACAAAGATTAGGAGAGTTGGGAATAAGTTCTGACGTTATAAGAAATGACCAAATTACAATTGACGAAATAAGGAAAAGAGATTATAGTGCAATAATTATTTCGCCAGGACCAGGAACCCCAGAAGACAAAAAATATTTTGGTGTATGTAAGGATGTAATAATGGAACTTGGGAGCACAACACCAATCTTGGGAGTTTGCTTGGGCCATCAGGGAATTATTGATTGCTTTGGCGGAAAAGTTGTTAACGCTGGTAATGTCAGACATGGCAAGACTAGTCTGATCAAACATTATGGTGATTCTCTTTTCAATGGAGTGAAAAACCCGTTTAGAGCTACACGCTATCATTCACTAGTTGGTGATAAAACAATAATCCCAGATTCATTGAAAATTACTGCAGTAGCTGAAGATGATGGAGAGATTATGGGTGTAAGTCATAAGAAATATCTAATTGAGGGTGTACAATTCCATCCAGAATCAATAATGACAGATGAGGGCAAAAAAATTCTAAAAAATTTCATCATGAGGGTTAAAAATGATTAAAGAGTTAGCAGAGCAGCTTTCCCACGGAAATAACCTAACAACTGATCAAATGACTAACGTGATGGATGAAATACTCACCGGCACACAAAACGACGAAGATGTAGCAGAATTTTTAAAAAATTTGACGGAAAAAGGTGAATCTGACGATGAACTTTTGGCTATGCTAAACAAAATGGAAGAATTTGCATTACACATATCTCCAAATTGCCAAGGCAAAATTATTGATGTGTGTGGCACAGGTGGTGATAAATTAAAAACATTCAACATCTCAACTGCAGCTTCTTTTGTAATTGCTGGGGCTGGTGGAAATGTTGCTAAACATGGTAACCGTTCAATATCAGGCGTATCAGGAAGTGCAGATATTTTTGAATATTTTGGATTTGATTTGAATTCGGAACCAAGCAAAGTAAATGAAATAATAGAAAAATTTGGCATAGGTTTCATGTTTGCACAAAAATTTCATCCTGCAATGAAAAATGTTGCAAACGCTAGAAAGGTTGTTGGCGGTAGAACTGCATTTAATCTTCTTGGACCATTAACCAATCCAGCAATGGTGAAAAATCAGCTAATTGGTGTTTTTTCAGATGACTATCAAGAAAGAATTGTAAAAATTTTACAAAGGAAAAATGCGGAAACAATTATGACAGTTAGATCAGATGATGGAATGGATGAGTTATCAACCACATCCAAAAACAAAATTTGTTTACTAAAAAATAACATCATTACAAACATGGTTATTGATCCTCAAGATGTTGGTTTGCAAAGGGGTAACATCTCTGATATTCAAATAAACACAAAGGAAGATGCGATAAAGTCATTTGTAGATGTGCTGAATGATACAGCAAATAAAACAAAAATTGAGATAACCGCATTAAATGCAGCTGGCGGATTAATTGTATCAGATATTGCTAATAGTTTTGACGAAGCAGTTGAACTAGCATTGGATACAATTCATAGTGGTAAGGCATTTGATAAACTAAAAAACTTTGTAAAAAATTGTGGTGACATAGAAAAATTAGAGGAGGTTGAAAGATCATAGAAAATATACTACAAAAATTAGTTGAAAACTCACAAAATGCAATTGATGATGGCATTTATGATATTACTGAAACATTACCTAAATCAGAAATTGATTTACAGGAATCAATAAAGAATAACAGCCATGCATCTCTTATTACCGAAATAAAATTTTCATCACCTGCTGAAGGTGATATAAGGCAAATTTCTGACCCAATACAAATAGCAAAATCTATGATATCAGGTGGTGCACAGGCGCTTTCCATTTTAACACAACCATATCTATTCAACGGTTCACCAGAATATTTTATCAAAATCAGAAAAAACGTGAAAATTCCATTATTAATGAAAGACATTATGATTGACAAAATACAGATAGATGCAGCAAAAAAAATGGGTGCAGACTATTTTTTACTTATTCAGGGATTATTTGATAACGGTTTTGTCAGTGATATTGACAAACTGATTGA
This sequence comes from Marine Group I thaumarchaeote, assembly GCA_013390745.1. Taxonomy (GTDB): domain Archaea; phylum Thermoproteota; class Nitrososphaeria; order Nitrososphaerales; family Nitrosopumilaceae; genus Nitrosopelagicus. The sequence goes on along the minus strand of JACASX010000001.1, from coordinate 116,594 downwards.
TTACGGTCATGAAAAAGATCTGAAAATTTTACTAGAGGCGCACACAAAGACAGAATTTGAAAATGCATTAAAAACCGATGCAGACATTATTGGAATCAATAATAGAAACTTAGATACTCTTAAAATTAATCTTGAAACCACAAAGCAACTTTTAGAAAATTTCCAGAAATCTAAAATAATATTATCCGAAAGTGGAATCAAGTCAGCAGAAGATGTAAAATTTTTACATGATTGTGGTGCAGATGCATTTCTTGTAGGTACAAGTATAATGAAAAGCTCAGATATACAAAAGAGAGTGTCAGAATTGGTGAATGCAATATGAAAATAGGAATGCCAAAAGATGGAAGGTTTGGAGATTTTGGAGGAAAATACATTCCGGAAACACTAGTTCCAGCTGTTGAAGAGCTTGAGGAGAATTATCAAAAAATTAAAAGTGACAAAAGCTTCCAAAATGAACTTGACTATTACTTAAAAAATTACGCTGGAAGACCAACTCCACTTTATTTTGCAGAAAATCTAACAAAATCTGTCGGTGGTGCAAAAATCTACCTCAAGCGAGAGGATTTGCTACATGGAGGAGCACATAAAATCAACAATACACTTGGTCAGGCTTTACTTGCAAAAAAAATGAAGAAGAAACGAATCATTGCGGAAACTGGTGCGGGGCAACATGGCGTTGCAACGGCAATGGCTTGCTCCTGCTTAGGGTTACCATCAGAGGTTTACATGGGATACAAGGACACAGTCAGACAGCAGCAAAATGTTTTCAGAATGGATTTGCTTGGTTGTAAAGTGTATCCTGTAAAATCAGGTTCACAGACTCTTAAAGATGCAATTAATGAAGCAATTCGTGACTGGATAACTAATGTTGATACAACGTACTATCTGCTTGGTTCTGCTGTTGGTCCACATCCATATCCTGTGATGGTACGTGACTTTCAATCCGTAATTGGAAAGGAAATAAAAAAACAGATGAAAAATGTTCCTGACACAGTAATTGCGTGCGTTGGTGGAGGTTCAAATGCAATCGGTACGTTTTATCCAATGATTGATGATGGTGTGGAGATGATTGGTGTCGAAGCCGCAGGAAAAGGATTGAAGACAGGCATGCATTCTGCCACACTTAATGCGGGAAAAAAAGGTGTACTACATGGTATGATGACTTATCTATTACAGGACAATGATGGACAGATCAAGGAAACGCACAGCATTTCGGCGGGACTAGATTATCCAGGAGTTGGTCCAGAGCATGCATTCTTGAAGGATGCTGGCAACGTGAAATACAAAAGCGCGACAGACAACGAAGTGATTAATGCATTTTTGGCACTGACAAAAACCGAGGGCATCATCCCTGCATTAGAATCTGCTCATGCAATTTCACATGCAATTAAAATCGCTAAGACTAGATCAAAATCTGATTCAATAGTAGTTACACTGTCTGGACGTGGGGACAAGGACATTGACATCGTAAAACAATATCTAAGGAAAAATGTCAAAAATTCAAGATAAGTTCAAGGAATTAAAATCCAAGAACGAAAAAGCACTCATTTCGTACATTATGACAGGATTTCCAAATGAAAATACAACCCTAACAATAGTTAGAGGTCTTGTTAGAGGCGGTGCAGATATCATTGAGTTAGGGTTTCCATTCTCTGATCCTATAGCAGATGGCCCTGTCATACAAAACGCAAGTACTGTATCATTAAACAAGGGTGCAAAGATTGAGAAATTTTTCAGCCTTGTGAAAAAAATTAGAAAAGAGACAGACATTCCTCTTGTTTTAATGACGTATACGAATGTCCTTTATACACATGGATATTCTGCATTTATGTCAAAAGCCAAAAGTGTGGGTATCGATGGCCTAATCCTACCGGACATGTCCATTGAAGAATCAAAGGAATATCTGAAGTCTGCTAAAAAAAATAACCTTGATACAATCTTTCTGGTTTCACCGAACACAAAGAATGATAGACTCAAAAAGATAGCAAGAGCCAGCACTGGCTTTTTGTATATGGTTGCCGTCTTTGGAACAACCGGTGTACAGACAAAAATTCACAAATATACTATAGACGCAATAAAAAATGCCAAAAAGATTGTTGGTAAGAAAATACCTATAGGAATTGGATTTGGAGTATCAACTCCTGCTGACGTGAAAAAGTATGTTTCGGTAGGCGTAGATGCAGTAATTGTTGGTAGTGCTAATCTCAAGATTATTGAGAATACAGCACCATCAAAATTACAAAGAAAGATTGTAAATTACACAAAAACGTTGAAGAAAAGTACTAGAGTTAATTAGTAGATCAATATTCAAATTAGAAAGCATGTATAGGTTTCTTTCAATCCTAACCATTTTGATTATCATTTCAACTGTTCCAATTGTTTCAGCTGAAGTCATACGTGGAGAGTCCACCGTTCCAGACTGGGTTAAAAATACAGTCGGCTGGTGGGCTTCGGAACAGATTCCTGATTCAGCATTCCTACAGGGAATTCAGTATTTGATTAAAGAAGGAATAATTGTTGTAGAAATTCCCACTGAAATTGATTCAGAAGCTGCGGAAGAAGTTCCTGGTTGGGTTAAAAACACTGCTGGCTGGTGGGCTGATGATAAAATTCATGACACTACATTTGTTGCGGGAATAAAATACCTCATCGGTAAAGGAATCATAGTTGTTGAGCAAGAGGTAGAAGTTGAGGAATCAGTGGAGGAGGTTGTCGAAATAAAGAATTTTTACATGGAAATTAACGGCGGTAATTGCTGCTTTAATTGGGCCTATGTTGGGGAGGAATACAAAATTCAGATAGAAACGTATGATGAACAACATGGAAAATATATTGATGGTGTTGAGATAAGCGCAAAAATTATTTCTAATGGCGGCGAGTTAAGGCACGACTTTGGCGAAGTGACAACCGAAGATGGTGTTTACAAAAATAGCATAATCATACCTAGCATGGACTGGTACGCTGAAAACATACTTTCCGTTACTGGCGAATACTATGGTGTTGAAAAAACTATAGAAAAAGAGTTTGATGTGTTTAAAGATAATAGTAGTAGGCCGGGAGGTTCCGGAGCAAGTGCTGGGAGTTGTGCTCATGTGTCTCCACTAAGTATTTCAAGTCAGATGACTGATCCACAAGGAATCGCGTTCAGCAAGTCTGGAACGAAAATGTTTATCGTTGGAAACAAAGATGCCAATGATAAAATATATGAATACACGTTAACCGGCGCATATTGTATAGGTACAGCATCATTTGTAGACGCTCTTAATATTAATAGTCAGGAGGCTGATCCACGAGGACTCGCGTTCAACAAGTCTGGAACGAAAATGTTTATCGCGGGAAACAACAAGGACGCTGTACATGAATACACGTTAACTGTACCATGGGACGTTTCCACTGCATCATTAGTAGGCTCTTTTGATATTTTAAGTCAGACACAAACAATAACAGGACTCGCGTTCAACAAGTCTGGAACGAAAATGTTTATCACGGATACAGCTGGAGCTGATAACACAGTAGTTGAATACACGTTAGCTACAGCATGGAACGTTCTCACCGCATCATATGTAGCCACTTTTAGTGTTCAAGGTCAGGACCAAAGCCCAACAGGAATCGCGTTCAGCAAGTCTGGAACGAAAATGTTTATCACGGGAAACGACGGTAACGACGTAAATGAATACACGTTAGCTACAGCATGGAACGTTTCCACCGCATCATTTGTAGACTCTTTTAGTGTTAATAGTCAGGAGACTGCACCAAATACAATCTGGTTTGATTCTACCGGGAAAACTATGTTTATCGTGGGAAACGCTGGTGACGACGTAAATGTATACAAGTTAACTACAGCATGGGACGTTTCTACTGCATCATTTACAGGATAAACTCCGCAACTAGGAAAAGCTACATAAATGGGAAAATACTTACACATCTATGCAGACGAAGTTTATTTTCGTTACAGGCGGAGTAATGTCCGGTCTTGGCAAAGGTGTAGTTTCAGCCTCAATCTCAAAACTCTTACAATTATCAGATCAAAAAGTTTCATGTGTGAAAATTGATCCATATCTGAATTTTGATGCTGGGACAATGAATCCAATTGCCCATGGCGAAGTGTTTGTCACAGAGGATGGCGGCGAATGTGACATGGATATTGGAAGTTATGAAAGATATCTTAACAAGGACATTCCAAAGTCTCATAATATTACAACTGCGCAGATTTATTCCAGTGTCATTGAGGCCGAACGAAAGGGAAAATATTTGGGCGCATGCGTTCAGATCATTCCACACATTACTGATGAGATAAAAAACCGTATCAGGGCAATTGCAGATGATGAGCAGCTTGACGTGTTAATTGTGGAATGTGGTGGCACTGTCGGTGATATAGAAAGCCTTCCGTTCCTTGAAGCATTAAGACAAATTAGGTTAGAGGATGGTTCTGAAAATGTTATTTTTGTCCATGTGACATTGGCTCCCTCATTGGACGTTGTTGGAGAACAAAAGACAAAACCCACGCAACATAGTGTCCAAGAATTAAGAAGAATAGGCATTCAGCCAGATCTGTTATGTGTCCGTTGTACAACACCACTACTGGAAAAAACTAGAAAAAAGATTTCGATGTTTACAAACGTAATTGAGGAGGATGTGTTTTCATGCCATGATGCCAAATCAATTTTCATGATACCACAAATGTTGTATGAGCAGGGATTGGTTGATGTGGTTTTTAAGAAATTTGGAAATGTGGGATTTGTCAATACATCAAAAAATTGGGATAACTGGAATACGATCGTCAACTCATTGCAAAAAACAGATGATGCAATTAAAATTGCAATGGTTGGAAAATATGTCACATTAGCAGATAGTTATGTTAGTGTTAATGAGGCACTCAAACATGCTTCTGCATCAATTGGAAAATCTGTTAATATTGATTGGATTGACTCGGAAACACTCAATGGAAATCTGAAGCAATTTGATAATTTTGATGGTGTGTTAGTACCTGGTGGATTTGGAACGCGTGGTTCTGAAGGAATAATAGATACAGCTACATACGCGCTGGAGAAAAACATACCTTATCTTGGAATTTGTTTTGGGTTTCAGCTAGCAGCAATTGCATTTGGTCGTAAAATGTGTAATCTTGAAAATGCAAACTCTACTGAGATTGTTGCTGATACAAAAAATCCAATTATTGATCTTTTGCCTGAACAAAAGGATGAAACGGATATGGGTGGTTCGTTACGGTTGGGTGCAAATGAAATTAAAATTAATCAAGACTCGTTGGCGTATAAAATATACAATTCTGATAAAATTTTTAAAAGGCATAGACACAGATATGAATTCAATACTAAATATCGTGAAGAGTTCCTAGAAAAAGGAATGATTTTTTCAGGAGAAAGCGATGATGAAAAAAGAATGGAAATTTTAGAAGTTCCAACACACAAATTCTTTTTAGGCGTACAATATCATCCAGAGTTTAACAGTAGGCCTGGATTTCCAGAGGATGCATTCAAAGCATTTGTTACTGTTGCATCACAAAATTAATCTAGTTTTGTGATCTCGTAAATTTTTTGTCTGGCATCCTGCATCGAAACTTTTCTTTTTACATATCCCTTATCCATTAAATGCTTCATAGCCAATCTGACTGTTCTATCAGGAAGTAATGTTTTTGATGCAAGCTCTTTTTGTGTCATTGAACCTTCATATTCTAATATTTTTAATAAAAGCTTAGAACTCGGTGGCATAGACAGTAATTCTTCCGCTAGTTTTACTTTGTTTGCAAGCGCAGATACAGCTGTAGAATTAGATTTCATACGAATTATCCTTGCTGGTGGTGCAAACTTTGTTGCCTCAAGTTTATTGTTAATTTTGAATCTATCTATTCCATCTAAAACTACATCACAGTGCAAACGTGATGAAATTTCATCAATTTCTATGATACTGTTATCAGAAACTATGATTGGTCTTCTGGTTATGTCTAACGAGTTAACTGAAATAATTCCAAATACATTTGAAGCCTGAAAAATAACAGGCCCGCCAGCAGACAAGGAATACGCAGAAGAACCAGTTGGGGTAGAGATAATTACACCATCACTACTATCATGCCATACTTCCTCACCATTAACTCGTAAAATATATTCCATCAATGTAGCGCTTTTTGATGTAAAAACAGATACGTCATTAAGAACAGGGTAGGTACTTTTACCATCGACTGTTACACCAATTCTTGGAACATCTTCAATAACATAATCATGCTTTTTTATACGATTAAGATAAGAAGGAAGCTCTTTCAATTCAATTTGAGCTAAAACTCCGTTAGACTCTGACTCACTTATTCCTAAAACCGGTGTATCTACATCTATCGCACTGTGTAAATAATTTCGTACTCCACGATCACCACCTAAAACAATTATTAAATCAGCCAGCGTAACATTAGAATTATTTTTAAAATAAAACGATTCAAAACCTGCATCAGAGAGTGTTTCTTTAATTGATTTAGCTACTAGTTCAGTAGTCTGTATCCCCGCTATACCGATACGCATAATAGACAATTTTCAGCGTATAATAAAAATTAAATCTCTTTGAATTTTACTGTATTATAAAAATAATATGCATTTGATTCTATAGCGCCTTTTGATGGAATCTTTTCCAGACCTATTTGCTTACTTTCTAATGCAGCCTGTGCAGCTCCTCCTCCAAAACTAAGTGCCCAAAGAATATCTTTTTCCTTTAACATGGTACAGCCAAACGCTGCACAAAAAATGTCACCAATTCCTGTAGTATCATTAAGTTCAAGATTAGGTAATGTTATAGAATAAATCCTATTTTCAGATAACAGTGAAATGTTTTGTTTATCAGTTAGAATTACACTATCAATTCCTTTTTTTTGAAGAATTTTTATTCCATCAACATTGGATGCGCCTGTAAGACATTTTAGTTCATCTTGATTTACTTTTATCGCTGAAACGTTAGATAGATTTAGATCAGTTTGTTCAAGATATATTTTGTTTTCTGAATTATTTCGCCTCAAAAACCCCTGAGGATCCAATAAAACAAAATTCGCATTCTTTTTAATTTTTTCAAATAATTCAATTGAAATTTCATCAAATAACGGACTGATTATGACACTATCACTATCCAACGTAATATTGTTAATGGGTTCACATTTGTTTTGCAAAAATAATGTTCTTTCTGAATTTGCTAAATTTAGTATAAACTGTGTTGTATGTTTTGTTGATACTGCATCTTCAAATGCAATCTTCTGTTCAACTAAATAATTAACAAGTGGAAAATCAGAGCCAAATTTTGTATGCAGTTTAACATCAAATTTTAAAGATCTAGCAGTTAGACTACAATAACAACCAGGACCTCCAGGAACAACAAATTTTGAATCATTGATCTCTATTGTGTCAATAGTACAATGTGAGATGACATCTAATTTCATTTAATTCTGATTTTATCCTCAGGATTATAAATGGGGATAATTATTCATCTGTATGCCATCTAAACGTGTTAGTAGAGGTCGCAAAAAAGGTGGAAAAGGTTCCACAGGTGTAATTCAGTGTACCAATTGTGGGCAGACAGTACCAAAGGACAAGGCAAAAAAAGTAACATCGCGTCTTAGTCTTGTTGAACATCAACTTGCTAAGGAGCTTAGAGCTCAGGGAACATATATCGCATCTCCTAAAATTCTAAAATGGTATTGCATATCTTGTGCAATTCACTTTAAGATTTTAAAAATTCGTTCATCTGCAAAAAGAAGAGAGCACACTAAACTTAGATAGATTATTCTCTTAATGCTTTTGTAGTGACAAGAATTCTTTGAATGAATGTAATACCTGCAATTATTATTACAATGATTATCGCATATTCCATAAAACCAATAATTCCAATAATAGCAATTACAAGAAGTCTTTCAGCACGCTCACCAATTCCAATACCCTGTAACTTTATCCCTAAAGATTCAGCCTTTGAGCGTGTGTAGCTTACAAGTAATGAAAATGTGATAGCTAAAAATACTAAATATGGTTCCGCAAAACCACCAACTAATATTCCAAGAAATATAGCAACCTCCGCTATCTTATCGAATACTGAATCAAGAAAACCCCCAGATTTAGTAATTTTTTGAGATACTCTGGCAACCTGTCCATCTACAATGTCAAAAAAACCTGCAACAAGTAGAACTATCCCACCAATAATTAGTGAAAATTCAACATTCCATCCATAAATGAATGCAGATGCAAACGCAAAGACTAAACCGATGCATGACCATCCGTTTGGTGAAATTCCAGTTGATGCAAAACCCTTGCCTATTTTTTCAAGATGTGGCTGTAATAAATCACGTAAATTATTTAACATCAGTTTGACCTGCTTAGGTTCATTGCAATTATTGTTGATATCATTTTTGCAGCCATGGATGCAGTTGCACCATTATCATAAGTTGGATTTAGCTCTACTATGTCCGCAGATACTATCTTTTTGTTTTGCAGTGTTGTAACTAAATCATATAATTCCCTAGATGAAATTCCAACAGCCTCAGGATTGCCGACGCCTGGTGCAAATGCAGGATCTAATACATCCAAGTCTATACTCAGATAAATACTGTCAAAAGTAGATGTGATATCTTTGAGTAATTTAGGACCATTGCCATCACGAATTTCTTTATCTGACACTGTTGCAATATTATGTTCTTTTAGAAATGCAAGTTCTTCCTTGACAAACGCCCTTGCACCAACATGAACAATATTTTCAGAACCACGTTTTTCAATTATTCTTCTTAGATAAGCAGCATGACTAAGTTTGGTATCTGCGTATTGATCTCTTAGATCATAATGTGCATCAAACACTACATATCCCGTATCCTTTGGAAAACATGTGAAGCTTCCTAAAGTAATCAAATGTTCTCCGCCTAAAATTATCAGTTGTTTGTTTTGTTTTTTTAATTCGGAAGTGATATTTTCAACCATTTGTAACATTTCTGCTGCAACAACTGTGTGTTTTGTATTGCCAAGATCATTGATATTTACTGTCTCTAGGTCGATACCAAACTCTGGCTGGAAAATTTCAATGTTATTAAATGCGTCACGTATTACGTCAGGTCCAAACCGGCAGCCAGGTTTGTATGAGTGTGTTGAATCAAACGGTACGCCAAAAATAACAGCCACTGATTCAGAATTATCATTAGGATTCATAATTAATGGTGATTTTGTCATGTGAAGATCCAGAAAACTCATTTTATTACACCATTATCTGTGGTCTTTGTGATAACAATATTGGTGAGTTTAATTTTGAAATTGGTTTACCTCTTGTTGCATCCTGAATCTCCTTTACAAAGTTCTCAGTAGAAAGTTGACGAACGTCGCCAGTTGTTCTATCACGAACACTCAAACTAGGTGAATTTATTTCTTTTTCTCCAATGACTAGCACATAGTTAATCCATTCTTTTTCGGCATCTCTAATTCTTTTACTGATTGTATCATTTCTATCATCAATATCAACTCGTATATTTTGTTCAGTTAACTTGCTAGCAAGATTACTAGCAAATTCTAGAAAATCATCTTTGATAGGAATTAGTCTTACTTGTATAGGTGCCAACCAAAGTGGGAATTGTGGTCTTTTACCATCTTTTACTTGTTTAGCAAACTTTTCTAATAATGCGTAAATCACACGTTCTACTGCGCCAGATGGAGAGTTATGTAAAATGATTGGATGTTGCTGCTCATTTTTTTCATCGGTAAATGTAATTCCGTAACGTTTACCGTTTTCAACATCTATTTGATCAGTTGATAATGCGCTAGCCTTACCTAAATTATCAATGAAGTTAAATTCCCATTTTAGTACGAAGTAAAAGAATTTCTCTTTCCACATTTCAACTAAAACTGGTTTACCTACTTTTGAAACCATCTCTTTGACTAACTCTTTATTTTCATTGTAAAAATCCTCAGTGAATCTGATACCAACTTCATAATCATTTTCTTCAATTCCTAATCCTGACAAAACTTCACGAGAAAGATCAAATCTTTTTCTAAATTCATCGATGGCCTGTGGCATGTCTTTACAAAACGCATGGCAGTCAGGCATAGTAAATGCTCTTAGTCTTCTTAGACCGACAAGTTCACCGGATTGTTCCCTTCTAAAACTATAACGAGTAAGTTCATAGAGTTTGTATGGTAGATTTTTGTATGACAATTGAAAGTCACTTGCCATTAAAAATTGCCCAAAACATGCTGCAAATCTTAAGAAAAGACGCTTGCCTTCTGAATCTATACTGTATTGCCTAGCAGGAAATCTGTTAAAGTAACTTTCCATACTTGGATGATGTGAGTCATACATGATTGGAGTTTCAACTTCAATACCACCATAATCATGAATTTTATCTGTAACATACTGCTCAATTTGAGATTTAATTAGCCTACCATTTGGATAAAATCTCATATTTCCTGAATCAGATGCAGGTTCATAATCAGCAATTGCAAGTTTTTTCATCAGGTTTACATGTGGTGGAGGCTCATCAACACTTCTTTTTTTTGCAGATTCATACTTTGCAAGTATTTCTAGCTGTTTATGATTAGAGAAATTGAATTTTTCAATCTCCTCCATTTTACCGTCAGGTGTCATTATGTACCAATATGATTTGATCTTGGATTCAGATTCTAATGCTGTAGATGTTTTTTCTTTAGTTGAATCCTTAGAAAAAACTTTGGAACTTTCTGCAAGTGGGTGTCCTTTAACTTGAATACTAAAAGCTTTTGTCCATCCAAATGGCGCATGCGTTGTTTCAATTCCAGTAGATGCTTCTTGCATTTCTTTTAAAATTTTAAGACCAGTGCCAGGTGATGCAAGATTAGAGCTTAAATGCGCATATGGATAAAGCAGTAATTTATTGCAACCAATTTGCTTCATTGATTTTTGAATATCAATGATTGCATTTTTTGCAACACTTGAATCGTCGCCCTCCTCAATTGCAGTAAAACACACTACAACCTCTTCTATACGAGTTTTTTTGGGTTCTATTTCCTCTGCAGATTTTATTTCCTTCTTTGTTGGTGTATATTCTATACTGTCACAATGTAATTGTAAAATACGCATAATTTCACACAGATTGAATTATTGAATTAAGTGTTAGGTATTGACTACTATTCGCAATATAATACGGTATACCCAAGAAATCTATGAGTGAAAAATCGGTACTAGAACTAGTCCTAGTCCTTTTGTTTAAACCCAAAAACGAGGTCATTATTTTATGACTTCTCAAAGGTCCATTATTATCTTTAATCATGCGATATCGTCAGAAGCTACTAAGAAGTGCTATCTAAATGAACTAAAACGGTTTAAGGAATTTTACAAAATTAGAGATTATGATTCGTTAACGACTATGGATCCTAAAAAACTTCAGATGATGATTGAAGATTACATAATGCAAAGAAAGGGTAAAGTCGAGAGGTCCAGTCTTAGTCATTCACTTTCAGCGCTTGATTTGTTCTTTTCAATGAATGACGTGATTCTAAAATCTAACTAATTATCTTGTAATATTTTTAATCTTATTTCATTGGCACAGATTTCACAGACAGTCAAATCAAAGACTTTATACTGTTTTCTTAAACCAAAAGAATTTTTGCATGCAGCACAAATAGACGGAGACAGATAATATGGTGGAGTAAATTTTGTCATTAACGACCTGAGCTTTTTCCTGCTGTTTTTCCTATCTTTTTCTTTTTGTTTTTGTGTGTACCCATAGCTGATCATAGTTAGTACGCATAGCTAACCATATCTAACAGAAATTAGTTAGATTTCAGCTAATTAATTCAACAATTATAATTTTTTTGATGGGTTTTACTTAGTAAATTTTACGCAATGGCGTGTTATCAATTTGATATACACATGATTAACTAAATCCAGCGCCAAATTCATCACCCTTGGTCAATGGGTCGATATCTGGCGCCTGTTTTAATTTTAGATACAAAAATGCCTCATTAACTAGTTCAGATGCAGCATCCTGCTTAAGCCCATAATTTTGCTTTGCAAAATCATGATATTTTTTTAGTTTATTTTGTTCTTGCTCGTCGAGAGAAATATTGTCAGACAAAATCATTTCAGCAATTTTTTCAATTCTTGAATTATGTTCAGCTTCTTCCATAGATAATTCAAGTAACGGTCTTTTAAAAAATATGTTAATTATTCGTTTTCATCATGACCTAAAACATGTTTAATGCAGTAATATTCATCATTCATTGTACAATAGTAAAGTGACTCTTCGTTACACAGTGAACAAATTGGCTTTTTGTCATCTAAAGATAGTTTTTGATGATATGAGGTGTTTGTCATTTTCCATCTAAAAATATTAAGGAACGAAGTATTAAACCAGAAATTCCCAAACTTTCAGTCAAAAATTTGCTAGATTTTTCTAATGCATTATTACCACGAAATCCTTCATCATAAATCATTTCCACGGATCCTTTGTCAGTTTCAACCAATGATGTAATTAGAGAATACAGTCCTAGTTTTTTGTCATTTTTTTCAGTGTATAATCGTAATTGTATATTTTTTATTTTATAGCCTTTCTCAACAATTGTTCCATCAGAAAGTACTTGAATAATTTTATCAGGAGAACGGTTTACTCTATTCGAATCTGCAATATCGATATACTTCATATTGATTCTTAACCTGTTTTGAATTTAGATTTTTCTAAATGATTGCTCCAAAACAGGTTTATTCACCAATATTCAACTTCATGTAATGGATCATCATCATTTTAAGGGCAATGATATTCCGCATATCAAACTTGACCCTAATATGTCGATAGAAGATTTGGTTAAGATTTATTCAGAGTCAGGATTTAACGGGAGAAAACTCGGTGAGGCTGCAAAGGTTTATGCAAAAATGATAAAAGAAGACGCAACAATCTGTTTAACAGCTTCTGGAGCTTTGACTCCAGTTGGTTTTGGTGGAATTTTTAAGACTCTAATTGAAAGAGGTTTTGTAGATTGGATAGTCACAACTGGTGCCAATGTGTATCACGAAGATCATTTTGCATGGGGATTACCAGTAAAACAAGGTGATTTTCAGGTTGATGACATGAAACTATACGATATGGAAATAGTTAGGATTAGAGACGTGTTTATCAAATTTTATGAAACGTTAGAAGCACAAGACCAAGTTATTCAAAAGGCATTCAAAAATAATTTTGTTGATAAACCATTCACTACTGCTGAGTTTTGTAATTTTTTAGGCAAAATTAGTAGTGAGAACTCAAAGTATCCTGAAAAAAGTTTTGTTACAACAGCATATAATTATGATGTACCAATTTACATATCAACACTAAAGGATTCTTCTCTTGCGCTTAATTTAGCAATTCATAGATTAAGAGAGAAGACATACAGCCTAGATTTTGTAAGAGAAATTTTGGAGCAAGCATCAATTTTATACAACTCCCAGAAATCTGGAATAGTTGAATTAGGTGGTGGGGTTCCAAAAAATACTGCCCAACAGACAGGTCCACTTCTTGATCAAATACTTCGACAAAACGTTGGTGGTCAAGACTACATAATACAAATCACAGATGCAAGACCTGATACTGGTGGATTATCAGGTGCCACACTAGAAGAAGGAAAAAGCTGGGGTAAGATACAAGATGCGCATCATGATATGGTAACTGTTTACGCTGATGTAACTATAGCGTTTCCTATTCTTGCGCTGTATGTGATTAGTAACCAAAAATCAAGAAAACCAAAACGTCTTTACAAAAAACTTAATTCATATTATGACAATCTGAAAAAAGGATTTTTTCAAAATGCTGGAAAATATTATGATAAATAAACATTGTATTAATATTTTTTAATAAATATCAAATCTTGCACGATCTAAAGATCTATCTTCTTTAGTTTCTTTTTTCCATTCTTTGTAATGTTCTTTACAAAGAGCAGTCTTCTTACCACTAACTGATACACGTAAACCAGCTTCTTCAACTTTTTTGGTATTAAGAGAACGAAATCCATCGTTGTTGCAATCAGACACGTTACATTTTACACCTTTTGCAATTATTCCCATAAAATTTTTATGTTCTTATAGATAATAAATTATATCATTACAATGATAAATTATAAAAAATATTTACATAATTAATTAATTATTCGTTTATAAGTAGGAATTCTATTTTTGAATTAAATGGGTGGATCAAAAAATAAATCTCCAGCACAAAAAGATAAATCACAAAGTAAAGATGCAGAGCAAAAAAAGTCTAAAAAATCTGAAAAGAGTAATGCAGCAAAGACTACTACTTCAGTAATTATCGATGAATCTAAGGCAATAAAATACATCAATGCTGCCAAAGTAATCACTGTGCAGGATTTAGCAAGACAGACTGAAGTTAAAATTTCTGCGGCTAATTCATACTTGCAAAAATTACTCAAAGATGGAACAGTCGAAAGAATAGGTGGTTTTAGTGGTCATCATTTATACAAATCAGTTTCTGGAAAGTGATAAAACATCGCTAGGCTTTACTGTTTTTAATTTGTCAACACCATCTGTCATTTTACCAATAATTGTCATTTGTTTTCCAGCAAATACATCATCAAGATAAAAGCAAATACTACCTTCAGCTGGCAAAAACGCAATATCTCCTTTTTTAAAATCTGTTCTTTTGCGTTCTACTCCAGAATTAATTTTTGTCTCAAAATATACAACAGATTGACTCATTTGATGTGCATTTCCCTTCAAAGGTAACATACGTGTAATCAGTCCAACAGTAATTGGAGAAAGATGACGTTTTAATTGACAGGATATTTTTGTATTCCCATTAATTTCTAAAGTGGCATCAACTTTAGAAACTGTTCCAGAGTCCATTTCTCGTTATCCAGCTCGTAGAATATATAACCGCTTTCAGATTATTTAATGATTGTCTGAATTAAAAGCAAATACGGATAAAACACACAAAGACATCGATTCAGAAGATCAGTCTAACTCAATTGAGGAAAACGGTGTTAAACCATTGGATGATGCTGTTGAAAAAGCAATTGAATTATTTAGAAAAATACGTGAAGGCGGTAATGTGGATCTTACTGAAAAAGAAATTGCAGAGATTGATAAAGAATGTGAGATTATTAGAAATCGTGAAGTAATAACTAAAGACTTAGAACACAAACCGACAGAAATTATTGATAAGGGTGGCAAAATTGTTACTGGACCACCAACGTTAACTAGATTTGAACGGGCTAGAATCATGGGTGCACGGGCACTTCAGCTATCTCTTGGTGCGCCTGTATTCATTGAAATTCCAAAAAATGCAACATCATCACTTGAAATCGCAATGGAAGAATTAAAACAAAGAGTAATACCAATTGTAATTAAAAGAACATTACCAAATGGGGATTATCAGCATATTCCAATAGATCAATTTGAGTAGATCAATCATCTATAAAATTTAAAACAATTAAGATTTCATTTGTTAATAAATAGTGTTTGATGCCAAAATGATCGAAAAAACAATTGATTACACAGTTGAAAAATTTCTAATTACTAATGAACCTGTGATGGAATTAGCGATGAATGTATTAGAAGTATTAAATAAAATTGGTAAAATAACAATCAAGGGAAAAGATGAATCTTGTCCAGCCACAGTATCTGTTGCCAATATAATTACCCAAAATGTGCTAAATGGCACTACAAAAACTGATAAAATTTCTTTAAGCAGTGAAATCTCAGATGATGGACGTATGATTTCAACAATTGAAATTATAATAACAAAAATTAGTAACTAATAGACACTGCCTGGACCTTTGAGTAACATATTTTCACATTCCTTACATACCTTATCATCAATGTTAGACTCAAGATTATGATGAATGTCACAGATAATCAAGCTAGATTTTATGTAATTACATAACCCAATGAATTTTGATAAGCTTGATGGAGTATATGCATTATCAGAAGCTAAATTATCGCATATATCAGTAATCATACTTGCAACCTGCTTTTCTGCTAGAAGTTTCTCTATTAGTTCAGGATTGCCACGTATTCCACGAATATAGTTACTAATCGCAGCTTGAGTAACACCCAACATTTGTGATATTTTATCTTCACATATGTTATGTTTTTTAGCAAGATCTTTTGCTATAATTGCACGTAGTGCAGGAATCAGTGATTTTGATTCTATTTCTGCAGGTAATAGCATAATCAAACACATTACCAATGATATAAAAATCCGATTAAAATTAGCTATAACTATTTACTCATAACTCATATAGAATTTTTGAGATTCCATGGATAAGTTCATAGAAAATTGTAGAGTGTTACTAGAAAAGATCACTATGCAGTGTGATGCAAATTGGATTGCATTCTCAGGCGGTCTTGATAGCAGTATTCTAGGACAGATAAAAAAAGATAAAGATCTGAACGCCTTGACAATTATCGCCAAAGATTTTATTGGAACTGATTTATCATATTCACAAATTGTAGGAAAACATATTGGCATTCCTTTAGAATTAAAATATGTAAGTATTGACGAGATGTTAGATGCGATAAAAGGAACAATTAGAATCTTAAAAAACTTTAACGATATTGAGATTAGAAACTCAATTGTTTCATATATTTATTTGAATGCACTAAAGAAAAAAAATGTGACTAAAATTATTACTGGTGACGGTGCAGATGAAATCTTTGCAGGATACAATTTCTTAGTAAAAAAAGATCATGATGAACTGCAAAAGGAATTAAAAAGAATGAAAAAAATAATGCATTTTACATCACAAAAAATTGCCAACGAATTAGGCATATCGGTTCAGATGCCGTTCATTGATGAAAGCGTTATCAAGTTTGTTGAAACTTTACCAGTTAATCTGCTAGTAAATCAAAATGATGGCATCAAATTTGGTAAATGGATTCTACGGAAGTCCTTTGAAAATGACTTACCATCCAGCGTTATATGGAGAGAAAAAACACCGATGCAAGATGGTTCAGGCACAGTTGGCTTGATTAAGATGTTTGATTCGGTAATTACAGATGATATTTTTAAGGAAAAGACAAAAAAAATAAAAAGTGAGGACAATGTAACAATCAGAACAAAAGAATCATTACATTATTATGAATTCTATAAAGAAAATTTTAAAATTCCTGAATGTACGAATGGAAACAATCAATGTTCAGATTGTAATGCTGAGATAGTTAGTAATTCAAAATTTTGTGGGATGTGTGGAAGGTTTCCGATCTAAAGTTAATTTTTATATTTTTTTGGCTTTTTTATAAAGATCTTTTTGCATCCATTACAACAAAAATAATATTTTTTACCATCATGCTCATGAATAAGAGCTAGAGATTCGTCCATTTCTATTCCACAAACAGGATCGACTGGCATAATATCATTATCAATTTAATGTATAAGTATGTTATCGAGTTTTTTAAATCACGCTTACAAGAAAACCCACAACAAGTAATGCACCGGTTACTCTACTAAAATATAATGTTGAACTCATAACTGGAATTAGATTGGTTAGTTCATCATAATTTTGTTTTAATTTTTGCCCAGATTTTATTATTAGAGGGATTGTTGCTAAAATAATTAAACATAAAATTGGAAAAATTTCAAAAACTACAGCAATTATAGTTATTCCGTAAGCAATCGCAGGGAATATCCATAAAATGGAGCAAGCTTTTTGCATTCCCAGACTGATAACAAGTGTTTTTCTTCCTTTTGCTTTATCTGCATCATGATCAGGAAATGATGTAATGAACAAGACTAGTGAAGATAATACACCGATAACAATTCCACCTAGCACTGATTGCTCGGTAATTTGTGACGTTTGTACAAAATATGTTCCCATTACAATCATACTTCCTTTAATTGCAACAAAAACTTCTGCTAATCCCCAGTCAATAATTTTGGTTGAGTAAAAGTAGATCGATATTACCGCAAAGGCAAGAATTATTCCTATAATAATACCATCGGTTGCAACAAAGTATATGCCAATTACAGTGCCGATTATCAAAAAGGCAATACCGGCTGCATAGACTTGAGTAGGCTTTAGTAAGCCCTCTGGAAGAACACCGGAACCACCACTCATTTTTGTTCTATTTGTTGCAGTATCTATTCCACGTTTGAAATCCCAATAATCATTAAGTAAATCCACACTAGCATGAAGGGCTAGTACACCACACATTGTAAGTATGGCATCAAATATAGTGATACTGCTAGTATGCCACCAAGTAATTGCTAAACCTACGGATACAGCTATTACTGATGCTAGTAAAAAACGAACACGTATTACGCGTAACCACGTAGATATCATTACACTAACGATTCATTACTTACACTAATTGGTTTTCTTCCAATAAAACCTGTATCTTTTTCATGCCAAAATTTAATCTCAGTTTCCCCTTCTTTCCAACAAAGCCAAATTTCTTCATCAAAACGCTTTGCAGGAAAGTTAAGTAAGCCTTCATCTAGCCCCTTCAACAACACACCTGTACTTTCTAGGTCTTCTATTGACTGATAAAATTTTGTGACTAGAGAATTAAGTTTCTTTTTGATAGTAGTATATTCTTCTAAAGAAGTTGTAGGTGTGAGGCCAGAAGTTAACTGTTGCTCCATTTTCATAACTTCAACCTTCATTTTTTTTGCATGATCAAATTTCTTAATTACTGTAGGAAGAATTTCGTTGGCTTGATTTACAGAAAAGTATGAGTTCATAAAGTATGGATCAAGTTATCCCTGTTTAAATCATATTTTCTGTAGCTATAGTAAGTATTAAAAATCATGATAACTTCGCATAATCATGGTAAGAGTAACTACAAACAGAGGAACTAGTACAAGAAATGTAAAATCCGGCAGGTCAAAATCTAGGAGAGCAAAACCAAGTATGAGATCTGGTCGGGGAACTGTTAGTAGGTCATCTTCTGGATCATATGGAAAAAAGCGAAGTGTAAGTGCAAGTACAAGATCTGGTCGGGGAACTGTTAGCAGAAGTGGCGGAAAAAGATCCAAATCTCGCGCAATAGGTATGAGGGCTGCCAGAGCATCTGGTAAAGTAAAACGCTCCGGACGAGGATACATTGCAGCAAGCAGTAAGGCTACTAAAAGAAAAGCGGCAAAACCAAGTATGAGATCTGGTAGAGGAACTATTAGTAGATCATCTGCAGGATCATATAAGAAAACTGCCAGAAGAAAACCAAGTACTAGATCAGGAAGAGGAAACGTCAGACGATAGTATTGATATTTTTTATAAAATCAATGCTTCCTGGCTATTTACTTTTTTACAAAACCATATATTGTTTTTAGATATAGTAATTAAATGCCAGATCTCGCATTGGATGATATACGAAAAAAAGTATCTTATCAGAATACAGTTGATATTTGGATTGCAATGTGTCAAGAACATAATGTTGATTGGAGTGACACAGAAACGTACAAAAAATTCATTGCTTATTTATTGCAAACAAAATTGACCATGAAAAAATTTCCATTATGCATTAAGGAATCCGGTGGAAATTTTGAGCGAGGACATGATAAGACAGAATTTGGTGAGAAACTTTCAGAATCAAACGATGAAAATAGTGCAGTTTACACCATTAAACTAAATGATACTGCAATGAATATTATCAGAGAATTCAAATCCTAATTACATACATATTTTAAAATTAGTTATTTTCTCAATTTTGGATTTACAATTGCATCTAATGCATTACCAATGAAAACAAACGCAAGACCTGTAATCGCAATCATTATTCCAGGTGGAGCAATCCACCACCATAATCCTCTTGCTGCAGCACCATATGTATTTGCATCATGTAGTATTTGTCCCCACGTGGGAAATGTTGGATCACCAAGACCCAAAAAACTTATGCCAGCCTCTGTTGTAATCGCAGCAGGGACTGAAATTGCAATACTGGCAAAAGCATAAGGCAGTAATTGTGGAATAATATGTTTAAAAACTATTTTTGAGTTTTTTTGTCCCATCATTTGTGATGCCTCTACATATTGTCTAGTTTTGATTTGAAGTGCCATACTGCGTGAAACCTTTGCAACACCAACCCAACCAAAGATCATCAGGAATCCTACTAGCAAAAATATACTATTACTAATAGTCACGGCAAGAATTATCAAAAAAGGTAGTGCTGGAAGTGCGTAGATAACGTCATTAAACCTCATCATAGCTTCGTCTGTTTTTTTTCCCTTAAAGCCAGAATATACACCATAAATTAAACCAGCTGTTACAGAACCAATAGCCACAGAAATACCAATAAACAAAGCAAGTGGGGTTCCCCATAAAAGACCGACTGCAAGGTCTCTTCGTAATTCATCCGTTCCCATCATTCCATATGCTTTTCCACCAATAATTAATTTGGAATCAATAATACTTACTTTTTTATCAACACCATAGATATTTACTAAAAATATATAATCTCCCTTCAACACTTTTCCATCTCTGTCTGCAAAGATCATATCTTCACTTGCTGTGTTTTGATTATAGAAATCCATTTCAGAAAAATGAATTTGAATATTTTTTTTAATACTGTTATCAGTTGAAAAAATTCGTTCATGATGTACAACTTTTGTGTCTGAGTGTGGTAATGATCTAGACAAAAGAAGTATTTGTGACTGATCTGGTCTAATTACAGAAATTTGTAACAGTTGTGAGCCTGAATACTCAGCATTAAATTCATAAATAAAATCACTTGGAAAATCATCATAGTGATATTGTATACCGAATTGATGCGATGCTAATGATATAACATCCTCTTTAGTTATTACTATCGGCTTATCCATTATAAGATGTTCTGGGATTTTTTCTGTAGTGAAATAGTTTACCCATGCTGGTACCGATGTCTTTGGATATGAAATCCAGCTACCTGGATTATTCCATTGCTTGAATGTATCTATAGGAATTGTGATAATGGCTATCATCGATAAAATGATAAGGCTTGCCAAAATCCCAATACCAATAAGACCGATTTTACTCTTAACAAATTCTCGTTTTATTTCCGATGAACTTACACTACTCATTGTGTTTTCACCCTCGGATCAAAATAACCATAAAGTAAATCTGCAACAAGGATACTGATCAAAAATAACACCGTAAGCACATATGTAGCACCAATTATGATTGGTAAATCCATGACACTGATAGCCTCAAAATAAAGCCGTCCCATTCCTGGCCAATCAAATACCGCCTCTGTAATTATTGCGCCACCGAGTGAACCTGAAAGACTTAGTGCCAGAATTGTAACAATTGGCGGTGCGGCATTTTTTAAAGCATGTTTATAGATAATCTTTTTTTTATCAATGCCGATCGCCTTTTTTGCAGTGATAAAATCTTCTTGTAGTGTTCCTACCATAAAATTGCGTACAAGATATGCCCATGCACCAAATCCAATCATTACAATTGTAATCAGTGGCAGTGTCATATGGTAAAGCAATGCAATAATGTAATCAGGCTCCGTTGGAAGTATTGATGGTGTTGCCCTTGCGGGAAAAATATGATATGTAAATGCAAATAGAAAGATCATAAGCATTCCTATCCACCAAACGGGAAAACTACTACTAACTACTGCAAACATTGAAGTTATTCTATCAATAACTGAACCTACCTTGCTTCCTGCTAATGCACCCAAAAATATCCCAATTATGGAAATGATTATGGTTGCTGTAGTGAAGAGTAAAACAGTTCTTGGAATCTTTTCTAATAGTATGTCGCCAACATTGGAAGAACCAGAATCACTTGTAAGAAACGTCGCATTTCCAAAATCTAGAATTAATATCTTATACATAGTAAATCCAATTCTCTGAGGAGAATACCACGGGTTATCTAATCCAAGTGTTTCAATTCTCTGATCAATTTGCACCTGCACAAACTTATCAAATTCTTCAACAGTTGCAAAACTTTTAGCTATAGCAGGATTTTCTGTAATTTCTGCTCTTACCTGGTAAACTATACCTTGTTTTAAAATAATGTCCATATTGGATCCAACTAATGCGATCGTTAATAGCAGAGTTATCATCAGAACGCCAAACATAGTAATACATCTAGTAGCGATGTATCTTTTCAGACTCAATGGGTAAGTTAAGAAAATTTACCTTATAACTTCTAGCAAAAACTTTTCAAAGGCTAATATCTAAATTATATTCATGATATGCGCTAATTGTGAAAACCACAAACATTTTGAGTGTATTGATTGTTTAAACGATCACAAAACCAGTCTTTGCAATTGCGATTGTCATAATACTCAGCATAAACATGATTAATACAAGAAAACCTATGTAGCCATACCAAATCATTTTACTCATATATCACTATTTTGAAATAATCAAGATTCATAAGGTACCAAAACAATTTTCGAGAATCACGAAAGAACAATGAAAACATTTGGAACACTTGAGTATGCAATTGACAAGTATTCGGGATCATGGACCTGGAAAATTACTGGCGTTAGAGCTATAATGATGGTTTCAAAGCTCATACCGGAGTTATGGTATGGTAGTGGTCCTAACGAGGTTATTATTCCTGATAATGAAAATAATGTTAAACAAATCAGACTTATTTTGGAAAGATATCCATTGGAAATATTATCAAAATCTGTTTGGCAACGAAAAGCACGTGCAAAAATTATTAAAAAACCAACTAAAACAAAAATTGAAAAACTTTCAAAAGCTATACCAAAAAAACAATTTCGTGGAAAACTGTTAAACTTTCAGAAAATGGGTCTAGATTTTCTTTTGAAATCTTCGGGTAATGCATTACTTGCTGATGATATGGGTCTTGGTAAAACTGTACAAACGTTAGCGTATATTGCATCAGAGAAACAAGCATCGCCGGTTCTTGTAGTAGCTCCGCTTGTTACACTAACTAATTGGCAGCGTGAAATAGAAAGATTCATGAAAAAAAAGAGTAGAAATGGACGTATTGTTGAGGATGGTGTGCCAACTATAACAAGTATACGTTCAGGCAAACAAAAAGTAATTTCTGATTATGATTTCTATCTTATCAATTACGAGTTACTTTATAAACGCCAAATTGATCTGTCAAAATTAAAAATTCGGACACTTGTATGTGATGAAGTACAACATCTTCGTTCTAAAACAACCAAAAAGTATAAAGCAATTAAAAAATTGGCAGGAATGAAATCAATCAAATATAGGGTTGGTCTTTCAGGTACACCAATTTATAATCACGGTTCTGAAATATGGCCAATAGTAGATATCTTAAAACCAGGATTGCTAGGTAATTACAAAGAATTTTGTGAATATTTCTGTTATCAGGATGAAAGGGGTAGGGCAATTGTTGTTCCTAGCAAGCGTGATGGTTTACGTCATGTACTACAAAGAGATGTTATGCTTCGCAGAAAAAAATCAGATGTATTAAAAGAATTAAAGGATAAAGTCAGATACAAGGAAACAATTGATGCTGATGAAACTTACTATAAAAATGAATTAAATAAAATTTGGAACAAACTTGAAGAAGAGCAAAAAAACGCAGAAACTGAATTTAGCAAGGTTGCTTCATATCAGAGAGCAATTCAAAGTGAGAGACAAGCCGCTGGTGTGGCAAAACTTCACCATGTGATTGATTTTGTGAAAAATATAATGGAAATTGAGGAAAGTGTAGTTGTTTTCTGTCATCATAAATCCATTCATAAATTATTACATGAAAGTTTACAGGAATTCAATCCTGCAGCAATTATTGGTGGTCAAACTGATAAAGTACGACAAGAAAATATAGATAATTTTCAAAATGGAGGTACCAAGTTGATTGTTGTTGGACTGCGTGCTGGTAATCTTGGAATAAATCTAACACGTGCAAAGTATGTTATATTTGCTGAATTGGATTGGAGTCCTGCAATACATCGTCAAGCCGAAGACAGATTACATAGAATTGGACAAAAGAATACTGTTTTTGCTTACTATCTGATTGGTAAGAGAACACTTGATGAGCACGTTGCTAATATTTTAGTTAATAAAAGTTATGAGATAGATGCCATAATGGATGAAAGTCATGATACATATGAAAACAAAGAAAAAGCAAAATTAATTCTTGCGCAGATTCATGATAAGATTCACACTAAATAATACTACTATACTTACAATTAAAAAAGTGATGAATGTTCCTAACTACTCTTACCTATTCGGAACATCTTTGTGCTACACTCTGGACAAGTACCCTTTGTTGCAGGCTTGCCATTTTTGAGAGTTACAGCAGTTGCACCCTGAATCTCTCTTTTCGTTCTGCACTTCACACAATAACCTGTTGTCATGTGATGAGTAGGTAAACAGAAGTATTAGCATGACTTTGTTAATGAGATTTAACATAATTGTGACTGTGATTAACATAGAATTAACCAATTTTGGCACCAATAAAGAGATCAATTAGCAAATAATCAAATAAAACCTAACTAACTAACTGAAATATCCATGAAATACAGAGCAATTCAATATTTTTCCATCATTTTGATCTTGTTGATACCAGCAAATGTGTTTGGTGACTCTGTAAACATTTCAGTGGATCTTCCCATATTCACAGACGCTGATAAAATTGTGATCTTTGGTAATGTTTCAACTGAGACCACACTACAAGTAATGATTACTGATCCCGATGAAATAGTTATACTGAATGAAGATATCACGATACCAGCTGGAGATTTTACATATGATATTCTAGTTGGTGATTATGATCTAAATCGCAGCGGGCACTATTACATATCTGTGGTACATGATAAATCAAAAATTACAGAACAGTTCTTCTATGATTCAGAACATAACGTCAATCCAATGAAAGTAGATGGTGCATTAGAAAGTTTAACAGAATCTGATCAAATAATTGTATTTGCGTCTGCAGCTGCTATAATTATTAGCGTGTTAATTTTTCTTGCACGGGGTTCAATATTCAGAAAAAAAAATGAATATGATACTGGTGAGTGGGAATCAAAAAAGAATCGAGACTATGAAAAATATCACTCCGAGTGGATGAGTGATGAAATTAGTTTTGAACGTAAAGGAAAAAACAAACTTAGTGATGAAGATTTTAGAAAATCACTACTAAGCAAGAATATTCCTGACTATTATGCAATTTTACAAATACAAAAAACTGCTAGCCAGAACGAGATAAAAAACCAGTTTAGGAGTCTTGCAAAAAAATGGCATCCAGATAGGAAGCAAAGTGATGATGCTGAGAAGAAAATGGCTCAAATAAACATGGCATATGAAGTTCTCTCAAATACAGAACGTAGAAAGATGTATGACCAACATTTTTCTAAAAAATAGTGATATTTGTACAAAAACAAGAAATTTTTGTTAAAATTTAAGTATATTTTCATCCATTGTATTATGTGAGTTTAGAAAAGACTTTCAATGCAGAACGCCTTTACAATCATATCGTTCATTACTATATAGATAAAAAGGGAGTCTCAAAAGCGGATGCTAATAAAATTGCGCAGAGCGTAATTACACGAGAACTTGAACGTTATGTTTGTAAAGATAGCAGATGTGGTCATCTGTCTTACGATCATATAAAAAATCAGAATACATGCACTATCATTGATTGTCAGTGTGGGAAATTTGTTAAATAGACAATTAACACCATTCAATTCGGAATGAAATTTGGATTCGATTGATGAATTGATTAAGATGGGAAAAAAACAATTAGAAGACGGACAGTATGATGACGCATTAAATTTATTTCAAAAAGCTATATTGCTTAACCGAAATGATCCAGATTTATGGAACTTAAAGGGAATTGCGTTAAGAAGCCTTGGACGATACAATGAAGCGATAGAATGCTTTAACAAATCGCTAGAAATTGATCCTCGTGATAAAAATGCATCATGATAAAATTATAAAAATTCAAGTGATGCGATTCCAAAATAATATCCAATGAAAATCAACGTAATACTCCATCCACAAGAACCTAAAATTGTATATGCAAGAAATTTTGGAAATTTCATTTTAAGCAATCCCGCTGGTACGGAAATCATTTCTCTGAAGATTGGAACCATTCTTCCAAACAAAACTGCTTTGTCTCCATATTTTTGAAACCAAGATTCTACTCTCGATAATTTTTTTTCAGAAACTTTCACATATTTTAGATATTTTAACAACACTGTTCTACCTAATTTTAAAGCGATTAAATAAATTACAGTTGAACCAATAGACGCACCAAGTCCTCCTACAATTCCTAACAAAAACAATTCATGTAGCTCAAGACCGTTCTGTGCCGCAATAAATCCTGCAGTTGGAAATACGGCCATTGTTGGTATTGGCGGAATTATTGTTTCAATTAATGCAGCAAGAAATACTCCCGCATATAGATAATCTGTCATTAATGTAGTTATAAATTCAACAAGAGATTCAAGGGGCATAAACACTACCAAATCTATCAAATTTTGGCTTGGTTTATACCTTCTGAAGCTTTTGTCAATTATTGACTAAAGTTAGAATTTATTATCTCAACACACTGGTAACAAACATTGAATCATGAACTATCAAAAATGTTAGAGATTGCTTCTAAATTATGTGAGGATGAAAAATATACACAGGCACTAAAATATTATGAAAATATTTTACAAGTTGAACCTGATAGTATTGGAGTTATTATTGATTATGGAGTTACATTACAAAATTTAGAACGTTATAACCAAGCATTAGCAATGTATGATAGAGCCTTAAATCTTCAACCAAAAAACATGAATGCATTAATTAACAAAGGTTCAGTTCTACATACATTAGAAAAATACTCTGAAGCACTTTCTTGTTATAATATTGCATTAAACATTGACAAAAACAATCCTATTGTTCTTGCGTACAAAGGACTTTGTATTGGAGAGACTGGAAATATTCGATTGGCAATAAAATATTTCAAAAAAGCGTTGTCAATTGATAATGAATGTGAATTGGCAGAAATTAGCCTTGCTACTGCAAAAGGTATTACGAAGTAGTGTCTTTTTCAAATTTAGCAAAAAATTCCTTATGTCTCAATTCTTGATGCTTTTTTAATTCATCCATGTTTTCAAATTGTTCATGGCATAGGTAGCATTTCGGTTTATTTTCATCAATTAATGGGAGAACCAAACTGGCATGCTTTCGGTTATCCACTACTTATCTATTTATTTAGATATAATTTATGGAAAATATGCTGGAAAAACTAATTGGAGAATCTAAGGTATTAGAACGTGCTATTGCTGGTGAGGATCTAAATGCACAAGATGGAATAGAATTAATGAAATCTGACGATCATTATATGATTGGAGCTGTTGCTGATGCAATACGCAAAAAACTTGTTGGCGACAAAGTCACTTTTACTGCGTCATCATATCTGAATTATACTAATGTTTGTGCTGCCAGCTGTCAAATATGTGCATTTTATAGAAAGGAAAATGATAATGATGCTTATACTCTAACGCCAGAACAAATTGAGGGCAGGGTGTCAGCTGCAAAGATGATGGGTGCTACTGAAATGCACATTGTTGGTGGATTTCATCCAAAATTATCACTAGATTATTATGAATCCATGATGAAGATCATCAAAAAAAATCATCCTGAATTAAAAATCAAAGCATTTACTGCAGCAGAAATTTTTTTCTTTGCTAAATTAACAAAAAATTCTGTAAAAGAGGTATTATCTAGATTAAAGGATTCTGGACTTGATTCTTTACCTGGTGGTGGTGCAGAATTATTTCATCCAGAAATTAGGGAAAAAATTGCACGTGGAAAATGTAGTGGTGATGAATGGTTAGATACTATGGAACAGGCTCATAATCTTGGCATTAAAAGTAACGCCACAATGCTATATGGACACATTGAGAGGCCGGAACATATTGTTGACCATTTACTAAAGATTAGAAGTTTACAGAAAAAAACTGGTGGATTTTTAACATTAATTCCGCTCAAATTTAGTTTGGAAAATACTGAACTTGAACAAAAGAATATGATAAGTCAGGAATGCTCATCAATTTATGATTTGAAAGTAATTGCATTATCACGGTTAATGCTGTCTGGTTTTTTGAACAACATTTCAGTATATTGGGTTGCAGATGGGAAAAAACTTGCACAGGTTGCATTATCTCATGGCGGGAATGATCTTGTAGGTACAGCATTTTCTGAAGAAGTATATCGTGCTGCAGGAAAATCTACCAATTCATCACTATTAGATCTTGTAAATCTAGTCAAAGAAATAAAAAGGAAGCCAGCACAACGTGACACATTTTTTAATATTATTCGAACATTTTGATTTTATTGCGACGGTTTTTTTTCAATCTTTTTAGCACCACCTTTACGTTTTCGCCTTGCACCAAAACTGATTAACACCAATAAAAATCCAAATCCAATTAATATTCCCGACAGTGTTTTATAATCAGCGTTTTCTCGTTCTGCAAGTAATAGATTTAATTTTTCGTCTTCAGTCATACCAGTTTTACCGATTGGCGTAATTTCTGTAAGATATAATAAAATAACAGTACCGGCAATAATCATAATTATACCAACAATAATCATTCTTTTGTCAATCAACAATATGATTATTTTTCAATATACTATAATATAATTTAGTAAAAATTATTTGTATAAATCAAATTCAGGCTTTCGTTTTTGAATTTTGACTTCTTTAATTATAGCCTGTATTACTTCTGGGTGGTTGTATGTAAGGTGTCGCATAAACTTGGTAGAAATTTCATTTCTTGCAATCTCATCTAACAGCAATGAATCCTCACGTGTGAGATCTGCTATGAATGAATTACATTCTTCACATAGTTCAAAATCAAGAAATAATTTCATATACGCAATAATTTGAAATTATTAATAAGTATCTCGATTGAAATGATCCTGTTAAAGATCACTCGGTTGAATCGCCATCAATTATAGATAATAGTCCAGCAAAATCATGGATCGAAGAGTTTTGAAGATCAAATTTTTGTTCCAATAATGCTTAAACATAGATTTTAGATATAAGCCGCGCGAATAAATTATCCATTTTTGTCTAATGAAAAATTATGCAATTTTTAGATTAAATTTTGGAACTAGGTTTTTTTGTAATGCCATTTCAAATAATCTTCTGATAGATTTTTCCCCATTTTCACCCATGTTAATCGTTACATCATTTACGTACATTTTTACGAATTTCTCAATCAAGTCTCTTGGTTTTCCTCTTCCATATCCCATTGCATATTCTATTGCATCATCATTATGATTAAGACCGAATTGAATAGATTCTTGCAAAAATTTATCAAATTTTCTTATGGTTTCTAAACCAAAACTATCCCTCATGACATTGATTCCTAATGGAACAGGGAGCCCATTAGTTGTTTTATCCCACCATTCACCAACATCCAAAATTTTGATAATACCTTCTTGGGAATATGATAATTGTGTTTCATGTATGACCAAACCAGCATCAACTTTTCCATTTTTTACTGCCATTGGTATGTCACTGAAATTCATTTCAACATAATCAAACTTTCCAATCATTAATTGTAAAAGTAAAAATGCAGATGTCATTTTTCCTGGAATTGCAATTTTTGCATTTTGCAATTCCTTAATCGACATTTCTTTTGTTGCAGTAACAATTGGACCATAACCGATTCCAAAACTTCCACCGCTTCGTAAAATTGTATATCCTGGTATATACGCACAAGCATGAACTGAAATCGCTGTTACATCTAGCTCAGGTGATGTAGCCTTACGGTTGAGATTCTCAATATCTTCAATTACATGTGTTACCGTAAAATCAGGTGAAGTTACTTTTCCTGTAAACATACCATAAAACATGAATGCATCATCTGCATCTGGAGTATGACCAACAGAAAGTTCCATTATTTATCATCAAAAATTCACTATAAATAATATTCAGTTTACATTCTAATATGAGTAAACTGTTTAGGTGTGAAAAGTGTGGAGAGATGATAGAACGTGATAAAGAAAAATCGCACAAGATTTTTTGCTATACTTGGATCAATGAAAAATGATCTAACGGATTTTTTCTCATAAGATTTAATACCAGTTCAAAATGGAATCGCATTATGACGAAGTACAAATCAACTGAACAAGTAATGAAGATCATCAGTGACAAAAACAAGATTAGAAATTTTGGTGTTATTGCTCACGTAGATCATGGAAAAACTACAATGAGTGACAGCCTTTTGGCACATTCTGGAATTATTTCGCCATCTTCTGCAGGTTCTGCACTCGCGATGGATTCTATGAAAGCTGAGCAAGAAAGAGGAATTACTATTGTTCAAGCAAATGTTACTTTACACTATCAGGAAGGAGAAAATGATTATGTAATTAATATGATTGATACACCTGGGCACGTTGATTTTTCTGGTCGTGTAATTAGAAGTCTTAGAGCAATTGATGGGTCTGTAGTAGTATGTGATGCAGTA
The DNA here is from genome assembly GCA_013390745.1 of Marine Group I thaumarchaeote. Lineage (GTDB taxonomy): Archaea > Thermoproteota > Nitrososphaeria > Nitrososphaerales > Nitrosopumilaceae > Nitrosopelagicus. The sequence continues at coordinate 86,258 of JACASX010000001.1, read as the reverse complement.
GAGGGAATTATGACACAGACTGAGACTGTTACTAGAATGTCATTAGAGGAAAGAGTGAGACCTGTGTTATACATTAACAAGATTGACAGGTTGATTAAAGAGTTAAGATTGACACCTGAAAAAATGCAAGAAACTCTTGCAAATGTTGTATCTGACTTTAATGACTTGATTGATACGTACGCTGAAGAAGAATACAAAGAAAAGTGGAAAGTTTCCATTCAGGATGGAAGTGTAACTTTTGGGTCTGCCAAAGATAGATGGGCAATTAATGTTGATATAATGAAGAAAAAAGGTGTAACCTTCAAGGATGTCATTGATGCATATTCAGATTCTGGTAAAGTTGAAGACTTGGTTGAAAAGGCACCACTTGCAGACGCAGTATTGGGAATGGTTGTTAAACATCATCCTCCACCACATGTAGCACAAAAATACAGAGTGCCAAAGATTTGGAAGGGAGACCTAGAGTCAGATATAGGAAAAGCTATTTTGAATTGTGATGATAATGGACCAACTGTAATGATGATTGTAAACATGACAATTGATCCTGCAGCAGGTCCAGTAGCTATAGGTCGCCTGTTTTCTGGAACGATAAAAGATGGGCAAACTATCCATATCATTGACACAAAGCGTGAAGGAAGAGTACAATCAGTAAACTTTTTCATGTCAAACATTAGGGAACAAGTTGGTGAGCTTGGAGCTGGAAATATACCAGCGCTTTTGGGATTAACTGAAGCTCGTGCAGGACAAACAATTTCTAGTGTAAAGGGTATTGCATTGTTTGAGCCATCAAAATATGTTTCTGAACCAGTAATTCAGATGGCAATAGAGCCGAAACATCCAAAGGATCTTCCACAGCTTGTAGAAACATTACGTAAGCTTACAATAGAAGACCCAAATCTTGTTATTAAAATTGATGAAGAAACTGGCGAGACAATCATGGCTGGAATGGGCGTATTGCATCTTGATGTCTCAGTAAATTTGATTAAAGATGCTAAAATTGATATCATTACATCTGAACCATTAATTAATTACAGAGAAACCATTCTTGGTTCATCTGAGGTTGTTATGGCAAAATCACCTAACCGTCACAATAAGATTTTCATGAGAGTTGAACCTTTGGAGCCTGAAATTGCTGAAATGTGCAGAGATGGAACACTTAGCGAGATGAAGGATAAGAAGGAAACTACGCAGATCCTTCGTGATCATGGTTGGGAACCAGATGTTGCAAAGAAAGTAATGAGATTTGATTCTCGTGGAAACGTAATGATTAATGGCACTAAAGGTGTACAGTTTGTAGATGAATCTACAGATTCACTTTTGTCTGGTTTTGATGATTTAATTAATGAAGGTGGACTTGCAAAAGAACAGGTAAGAAACTGCAAATTTACATTCACTCACTTTGTCCCACACGAGGATACAGCGCATAGAGGTTTATCTCAATTGGGTCCAGCATCAAGACGAGCATGTTTGGGTGCATTTTTATCAGCCGAGCCAATAATTTTAGAGCCAATGTTAGCAATTGAAGTACGTGTTCCAACTGATCTAATAGGTAACGTGTCAAGTGTTTTACAAGCCAAACGTGGGAAGGTACTTGATATGCAGCAAAAGGGTGCAAGTAGTATTGTTATTGGAGAGGTCCCAGCTGTTGAAACTTTTGATATATCTGAGAAGATGAGAGGCCAGACTGCAGGCAAAGCGATATGGAACAGTCACTTTAAGGCATGGACACCAGTGCCAAAATCAATTGGTGCAACATTATTACAAGAAATTAGAAAAAGAAAAGGATTGAGTCCTGAACCTCCACAAGCTAGCGAATTTATCGACAAAGAGTAAATCATGTGTAATAGATGATCACTTAATCATCCTTTTTACCAAATTATTAAACTCTAATTCTGATAACGGAGGGATTTTCATTACATTCATGTTTTCTTTAACATGTGACTCTAGCTTATGACCAATCAAAGGAGCAGTTATCCCAGGAGTAGACCTCACAAACTGCAATAGGCGAACAGATGCACTAAAATTTCCAAGCTCGGGAATCGCATTTGTCGCTAACAGTTTTCCTTGCATTATTGGTACACTTGTAAATACGCCAAGATTGAATTCTTGAGCAGCTTCCAATACAGAAACAGTTTTTCCACCTACATTATGATTTTTTGTCATGTATGCTTGGTCTAGCATCAAGTTGTATGGTAATTGTATAAACCTAAATCCATGTTCCTTTCCACCTGCTTGCACAGCAAGATCCATTACCTCTGCTAACTGCAAAAACAAAGGGTTTTCTGGCGTTGTCCTAAAGCATTCCCACGTTGCCATACCATAAAATCTAATTTTGCCTTCCTTTCGCTTTTTTTCATAAAATTCAAAAACATCCTTTAGGTTTTTCAAGAATTGTTCTCTAGGAAGGTGAGTCTGTCCTTCTACAGAGTTGTGTAGATACATAAGATCAATACAGTCCATTCCGAGGTTTTTCAGACTTCTTTCAAGTTGATCATTCAGATACGGTATAGTCATACAATGATAACCAGGAGAAATATCACCTTCTTTTACAATTCCAGTTTTACCATATTCCCTCATCACATATTGCATTAGATCTTCCTTAATGTCACCATCATTTGTGACGTATCCATTTTTTGTACTAACAAAAATCTCTTCCCTCGAAATATCATTATTATCAATCAATTGTGATATTGCATTTCCTACAGAACGCTCCGCTTTTTGTGCACGATAATTAATAGCAGAATCTATAACATTGATCCCACCTAGAATTGATTTTTTAACGGCATCTTGAACAAGATAATCTGTCTCAGTATCCGGGTTTCCAAGATAAGTACCAATACCAACATTGGATAGTGTAAGATTGTGAACATTGTTGTAATTCTTTTGTGAATTTTGATTTTGTCTTTCCGCAAACTTTTTTGTTCCTTTAGGTGTAGCATATCCAGTGATCATTTTAATTTAAATATCCTAAGAAAAAAATTCTCATATGAAGGTTGTTGTAATTTCTGCAAGTCCCAGAAAGACGGGTAAAACACAAGTTTTCATGGAATATGTTACCAAGTATATTAACAAAACAAACTTTGAGAATGATAAAATGATATTCATCAATCTTTCAGAAGGCGGAGTTGATTACTATACTGGTGATGGAACATTTAGTAATACTACTAAACAGGCAATCAAGGATATTACTGAAGCTGATGTCTGGATTATAGGAACTCCGATTTATAACTCATTTTTTAGCTCAGCATTGAAAAATCTGTTTGAATATATTGATTACAAAAAAACAGCAGGAAAAACAGCAGGGTTAATTATTGTCGCATCTGGTAATAGTGGTTTTACGGATGTTCAGACTTTGCTAACTCAGCTAATGTCTTATTTCAATGTCATCACAAATCCAAGGTCTGTATTTGTTACGGCTGATACAGTAAAAGATGCCCAAATAACTAGCGAAGATGTAAAATCTAGATTAAAACAGCTAGTAGATGAAACTTTGGAGTTAGCACGAAAAGTTTCTAACGACTAGTTATCATAACCTTCTTCATGCAATGTAGTCATAATATATGCAATCTCACTAACAAATTGTTCTTCACCTGTAGTAAATGCATACTTATGAGCATCGCCCCAAAATTCAGTAGGTTCCGTTGACATCATTTCAGTGACTATCAAAATTATATTATAATACCAAGTTTGCCTCTTTTGCTTTACCTAAATGCTCAAAAAATTTGATCCTTTCCGTCTGCATATAGTTAATTAATCGAATTTCAGCTAATCAATGGTTTACACATATCGAATAATCATCTTTTTAGTCATTTTGTTACATAATTAATCATGAAAGCAAGATTTTCAACAAAATGTAGTGTTTGTGATGCATTTATAGAAAAAGGAAAAGAAATTGTGAAAAATGAAGATGAGAATTGGGTACACAAACATTGTGCAAACGAAATATTAGAAATACCGTAATTTTGGTTATTCGTTAAATCGTATATAGTCCAAATCTGTTAATTTTGTTATTGTTTAAAATCAATCCATTGGAGATAGCTCTATGGACATTTAGAAGAAATGAGAACGACGTTGTGAATCTTTACAATACATTATCTCCAGTAATGCAATTAGCTACTGGTGGTAATATGCTGAATTTTGGATATTGGCATAAAGAAGACGTATCACCCGTTAACGCACAAAATAGATTATGTAATAAGATTGGAGAACTTGCAGAATTAGAATCTGCAAATTCGTTACTTGACATTGGAAGTGGTTTGTCTGCACCAGCAATAATATGGGCTAAGTTATATCCAGGTGTTAATATTTCATGTCTAAATATTAATTATATTCAGTTACAACTTGCTAAGAAAATCGTTGAGAAAAAAACACCGAATTCCATGATTAATGAAATCAATTCTACATCTACAATGTTACCATTTTCAACAAACTCTCTGGAAAGAGTAATTGCACTTGAATCTGCACAACATTTTAAGCCATTTCATCATTTTATTTCTGAATCATATCGTGTTCTAAAAAAAAATGGCATTCTTACATTCGCAATACCTGTAATCAAGAATAATTCAAGCGTAAAAAAACTTGGAATCTTAGCGTTAACTTGGTCATCAGAACACTATAAGCAGGATTTTGTTATCTCAAAAGTAACCAAAAAATTTAAAATAATCAAAAAAATCGAAATCGGTCACGATGTTTTTGAACCATTATCTAATTATTATATTAAAAATAGACGTAGATTAAGAAATAACATATTAACACAATATCCATCATATGTCGAAAATTTATTATTCAAATCGTTATTGAAAATGAAAAAAACATCGCATGAAAAATTGATTGATTATTTACTAATAAAATGTATAAAAGTAAATTAGGTTATTCAATTATATAGTCTAATTTTTGTGTTGTACTATGAACCAAACTAAAGACGAACAACTACTCAATGTAGCTGAAAATATTTTAGCACTAAATAATGCAATGCGATTTGCTTCAATTCTTGATTTAAAAGGAAACATAATTGAAGGAATTATGAAAGATCGTAAAACCTCATTGGAGTCTCAAAAACAACAGGAAAAATTTTGTAAGGATGCTGCTAAGGCACGAAAAATGCGTGAAGCATATGATAAGAAACTTGGTAAGGTTCGTTATGTACACACAGAAAGAGAAAATGTCACTCAAATCACTGTGTATATTAAAAAATATACTATTTTTATTACAATGGAACCAGAATTATCTGTTAATAAAAAATTACAAATTATAACAAAAATTAAAAAAATGTCTACACACCTTTGATATTAATCATAAACCAATAAATCATCATACTTCAAGTTGATAATAATATGGTAAAAAAACCATTAAAAATTCTAGTTGATGAAATGGACGATGGAATGGATGAAAAGCTAACAAAAGTTGGTTTTGAGGCATATAGTGTAAAAAAATTACGGGCTGAAGGATTGAATCTTCATACTGATTTTTCTGTGATCAGTTACGCAAAGAAAAACAAAATGATTTTGGTAACTCGTGATACTGAAAGTGGTGAGGCATGTAATGAAAATGATATTCCTTGTATTCTACTTGACGCCGATGAAATTTTTAAAATAGTTTTAGATAATCTTCGTAAATTTTAATTTAATTGTGACTAAGACACGATTTGTCATATTTTAGGGTCTAACGTACAACCATCATCTTTTTTTTGCATTTTTTTTGCAATTAATATCGGTGTTAGTAAAAGGATTGGTATAGTGATACCAACAAACAGTGTTTGAAGCTGGGTAAGTATAACTGTAAATGTAACTGCACTAGATGAGCCTATAAAAATAGCAAAAAATGTGCTCACACATGTCGGGCAAGCAATAAACAAACCAGTTGTAGCACCAATACTTGTCAAACCACCACTTCTTTTTGTTATTGATATCGCTTTTATCGCAAGTGCTGTGTTTAGGCCAACAAGATATGAAACAACTACAACAAGTACCAAGTTTATCGGAATTATTTGTAGACCAATATGCTCCGTCAGATACACAATAATTGTTGGCATATATCCCGGCTCTCCGCAACATGCATTCATGTGTGCTGATGGAACAACTGCATCATAATGATATGAAAATATTACGTCAGGTTGATATACAATTAATCCTGCCGTTAGGGAAAAAAACATGCCATAAGCAATGAATGTTGCAACAAATATTTTTCTTGATTTAGAATTCATAGTAGTTTTAGCAATAATGGTTAAAATTCCATTGGTATTTTCTATAGCTTTTCGTTGGTGGTAACGATAAATACCATATCCAATTGTACCAAATGACATCAATAAAATAGCATAGAACCCAATTGCTAGTCTTTCAATAGCCTGTACCGAATCTGTTGTTATTGAAAAATCATTTGTATTTGAATACAATACAAAAATTATACCGATCACAACGAAACCAATAATTATAAACGCTCTATCATTTGTTTTTGTTTTATGTTTTTCCATCTATAACAAAAATTTTTACAAACTATAATTTATGCTTATTAGAAAGCCATTTCCCTATCAAATGAGGATTTCTGTCTTGAAAATTAATGATAATCAAGAGAAGGATTATGATATAGTGAAAATCACTCACATTGGTTTTGTTGATGAATATGGCATTGAGGGGTTACTTTTGTTAAAATCTGATGATGGAAAAGAGTTTCATATGCATGCGTTTTCAGGCGAAGTGGCTAAACACATATCAACCTTCCATTCTGGTGAGCAATCCGTTCCTACTATTTACAAGATGCTTGAAGAAATTTGTGAAGAAAATGAAATATTCCTCGTTAAAGTGAAAATCTATGAAAGTGGTCAAGCACTTAGAGCAAATCTTTACTTTACAGGTAAAACAGATCTGGTATTAAGAAATTATCGAGCATCTGATGCAATTGCACTTGCTGTATTTTATAAAATACCAATATTGGTTAGAAAAAATTTGTTACAGGAAACAATGAAAGCCTAGGTAACAATTTTACTTAAAGCGTCATCTTCATATGCTTTTTTAATTTCCATGGCAATTCTACGTCCAACACCAAAAGTTTGACCATACTGATATTTTGTATAAGGGCTAGTTGTTGCAAGGATAGGATTTCCTGGAACCCTAAGTGATACATCATAAACAATGATTTCTAAATCTTTTGTGATCACACTTTGTAGTGAAAATGGTCCAATGATTCCTGGCGAATATTCTTTTTTTACAGCAGCGACAAATCTGTCACCAATAGTGATTACCTTTTCAAGCAGAGATTCTCGAATACTAGCTGGTGTATGTCCAACTTCTATATTTTGTAAATCAATATCTAGTTCTAATTGCAGCTTTGCGGGAAGAGCATTATAGTCATGTATGTTTGTTTGAAGCCGTCTTTCTATTCCAAGAAAGTCAACATTTTTCGAAATTGGGGTATGGAAGTAATTAAAATTAAGATACGTTCCTATGGCAAGCTGTTCAATAACAGCATTTTTTAAGTCATTTTTTGAGATTATACCCTGTTTAATTTTACTCTCAGATTTTTTCTTATAATCAGAAAATGATGATACAGTAAAAAACGCTCTTTCCAATTTACGTTTTTTTTCTTGCACTTTTACTATAGCAGGTTTGTTAATGTCTCTAGGATTTTTAAAAATTTTTGGGTATTTTATCCTGGCTTTTTTTAGTAGATAGTATTGATTTTTTTTATTGTTACGCTCCTCAGCCTGAAATAAAGCCCTATTACCAAATATTGGAACCTTAAGTGAATTTTCAATCACGCTGTAGCCAAGATATGCAGTCAAGGAACGATGTGGAACAATTATCGTACTAGTATCCCTTAACATTTTTTGATTTTTTGCTGATGACATTTCACTAAATTTTTTCAAGATCTTAATTTCGTCGGCAATTCTATCAAATCGTTGATAAGGTGTTTCTCTACCTTTCTGGCAAAAAACAATAGTGTCTAATCCTTCATCTTTTGCACCATCCATTATTTCTAGTGCAGAATGGCTTCCAAGAACTGCGATTCTAAGATCATCATAACCATTAACAATTTTTTGAATCTCAGGTCTTCTAATCACATTTTAATTATATTGTAGCCATAATATGAAGTTGAGCATATTTTTAGCCAACACATTTCTAAAATATAACATGAATATTGAAATGATTCTTGTAGGATTAATTTTATTTTCAGGTATGGCTGCTGGCGGAGTAAAAATTTGGCTTAACAAGCGTAAGGAAAAAGAAACGGACATGCTTGATTCTAATATTTAACCACTTATTACATATTCATTAAAATTATCTGGTATTCAAGTGAATGTATGAAATTAGTGGTTGGAATAACTGGTAGTACTGGTGTTATTTATGGAATAAGATTACTTGAAATACTCAAACAATTAAACATTGAAACTCATTTAGTAATATCACAATGGGCTGAAAAATGCATTTCAATGGAAACTAACCATGATCTTAATTACGTAAAATCCCTTGCAACAGAAAGTTCTGATGAAGCAAATATGGCTGCTAGCATTTCAAGTGGAACCCATAAAACTGATGGAATGATAGTTATTCCATGCAGCATGAAAACATTATCAAGTGTTGCAAATGGATACGATGAGACATTAGTTGCACGCGCAGCTAGTGTAATGTTAAAAGAGTCACGCAAATTGATTCTTGTTGTGCGTGAAACACCGTTAACTGCTATCAACTTAGAAAATATGCTGAAATTAGCACGACTGGGGGTTGTAATACTTCCACCGGTTACAGAATTTTACACAAAACCTAAAGGAATTGATGATATGATAAATCATATTGTAGGTAAATGTTTAGATCAGTTTGACATTGAACATGAACTTTTTACTAGATGGGGTTCAAAAAATTAAAATTGTATAGTTAAGAAGTTTCGTTATTCTTTTTTTCTTTGAAGTCTTTCAATTCATTATCGCCTTCAATTTCACCCTTTCTATATTCAGATTTTGCCTTACCAAACGTCTTTGCAAGCTGAGGGATTTTTGCGGCACCAAAGATTAAGACACCAATTACAACCACAAGTATTACCAGTTCCATTCCACCAAGCATTTGATCTCATTTACTAAATTGCAGATTTAAGTCTTCAGTGTTTGTTTTTCTTTACGCTCTACTAGAATCATGCCTGCTATATACAATCCAATCATTGGACCAGCTATAAACCACATTGTTACTCCACTACCATCAGGGGTTACTAGTGCGCCAAAAATTACAATGACAATAATTGCATATCGTATGTTTTTTCGCCAAAATTTTGCATCAGTCATACCAGCCTGACTAATAGCATACATTATCACAGGTAACTGAAATGATAATCCAAATGCTAATAGAAATTGTAATACGAATGTGACAAAATCCATTATATTCAAAAATGTAACAAGACCTGATGATGCGCCATATTTGTACAAAAATTCTAACATGAATGGTATAACAACAAAATACGCGAATAGGCAGCCAGAAATAAAAAGACCCATGATAGGAGCAGTAATTGTCCTTCCAATGTTTATCTCATTTTCCTTTAATGCAGGTTTTAGAAAGCTTACAATTTCTCTAATAATTACTGGCGTACCGGCAACAAGACCAACTAGTGCAGCAATATAGATTTGTGAAAAAAATGCTTGACCTGGTGCAGTTTGTATTAATTGTACACCATCTGGTACCAAATTAATCTTGAAATAGTTAGTAAGTTGTGCAGCAATATTATCAAGAGGTTCCGGGATAGGGTAATAGAGTATAACTTCATTGTATGAAATAGATTCAAGATGAAATGTCATCAGAAATACAGCTATAATTCCAACTACAATTACTACTCGTAAAACTCGTGTTCTGAGTTCGTTTAAATGTTCATAAATTCCATCTAGCTCTGACATCTAAATTCTTATTATGTTTTTCATTAATAATTATTTACCAGGGATAGGAAGAAGCTTAGAATTAGGATAGCCCCATTTATTTAGATCGTCTTGTGTAACGTCTGCTAATTCAATTGATATAACAGATTTTATGTTGAATTTTGCGTCACATTCTTCTGCTAATTCCCCAATTTCTTTACCAGAATAGATCTCTTTTGAATTTTTTAAGAATATTCTATCATCCTTTTCTACTACTTCACCTCCAAATCGGTTTTTAAGAAATTTTGTTATATCTGGTAATTCATTTCTATCAATATTGTTATGATAGTAAACAATCCCATTTATCGTTTCGTAATTGTATGGTGTTCCATTACGATATAGAAACACACCAATGAACTTTGCATCACTTTCAGGTTTTCTCACACCCTTAATTTCCCAATTAAGAATTTTTTCCACATCATGCGTTAATTTTTTAGCATCATCACTGGTTAGTTTCCAATATCTAAATCGAGTCATGTAACCAATTTCATATCAACCATTACTAATACATTTTTGTTGACGTATAGGTTCAAAAACTAGTTATCTGGAATTTTAGTATGGCATCAAAGAAACAAAGGAAGGCTAGACAGTATAAAAGAAAAAAAGGTAGGTCTAGAAGCCGTTCGGCATGATATTTTATTACGGCAGTACACATATTACGTTTTGACTTGAAGTTTCATCATGTCAACGTATGTTGTACATGTGATAATCGAAAATAAGCCTAATATCAGTGATCCAGAGGGTGACACAATTTTGAATGATTTAGTATTAAAAAGTAAAAATTATTCAATAAAAAAAATCCGTGTTGGAAAAATACTAAAATTTACGATAGAAGCAACTGACAAAAAAAAGGCAGAAAAAACTGTTGAGAATATTTGCCAAGAATTAAGGATATTTAATCCGCTTGTAAGTAATATCGTAATCGAAACTAAAACAAACTAGTTTTTCTGAATATTTTGTATTGTTTTATCTACTAATAACTTGTCTCTAAGAAATCCAGTTAAATCGGTTTGTGTGATAACACCAACTAGTTTGTTATTATCTAGGATAATCAATCTTCGTATATTGTTATTAAGCATCTTTTGAATAGCATCCTCAAGTTCTGTTTCTGGTTCCACCCATCTGAATTTACTTGACATTATTTCAGAAATAATAACAGCTGATGCCTTTTTGTCATTTGCCGCTAATCTTTTAACAAAATCACTTTCAGATAAAACACCAACTGGAGAGTTGTCTTTCATTATTACTAGAAAACTAACATCTTTCTCAGAAATCAGGCGTGCAGCATCTAATGCAGTTTTATTATGTTCAATAGTTATAACATTTTTTTCCATTATATCTCTAATTTGTGCCATGTTGGGCTTGATGTTTTCCAAAATAAAAACATGGTTATGTGTATCAATTTTATAGGTGAAATAATTAACATAATTGTGAAAGTCGGGGTAATAGTTTTTCCTGGCAGTAATTGTGACCGTGACATGTTTCATGTTTTATCTGACGTTTTTGATTTGAATACACAGTATTACTGGCATGAGAAAGGTTTACCGAATAATATTGATGCAGTTGTTTTACCAGGCGGATTTTCATATGGTGATAGATTGCGTGCAGGTGTGATAGCAGCACATAGTCCAGTAATTAATGATGTTAAAAAACTGGCCAATAAAGGAATTCCAATTTTAGGAGTTTGTAACGGATTTCAAATATTGGTTGAATCTAATTTATTACCAGGGGTTTTGCTAAAAAATGAGTCACTAAATTTTATGTGTCAATGGACAAATTTAATTGTAAAAAATAACAAAACCCCGTTTACAAATAAGTTACAATTGAATCAGAAAATACCAATACCAATTGCAAATGGCGAGGGACGATATTATGTTGATTCCCAATTAATGCATGATCTAAAAAAACATAATCAAATTGTTTTTGCATATGAAGATTATGTTAACGGTTCTGTAGAACAAATTGCTGGCATATGTAATGAGGACGGTAATGTTGTTGGGATGATGCCACATCCTGAGCGTGCGGCTGAAAAATTGATCAATCCACTAGATAACAAACCTTCATCATTAATTTTTGAATCGTTGATACATACATTGGGAGTTAAAAATTGAGTCTGCAAAAACACGAAACTAAGCATATTCAAGATGTACTTAAAAGAAAATTAACAAAAACAGAATTACAAATTATTGCAGCAGAATGGTCAGAGCATTGTTCATACAAGTCATCAAAAAAACACCTGAAGATGCTTCCAACTACAGGTCTAAATGTAATATCTGAGAAGGGGTATGATTCTGGTGTTTTAGATGTTGGTGGCGGTTATGTTGTTACTGTACACATTGAAAGTCATAATCATCCATCAGCTGTTGAACCATTTGGTGGGGCAGCAACAGGCGTAGGTGGTGTAATTCGTGATATTTTGTCAACTGGAACCAGACCTATTGCAATACTTGATGGATTGCGTTTTGGTGATATTGAAAATGATACGCATGCACGTTGGCTTTTTAAAAATGCAGTTTCAGGAATTGCTGATTATGGAAATTGTTTAGGCATTCCAACTATTGGTGGCGAAGTTGAATTTGATGATAGTTACAAAGGATATGCGTTGGTTGATGTTGCTGCAATAGGGTTTGGAAAAAAAAATAGACTGATAAAAAATCATGCATGTAAAGGAGACTTGGTTGTTCTTATAGGAGGTTCTACAGGTCGTGATGGAATAGGTGGATCACAATTTGCATCTGATTCCTTGGAAGGTGAGGATAGATCAGCAATACAAATTCCCGATCCTTTCATTGAAAAATTAATCATAGAAACAATTCTTGAAGCAAGAAACGAAAATTGCATTAACGCAATGAAAGATTTGGGAGGTGGTGGATTATCGTGCGCAGTTTCTGAAATTGCTGAAAGTTTAGGAATTGGAATTGAACTAGATGTTAACAATGTACATACTAGAGAATCTGGATTGTTACCTGACGAAATAATGATTTCCGAATCACAGGAAAGAATGTTAATAATTACAAGCAAGCAAAAACTACCAAAACTAAGGCAAATTTGTAACAAATTCAGAGTAACATGCTCAACAATTGGACATGTTAAGAATGATAAAATGATGCATGTAAAGAAGGCTAAGAAGACATTAGCTTTACTCCCAGCGGAATTTGTTGCACGGGCACCATTACTTGATAGGAAAAAAACTAAACCAAAATATCTGTTACAAATTAAAAAAGAAAATAAGGTAAAAAAAACTTTGGATTACTCAAAAATAATTCTGAAATTATTATCTAGTCCAAACATTGCAAGTAAACACTGGGTTTTTCAGCAATATGATCATGAGGTTGGAATTAGAACTGTTGTAAAACCAGGTTTTGATGCATCTGTTTTAAGATTAGATAATGGAAAATTTCTTTCAGCAAAAATTGATGGTAATCCTAAACATTGTTATCTTGATCCTAGACAAGGTGCAATTGGTTGTTTTGAGGAAGCATGCAGAAATGTTATTTGTACCGGTGCTAATCCAATTGGAATGGTTGATCATCTTCAATTTGGCAATCCTGAGGATCCAGAAATATTTTGGACATTTATGGAATCACTTGAGGGATTGACTGAATATGCAAAATTTCTTAGGATACCATGTGTTGGCGGCAAAGTAAGTTTTTACAATGAAACTCCTTCAGGTCCAATTAAACCAACGCCGCTTATTGGTGTTTTAGGGATTAAAGACAAAACTCCATTTTTGTCCGTCTCTCCAAATAATGATGATTACTTGGTAGTTATTGGTGATACAAAGGACGAACTTGGCGGTTCTGAATATTTTGAGTATATTCACAGATTTATTGGTGGAGTTTGTCCAAGAGTTAATTTTACGGATTCCAAAATTAACATGCTTGCAGTATTATCGTTAATAAAAAATAAACTTGTGAAATCAGTGCATGATTGTTCAAAAGGTGGACTTTCTATAGCACTATCCGAACTTTCAATTTTTGGGAACATTGGATGTACTATTGATATTGAAAAAATACCATGTGAAGAAAATCTTAGTTCCGAGAAAATATTATTTTCGGAAAGTCATTCTCGTTATTTGTTAGTAATTAATAAAAAAAATATTGAAAAAGTAAATCACATTCTTTCTAAGAAAAAAATTGCATTTGCTGTTTTAGGAAAATATTCTGGCGATCAAATCATTATTAAGCATAAATCAAAAAATCTAGTTAAATTTAGAATTGATCTGGCACAAAAAAGGTATTTCAATGGGTTGGAGGATTTATTGAAACATGGTTAAGGAAAATTGTGGCGTTGTTGGAATTTTCAGCCAAGATGGAATTAATGTTATTCCTATGCTTATTGATTCATTGCGTGCTTTGCAACATAGGGGACAAGAAGCATGGGGAATTGCAGTACCTAATAAGACGCCCTTAAAAAAATTAGGCTTAGTTTCTTCATCTGCCTCTGAATTTAAGAAAATCTCTGAAGAATATTCATCATTTGCTGCAATCGGTCATGTTAGATATTCTACTATTGGTAAAAGCAATTTACAGAATGCCCAACCACTAAAAGTAAAGGATCTATGTATTGCACATAACGGAACAATTTCCAATGTAGAGGAACTTTCCAATATGGTCGGTGGATGCTCGTTTACGCCACAACATGCAAGTGATACTTTAGTTGTAGCACAACGTTTAGTTTCTCTGATTTCTGAAAAAGGCAATCTTGGTAAAGCACTATCAATTTTAAAAAATGATATGGTGGGATCATACTGTTTCACTTTTCTTTCTGACGATTCTTCTGTTTTTGCAGCGCGTGACCCAAAAGGATTCAGACCAATGGTTATGGGAGAAAAAGTAGACGGTAAAACACATATCATTGCATCCGAATCTTCAGCGTTGTCTGCTATTGGTGCTAAGTTAGAACGTGATGTCATACCAGGTGAGCTTATCAAATTAAGTAAAAATGGTATTGAAACTGAAATGTTTTCAACTGAAACATCTAGAGCTCATTGTTCTTTCGAGTTTACATATTTTGCACACCCAGCAAGTAAAATGGAAGGTTCTAACATATACGTGGCCAGAAAAAATATTGGTCGATATCTTGCAAAAAAATTTCCGTTCAAAGATGCTGATTTAGTTATTCCTGTTCCCGATTCAGCTAGACCAGCTGCGTTAGGTTATGCGCAAGAACTTGGTCTTCCTTTTGATGAGGGATTATTAAAAGACCGGTATAGTAAAAAAGGTCCACTTCGAAGTTTTATTGAACCACATCAAGCTGATAGAATAGAAATCAACAGATGGATTATTCCCATTCAAGAAATTATTGAGAATAAACATGTTGTTGTTGTTGATGATAGTTTAGTTCGTGGTACTAGCTCTCGTGCAATTATTAACGCATTACGAAAGGGTGGTGCACGTAAGATTAGTCTTGTTATAACATATCCACCGATTAAATTTCCATGCTTTGCTGGTATAGATTTTCCGTCACAAGAAGAACTTGCAACATATACTGACGGTAAGGATTATTCAGATGTACAGATTATAGAAAAAGTGCGAAATGATATCGGTGCTGACTTTCTTGGTTATAATGATCCCGAAAATCTTTCACGTGCAATTGGTATTCCAATAGATTCTATGTGTTTTACATGTGTAACGGGCGATTATTCTTCATTAGGGATAAAACCAGTTTTTAAAACTAAGCTACAGACGGAGAACAGTAAATGAATATTGCGTATGTACTGGTTCAAAGTACTATTGGTCATGAAATGGAAGTATTGCGTGATTTGCTAAAATTTGACATAGTTAAAGAAGCCAAAGGTACTTTTGGATATTATGACATTCTTGTAAAAATTGAAGCGGCATCAGAAAAGGAAATTGAAAAAATTATTACAAAAAAAATAAGAAAAGTTAAAAATGTTAACACAACTACAACTCTTTCTGTAATTTCAGAGCAAGAAAATCTATAATTTTTAGTTGACTAGTTACTTATTCATCAAGAATTTTGTTAGGGTTTCTGGTTGATATTCAATTCCATGTTCTTCGGTACAATGTTTCCCAAAGTCATCTATAACTGAATCAAGATCACCTTCACAAACAAAATCACAGTCGAATCCATAATCTTTACAGACAGCCTTTACCATCGAATTTTGTAAATAACCACCAAATATCTATCTTTATTTTATATTATGTGATATTATTATTGGTCAAAATTGATGAATGAACCACCAAAGTCTGGGAGTCCACAGGATCCATTATGCAAAATTTGTCACAAACCACTTAGAGAGCATTCCTTTACGGAACAGAAAGAATGCGCAGAAAAAATTCGGGAAAACAAATAATAAGTTTAATGTGTTTTCAAGTTAGGTTTTTTTAGCATCATTTCTAATAAATTAGTTGTAATATGGTTGAAGAACGAAAGGATAAACGAGAGGAAGACAAAAAAATCAAAAAAGAATCTGCTCTGAAAAAATTTCTAAAAAAGAGGTCTTTCATTTATCTTATGGCTGCAGTTTTTTTTGTTGTTTTTATTGTTCCTGATATGATTGCACAAAATGATGTGGGAGTTGTTGTTTGGGTTATTCCGTCAACAGCACCAGAGATGCCACCACTAGAATTACCAGTCTCAGAACTTACAGACGAGCAAAATACTTCTTGGAATATAATAAAATCGTATAAGGGTACTGATGATGATGGTTTTAATTTATTTGATACCATAATAACACAGATTGAAAATGCATATCCTAGCGAAAAAATACTCAAACATAATGATACAATGTTAACAGTTTCTGTGGAAGAGGCTGCAAGAAGTGCAGGTCATGCATTTTATGAAGTTCATTTTACATTCAAGACATACAATGCTGTGCATGAGTATATTTGGAATGTGAATATTGAGACAGAAGAAATCATTCCTCTTAATGATGGAGCCAGAAAGATGATGAACATTGTGGAATTTTATGATTAATTTTAACCTTATAGGATAGTATTGTTTTCTGAAACAGGATGACATTTCCTGCAAAATCACAAACAAATATTTTATCACAAAAAAATATTTTGATAGGATGTGGCATTGGTGGCGCTATTGCTGTTATAATTTTAGTAATTACTATGGCATTTCCTGGTTCTACTGTAACTTCTGATAACTCAATTTTGGTTGATCCCACAAAAGAAAAGCAAAGTCTTTTTGTTATAGCTCGTGTTATGATACAAAATACAGGTAATCAACCTTTAACAAATATTACGATTGATTATGGTGATGGCGACAAAGATTTTATTTCAATATTAAAACCTGGTAAAACTATGATACTGTCACCACCAGATGGGAATAGCTTACAATTTGTACGAGTAACTGCAGATGGCAATGTTGATGTGTATAAAGCGTATAGAGAACCAATAGCAATGCCTGGAATGATGGGCTCTTAATTTACATATAACGAATAACATCAATACACACTGATCACAGTTGAAATTTTTAACCTCTGGTAAAGTTAAAGACATCTACGAATCTGAAGATGATAAATTACTTTTCAAATTCAGTAACCGTGTTTCAGCATATGATGTAAAATTTAAAGATGAGATACCAAAAAAAGGGGAAGTTCTTTGCAAATTTGCTGAATATTGGTTTAAGAAACTTGGTGTGCCTAATCATTTTGTAGAAAGAAAATCAGATACAGAAATTGTAGTAAGAAAACTTAAGATGCTTCCAATTGAGTGTGTTGTGCGTGGTTATTTTTATGGTAGTTTAGTTTCACGATGGAAGGATGGAAAAATTTCATTAGAAGATGGTACACAAACAGATCTTGCTGCTAAATTGCCAAGCCCAATTTTTGATCCTACAACTAAATCAGCGCATGACATGCCAGTAAATAGGGAAGAAGTAATTTCGCAGAAACTTGTTACTAACGATGAATATGATTGGTTATCAGAAGAATCAATCAAAATCTATGAAAAAATGGCTAGGATTGCTGATAATGCTGGATTCATTCTAGCGGATCTAAAATTAGAATTTGGAAAAGAAAATAATGCAATAATTTTGGCTGATTCAATCGGTCCAGATGAATTTCGTTTATGGCCAAAAGATGCATACAAGATTGGTGAAACACAAGAAGCATACGATAAACAGCTTTTACGTGATTGGTTGATTGAAAACGGCTATCAGAAAAAATTTGATGACGCGCGTTCATGTGGTGAAGAACCTATCGCCCCTTCTATTCCATCTGACTTGGTTTCTAAAATGACTAAACGGTATGTCACCGCTTATGAGCGACTGACTGCTAATACGCTTTAGCTCAATTTTTATTTTTAAAATATTTAACCATTACTAATATATTAGTAATATAATAATAATATTAGTAGCATTAATAAATTATTGCTAATGGTTAGTAAACATAAACATAATTCTCTTTTAACAACAGATCTCTACGTAATACATGTCAATATTGATGGATAGAGAGATAACGATTGATAGGATTATGTTAGCGAATTATGATGTATTCAAAGCGCTTAATGATCCAATTAGAGGAAAAATTGTGCAGTTGTTGCATAAAAAACAATTGAATGTTGAACAAATTACTCGTCGTCTTAAAAAATTCGGTTACAAAAAAGCGGTTACAACAATACGTCATCATGTTGAAATCCTTAAAGATTCTGGCCTAATTGAAATAGTCAAAATGGAAGAAGCTCGAGGTGCAATAACAAAATATTATGGCTCTTCCACTAAACTTTTAGATTTTACATTACCATCAGATTTTGATAAAAATTATTCAAATCTTATATCAAAAACATCGTTAAAGCTCAATAAATTAGTCAGTTCACTTTCAAAAAATTTTTCAAAAACACGTAAAATACAACAAATTAATTACAACAACTTCATCATTATGGAAATTATCAATAGAGCTATGACTAATTTGTTAGAAAAAAAGTAATTATTTTATTTCTATAACTAATTTTCCACTAGTTTTTGGGTTTTGAAGTTTTTTTATTATTTCTCTTGGTATATCGTCTGAAGCTTTGTCACATTTTATAGCAATTGTTCTAGAACATGTGAACGCACTTTTACGTAGCACTATATCATTTGGATGTTTTAGCGTTAGTTTTTCTGATCCCTTTCCGTGTATTGAAAAAGAATAGTCATCAGCTACAATAGTAAACGTAATCGTTGTATTCGGGTTTTGTATCTTTTTTTTGAATTTTTTTGGTAGATCTATGCATGCCAGTCTAGAATTTGTGCCAACAATGCAATCACCATTAACTGTCAATTCATTATCCTTTGTGATTTCTATGGTCTTTTTGTGTAATGAGAGTATATTTTTATGGCCACTGAATGGAATCTCGATTTTCATATTGATCTAAAAAAATACTCGAATAAATACTAGATTTTTTTAACTAATTTATGGATCAAAAAGTCGAGAGGTTATTTCAGGAAAAAAATCTTATTTTTATTGCAACAATCAATTTAGATGGTTCCCCTCAACTTACCCCTGTTTGGGGTGATTACCAGGATGGTCATATTTTGGTAAATACTGCTGAAGGCAGAATAAAACATAGAAACGTATTACATGATTCACGTGTAGCAGTATGTGTAGTGGCTCATGATAATCCTCTTAATATGACTACCATTAGGGGTACAGTCATAGAAATTATTCCAGATTATGATTATACTCATGCTGATCAATTAGCCAAGAAATACATGAATTTGGAAAAATATCCATTTAAAAGAATTAATGAAAAACGTATAATCTTTAAAATTAAGCCTGGGCATGTATACATTTTGCCTTCAATTAGCATGAATCAAGGGTAAGATTTACAATATTTCTAAATTCGAATTTAGAAATATTACATGTTAAGGCAGTAAGTCTTCTTAGATTTAATTAAAAAAATAAAAAAGGGGCTATCAACGTAAAAGATTGCTTATCTTTTTCGCTTCTTAGCGCCGCCTTTTCTCTTAGGTGCTTTTCTCTTGGCTCCGCCTTTTCTCTTAGGTGCTTTTCTCTTGGCTCCGCCTTTCTTCTTACCACCGGTAGAGCGCTTTCTTCGCCTTGCAGCTGCACTTCTTTTTGCAGTTTTAGCGGCAGCGTTTCTTTTTCTCGTACGTGCAGCCTTTTTAGCAGCAGCACTACGTTTTGCTTTAGATGTTGCCATTATTTTCCCCCTAAAACATTGTGTCTTATGTAGCTCTAGTCATCAATTTTTGCTTAATTACTGTCTTTTTTTGACAAAAATTTCATCTTCGATCATGTTTTTTCATAAAAAAAGGGGGGGTTGAATGTTTATTCCTAGCAAAAAACAATGACCGGTTTGTATATGGTCCAGCAGGGTGTTTTTGTGTTTGGATCGTATATCCACGAACAAATGCTCAACCCCCCACTAAAATCACTGTTTTTGATAAAATCACATTATTCGTAAATGACTTGATCTATAGGTGGGGTTGAACATTTACGCATGAAATTGGATAATTCCCCTTGTATGCATTATTTTGGAAATTTTTAGATATTTACACCAAATTGTTCTTCAATTGGAATTTCTGCAAATAAAATCTGAAAAAAGATTCCTATAGCACCCAATATTAGCCCAAGATAAAGGCAATTTTTTGCCTTTTGCCGATCATCATTTCTTAATGCGAAATATGCAATTATAGCACCAATTATTCCTAGAAAGATCGGTAAGAGATACCACCAATTACTTCTTTGTCTTTCAGGTTCCATACGTACTTTGTTATTTTTTTGGATTATTTTGAAGTTGTTTTTGTACTTGTTTTATCTCAATTTCTACCGTTTCAAGAGGATTTTCAACCTGGTTTCTCTTTATTGAGAACATTTTTGGTCTATCAAAATCATTACTACAATCTGGACACGCATAAACTAGTACCCTATATTCATTGGGAGCCTTTGGATTTGATAAACGTGGGTAGTAAACTAACCTAGAACCACAATCAACACAATAACGATTGGCCCTTTTAGTTCTGGCCATTGTAAACCTCCTGCATTATTACTAATATGCGATCATCTATTAGATCGTTACAGTCTAATTCCATACACCATTTAGGTTCAATCGATCAATATTTCTAAATTCGAATTTAGAAATATTAGGCGCCGCCCGTCAGACTTGAACTGACGACCAACGGATTAACAGTCCGACGCTCTACCACGCTGAGCTAGGGCGGCATAGATTGTAACCTCGTCAAAAGCGATTTAATCCTTATGATCAGAAGAAAAAACAATAAATCGTGTTATTTTTCAATTCCTTTTGATTGAGAAAATTTGTAAATGCCATCTAGAAACACACGATGATCTTTATTTTTTACCTTTGATTTTAATTGAATATTTGCAGCGGTTTGTGAAACATCTGTTAAAACCGGTCCAGTTATTATGACATCATCTCCTTTCACAGCAACTTTTGTCTCTCCCCTTATCATTGATATTCTTGGTGCTCTTTCTCCTTGAAAATTTTCAATTAAAACATTTTTGCCTTCTACCTTAATAGTGATAGGAAAATGTGAATAGACAATTTTCATTTTTATTGTAAATCCATCAACAACACCTGTACAAAGTGTTTGGATTAATGATTTAGATGTGTTAAGTATGGCTTGATATTTTTTTCGTTCACCTGTTTTTTTAAGAAGTATTTTGCTATCATTTATTTCAATAAGAACTGGAATTTTCTTAAAATTTTTATATACATTACCTAATGGTCCTTGGACATGTAGCATACTACCCTTTAAATTTACTTTAACATCATTAGGTATTTGAATTTCTACTGCAGAGTTTTCTATTTGCTTAGTAGACATATCCTATCAAAAACCCTCCAATATTTTTATTTACAGCTTCTTTATGTGACATCACACCCTGATTTGTAGTTACAAGTAATATTCCTCTATTGTACGCTGGAAGAAATTGTTGCTCCCAAGTACTGTATTCATCTCTTTTCACTTTAAATCTTGGTGTAATAGCTCCACACTTTGTAATTTTTGCTAAAAGTTGGATCTTAAATTTTCCTCCACGCTTATCATCAATATATTCAAAGTCTCCAATATATCCTTCATTCTTTAAAGTTTTGAGTACTTCCATCCCAAGTTTTGATGTAGGTATAACAACGCAATTATTCTTTCTTCGATCTTCAGTATTGAATAATGTTGTAAATAGATTTGCTATAATATTAGTTGTTGGCATATTTCATCTATCCATTTTTTTTAAATCCTAAAGAAATTGCTACCTCTCTGAAACAACGTCTACATAAGTATAGGTCATACTTTTGAATAACTGCTGTATAATCACCACATCTTTTACACCATCTAGAACCTCTTCCAATTTTTCTTTCATTTCTTGGTGTATAACCGGTTCCACGATCTCCAAATGATCTATCTTTGACCATTATACAACTTTCACCCCAAATTCTTCAGTTAAAAATTTAATCGCATCATTTTTAGTTATTCTATGATTTTTTCCAACCTTTGCTTTACGCTTATTAAATTTAATATTAAATCCAGGTCTTGCTAATGATATTGAAACTTCTAAACCTAGAATACCTATCTTAGGATCATATTTTATTCCAGAAATATCAATATGCTCCTTTATTCCAAATGATAAATTTCCTTCGTTATCAAATGCTTTTTCTGCAATTTGATTGTCTTTTACTTCTAATAGTTTTTTTAATAATTCTGTTGCATCATTATCTCTAACAGTTACAGCAACACCAATAGGTTCTCCTTTTCTGACTCCCCAATCCCTATGTGATTTTTTTGCATTTCTTGTATTTGGTTTTTTTCCAGTTATTTGGGCGAGGGTTTTTTTTCCTATTTCTATTGGTTCACCCGATTTCCCAACTCCCATGTTTAAAACAACCTTAGCCACTGAAATTTTTTTCATCAAATTTTGAGTTTGTTGAGACATATTATCACTCAATTTGTATTAGCGGTTTTTCTTTTCCAACCACCATAGTAATGTTTGCAGGAATTTCAATCGCTTTATCATCTATAAGAAGGCTAATTCTTTTTGGCAGTGTAAATGTACCCTGCTTAATTTCATTAATAGGTCCAATATGCCCAGCATTTGTTCCATTTGTTATAATTACTTGAGAATTTTTTTCAAACTTGATCGTTTCTAAAATTTTTTGTTCAGGAATTTGTAATAAGCATGTATCATTAACATTTACATTTGTATCAGTAATTATCGTTCTTCCATCATGAAATCCAATTTGTGTTTTTCCACCTTTAATACTTGTTTTACTTTTTACTTTAACAAGTTTTTTAGATTTTTCAGTTGCATTAATTTTTATTGGTACAAGTATACGCCCATCTTTGGGTACCAATCTATACATATCTGTGGTTCCTTCTAATTCTATCGTATCCATTAAACCAATAGAATGATGAAGAGATTTTTGTGTAACACCATCAACTTTTACCTTACCGCCATATATTGAAGATTTAGCCTCTCTTAGTGTTTTTACTTTTTTTAATGTGTCACGTAATAAAACAGCGCTAGGAATTGAATTATTTTTTGCGTGTGAGCCAGGTCTAACTGTAATAACAAATCTTTTCTCCTTTCTATTTATCCCCCAAAACATGGGAGCCATTTGTCGCTTTAGTTTTTTACTACCCGCTATTGAACCCATTATTTTTTCACCCGGTCCTTAATACCATCTTTGAGATCTTTCTTTTTATCTGCTGATTTAACTTCACTTTTCTTTTCATCTGCTGATTTAACTTCACTTTTCTTTTTAGCCTCTTCTTTCATTGCTTTAATATTTGACTTTGATTTTTTTTCTAATATTTTGAGACGCCATTTATCATCCGTATTTAATGATGTTATAATCATATTTGTAGAATGAATATACACATCAATTTTTTCACCTTTCAATTTTTCTTTTTTATTGCCTTCTATAGCAATACTATTACTTTCAGTTGAGATTTTAGCAACTTTACCAGTAAGACCCTTGTATTCACCACGTATCACTTTGACTGTATCATTAATCAAAATTCTAGCACTACGACGTGGGTATTTTTTACGTAGATCTTTTGATAATGCAGCACAAATTTGTTTACTTACAGTTTGGTTCATAGCTCGATAAATTTTCCTATTTCTAATTTTGGTTGGTTTCATCTAGATCACCATTGATGCCAGATTAGCTATTCTTGGCCATTTTTCAGATGCTTCTACAGCTACAGGTCCTTTAATGTCAGTTCCTTTAAGTTCACCATCAGCTGTAATTATCACAGCTGCATTATCTTCGAATGATACTCTTATTCCATTTAATCTTCTGATTGCGTATTTTTGTCTGATAATAACTGCACCATGTACTTGTTTTCTTAACTCCGCAGGTCCTTTTTTTACAACAACATTACAAAAGTCACCAACTGCCGCAGCTGGCAACCTTGATAGTCTTGTGTGGTATTTGTGAACGTTAACAACTTCCAGTATTTTAGCACCGGAATTATCAGCGCATACAATCCGTGCACCAACTGGAATGACTCTGGTCACACGCGGTCTAAATTCCACAACTCCTTTGGAAGCTTTTCCACGACTTCTTCCCTGGGACATTATGATTTAACCTCAACAACAACAAAAGAAACTGATTTTGAGACCGGTCTACATTCAGCAGCTACAACATAATCTCCTACTTGTACAGTCAGGTTAGATGGAACATGTGCATGAATTTTATTTTTACTTCGTCCAAATCTTTTAAATTTTGTGAAATAAATTGGAGATTCCTTTTGAATAACAGCGGTTCCTTTTGCTTTTGCATTTATAACAATTCCTTCAAACAGTTTGCCACGTATTGTCAAAGAACCATTAAATGGGTTATTACTTTCATTTTCTACTGCTTCTTTCTTTGGTTCCTTTACTGGTAATCCTATATTCTTCGTCATTTCTTTTTCAACTCATTAATCCTAGTCAGTATTCTTGCAATATTTTTTCGATGTGGTTTAAGCTTACCGCTTTCTTTTCGTAGCGTACCTTTTTTCGATTCTACATTAAGTTTAAAAAGATCTGCACGAATTTGTTTCAGTCTATCGTAAAGATCTTTTTCATTCATTTCTATGATTACTTTATTTCTTAACCGCACCATTATTTTAGCCTCTGCTCTTCTTCCTCTAAAGTTTCAAGTGATTTCATTTTTTCTCCCTCAATTTTTATTTGCTCTGATTCAGTTTTTGCTACATCTTTTTGTTCCATTTCTTTCGTTTCTTCAGTTTCTGGCTTTAATGTTTCTTCCAATTTAAATTCAGGGACTATTTTTTCTTTGTTTGCAATTCTAATTCTGATTCCAATCAATCCCATCTTCGTTTTTACGTGAACAATATCTTCAGAAACTACGTTTTTTGCATATTCGCCAGCTCTTGGAAGAACACCTTGTACGTGTTTTTCAAAAGCGGAACGATCACCACGTAATTTTCCGGAAATTGTTATTTGAACACCCATTGCACCAGCCTCCATTACTTGATTCATTGTCCACATAGTCGCTCTTCTAAATGCGGTTCCACGTTCAATATGTGCTGCCATTCTGTTGCACATTACACTTGGTGATAATTCTGCTTTTTGAACCTCTTCAACTGAAATTTGAGGATCTTTGAACCCAAAGTCTGACTCAACTTTTTCTGTCAGCTGTTTAATACCTGATCCTTTTCTACCTATAACAATTCCTGGTCTAGTAACATAAAGTGTAATTCTTGTTCCAGAAGGAGTTTTTGAAACTTCTACTTTATGAAATCCAGCCTCTTTAATCTCTTCTCGAAGAAAATCATTAAGAAGCATCATATTATAATTATCCTTGATTACATTTTTTAGTTGTGTCATTTGTTATGCCTCTTGTGCAACAATTTCTACATGAGTCATCGCATCATTTTTAGCTGTAGATCTACCCATTGCTCGTGGTGTATTTCGTTTGAGCAGTCTGCCCTTATGTACAGTTGCATTGATTATTTTGAGTCTATCCAAATCCATTCCTTTGTATTCTGCATTTGATTCTAAATTATCTAATAATTTTAAAATTTCTGTTGCAGCTTTTTGTGGATATCTGCCTGACATTGTTCCAGGGTCAGATCTATGCCCCACTTGGTTCTTATATCTTCCAAACGGAATACTTCGTTTAAAATTTGTTACATCAAGCAGATAGTCTCTAGCTTTTTCAAGTGATAATCCCTTCATTGCAGTAGCTATTTCTCTAGCATGTTTGTGAGAAATTGTTTTTTCTCTTATCGCAGCACGAACATGTTTAGTCGCATCAAAATATTGAAAGGCATAGTAACGTTGAGGCATATTTCTCACTTTAATGGTACATACAAGCTAGATCTTGATGCTCCTACTCCTGGCGCGCCATGACTTACACGTTTATTTGTAATCACATATTCTCCTAAATAATGTCCAATCATTTCCGTAGTTATAGTTACAGGAACAAATTCTTTACCTGAATAAACATTTACAGTTACACCTACCATATATGGCAAAACAAGTAAATCACGAAGATGGGTGTTAATGACAGTCTTTAGTTTGCCCGCTTTTGTGGCTTTAATCTCTCCAATCAATTTTCTTTTACCATCGTTTATTCCTCTGGTTAATGATCTTCTGGCACGTGCAGGAAATAATTTAAGCAATTTTTCTAATGGTACTTCTTCTAATTCTTTTTGCGATAACCCACGGTACGTAAATTGTTTAACCAACCATTTTCACCATTTTTCTGTTAAAGACGTTTTTTGGTCCATATTATAGCATTCCTATTTTGGTTGCCAAGTCTCTTGCAATATCAACAGTTTCAAATTCCACAAATGCTTTTTTGCCATAAATTGTTCTTGCTGTATTAACTGTTATAGCTTTTTGTTCATAAAGAGTGTTTATTGCATCTTTTATTGCCAATTTTGTAGCTGTTTTTTCTACAATGAAGCAAATTTTTTTTTCAGTTTCTACTAACTCAAATGTTTTTTCTGTAATGTATGGATTTAGAATAATTTTATTTGCAAGTCTTACTTTCATATAACATTCACCAGTAATTCTAAATGAGGCGACTTAATTTTTTCAATTTCTTTTAATGCACTTTTTGAGTATACAACTAATCTAATTGGGACTCCGCCTGGAGCCAGATCTAATACACTCAAATCTTTAGCCGCACGCGCCTCAACTCCAGGAATTGCACCACACGCATTTGACAATCGTTTTGAGTTTGATACAACAAATAATACACTTTTACCAATTTTTGCACCTCTTCCCCGCAGTAAGGATTTTCCAGACCTAGCTTTTCGTGATTTTAACCTATCAACATCTTGCATTAAATTTAAAGAATTTAATACTTTTAACGCTTCTTTAGTTTTTGTAATAGATTCTATATCATCAGATATAACAATAGGAAATGTTTTTAGATTTTCAATTTTGTGTCCTCTTGATTTAATAATTTCTTTTGATTGCGTTGCAGCTATTGCTGAACATAACGCAAGTTTATTTTCTTTTTTATTTAATTTCTTAAAAATTACTTTTTGTACTTTAGGAGGATGTGCCTGTCTTCCACCTTTCACTGAGGCAACTCCACCCGCTTGACCTTGACGTCCACCTCCACCTCCAAGCATCTTAGCAATTCTTGATCTTCCCTGACCAGTTGGTGGGTCATTCGATCTTGCAACAACATCCATACCAGCTGTTGGATGTGTTCCCTGTGGCTGAAATTTATGTGAAGTCAGGTGAGTAAATGATTTACTGATCAAATCTTTTCTAAATATGGTTGAAAACACTAACGGTAATTCTATATCATCTTCTTTTGTTCCATTTATAGTAAATGTTGGTACATTCATTAGACAACCACCTCTAAAATATTTGGTTTGGTTATCTTTTTTGGCATGTTTCGTATCTGTGTTCGTAATTTAATTAATCTCTTATAGGTTCCTGGCACAGACCCACGTACTATAATAAAATCTCCGTTAACATTTCCAAAATGTTTGAAGCCCCCTTTTGGATTTATCTCATATTTTATATTTTCAGTGTTATCCATAACCATAATTTTTTTGTCATATTCTATTCTTTGATGAAGACCACGTTGACCTGCTCTCGGTACAGTGTACATTACATATTGTGGAGATATAGGACCAAGAGAACCTACTTCTCTAACACTTTTTCTTGATTTATGTTGTTTCCTTTTCACTCCCCATCTTGTAATAGGACCTTCCCAACCTTTACCCTTAGTAATTGCAGCTGTATCAACAGTATCACCTGATTCAAAAACTTGATCAATTTTTACTTCTTTACCTAAAAGCTCTTTCACAAATGTAAATTGTTTTTTAATATTTCCGCCCTTTACAGATGCTTCAAAAATGTATGGTTTTTTTTGTTCTAAACCAGCATTTCTAGGAATAACAGCAATTATGGCATAAATCTCTTTAATTTTTTTGAATATTTTTTCTGAATATTCCAACAAATCTTCTTTGTTTTTTAGCTTGAATAATTGAGAAATATTTTTTGGTAGATTATCAGCATACAAATCAAATTGTGCATGCTTACCATCTTGATCTTTTGAATACCCTCTTATCCCTACAATCAGAATTGGCGGTGTCACAATTACTGTACCAAGGCTAACAAGCTGCTTTCCATAGTTGGGTGTTTTTTCACGATCGTCAATATTTACTATTTGTACACATCCTGCTTTGAATCCTGCATGTACCAATAATTTTGGTTCCTCTGAGTTAACTTTAGGCCATGCTCTAATTCGAGCTTCAAAACTTTTAGCTCTACCTCTAGGTAGGTATGCAAGACTACCTCTACGTGGTGCACTATGTCTTCTATGACCCATAACAAACGAAAAAAGTCGTTAACCCCATTATATACCTACTAGAATTTTAATTGTTTTTTTTTTGTAATAGATCTTATGGTTTAATGATATTATTAATTGACAAAAATATTGTGTAACTTCCTAAAGCAAGCCCAATAAACCCAACTGCCATCGCCAAAATTAAAAATTTTTTTTTTGCAACCATTATTTTAGATAGTTCAATACTAGATATTAATTATAATTAAGAATGTTAATTATTGATAATATTCCTAATATTGCTTCTTCAAGACGTACAGTTTGTGTTGCCTGATTTGGGAAAAAGTTGAAGATCTTAGAATTTTGGATTTTCTTAATATCAGTACCTAAAATATCATGAATTCCCTTATTCGTAGTTCCAAACACAATAAGTATTGGTTCATCTATCTCAATCATTTTTTTTGCGTCTAATACGGTAAAATTTTTTCCTTTTTTTGACGTTAGAATTATTTTGCCTTTCCATGTTGATAAAATAGAAAGTAAATTAGATCTTTCTTTTACACTGTATCCCCAATAATCTTTAATATCTTCTCTTGAAATCTCTTTTGCTGTAAGTTCCGGTTGTGTAGTTTTAATTTGTATGGCAATTCTTGTACCAGATTTCATTTTTCCAAAATATTGAATAAGTTTGTTTGTTCCAATGTTTAGAAATTTTTTTCCCTTGTAGTTTATAATTAGTGCATCACGTACATCACCTGTTTTTATCATTTTTTGATTTGATGTTGTTATATGACTAGAAATATTCAGTGGTTGTAGTACACCTGCATATTTCAGTAATTGTGTTTTTGGAAATATTTCTTTACGAAAATATTGTGGTGTTTCTAAATATTTTAATGATGTTGATAAAAGCGCTGAATCATTTTTATTCTGTTTTCCATCTTGGTAAATAAAAATCTGATTTATTTTAAAAATTGCACACGCTCTTGCAATTATTGATATTTTTTTAGTTTTGTTTAAAATGGTTGATTCATCTAGTAGTGATGAATCAGGTATAGCAATTGATAAATTCAATAACTAACGTTGCTCCATAATTACAAAACTATAATGTTCACTTTTTTTCAATATGATATTTTTCTGTTGCAGATCGTAACAAATCTGTAACCTGATTTTTATCTATAACCTCAAATCGTTTAGTATCAGATTTAATCTGGCAAATTTTAATTTGTTCAGAATTAGCTGTATCATTACTTACTAAAATTGCAGCAATGGCTAATATTTTAGATTCTTCTAATGTCATTTCTGATTTGTATTCTTTTATTAAAAATTCTGTAACCTTATCTGAATATGCACCAATTGCAACCGCGTTATATGGAACATATGCCCCACTAGGGTCAGTTAAAAATAACGAATTCTCATTTTTATCTATTCCTCCAATAATTAATGCTACACCAATTGGTCTAGCTCCAGCATATTGAGTATACTGTTGACATTGATCAGCTATATGTTTTGCAACAATTTCAACACTTACAGGTTCATCATAAACTATCTTACTACTCTGTGAAAAAAATCTTGCATCAGTTACTTGACCGCGTGCATCTGGAATATAACCCGCTGCTGCAATCCCGATATGTTGGTCAACCTTGAATAATTTTTGTGATTCTTCTATAACCTGGAATTTTCTTGGTTTTTCGTCTGCTGCAAATATAATGCCATATTTTGTTTTAATACCAAGAGCGATCGTTCCTCTTTTTACTGTTTCAATCGCATATTCAACTTGATACAATCTTCCATCTGGTGAAAAAACAGTAATTGCTCGATCATAACCTTGTTGTGATGGCATCAATTCAATTGAGAATCTTAGAAAGTTTAATTTAAGTTTAGTCGTATTAGAAATTTCTTATGCGTATAATACAAAAAATCGTTGTTATTTCACTTGCAATTTTTATATCTGCATTTTTTATTCCGACTGTTTTTAATATAATTTGTAATGGCGCACTAAGATTAGATTGTTAAATTAGTGTAACATGGGTTTATACTACAAATTAATGATTTAATACATTTACAATGTGAACAATTTATGACTTAACTTTAGCTAAAATCTAGTATGCTTAATGAAATTTACTTGTTTAATTTGTAAGGAAAAATTTGATAATGTCTTATCTTTACGAAAACATATGAAAGATCATCTTAATGATTCAAAATGAGATTGAGGTTTTAACACCTCATTCTCAATCGGTTTTTGGAATCAACCAATGTATCGTAAAAAGTATCATGATTTTAGTCTTGTCTTAAGTAAGAATTAGGGCAAAGCCCTAACCCTCACTGATCCAATGTACAGTAAAAAATATCACAATTTTAGTCTTGTCAAAAACATAGGTATGGAATTAGCGTTTACACGCTAAGACCATACCGGCAAATTTGTCCTGTGTTTCCATTAACCATAAAAAATATCATAATTTTAGTCTTGTCTTAAGTCGATTCTTTTCTAATCGACTTTGCGAACTCTTTGATTAATCTTACATCGCTCTAGTACTGATTTTTCACGCATTGTAAATCTCGGTATACCGTGTTATATCATCAATCTTGTCAACAATCTACATTTTTAATGAATATTGTTGGTTAATTGTTATGGGTGAATTTGAAATTAATTTGAAACTTTCTGAAACACCTACATCTTCTCAGATTAAAAAACTGGAAAAATATTTCAAAGAAATTCCACTATTTGAAATATTATCTGGTTTAAAATTTGCAAACAATCGTTGGATTGCTAAAGATGCTGGTATACTAAAAGTTGGAAGGAAAAGCATTTTACAAAAAGAAACCCATTCTGTTACTACCGAGCAGGCTCAATGGCGATTAAAAAACTGGAAAATGATGATTGCAAATTATCGTAGAAGGGGTTATAGTTACCCAACAATCTCTCGAATTAAAAAATTACTTGTTCAGATTAGTAAAAAAAAGTCTAAATCATAGATTCTTTTTCTTTTGAAAAATGTTGTAATGATGTGGTTGGTGGTTCTGGCATAGCGGTTCTTGTTTTTCCCTCAATAACATTATGTGCTTCCTGAAGTATTGCATCTGTATCTGTATTTCCTTGATATGTTGGTGTCATTGATTCTTGCGATAGTGATGAATTAGTTAACATATCACCAAACATGTTTGTTAAATCTTCCATCGATGTGTGCATTTGCGGCATTAACGTAGAAATTGATGGGGCGAGTCCTTTAATTAATGACATACATGGGCTTAATGTAACAACAATATCACCTAATTCAGAGACAGTACCCAACCTAATCTTAATTTGCTCCATTGCCAATTTTGCTTCAGCAATTTTATTTTTTGCTTTTTTAACTTCTTGTAATTCTATTGCATACGTCCTTGCTTTTGATTCATTTCGTGTTAGTTTTGCATCAACAATTTTTTTGAAAATGTAATCATAATTTTGCTTTAATTTATTGTGTGTCTGTTCAAGTCGTAAAATTTGGCATTCCATTTTCTTTCCAGCACTATCAATTTTGTTTTTAAATGTGGCTTCTGGCCTAACTCTATCTAGAAATTTCTGTGATAGAATACTATTTTTAACCTCCCGCCAATTTTTAGCTATATAACCCATCTTCTAAAATTATTCAAAAAATCTACATTTTGTGACTTAACTAAAATATTTTGATCTAATTGGATCAAAATATTTTATGTAATTTCATTTTTGAACCTAAACACAAGGAAGTTTCAAAATTACATTGCTTTTTATCTAACTATTTTTTATTTTGAATGTGAATAAGCGATTAATCGTAGTTGGTATATTTCTAGGAATTGCCATTACAATAGCGTTTTTTATTGGTTGTCCAAACAAGGCAATTGGTTGTTTGGCCTTTGATACCAGTCGTTAGATTGAGCTCGTAATTGTTGGTTAACTTTTAAGATTTGAACTAAATATTATATCAAATGGTTAGTTGTAACTAGATTTTCGTTACCTTTTCGTAACCTTTCCAAACCTTTTTGTATGTTTTCAATACCTTTTCAATATTTTTCGTGACCTTTTCGTTACATATCTACATAAATTCGATACTCTATTGAGGTTGAATAGAGGTTGTTATGAGGTTGGTGAAATATGTCGTAAGTGTATCAAAAAGACACAAAAACAATCACGCATGCGTGAAAAATGGTACTTGGTCTATTTATTATTATGATGAGGATTGGAAAATGCAAACAAAAAGAATCAATCCTTTGTTAATTTGGTATTACAAACTGATAAGACGACATAGAAAGAAAATGTATTGTCTTAATTGTAGTACAGAATTTTTAGTATTAACTAGTTGGTATGACAAAAAAGCTGAATGTCCATATTGTTTAGATGATTACGATGAATAGATCAAAACTCAAAAAGATTTTAGTTGTTGCGAATGTGTCTGGAATGGCATTGATAATAGTAGTTATTCTATTTCTATAAATTAAATATCTATTTAATGAAACATGAATAGAAAGATCTTCTAAATATTTTGAGTGTGTAAGCCTGAAAACTTTCGAGTTAGTAACGCTGAAAACTCGTTTTTATTTATAATCCGGAAGTTTTCCGGTTTCTAAGATTTCTTTGATATCGGTTATATCTGAAAGAAAGATTGGTAATTCGTTTTTGCTCTCTTCTCTTTCAGCTAAAAAACGATTAATATGATCTAAAGCTTTTTTGATTTTTTTGTTATTCGATTTTACTAAATTTTTTGCCATTCGTAATTTTTCCTTATCGTCTATCCTAGCATATCTGTTCATTCTAAATTCTACTAGGTATGGCTTCTACATTATTCTTTTTAGTCTATCAGATTTATCAAAAATTTTAGAATATTTATTTCAAAACTCGTTTTTAATTATCTGCGATTAGTACCTACTCTACTTCTTTTACTTCCTACTGTTTTTTCGATCTTTTTCTTTTTCTTTTTGTGTGTTCCCACAAACATTATTCAATGTACTTTATCTTAAAAATTCCTGAAAACTCGCCTCTCACCTTATCTTAAAAATTAAAATATCCATGCCCAAACCGAAGCACAAACACCAAAACCACAGGTACTCACGATAACTAAAATCTTCTTGGTTTTGTATTCCAAACCTATCTTAAAAATTGTGGATACTCGGGGATAAACCAATCGCAAAGATCAACTATACATTCCATTTGTTGTGGTGGTGGTTCACCTAACGAACCATCACGATTTACAATTAATTTCATCTTTTCATTGGTATTCGTAGTATTCAGTTGATTAAATGACCGAATTGTCAGTAATATCGTTAATTATATTAAATGAAATTTACTTTTTGCATTTTCTAATACATACAATGATTTTGCTATCTGTTCATCCGTTAACCTGGCAGTAATTGAAATTCTAATTCTTGCATGATTACGTGAAACAGTTGGATACCTGATTGGCTGTGCAAAAATTCCATTTTTAAAAAGATATTTACCAAATTCCATCGCTATCTTTTCATTTCCAATAATAATGGGAAAAATATGCGAATTTGAATTATCATTAAAACCTATTTTTTTCAAACCATCTGAAAATTTCTTAACATTTCTCCATAATTTTTTTCGATTTTTCTCTCTATTGGATTCAAATCTTTTTGTTGCATCATCAATTAGAAGCCTTGGCAATGCAGACGTATAGATAAACGATTTTGATTTATTAATACATAATTCAATGATGTTTTTCTTTGCTGATACATATCCTCCAAATGATCCTAATCCCTTACTTAAACTGCTAATATAGGCATCAATTTTTTCGAAACACCAAAATGATTTGCCGTGCCTTTGCCATCATTACCAATAACAAAGTCACCATGAGCATCGTCTAATATGATTATTGCATTATTTCTTTTAGAAATTTCAGAAATTTCGTTTAGATTGGAAAAATCTCCATCCATGCTAAATATTCCTTCTGTAATTATGAATTTTCGTTTGGCTTTTATTTTTATTTTATGAGTTAGATCATTCATATCATTGTGTTTAAAAATTGATAGTTTTGCATTTGTTAGTTTACATGCTTCAATGAGGCTTGCATGATTTAGTTTATCACTTAACACAAGATCATTTTTTCTAACAAGTGATGATATCACACCAAGATTTGCCATATATCCAGTTGGGAAAATTAATGAACTTTCCTGTGATTTGTGCTTTGCCAATTTTTCTTCAAGAATTCTAAACGAATTATCATTCCCAGAAACTAGACGTGAGCTAGATTGGTTTTGTTTGTTTGAAATTTTTGGTTGCACTATTCCTAAATAATCATTTGAGCATAGGTTAATGAGAGTTTTTGAATTAACAGTTATGTATGCACCAGTAATTTTACTATCATGCATTTTTCTATAAAGATTATATTTTTTAATTTCTTTTAATTCAGAATTAATGTATTCTAACTTATGTTTCAAGATTTATCTCATTAATCATTTTGATGTCTTTTTTTATCGTATTACCACCCATTGTTAGATATCCAGCACTGATTATTCCATTTGCTCCACTAAGCAGTAATTTTTGCCCATCGTCTTTTAGGTTTACTTCACGGCCGCCAGAAATTTTGATTATTGATTTTGGTAAAAGAAACCTTAGTGTACTAAAGACCCTCAAGATCTCTGTAATATCTAATTGTGTCTGAAGTTCTAATGGTGTGCCTGGCATTGGAACCAACATATTTACAGTAACTTCTTCAGGCTTTAATTCTGAAATTTCAAAAATTAGTTCTTCACGCTGTTTTCTAGTTTCGCCAATACCAATTATCCCACCGGTGCAAAGTTCTAAACCAGCGTTTCTGGCAATTTTTAGTGTTTTTATTCTATCATCATATGTATGAGTTGTACAAATTTCTGGGAATTTGCTACGTGATGTCTCCAGGTTATGGTTATATCGTTTTACTTGAAGTTTCTTTAGTGTTTTAGCTTGTTCATCAGTTAAAAACCCAAGACTACATTCAACTGAAATTCCAACTTTTTTATTAATCTCTTCAATAATTACACACACCTTTTTGAAATCAAGTATGCTAGGTTCTCTCCATGCAGCAACAAGACAAAATGAACCAGCACCATCATTTTTTGCATTTAGTGCCTGTTCAACTATTTCTTCTGGTGGTGGAAGCTCATATCCAGTAATTTTTGTATTAAAGAATGCTGATTGTGAACAAAATGTACAATCTTCACTACAAAAATTTTTTTTAATATTTGCTAATTCCTCAATATCAACTTCTGAACCATGAAAATGTCTTGTTATGTAGTTTGCTGCATCTGATAAATTTAGAAGGAATTTATTATTAATATTAAATAATTCAGATATAGTAGATCTTGTTAGTTTTTTGTCATTCACAACATCATTACGGTATTTTAATATCAGTTCACGTTTTTCAGACATTGATTTTTTTAATTTTGATACATAATTAAGCGTTAACCAAAATATTTGTTGAGGTTAACTATTATTAGTAATGAATAATATTTGTGCAGTAATGAAAAACCAGAATCATTTGTGGCATCCAAATACACAGATGTCAGAATGGAACAAATTTCCAAAAATTGTTCGTGGTGAAGGAATGTGGTTGATTGATGAAGATGGGAATAGGTTACTTGATGGTGTTGCAAGTATGTGGTGTAACGTTTGGGGGCATTCCAAAAAAGAGTTGGTTAATGCAATCATTAAGCAAACAAAAAAACTTCAACATGCACCATTATTCAATCTTACAAATGAACCCTCTGAATCACTTGCTAAAAAATTAATAAAATTGTCTCCAAACATGACTCAAGTTTTTTTTTCTGATAATGGATCAACTGCCATGGAAGTTGCTATAAAAATTGCATTGCAATATTGGAATAATGTTGGGGAAAATAAAAAAACAAATATTGCCACTCTGGAAAATGGATATCACGGTGATACTTTTGGTGCAATGTCTGTAGGATATGTGCCTGAATTTTTCTCAAAATTCCGTTCAAAATTATTTTCAACTATACAATTTCCTGTTCCAAGAACTATATTTGCTGGAACTCACAAAAAAATGTCTTCTAAGGAATATGAAGAATACTGTCTATCAAAAATTGAAGATAAACTAAAAAAAGATAATTCTATTGCTGCATTTGTTATGGAAAGTGGTGCACAGATGGCTGGGGGTGTAATAATTTATCCTAAAACTTTCCAAAAAAAGATATCTCAGATATGCAAAAAAAATGATGTTTTATTTGTCTTAGATGAAATTGCAACTGGTTTTGGCAGACTAGGATCTATGGTTGAATATCAATCTCAAAACTCTATTCCTGATATTGTTTCGTTTGGAAAAATGCTTACTGGGGGATATCAAACATTTGCTGCAACTTTAACCACGAAGAAAATTAATGATTCTTTTCTTGGTAAGTTCTCTGAATTCAAACATCTTTTTCATGGTCATACCTATACTGGAAATCCCATAGCTGCTGCATTATCTCTAAAAAATATTGAATTGTATGAAAAATACCATCTAATTGAAAAAATTCAAAAAACATCTAAGGTTTTTGAAAATAAAATTAATGATATTTCTAATTTAGATATTGTGGGAGAAATTCGTCATAAGGGAATGGTTATGGGAATTGATCTTGTTCAAAACAAAAACTCAAACAAACCTATTTCATCTAAAACATCCATTAACAAATTAGTATTTGATGAAGGTAGAAAACATCAAATCTATTTCCGAACACTTGGAAATACCATAATGCTCGTTCCTCCATTAGCGATATCTCAAAAAGATCTTAACTTTCTAATTGATGGAACCATATGTACAATCAAATCAATATCTAGGAAATTATGATGAATTCTTTTTTTGTTACTGGAACTGATACTGATGTTGGAAAAACATGTGTCAGTGCTTCAATATCTAAACATCTTCGTGATATTGATGTAGATGTTGGTGTGATGAAGCCTTTTGCATCTGGTTACAAGGCAACACCTGATTCTGTATCCAAGGATGTTGAAATTTTAATGAAATATTCGGGAGTAAAAGATCCTGTTGATCTTGTAAATCCATATTATTTTGAAATTCCTACTTCTCCATATGATGCATCTAAACAACTTAATCTTGAAATTGACATCTCCAAGGTAATTGAATCATACAAACAACTTGCTTCAATACATGATGTTGTAATTGTAGAAGGAATCGGTGGAATTATGACTCCTATATCTAAAAATTATTTTGTTTCTGATCTGATTTCTGATTTACAATTGAGTTCATTCATTGTAACTGGTTCTAAAATCGGTGCTGTAAATCATTTCATGTTGACATACGAGCATGTACGACAAAAAAATTTGAATTTAAAAGGATTTTTGGTAAATCAAAATGTTTCTGACGGATATGAGTTAACTAATTTGAAGCATCAAATCTTTGGTCTAACTGGGCGCAAAGTTTTTGGTGCAATTCCATACAATCATTCATTTACCATTGAATCGTATGTTGAAAATTTTCCAAATTTTGTTGATATGTCAAACCTTGGTCTTGAAAATATTTAGTTTATTCATCTTCTTTGTTTTAATAAAATTTTGAGCATTTTTCAAAAATTTACCAAAAGACTCTTTTTCTGTTATGTATGTAGATTGTGGAATTTCAATATGATCTTTTGAAATAATCCATATGTTTAGATCCTCTTTCTGAATTTTCTTTATATCTTGAATTCTTTGTTTTATTTCTTCAATATTGGATGTTTTAACAAAAAATA
Source organism: Marine Group I thaumarchaeote (assembly GCA_013390745.1). GTDB lineage: Archaea > Thermoproteota > Nitrososphaeria > Nitrososphaerales > Nitrosopumilaceae > Nitrosopelagicus. Next base: position 47,975 of record JACASX010000001.1, on the reverse strand, counting down.
TCATTATCGTATTATGACTATTTTTTTGTAATTCTTCTGTATTTGGAATTATCATGTCTAGTTCTATATTTTTAAAAGTAATTTTTCGTTGACTAGGAATTAACATCTCTGTAAACAGATAATGTGTTAGGCTTTCTGCTAATGTCCCATGTTTTTCATATTCTTCTATATTATGTACACTTTGAATAACTGGTTCGTAAATTTTTTCAAATAATTCTGAAAACTTACCGTTTAACAATAATTGGTGTATTTGTTCTTGCCCGACGTCCTCTATCTTTGCGTATAATGCATCTTTAATGGGTGAACTTTCACTCATCAGATTTAATCAACAAAGGCATAATGACGTTCACCTCTACTTTCAGCTGATGTTTTTACATCAACTATAACGAACTCTTTGTTTGCTGAACGGATATTTTCTTCATATGTACGCTTATTTTCATGAAGTTCTTCGTATTCATCTAGAGACAGCTTAGTTCTTGGTCCAAGTTCTGCTTCAAGGTTCATATCTTTTACAACTTGTTCATATTCAGGTTGTATTACACCACTAAAGATCATGGCACTAGCCCCACTTCCGTAAGAACAAAATCCTACACGCTTCCCATTCATGTCAACTCCCTTTTGGTATTCAAATTCTAAGCTACTTCTAAATCCAAGATATAATGATGCAGTATACAAATTACCAATCATTTTAGATGCAATTAGGGAGCTAGCAAGTTTTGATTCATAAAGTTCAGCATATATTTCGGTACTTGTAAATAATTTTGTAAATTGGTGATCTTTAGTCATAAAATCTGCGTCCTGAAGTACTGATTCAATTGTTCCACGTGGATCTTTTGGAATTGGCTCTTCCATTCCTATCTCTTCAATAATTTTTTTCCATCTTGGTAAATCTCTCCATTCATGTCTAACAAGATAAGCAAGAGCTTTTTTACCCATGTTACTGTATGGAAGATGCATGTTTAGATAATCAATATGATCAAGAATGGTCTCACCATCCTTTAGTTTGATTAATCCTGTTTCTTTCACTTTCCTTTTATAATCTATTAGTGCATTTTTTACTTGAATTAGATAAAGAAGGTTAGAATATTGTCCATGTACAATTGGCGTTTCTTTTCCAAATGGTCTGTAAAAATCATACTCGTTCTTGATTGATGTTGCTGTAACTTTAGGATCAAATGATAATAATCTAGGATTATCATTCAATAGCATTGCTATAGCACCTGCACCCTGAGTTACTTCACCGCTTGAACCCAAGTCATATTTTGCAATGTCTGAAACAACAACTAGTGCATACTTACCTTCAGCCTCACCGGCCCTAATCCAATTAGTATTATCATATAATGCATATGAACCGCTAACGCAGGCAAATTTACATTCAATTCCACCGCAGTGTCCAAAAGTATCTTTACCGTAAACCTGCTCTAACATTCCTATTACATACGAATTCATAGCCTTCGATTCGTCAAATGCTGATTCAGTTGCAACATACAATCGGCCAATTTCATCAGGCGTTAGTTTGTTTTTTTGCATAACTCTTAGACAAGCGTTTGCCGCAAGACATGCTGGATCCTGATTTGTATCAACAATGGCCATTTGACCAATTCCTAATCCACGCTCTAATTTTTCTGGATCTAGACCTCTTGCTTTAGCAAAATCACTTGCATCAAGATAAAGTCTAGGAATGTAAATTGCGATATCATCTATACCTGCTGCCATGAGCTAGCCTTTCGAACTTGGAATATATACATTTCCTGTTAATTTTTTCAGATCTTATTAACAAATTTTTAGATCAATGTTAATTTTTCTGAAAATTACTATCATTCAAGTAATGAATCAAACACTTCCTGAAACACATCATAACGTTGTGCACCAGTAATTTTTAGTACTTTATTATTTTGATCGATGATAAAAAATGTTGGTGTTGCATCAACACCTAATGTACGACCATCTGCATGGCTTGAATCAACTAATTCTTTCCATTTTGATTTAGACATACATTCTGAAAATTGATCCATGTCTAAACCTAATGTAGATGCAAACTTATGAAGTTGTTCAGAAGATGCCCATCCAGTTCCCTCACCATCCCAATTATTATATAAAGTTGAGTGATACTGCCAAAACATTTCTTGATCATTTGCACAATGCGCAGCACTAGCTGCATTTACAGAATCCTCATTAACCACTATGAAATCTTTAAACAGCATCTTCACTTTTCCAGTTTTAACATAATTTGTTATAATAGATTCCTCTGTTTCATGGAAAAATTTTTTACAAAATGTACATTGATAGTCACCAAACTCAACCATAGTAAGCGGCGCATTTAGATCACCTAAGATTGGTGATGCATTGTCATAAAATGATGCAATTGTAGGTTTTTTTGTTGTTGTAATTTCATTTATTGTAATTTCATCTAAAACTTGTGTAGATTCTGTGTTAATCATATTTACCAATAATACACCACAAAAAATACAAGCAATGGCAATTCCAGCCCCAATTCCAAGTGATGGCCAATGAACAGTTCGATTAGATGTTCTCTGTGATTTTTTTGATGTAGATTCAACTGAATTAGTTATATCATTTTTTTTATGAGATAATTCTTCAGTATTTTTATCGTCATTAGAAAAAAAGCTTGGTATATTATCATTTGATGGTAGTTTTGAATCAGGTTCCATGGTTGCAATAAAAAATCATGAGGATTTAGGTCTTTATTATACGTCTAAAAAATCAAAATTACCAATAATTTCTAACTTATAGATTATGGATCGTTAAGCATACAGTATGTAAATAAATGACAGTCTCTGAAAATAATTATGAAGAAAGTTTTTGTAAATGGATATGGATCAATTGGTAGCCGTATTACAAAATTTATCAAGGATGATCCTGACATAGATGTAGTGGGAATTGGAAAACATTCCTCAAATGAAAAAGTGCAGCATGTTATTAATGATGGATTTTCTGTTTATGTTCCTGGAGATAAAATTGATAATTTCAAAAATTATGATATTTCGGGCTCAATTGAATCTGTAATAGATAACTGTGATTTAGTAATAGATGCTTCACCTGGTGGTAATGGATTCGTTAATAAAAAAAATATTTACGAACCAAAGGGTATTAAGGCTATTTTTCAGGGTGGTGAAACAATATTTAATGATAATGCAGTAGCTGACATTCTTTTTAATTCTAGAGTAAACTATACTGAGGCATTTAATAAAAAATACGTTATGCAAGGAAGCTGTAATGTAACTGGAATGGGTAGAATTCTAAATCCATTAAGAGAAAAATATGCTGATAAGTTAGCACGATTTGATGCAACATTAATAAGAAGATGGGCTGACCTTGAACAAACTGATAAACAAACTGTTGATACTATTGAAATGACAGAACAGCCACATCATGCAACTGATGTAAAAGCATATTTTGGAAATGATGTGCCGTTATTTGTTAGAGCAATTAAAGTGCCCACTAAACAAATGCATTTACATATTATGGATATACGTTTCAATGGAAATGCTCCAACTTCAAATGAAATTCACGAATTATTTAAGAACGAATATGGCGTTGCAATTCTATGGACAGCTAAGGGAACAAAAGATATTCGTGACTTTGCTGAATCTACAAAATTTAGTTTTAAGGATACAAATATGCTACATATTCATGCTAACATGACTACGTCCACGGGGGATACAATTCAATTAATGTACTCTGATGATCAAACAGGCATTGTAATCCCAGAAAATTATATGTTATTGCAGGCAATGCTATTTCAGCGTGATTATAAAGATGCGCTAAAACGGACAGAAAAATTGTTCAATATGGATCAAAAGAAAAAATTGCTAGAAGAACATTTTTCAAAAAAAGATTAAATTACAACTTTTTCAATTCTGATTTTTTCAGGTTTGTTACCCAGAACCTTTTCTACAATAATACGAAGCGAGCCTATAACTATTTTATCACCTTCTTTTGGAATATCACGTAATTTCTCATGTAATAAACCACTAAGCGAAGCGTAATCGTCACCTGGAGGAATATCTGTTCTAAAAATTTCATTAATTTCATCAATTTCAATATCACCATTAGTAATTATTACACCATCGCCTTCTTTTTGAAAATTTGATTTTGCTACATCTGTTTCATCATGTATTTCACCAACAATTTCTTCTACCAGATCTTCTAATGTTACGCAACCTTCTACTCCTTCAAATTCATCTAAAACTATCGCCATGTGAGCTTTTCTTCCCTGCATTTCTTTTAATAGATCACTAACTTTTTTTTCTTGAGACACAAAAATAGGTTTTCTCGCGAGCTGTTGTAAATTAACAAATTTTTCATCTATTTCTAAATATTTCAAAATATCTCTAACATTAACAATTCCTGTAATTTCATCATGATTTTTTCCATATAGTGGTATTCTGGAAAATCCACTTTTGTTGATTAGTGGTAATGCCTCAAAAAGTAGCATTTTTGAGTTTAGTGTAAACATTTTGGTTCTTGGGGTCATGACTGAACGAATTACAATATCATCGAAATTCAGTGCGCCATGAACTAATTTACTTTCTTGTTTTTCAATTGCATTATCTTCAAGACCTTGTTCAATTACACCTTTAATTTCTTCTTCAGTTAATCTAGGTGGCTCTTGACTACTACCTGTTAATTTTATTATTCCCTTTGTTATCTGTTCAAAAATCCATACAACCGGATAAAATGCATAACTAAATGCAAGTAATACTCTACTATATCTAAGTGCGATTTTTGCTGCATTTGCATTGCAATATGTTTTTGGAGTTATTTCACCAAAAACTAGGATTAAAAATGTCATTACACCAATTACAATGGCTAAACCATTGTTTTCAAATATTTTTAATGCAATATTAGTTGCTAATGCTGTAGATGCAACATTAACCAAATTATTTCCAAGATTAACACTAGCCATCATCCTACTCGGATTGGATTTTAGCTTGTGAAGTGCAGTAGCACCTGGTAATTTTTGATTAAGCATCTGATTAACTTTCGAGCGACTAACACCAACTAATGCTACTTCTAGACCGCTGAAAAATCCAGATAAACCAATTAAAATGATTAATACGCTAATTTCATACGTAATGTCCATTTTAGTAATTACAAACTCCGATGACGAAGATCTTAGTCATTAATTGAAAATACACCACATTTTCTTATGTTCACAATTAATCAAAGGTTCTTTTAAGGTTTCACATTTATGGTGAATTCACGTAAATGTAATTATCGTTTTGGTGGTCTCGCAAACTGGTTTGTTGGTTCATTGTGATAGTTTATTGGCAACAATGGTTCTTTTTGTCTTCCAGTTAAAATGCCAACAATTTCATCGTCTTTCTTCATGATATTTTCGTGAAGAAGTTTCTTTATGCCAGCTGGAACTGCACCTGAAGCCATTTCACAGTCAAAACCATTTAATCCTACTACTGACATTCCATCCAACATTTCTTTATCGGTTACACTAATGACAATTCCATCTGTATATTCTAACGCACGTATTCCCTTCAGTAAGTTAGATGGTTTACCAATTTGTATTGCAGTAGCCTTTGTTTTTGGTCGTATCCCATCATCATTCATTTTAGTGTAGTATCGTTCAATTAATTCAGTATTAGGACTTCCATTATTCCACCGTAATTCTGTCTCATCAAATTTTCCATTGTATAAAACATCCAAAGTATTAGCACCCTCAGCATTAATAACAGCTATTCGTGGAATTTTTTTAATCCAACCCCACTCATATAATTCCATTAAACATTTTCCACAGCTTGATGTATTGCCAAGTGCACCGCCTGGATAAACTATCCAATCAGGAGTTTTCCATTCCAAAAATTCTAATGCACGATATGGAATAGTTTTTTGGCCCTCAATTCTAAATGGATTAATTGAATTTACTGTATAACTACCAGATTCTTTAGCAGCTGTTAATGATTTAGTGAATGCATCATCAAAATTTCCTTGAACGTGTATCAATTGTGTACCAAATTGATATGCTTGACTAAGTTTACCTGGAGCGATTTCGCCTTCTGGAATATATACGTCACATTCCATATTTTCATTTGCGGCAAACATACCTGCTGAAGCTGAAGTATTACCAGTTGATGCACAAATGATTTTTTTTGCTCCAACTAATTTTGCGTGTGTAACAGCAGCAGACATACCATTATCTTTAAATGAACCACTTGGATTGTAGCCTTCTGGTTGTAACATTAATTTTTCATTTTCAATTCCCACAAATTTTGCAACTTTTGACATATGATATGGTTTTGATTGTCTTCCTTCAGCACCATCAAGTGAAACCAAGTGTTGTGAACACTGCGTTAGATCTTCTGTATCAATCTCACAAAAATTTAATAGTTCACGAAATCGCCATACACCACTTTCATTAAATATACTCCCCTGTGGATTTCTTCTTTGATAAAACACTTCTTTGAGATTTTGCGATGGAGTATCATTATATTTAACATCCAAAAGATTTCCACATGTACAATTAAATTCAAAAACTGGAATAGGATACTCTTTTCCACATTTGTGACTAATGCATTTTAAACATGATTTGCCTTGCAACGCCATACATGTGGTTGCTGGCAATTTAAAGATAAGAAATTTAGCAAAATTCTATTGTTAATTTGATTGAATATTCCTAAACTTTTTGAATGGCTATACAAATTATCAATTGCTTTGGCAGATATGGATGAATATTTAAAAGGAATTTTAGGACAAATTTTAGCCTCATACAAAATTTTAACTGAATTAAATGATGGTCCAGATGATCTTGATACAATTAAAAAAGAATTATCCAAAATCAGAGGACTTTTGCAAGTTATATGTAGTAAATTAGGAGGAAAAAAATATCAATCTGATCATTTAGTTGCCTTATACAAATTATCAACATATTATATTGATACGTATGATTTCACAAGAGAAATTGAAAATTTAGCACCAGTTTATTTTAATGATTCTAATAGATTAAAAAATTTGAGATTGTTGATTATCGATTCGCTGAATGATAAAAAACTGATTGAAAAACTTCAAGCAATATTAAACAGATTATAGTTTTTTTATTATATTATTTTTCATTTACATTAGAACCAGATCTTATATGAAAATTACTGCAACACTTACAGTTTTTTTCGATACAGTCTTTTTCCTCAAAATGTCCACAAATTCCGCACTCGCAATGTGTTCCCATACTAACACCACAGCATTGTTAGATATAACTAAAACGTATTTTTATGAGTTCTGCATAATGTTAAATGTGACTAGTCAAAAATAAGACAACTTATTTTTTTGATTTTGTTTTTTTATTCTTTTTTGTAACTGGTTTTTCATTTGATTGTTTATCTGTTTGTTCCTTTTTATCATCAACGATTTTGATTACTTGTTGGATTAAATTATCTAAATGACTATCACCAGGTTTTGGTTCAACTGCATTAGAAATTTCCTGTATAATTGATGAAATTTCTGCACTGACTTGTTCAAAACTTTCAGGATCATCATATGTAGTGTTATAAAGTGATTTTAGGTTATTTACTTGATTTATAATCTGGTCAGTAAGTACAAGTCGAAACTTTTCTCCATTAATCTTAATTTCTTTTGTTATCATTGCTAAGATTTTTTCTTATGCCTTCTTATACTTTTCTTGTAATGAATTAATACAAAATTACATTAATAATTATTTCAAAATGTTATATAATCTAATGCCGCTGCATCACTAATCAATGATGTATGTCTAGAATTTGTTACATAACCATTTTTGATATCACTTGTAGGAACCCAACGATTAGTAGAAGTGTAATGTCTTTTTTCAATTAACTCTTTCTCAATAGATTCTATATCAAATTCTCCCTCTTCGATTTGCTGAGTTTGTAAATGTTTGATTGTAACAATAATTTTGTTTATTTTAACTCGGTCACCAAATTTTGTTACCAACGGCGCAATTTCGTCAGATACTTCAAGTATCTTAATCTTCATTTCTTTATCACCAAATGCGTTATGACTTGACAATATTCGTTCATCGATAAATTCATCAAAGCTAGTTTTAGTTTCATGTGTAGTTGTTGGTTTAAAATTTGTGTTAACAGATTTTTCCTTCCTGTTTGATTTTTCTTCATTAATGGTCTCTGATTCTGGAAATAACTCTCTTTTCATGCTTAGATAATCTGACATAGATAATCCAACTGCATCATATATTGTGTGGTTGGGATAATTACGGTTGAACCAATCTTTGTATTTTGATTCCATTAAATATCTTCTAATGTATTCATGTGGATCTTTCTTGTCATCAACAAAACTCAGAGTTTTTTTTACATTAACATCTACTTGCTTAGTTATTTCAGATTCCTGCTCTTGAGCAATATTATCTTCTGTTTCATCAACAGTTTCAGGTTCCTGCTTAGATTTTTCATTTTTATTTTTTATTTTCCCAAAATATCGTTTAAAATCCATACTATATTCAGAAATTTATTACTAAAAAATGATTGGAAATTTTATTCAGGTATAAAATAATTGGTATTTTGACTTGAATGGCATTACAAAATCCTTTAGCACTAGTTTTTTTTGCTTACCATTTTTTAATGCATATGTTTTTCCATCATAAGTACATACACAATCTATTAACTTCTTTTTTTTATCCCAAACTTTGTAGAATTCATGCAATTCACGTTTTTCATATTTGCCAGTACCAACCCTTTTTTTTGAAAGGAATTTAAAGGCCAAAATTACCTCACGATTTTGATAAACCTGAAAGTTATCAATCCATCTTAGACATCTTTCTATTTGATCAAATGGAACATGTAAGGTTGTTCCAGTTCCAGATTTTGCTTCAATTGTAAAAATTGTGCTTTTTACATTGTTTACTGTTAAAACATCTGGCAAAGCAACACTGGGTGAGCCAAGTCTAAATGCCTTCCAAGATTTGGTGGCATTGAATCTTTTTACAAGTGTATCCTCCCAGTTATAGCCACGCTGTCTTCTGGTCCGTGCAGTTTTTTTATTAATTGCCTTTATTCTTTCGTATTCATTTTGACCAATCTGGTTTAATCTGATAATTGTCATAATTTTCCTAAATTTTGAACATATAGAATACTTGGTAATTATATTATCAACTATTATGTTAACTGAAATTACGAATAACAATTGATTAATTCATGTTGAATCAATATAATGAAGATGCACTGGGAAGATGGATTTCACTGTACATATTGTGGGAAAGAATTTGGTGATCAGCCAGATAAACTAGCATTACATATCAGAGATGTTCATGAAAAAAGTCGTGTAAAGCATAAATAATTTTGTAATTATTGCTTGTTTTCTAAACTAAAGAAAAAACTATTCTTATCATTAAACAAACATTTAGTTAGTTTAACAGTTTGACCAGGTTTTGCCATATGAATTTCAGCATCCAATTTTCCCATAACACGTATTTTATTCTCAAATTCTGTAATACAAAAAACATCATTTTCTTTTCTTGATAATTCAACAATTGTCCCGTTTTCAGAAACTTTTCGCCAATTGACCTCTTTAAAGCAATAATCACAATAATCGCTTGGAGGCCATACGATTTTTTTACAATATGAGCATTCACTAGTAACGAAATTTCCTGCTTTTAACTCACTCTCAAATTTATTCATGATTCCAAAACCAATACAGTGCTAGATGTAGCTGCTGCTGACATGTTATGTATCAAACCTCTTTTAGCATTTGAAACCTGTCTATTTTTTGCCTTATTTTGTAACTGTTGTGTAATTTCTACAATCTGAGCAATACCTGTTGCACCTAAAGGATGTCCAGCGCCGATTAATCCTCCCCTTGGATTTATTTTTCTGTCTTCTGTGTTGAATAAATTTCTAACATACGTTGCACCGGTATTTTTTTCTGTTAAACTAAGAGCTTCCACAGCCATTAACTCACAAACCGAAAATGCGTCATGTATTTCAGCTGTATCAATTTCCTGTGGTGTTATTTTAGCCATTTTGTATGCATTATTGGCTGCTGTAACTGTGCTAGATAATGTTGTTAACTCATTTTTTGTGAAACTTGCAGAATTTGTTTTTTGTCCTATGCCAGATATCCAAATTGGTTCATCAGTGAATCTTTTTGCGTTTTCCTCAGATGTTAAAAGAATTGATGAACTACCTGAACACGAATAAGAACAATCTAAAATTCGTAAATCCTCAGTTACATTCTTTGAATTCATAATCTCAGAAATTGTATATGGTTTGTGTGAATATGCATTTGGATTATCCATTGCTTGCTTATGGTTTTTAGCAGATACTATCGCTAGTTCTTCATCTGTTGTACTAAATTGTCTTTTGTGTGCTTTTGTAAACATGGATGCCCAGTAAATTGGATGATCATATTCGCCCCTTGATTTGTCCCACTCTAAAATTTGCCCTGGGTTACCAATTTTATCTGCACCAGTAACTAAAACAGTATCTGCCAATCCAGATGCAATATATGAAAACCCAGAAATCACTGCGCTAGAACCAGAACTACACAGATGTTCAACCGTGTGAGAAATTTTTGGTTTAATGCCAGAAAGTTCAGATAAGATAGCACCAAGATATTTAGAATTGTCATTAGTTGAAACTATAACGCCATCGATAAGATCTTGTGACAAATTTTTTGTGGTATCAAACACTTTTTTTGTTGATTCTAGCAATAGTGATTCAATTGGTAATTCATCCTTTGTGAATTTTGTATTCCCATATCCAACTACTGCAACTTTTTTCAATCAGATTCCTCCGAAAATGTTGTAGTAACCAAATTAAATGAATCTTCCACGTTATCTGTTGGATTAAACTGTATAATTGGTAAATCTATTCCCGTTTCGCGGAATTGCCTTAGTTGAGTTTTACATTCACCAGGAGTTCCAGCAATACATAGCTCATTTACCATTGACTCAGACACCAATTCGTGGTTATTTTGTAATCCATTTTTTTCATATTCCTCAAGGATATTTTTTGTTTCACTTTCAAATCCGTTCAATGCCAAAAATTCTCGGTAAATCTTCCCAACAGAAACATAAAACGCCAACGTCTTTTTGGCACGAATCATAGCTTTTTCAGAGTCCTCATTAACACATGTAATAATTTGGAGCGACACATCAATCTTTTTTTGATTTTGCATCTTTGCGAGCGTTGTCTTAATCTCACTTTTTGGTCTGAGATAAAAAATCACACCATCTGCAATTTTCCATGTAAGTTCTACCATTTTTTTGTTAACTGCTGCGAGATAAATTGGAATTCTATCTCTGGGAGGTTTGATAAGTAATGAAAAATTTTTCAGTGAAAAAATTTCTCCAGAATAATTTACTGTTTTACCACTAAGAATTAACCGTATAATCTCCACATATTCTTTCATTCGTTTAAGCGGTCTCTCAAATTTATCACCGTGAAAATCTTCAACTAGTGGTTGACTGCTTGTTCCTAGTCCTAAAACTAGACGTTCGTTTGAAATTGTATCAACAGTTGCTGCTCCCATCGCAATCAAGCTAGGACTTCGAGAATAGATATTGACTATAGACGAACCAATTTTTGAGAAACTATTTTCCCTACTTGCCATACTAAGCATTGAAAAATTCTCCATTCCCCATGTTTCTGGAATCCATACTGTATCAGGCTTGAATTCATTTAATTTTCTTGAACACGCTAGAACTTGCTCAACTGTTAACAATGAACCTAGGCTATATGACAAACGCATTTTGGTTCATCTTTTTGAAATAAATTTCATATATTTTTTTTGAATCATTTCCTTTGAGCATGTTTCAACATCCTTGTGAGAATCGATAGAGCGCCACAATACATTCTTGAATTTTACTGTGTTTAATGATTTTTTTTTGGCTAATTTTGGGAAAACTATACCTTCTATACTACCCCTTGTAGGTAAAATTTTAGCAATGTTTGTATTTAGATGATAGATTCCTCCATTCATCCATATATCTTTAACATCAGTTTTTTCATTGAATTGGAGAATTTTGTTATTTTTAATTTTCATTGTTCCATAGTTTGTTCTCAATTCAATTGCAGCAATACTGTTTGGTTTAATCATCATTTTTTTCAAATTAATGTTTGTAATTATGTCACCATTTAACACAATAAATGAATCACCAACAATATTCTTAATTGCTTTTTTAATTGCACCTCCAGTGCCAAGTGGTGATGTCTCAACCGAATATTCTATGTTGCAGCCAAAATTCTTTTTTTTCTTAATGTAGTTTTCAATCTTTTTCCCCTTATAGCCACTACAGATGATAATATCTTTAATTCCAAATTTTTTCAGATAATTAATTTTCCATTCAATTAATGGCTTCCCATTGATTTTGATCAGTGGTTTTGGTATAGTGTCAGTTACAGGTCGTAATCTTTTACCACGTCCACCTGATAATATCATGGCTTTCATAAAAAAAGTAAACTGTAAACTGCATTAAAAGGCTTAAGCTTAACTTGTAAGCTTAGTTATGGCACCAATTTATTAAAAATACATACTGAGTTTACTGCATGTCTATTCTAGATGTTAAAAGAACTAAGGAAGATTTCCTTAAACATAAAAGTAAATCCTCAGGAAATACCCTCAATCTTTACACGTTTATTTTCAAAAATATAGAAAAATTCTGTTTAGTTGATGTTGGATTATGGTTTATTCCTGAATATCCACAATTTTTAAGATAAGAATTCCTGACGTGACTAGAACTGTGACAGCGTAATTATAAGGAAAATTATGGTTTATTGTCATGGATTATTATCACAAATTACTTTTGACTGGTGTTATCAGTACTGGAATTATGGTTTGTTGCTTGATGGTTTCTTGAGACATGGGAACATTTGGTGGCGACACAATGAAGGATAAAACTAATCCAATTCGTAGATATTATGTTGTACCGATAGTGATTGCTATTGTTTCTATCATATACTTTATTCAGATTTGAATTATTCCTGAATATCCACAATTTTTAAGATAAAGTATAATCTTAGAATGTTATGAATGATAATGCAATAGAAGATATTGAAAAGGAACTCAAAGATCTTAACACATTATTGTCAAGTTCGATGATAAGACAGGAAAAACTCAAACAGGCTTCAGACCTTATTGACGAATTGATTAAAAAATACGAAATCAATCTTGATATGTATATGACCTCTGATCAACCTGATAACTACTTTATGACAAAAGAGACAATAGAAGATTTAGAAAAAATCAAAGAAACCTTATCATAATCCTGACCTTTTATTTTTTTATGGGCAGATTTGGTAAAATGACAAATGGTTATGGTGATAAATTAGAAACTTGCCCTGTTTGTCATAAGGAAATGTTATCACATGACCTAGCTCAAATTAATCAATGTATGAAGGATTTTATCAAAAAATCATGTGGCAATACACAGTTTGACACTTGGGAAATGTCAATTTCAATGAAGTCGGTTAATCAATGTATGAAGGATTTTATCAAAAAATCATGTGGCAAAACTTTCTTTGACACTTGGGAAGTCAAAACCTAGCTGATTTTTGTACTTCCTGACCTTTTCTTTTTTATGTCTGAAATGAAAATTCAAAATACTTTGAAAATAATTGATGACTTGCTTGAGTTAACTCGTTCAATATTACAGGAATGTGATAAAAATCCTGACCTGAATAATTTAGCAATCAAACACATTCTAAATCAAAAACAGTTACTAGAAAAACTGAAAGAAACCTTATCTTAATTTTTCAACGTTTTTTAACACGTTGTAATATCATATCCTTATCCGTAAGGGTTCTAGTAGGAGTTGCGACCTACTAGACCTACGAAAGATCCACCTCACCTAAAAAAATGTATTAAATTAGATTAAACAAAAGTATTATGACTGCAACGACCATAATGCCAATCGGAATCATTGAGTTTGTATAGAGTTTATCATATATGCCCATAAAATACATGCAATCTCGTTATAATCAATATAAAGAGTTAAGCTAAAAGGCTATTACTGTTTTATTCAGTCAAATAGTAATGTAGTTCTGTATAGCAATCTGTACAATAATCCTGCTCATCCGTATGTTCACAATTATACACTTTAGGAACTTTGTTTTTACATTTTGTACAAACTGGCATATCGTCTAGGATTTTTTTATCTTTAGTACGCCAAGACCCATTTGAATTCCACCAACTACCAGTAACGAAGCATTCTCCATGAGTGGGTTTCTAGTTGCTTCTTCTACTTCAGAAAGATCAGCCATACCAATCACTGTTACAGCGCCAATTATGATTAGGATGCCCGTAACTAGTATCATTCCACCAAGCCCCTTGGATGAATCATTTCGTGAAATAAAATATGCGATTAATGGCAAAATCATTGCTGGACCACCAAGACCAAGCCCTCTTGTCATGTGGTCCATATCTAGAAAGCCCTGCTTGTCAGGATTGTCCATGCCAACAGCGGCATCTGCACCGTAAATTACTAGCAATGCGATTGAAATGCCAGTGATTACTAATGCTGCAGCTTTTGCCATGCTTAGCTGGAAGTTTCAGAATTAATAAACTAATCTAGTTGATTGATTGAAATTGAATTTTTTATCTCGTCAGCAGTTTCGAGTAATTCGGATACATCCTTAGAGTCATTCAAATCTACAACGTTAAAGTGGCCAAGCTTACGTTGTGGCTTTGATACATCTTTTCTATACATCTTCAGATATACACCATCCTTTTCTAACTTAATCGGATTGTATTTTCCTTCAAACCCATACGGTCCCAAGATATTGCACATGACTGTTCTATGAACCAAATCAGTGCTCCCAAGCTCTAACCCAAGTATTGCACGAAGATGCTGTTCAAACTGTGAGGTCTTAGATGACTGCAATGTATGATGACCAGAATTGTGTACTCTAGGCGCTATCTCATTTATGAGAATCTTGTCATCTTGATCAATAAACATCTCAATTCCAAAAACACCAGCACCTTTCAAGACTTCCATCGTCTTTTTTGCAATCTCGCCAGCGTTCTTTATCACATCAATGGATACACGCGCAGGTGCAATAGTCATCTTTAAAATATTATTTTCATGAATGTTTTCCACCAATGGATATCCAGTAATCTTACCCTTTGTGTTTCTGGCTGCTATTACAGATACTTCCATCTTAAAATTGACAAATTTTTCAACCATCAGGCTTTTTCCGTCAAAGTGATTGTATGCCTTTTCAATCTCATCCGAGGAAGTAATCTTGAAATTTCCCCTTCCATCATATGCATCCCTCCTTGACTTTAGTAAAACAGGAAGCCCAAGTTCCTTAATTTTTTCATGTAGGTCGCCCAAGGATGTAATCTCATAAAATTGTGAAACAGGAAGTTCATTCTCTGAAAGGAAAGTTTTTTGTAAAAATTTGTCTTGGATTATGCCTAGGGTGGATGGTGATGGTTCAATCTTTGCCTTTAGTTTGCTTAGCACATCTGTATTACCAGATTCTATCTCGTATGTAATGATGTCAGATTGTTCTGCAAGTTTTAGGATTGCAAGTTCATCCTTAAAGTCACCAACAATTTGTTTTGCTCCAGCCTGAGCAGCTGGACAGTTCTCTGTTGGGTCAAGCACTATGATTTCTGATATATACTCACTTAGATTTTTGGCAGCCTCCGTTATCATCATGCCAAGCTGACCTCCTCCTATGATGCCAAGCCTTTTTGCCATAATCACCCTAAAAATAAACTAGATAAAAACCAGTGCGACACAATGAATACGACTAAACAATGAGAAGGGTATGTATAATGTGATATTTCGTATTAGATATGAAATACATGTGTAAAACTTGTAAAAAACCTTGTAATGATATTCCAGAACATATTAGAAAAGTACATGGCTTTTCAGAAGCTCACATAAAACAAGATCTCAAAAATAAACCAGATGCCTACAAAAATGCTTTCGAGATAATAAAATGACTAAGAAAAAACCCCATGGACATAATGCTGGTGGTTCGTCTAAACAGAAAAGACGTAAAGAGAATAAACAAAAATAAATATATTTTTTATATATATTCAGAATACTCAAATAACTACTTCCTACCGAGTAGCTCGCTTTATCAAGCTAGACACCGATGTTCGCTACATTAAAAACATCTTCAGGTCTATAAAAATTATGAAAAAGCCACTTGTTGGAATCATAATGGGTTCCAGTTCTGACAGTAGAATAATGCATGATGCAGCTGAAATTCTTGATGAGTTTGATGTCCCACATGAGGACCAAATAATATCGGCGCACAGAACCCCAACAAGATTGGAAGAATATGCAAAACATGCAGAAAAAAATGGATTCAAAGTAATAATTGCTGGCGCTGGAGGTGCGGCACACCTACCAGGAATGATGGCATCACATACCATTCTGCCAGTGATTGGTGTTCCAATATTGGTTTACAATGACAAGTTGCAAAAAAAATCTGGTAAGCATAACATTTCTGCGTTTGGAGGTCTTGATTCTTTGCTCTCAATCTCTGAGATGCCAACTACTGCTGGGTCTGCAGTAGTAACTGTAGGTGTAAACAAGGCAACAAATGCTGGAATTTATGCCCTGAAAATCCTAGCTAACGAATCCAACAATATCAGAAAGATGTTAAAATCTCACAAGGAAAAGCAACATAAATCAGTTCTCAAGGAATCTCAGGATCTGAAGAGAATGGGTCTGAAGAAGTTTGTCAAGAAAAAGTTCAAGTAAATACCTTAACCTGGTTCTTTTTGTCTGTATTATATCATGCAAGCTTGGGTAGTAAGCTTAGTTATGACACTCTAAAAATAATATATGTTATTTTTTTAAGATGAGAATGTTTCAGTATACTGCTGATGATTATAGAAGTGGTTCTCTCTGACTTCCTAAGGGTATGATGAGTTCGTTCTGTTAGAACGCCGAATTATGAAGCACAATTTTTAAGATAAAGTATACTGAATAAAATTGTATGAAAATCCCATTTAAGAGAAAGGGTGTTTGGATTCTGATAGGCTTACCAATACTGGCTATTATTTTGTATGTGTTTGGAATCTAACATGATTTGTGATAAACTTGGTAAAAAAAAACTCATTGGTTCTATTATCGCATTAACGATTATTGCTCATATAATCATTCATCTGTTTTTTCATCATGTCTGATAAATCAGATATGATACATACTAAGGAATGTACATACAGAAATAATCACGACTTTAGGCATGACAACTGTTTTTGTACATGTCATCCAAAGAATGAAAAGAGAAAAGGTAATCTAAAACCAGAAATGAGAAAAAATATGGAATAACGACTTATAGATAATATAAACACCTAAGCTCGATCATGATAACGCGAAGAAATAAGCTCTACTTGATTGGTTTTGGCATTGTTGGAATAATTTTTATTGTTAGATTTTTGAGCTAATATTGTACCAAACCAAAAGATTGGGTGAGATACTGGTACTATCTCATTCAATCGTTTCTTATCGATTGTTAAATTTAGTTAATTAGATTACATGTTCTTCATAAGTCGTGAAATAACGTTAGGTGAACCATCACCACAAATGATGGAATGTTTGGTTAGTGTCTTGGATTGGTTTATCCCTGAATATCCACAATTTTTAAGATAGGTTTGAAATACAAAACCTAGTAGGATTTAGTTATGACAAATGAAGAAAAATTCAAAGAAGCTTTACGACTTCTTGATAATTTGATTGATAATGAGAATGATTCAGCTAAATCCACACAGTTAGAAGCACTCAAAAAATTGTTAACTTATTTTGATGGTTATTGGTAAAATATGTTCAACTCGATTCTTTTCTAATCGACTTTGCTAGTTGTTTATTCCTGAATGTCCACAATTTTTAAGATAAGGTATAATCTTAGAATATTATGGGTTTGTTTGGAAAATCTAAAACTACTACAAGTTTAGTGTGTAAAATATGTGGTATGAAATTTTCTGATCCTGAAAGAACGGTGAAACATATGGTTAAAGCACATTCAAAACCACAAAAAAAGCAAAGGGTTGGCACTGGCAAATATGCTTAAAGTGTATGAAACTGTCAACTGAATTAAAAATGAGTTTTCAGCAATTTTTAAGATAAAGTGTTATTTCATAATGTTTGTGGCAACAAAAGTACAAAAAGAAAAAGAAAGAAGATCCAAAAAAAGTAAGAGTAAAAGAAGTAGAGTAGGTACTAATCGCAAATAATTTAATTATGGAATTGGTTAAAGTCCTTCTTATCAATTGTTAAATTTAGTTAATTAGATTACATGTGGATATGGGTCAGCTAATTTCGTGCAGAATTTGTGGAAGGGAATTTGAATCAGAAGAAGTATTAAAAAAACATGAACCGAGATGTACTTTCACTCGTCGGAAATACTATAAAGAAAGAAGAAGATGAATACACAAAAACGAGTTTTCAGGCATTAGCTGACTTTTGTACTTCCTGACCTTTTCTTTTTTATGGAATGTGGAATTTGTAATGCGATTAAAAAATGGTTTACGAAAAAAGACGATAAAGGCGATAAAGACGATATGACTGATAAATCAAATGATTGAGAAATTAAATAAAGACCAAATAGTGAAAAGAAAGTGCTGTCACATGATAGACAAAGAACTTGCATATCTAAAGGAACAAAGACGCAAACATCATGGATTAGACATTAATGAATATAATTATGAATTTGATAAATCTATTACTAGAACAATCATGACACTACAAACAATAAGAGACGAGTTAATCCCAAAAGAAAAACCTTAACTTAACTCGATTCTTTTCTAATCGACTTTGCTAGTTGTTTATTCCTGAATGTCCACAATTTTTAAGATGAAAGTAGATCAATATGTATAATGTGATATTTCGTACTAGGTATGAAGTTCTTGTGTAAAACTTGCAATAAAACTTGTAATGATGTTATAGAACATATTAAGAAAGTACATGGTTTTTCAGATTCTTACATAAAAGACCAACTCAAAACAAACACCAATAGTTACCTACATGCTTTTGAGGAAATAAAATAAACTAGATAAAAACCGGTGCGGCGTTGGCCTTATCGTTAGTTAAACTCGGACTATGGTTTATTCCTGAATATCCACAATTCTTAAGATGAAGTCAGATCTTTGGATGTTTTGTGGCAACAAAAGTACGAAAAGATAAAGGAATAAGATCCAAAAAAATTAGCAGAAAAAGAGCTAGAATGTTAAACTTGGAAAGACAAAACAAACTTGCACGTCAGAGCAAATAATTTAATTATGGAATTGGTTAAAGTCCTTCTTATCTAATTAAGTGAGGACCTTGAAATCTATGTTTTTTTCTTTCAAATGTTGTATTAGTTTGTCCATATGTTTTTGATCTTCCGTTTCTAAACTTAATGTCACGCCAGTTGTTCCAGCACGCACGTTTGAGCTTAATCTGTCATGAACAACTTCTACAATATTTGCACTAAGTGATGCTAACTCGTCAACAACTTCTTTCAACGCTCCTGGTTTGTCCTTAAGCAAAATGAAAATCTTTACCATTCTACCCATCGTTGCCAAACCTTTTGCAACTATTTGGCCAAGCAAGTACATATCAATATTTCCACCACATAATATCGGAACAACTTTTTTCCCGGGAGACGGTTTTTTGCTTACTAGATATGCAAGTCCAGCTGCACCAGCAGGTTCAACCACTGACTTTGATCTTTCCATTAAAAGAAACATTGCGTTGATGATTTCATCATCATCAACAAGCACAATTTCGTCAATCTTATCTTTGATAATTTCAAATGTTTGTTCACCCGGTGTTCTGACTGCTATTCCATCTGCAACGGTAAATCCACCTTCAATAGTTTCTACTTTACCGGAATCTAATGACTTTTTCATTGAAGGAAATGATTTTGATTCTACACCAATAACTTTTACATTTGGGTTTTTATCTTTGATAGCCACCAAAATACCCGCTGCTAATCCACCACCACCTATCGGTACATAAATCTCGTCAACATCTGGAAGCTGTTCAATTATTTCCAAGCCTATCACGCCTTGTGCTGCTATAATTTGCGAGTCATCAAACGCATGAATGATTGTTGAGCCAGTTGTTTTAGCAATTTCTTGTGCCTTTATCCAGGACTCGTCATAATTTTTTCCTTCCAAAACTACTGTTGCGCCATACCCCCTTGTAGCAGCAACCTTTGCTGGGGAAGCATTTTTTGGCATAACTATAGTACAGTTGATCTTTTCTAACGCTGATGCATATGCAACTCCCTGTGCATGATTGCCTGCAGAAGCGGCAACGACCCCATTTTTTCTTTCTTCTTCAGATAATGTTTTAATTTTATAATATGCTCCACGCAGTTTGAATGAACCAGTTTTTTGTTCAAACTCATTTTTCAAGTAAACGGTTGAGCCTGTAAGCTGAGTAAATGTATCTGAAAAGGTAAGAGATGTTTTTCTGATCACATCACCCTGTTCTTGTTGTGCACTCACAATATTATCATATGTAACGCTCATGTAATTCCTATTTTTTTAATTACTGGGTTATTTGTAGCTATAGCATTAAATTCTAAATCAATAGATTTGATAGGTTCAAAAATAACGAATATCTCGTTATAGTATGAACGAAGCGCTTGTTGAGGCTATAGTTACATTGAAGACTGAATTTATGAAAAGAAACGAGGGTGGTAGTCACATCCAAGAGATTATGCCCACTTTACCTGAATCGCTTTCTATTGACGAACATGAATTGGAGATGCTACACAAGTTTGCTGAAAGCAATTCAATTTACTCTGACTCTTATGAAATGAATATACTAGATACTGTATGTAAGGTCTATCAGGGAGATGTGAGTAACTATTGGCTTGATAGCATAAAACATGATACAAGCTATACCCCGTTTTATCCTATATGGATACTTTCAGCTTATGCACTTGTATTAGAATCAAAAAATCTTGGTGTTAAACAGATAATTGACATTGGTTCAGGTGATGGCAGAATTGCATATTGCGCCAAGGTAGCAGGTCTAGAGTCGTATGGAATTGAAATTGATGAAAACCTTGTAAGTTTGGAGAATAAAATTTCATCAAATACTGGAGTGGATTTCCATCCAATGATAGCAGATGCTACACAATTTGATTACGCATCACTTGAATTGTCTCAACCAATATTCTTCATATCTGGACTTCCGGAGGTTGGTGAAATGTTGGCAAATAATGTAATTCCTAGGATCACATCTATGCAGAATTTAAAAACGAATCCTGTCTTTGTGTTTACCGGCAGCCACATAATGAGAAAAGATTCCAGTGATAAATCAAAATGGGGCTGGGGAAAAGTAATGGAACGTTACAACCTTGAAGTTATCAAGACTGTCACATTACCGACATATTGGACAGTTGATCAGCCAGTTGACACACCGTTCATTTTTACCAGAACTATGATTTAGGATGATTAAGTAATAGCTTCTAGAACCTGATCAATCAAGATACTGATTTTTTCTTTTGTACTGCTTGAAATTTGATTAGAGTCAAACAAACCACTTTTTTGGCCATTTTCAATCATTTCAATGTCTATATTGCATACACATCCTTCCTCACCCGTCACAAGTCTAGCTTCGTCAATAAGTATAGGCTCCATTTGATATGTTTCAAGAAGCAAATCATCCAATTCCTTTAATAGATTTTCTTTACGCTGACTAATTTTTTGTAAATCACCATCAGTCTGTAAGTCAATTTCATTCATGATTTTTTCTCTGATTTTATCATCATTGTAAAAAATTTCAAAAAGATTCTGGGTATCCAGATCCTTGTATCCTTCAGCCCTTAATTTTTCAAGTATTACATGATCACTTTTTTCAGTAAGTTCACCTTCCTGTTTTTTTGTCATGTCCATAAAATCTGATAACTCTTTTTGTTTTTTCATGACTTCATAGTTTGGCTGATAAAACAGTATAACATGGTATTGTATAGAAAAATGCAACGAAATTTTACAGTTATCTGCGTTTGTATTTAATTTAATAAAATTTCTCCTAATTCCCTCATTATTAGTACTTGAAATACCATCTAACGTCCAATCTTGCAATCTGTTAGCAAATCCATTGTAAACCTGATGAATTTTCTCTACATCAAATGTTTCCTGTTTTTTTACAATACCATCCTGCATCATAACATCAACCAGATGTTTTTTTGCAATTTCCTTAATTTTTTCATGAAAAATGCTTTGAATCTGACTATTTTTTTTATTAAGTTTAATCAAAAACTCATCGTCTGTTTTACTACCTAATCTCATGCCTTACCATAAAATCTATTACATAAAATCTATTCAAACCGTAAACTTTTCAGGACATTCAACATGCTCGTAATGATGTTCAGTAAATTCCTCTTCAATAACATACATGACAAGTTTGTGTAGTTCCATTGGATGTATGCTTTTCTTACATTTCATACATTTCTTTTTTTGCCGCTGAATCATTTTTTTCAAAAAACTTATGATCGCTATAAGGATCAGCGATCGACACTAATTGATAAGAACTAACCGCGTCTTTACATTATGCAATGTTTTAGGCGTACACTAAAGAACAAATATGCCAATATATCTAGAAAAATATGGATTATTATGCTGCGAAAAAAAAAATTGGCGTGTATGGTCTCCCAGCAGATTTTTCGACGTTAGCACCGGATTCAATCCGTTATCCACCTGGTGTTAGTATACCAAAGGGTTTAGTTAATACTCCAAAACTAAAAGAAAAAATGTCTGCTGATGGTGCTGCACTAACTCCTAAACTAGAAAATTTTGCACAGATGTATCAACAAATGGCTGCAGGTCTTCTAAATATGTCTCTGGATAAATTAATTCCCCCTGGACACCCGATGTATTCAAAAGAAAATTCAATTACATTACTAAAAGAAGAAAAACAAAAAATTCTTAAAGAAAATTTGGAATTAAAAAAGAAATTAGAAAATAAAAAATAAAATTTTATGCAGGAG
This sequence comes from Marine Group I thaumarchaeote, assembly GCA_013390745.1. Lineage (GTDB taxonomy): Archaea > Thermoproteota > Nitrososphaeria > Nitrososphaerales > Nitrosopumilaceae > Nitrosopelagicus. Next base: position 25,065 of record JACASX010000001.1, on the reverse strand, counting down.
TAAATCCTATGTAACCGCCTGACTGTATGTGTTTTTCAGCGCTAAAATCTGGTTCGAACAACGAAATCATATAACCATCAGGATCTAATATAATTGCATTTTTTCCAGATGACTTGTTTTGTATATCTCTATGAATTTTTACATTTTTAGATTTCAATTCATCAATAACAGAAGAAACATCACCTACTACAAAACCGATCATAATCATATCATTTGGTGTTAGAAGTTCCGCAGATGCTGGGTGAAGGCTAAGTAATGCCCCAGATTGACCAAGGTCAACCCAATTCTCCCTTTGTTTTTTAATCGGCATGCCTAAAATTTTATTATAAAATTCAACTGATTTGTTTAGATCCTTTACTGCCAATATAACATTACCAACTTTTTTAATATTCATGAATCTTCTAACAGCCTCTATTGTAAATTCTTTATTACTGTACCTCTACCATTGTTTCTGTTCTTTCTACTCCATTTATTTTTTGAATCTGAGTGGTAACATCTTTAATCTGAACTAACCTTTCCACTTGAATCACTGCAACTGCATCAAACTGTCCACTAACAGGAAAAGATTCATTTACTAAATTTACTTGTTTCAATCTTGCTGCGATGAGTTTTTTAGGTGATTTTACTAATACGATAGCTTTTACCAACCTAGATCAACCTCCATTTCCATAAGGGTTTCTGTTGCGACTATATTATCGATCTTTTTAAAATCCATAATTGTAATGTTGATATCATTAATAGAACCGTTCATAAGAACACAGATGTCTGCTCTACCAGTTACTGGTAATACCTCTTTTGTTATCTTACGTTTTTTTGAGAGTAATTCTGTAACTTGATCAATCGTCCCAGGTTTAATGCTAATCAAGGATAATGCTCTCATGTTTAAAATTAGATCTTAAAACGAATAAAGATTTAGTCTAGTCACCAGTATCTTGTGAGCGTGCTTCTTCCAAAAATGCTTTACGCTCTTCCAGTTCCTTTTCTTCATCAATTTCCAAATCATCATCTATTAGTACAATACCTGAATCGTCTGTTGAATCAGATGATTTTTTTGCTTTTTTCTTAGCTGGTTTCTTTCCAGTTTTCTTAGATTTTGTTATAGTCTTTTTAGATTTCATAAGAAAATCAGAAAACAATATGATATCTTCTATTAAAATATTATCATTTTCAATTTTATTAACAAAAACAAGTGCCAGGGGCGGGACTTGAACGCGCGACAGCTCGGTCTTCAGCCGAGTGCTCTCCCAGGCTGAGCTACCCTGGCATACCGCAAATTCAAATTGTTAGGAATTTAAGCTTGTCCTTTCAAAATATTAGAGGTATAAATAAAATGATCGAAGAATTTTTTCAAAAAGTTTTGGAATTAAAAAATGTGCCAAGACAAGGCTGGAAAGAAAAACTAGAAATCATTAATCCAGAATCTGTTGCGGAACACAGTTATTCAACTGCGGTGATATCAATGATTTTATCAGACTTGGAAGGATTAAACACTGAAAAAATTGTCAAGATGGCATTATTGCATGATTTAGCCGAATCTATTATTGGAGACATAATTCCAGACAATATAGCAAAAAATGAAAAAGTTAGAAAAGAAAATATTGCAATGAAACAAATTTTAAAAAACCTGCCAGATAGAATTGCTGAACCATATTTTGAAATATGGAATGAATATCAAAAAAATTCTTCGCAAGAATCTAGATTACTACATGACATTGATAAATTGGAAATGGCGTTTCAAGCAAAATTTTATCAAAACAAGGGAATTTCCAAAGAAAAACTACAAACCTTCTTCAATACTGCAAAAAAGGAAATTAAAAGCAAAAATTTACGTAATATTCTTTCAAATTTTATGGAATGATATTTATCATATAATGCCTAAATTCTCATGATGGGTTTTTTTAATTTTCTTGGAAAAAAGAATAATGAATCAAAAAAGAAAACTGGTGGTATTAAAAAACAAGTAATGCAAGTTTTAAATCCAAAAATAGCTGCTGCCGATTACTACGCGAAACCAAAGAAAAAAAAGAGTAATCATCACCCTAAAAAAAAATCAAATAATAAGAAGCAATCTTGAGATGATATACAATGCAATATTTTATGGCTCTAAAAGTTGGTCAGAAACGTGTTAATGATGCAAGAGAGTACCTAAACAAGTTTGCAAATGGCAAAGCAATGCCCGCATTAGCGCTAAAGGACAACAAAACAAACATCTGGGAACCAGTTGGGGAAGAAAATTTGTATGCGGTTGTTAATGGCGCATCTGGATTTGTTGTAACTGATGATGGTGGATACCTTCTTGTGTTATGTGATAAAAATGGAATTGCGAAGACGATTGTACAAGGATTGTCTGATGAAGAAAAGACCAGCATAATAAATTCGCTAAAATCAGATAATATTCAGGAGTATGATGGTGAGGTTAGCCTCCCAGTATAGTAAATAATCAAATTATATTGTCGTAACGTTTTACTTACCAATAATTTAGGTGAACATATGAAGAAATTTTCATCCGAAATAGAACTGCAAGGACATCTTATAGATTCGCTGATCCTGACAAAGGTATTTGATGGGATTATGGATCATGGTGGCTCGTTTGAGGTTTTAGATATACAGGTTGGTAAGAAGAAGAAGGATGAAAGTTATGCAAAACTGCTTGTTACTGGAACGAATGCAAAAAATCTGGACATAATCTTAAACTATGTTTATCGTCAAGGTGCCACATCTAAAACTCAAAAAAATGTAATGTTAAAGGCTGCAACAAGAGATATGGTAATGCCTGATAATTTTTACAGTACAACAAATAATCCAACACAAATTTTTCTTAACAACAAATGGATTGATGTGGACAACATGATGATGGACAAATGTGTTATTGTTAAATCCAAAAAAGCAATGTGTGTTCCAATCCGTCAGATAAAAAAAGGTGACAAAATTGTTGTAGGAGAAAATGGCGTCAAAATTATTCCACCTGAAAGACCTCGAGAGGGAATGAATGTATTTGAATTCATGGGAAGTGGGAGCTCTAGTGAGAGACCAACACAGCATATAGCTAAAAAAGTTGCAGAAGATATACGACGTACCAAAAAGAATGGCGGTAAAATTATTCTAGTTGGTGGTCCTGCAATTATTCATACAGGTGCAACTGAATCAGTTTCAAAACTTATCCGTCATGGATATATCGATGCGCTTTTGGCTGGAAATGCACTCGCAGTTCATGACATTGAATATGCTACACTGGGAACATCTCTTGGCATGAACATTCGTGATGGAACTCTTGCTGTAAGGGGTCACAGAAATCACATGGAAGCGATAAATGCAGTCTTTAAAGCTGGTTCTATCGAAAAAATGGTGAAATCAAAAAAGCTAACAAGAGGAATAATGTATGAATGCATAAAAAAGAAAGTACCATTTGTTTTAGCTGGATCCTTACGTGATGACGGTCCTTTGCCTGGTGTGATTACAGATGTTGCACTTGCTCAGAAAAAATACAAGGAAATTCTAAAAGGTGCTTCAATGGTCATAATGGTGGCTACCATGCTACATTCAATTGCAACTGGAAATATGCTTCCTGCTAATGTCAAAGTGATAGTTATTGACATAAACCAGCCAACTGTTACAAAATTGATGGATCGTGGTACATGGCAAGCATTAGGAATTGTATCTGATGCTGGTGCCTTTTTGCCAATGGTCGCTAAAGAACTATGATTTTGAATTAAAAACTAAGGAGGCATAAACAAGCTTTCAGGATTATAGAAAAAGGATACAAGGAAAATACCACCTAAAACTCCGGCGACAACGCCTGATGCCAAATAAAGGAAACCTATATTCATGCCTGAATTTGTGTTATATGTCTAATAATTTGTTAAGCAAAAGTTTCATGATGAAAATCATAAACAAATGAATCCGTAAAATCTTATATCTTAGCCACTTCAAGCCAGCTAATATGACAGTAAAAACGACTGAAATAGATAGTAACAAAATACGCTATTTTGAGAAAGGAACTTCGAAGGATACGCTTCTTTTTCTTCATGGTCTTGGAGCTTCTGCGGAAAGATGGGAAAATGTAATACCACTTTTTGCTAAAAAATTTAGAGTTGTTGTTCCGGACCTTATTGGCTTTGGATATAGTGACAAACCAATTGTTGATTATACAACTGACTACTTTGCAGAGTTTCTATCCAAATTTGTGAACAAAATCGGAATTAAAAATCTGAATATTATTGGCTCTTCGCTTGGTGGTCAAATTGCTGCTGAATATGTAATTAATAATATGAATGTGAGAAAACTTGTTCTCGTCTCACCATCTGGTATTATGAAACATTCAACCCCTGCATTAGATGCGTACATTTCAGCTGCAATGTACCCAAGTAGTGAATCAGCATTGAATGCATTTCAAGTTATGTCTGGCAGAAAGAAAATTAACGAAAAAATTGTTTCTGGATTCATAGAAAGGATGCAACTACCAAATGCAAAACGAGCCTTTCTGTCAACACTTCTAGAATTAACTAACTCGGAGATAACTATTAAAAAATTAAAGCTGATCACAATTCCTACACTAATTATTTGGGGTGAAAATGACCCTGTAATTCCAATTAAATATGCACAACCTTTTGTTTCTGCAATCAATGATTGTAGATTTTACAAAATGGTAGGATGTGGACATACTCCATACGTAGAAAAACCAGAGAAATTCTTTGAAATTATGTCAAATTTTCTTAATTAGCGATCATTTTATAAGGTAATCCACCCACTGATGGTAATGGAAGGAAAGAAAAACCCATATGATCCAGCTGAATTATTCAAGCAATGGCTAGAAAAAACATCGCAAGCACAATCTGATTTTGCAAAGAATGTTAATCCATTTCAGACAAACTTTCAAAATCCATTCAGTCTGCAAAATATGATACCAAACTTTCTCTCATGGGCTGCTTTCAAAACTAGTGTTGGCAGCAATGGAAGAATTTCAATACCTGAGGCAGAAAGACAGGCTCTTAATTTGGATGAAGGTGATTTAGTTCAAGTTCTTGTGATTCCAGTCGTTCCTAAAAATAACTGAAAATGGTAGTAAATGGTTACAAATGGTTATTATTACCACTACCTATATATAGTGCTGCCATTCATGACAAACCATGAGTAACGAATCAAACAAAACAGTCAAGAATGACGTTTTCTCAACCGTAGAAGATACTGTCGAAAAACAGATCAACACTACCGAGAAATCATTCCCAAACTATCAAACATCTGTTACAAGCTTACAGCAAGAATACACTGAAGCATATCAGAACATTGTAGATTCAACCATTGCTTTGCAGAGAGAATTTGCAAACAGGACAGGAATCAACACTGCTCTTCCAGAAGCAACAGAAAACGTTGTAAACAAAACAAATGAACAGATTAGTAAGGTTCAAGATGTTCAAAACAAGATAGCATTAGCAACAATCGATGCTACCAGACAGAATATCAAGACCTTCAACGAGAATGCAAAGGCTTTTGCTGATCTTAACAAAGGTGTATTGCAATCTTGGGTAACCGCATTCACACCAAAATACTAGTGTGAATGTTTTTCTTTTTTTTATGACCTTTCTTTAAGCCACTTACCAAGCTCTGGTAAGACAGTTTTTTGACTGAATGAACTAGCTATCATTCCAACATGCCCTGTAGGATATAATTTCAATATCTTGTCAGTACTTGATACTGCATAATGTAATGGCATGCTACATTCTGGAGAAACTAAATGATCACCAACAGCAACCTGAGTAAAAACAGGCATGTCTATATTCTTTAATGAAACTAACTCATTCTTGACATACATCTTATTTTGTATTAACAAATTATCTTGATAAATGCCTTTTATCCACTGTTTGAATAGCTCACCAGGAATAGGCGGAGTTTCACCTGCCCATTTTTCAATTTTAAGAAATCTCTCAACAAATTTTTCATCATCAATATTATCCAAAAATTTTATGTATTTTTCAACACCTTGCTCAAATGGCTTTAAAATTGAAAAGCAGTAATAGATGAATTCTGGTGGCATGTTTCCTATCGTATCCACTAATTTGTCAACATCAAAATATTTTGCAATATTACTCACTACTGTAGTATCCTTCCAGCCATCAATTACTGGTGCAGTTGCGATTAAATTTTTGACTCGTTCTGGATGAAGTGATGAATATACAGCTGCTAATGTTCCGCCTGTACAATAACCCTGAATTGATACCTTGTCCACATTAGTTTCATCGCAAATAAAATCCACACAATTATCCATGTAACGATTCACATATTCATCAAATCCCAAAAATTTGTCAATCTTCGAAGGTGTTCCCCAATCAATCAAATAAACATCAAATCCTTGCTCAAGTAAGTTTTTTACCCAGCTTTTCTTTGGGTCAATATCAAAAATATAATATCTGTTAATAATTGCATATGAGATAAGTAATGGCGTTCTGACTTGTCTTGATGTAAGCGGTCTGAAATGCAGTAAGCGCATTTTATCTTCCTTGTATGCTACATCAAATTGCGTTGAACCAATATCAACATCATGTGGTATAGAAGCCTTCATAGGAGCTTGTATAAAGCTTCTACCAAAATTCAGAAGGTTGCCAATAATTCTTGGATCAAATTTATTTTCTGACATTTTTTTCAGATTGCTTTTTAGATAACTCTAGCTTTGCAATTCGATTCTTTAAAATATGAAGCTCTTCATAGATTTCCTCTATCTCTTCCTTGGTTGGTAGATTAGCTGATTTTAACATTACATCCGTTATTGTATTCCATCTTTTCAGAAGATCAAGCTCAGTTGAAACAAGATTATTATAATTTTCAGAGAATTTTTTAGAATCAAACAATCCAGTGAAATTATTCTCAAAAATGTCAATCCAGACTCTTTTGTAAGCCTCAGTTCCCTCCTCATTTGGTGGTATCTTAGTTGTCTTTGATGCTACCTCTTTTTGAGCGTTAGTCCATGTATCAGATAATTGCTTATAATATTTGATTAAAAAGTTGTTAAATTCTACAGTTTCCTTATTTGCTTCAGTTAACTCATTTGTAATTTTCTTCAAATTGGTCGAAAGGTTACGTAGTGGTCCAACAGCAGAAAGTGTTGTAGACTTGGATGACATCATTTCCATCATGTCAGACCAAAATGTTGCTGTTTTCTTATAATAATCAGTTATGTTAGACTCATTTTCCATGTAATTATTCATAAATAGTTTGCAATAAATAGATCGCATGAAAAATGTAAGCATGGATTATGAAAATCTATGTAAATTGGCTCAAAAGGTAGACAGCAAAATTAGATTTGCAGGCATAATTAACTATAGAGGCAAACTCATTGCCGGTGGTATGATTACTGGTAAAAAAGCATTAGAAGATGAAAAAAAGGACGAAATGCTATTCATGGAACTTGCACTTAGAGTTAAGATGAGAAGTGAATTTAACAATGATCTTGGGAAAGTGAGATTTTCAATGTCACTTCGTGAAAAAATCATTGTGATGAGTTTTCCAATAGAAAGTGATATTCTGATGATAACAATGGAAAAAAATGCGCGGTTTGAAAACATTTCACTCAAAATTTTAAAATCAGTTGAAAAATTATAATATTGATCGGGTTTTGATGTACACTTAAATCTACTACACAAAGATGGACAAATTGTGGAACCACTAAATCTTGCCGTAATTGTCAAATTAGAGCCCGATTTTTCTGAAGGAAATGTAAGCTACAAGCCTGATGGGACACTCAATAGAAATGAAACAAAAAGCACGCTAGGTCCTCACAGTGGAATAGCTGCTAAAGCTGCTTTTTATGCCAAGGTAAAGTACGGTGCAAAGATTTCTGTTTGTTCAATGGGCCCACCATGGGCGGACATAGCTTTGCAGCAAGCTCAGCAAACTTGTGATGCAGATGTACTTCATCTGTATAGTGATAGAATTTTCGCAGGGGCAGACACACTAGCAACTGCCGAGACTCTAAAAACAGGCATAGAAAAAATGCAAGGAAAGATGGACATTGTGTTTTCTGGACACAGAGCCTCTGATGGTGAGACGGGTCAGACAGGTCCACAAACTGCATGGAAGCTAGGATTCACATTTATTGGAAATGTCATTAGTTATGATGTAAATTTAGAAAAAAGAACCGTTGTGGCCAAGTGTTTGCTGACCTTAAATGGCGTACCAAATGTTATCGAAGAAATCGAAGCTCCGCTTCCAGTCTTTCTCACAATTGATCCTTCCTACAAATCAAATTTCACTACTGTTTCTCAGAGAATCGCTTTTGAAAAATATCAAAAAGAGGCTTACGAGAGAGCCAGAAATTTCAAGCAATCCCTCAAAGTTTTCAATATTGATGAGCTTGGTGTTGATAAAACATTAGTAGGGCTTGCCGGCTCACCAACTATAGTATACCAAGTAGAGCGCATACCAAAAGGAAAGGCCACAAGACAGGCCGAGGTTTTTGATGGTTCAAATTCAGAACACATACGCAAAGTTGTTGCTAAGATGAGAGAGGCGCTCTCTGCGATGGTGATTAAATGACTGAAGAAAACTATCGCCATGTTTATGTTGTAATCGAACACATTGATGGAAAGCTTCTTCCTGTAAGTCTTGAAATGCTTGGAGAGGCAAGAAGACTATTTGATGATTTCAACGCAAGGTATTCATCAAATGAAAAAATAGTTGCAGTAATCTTAGGGAATAATATTAAGGATTTTTCTAAAGAGTTGATTGAATATGGTGCAGACGCAGTAGTTTGTGCTGATCATCCAGAGCTAAAAGATTTGAGAAACACAATTCATACCAAAGTAATTAGCCAAATTGCTTTAGACAAAGAGATCGCGTCAAGGATTGAGCCAGATTATGCCAAAGAATTCAAAAAACCGCGTTACATATTTTTTGCAGCAGACAGCATTGGCAGACATTTATCATCTACCGTACTAGTAGAGTTAGAGTCAGGTCTTGCTTCGGATATTAACAAACTCGTAATTCACGATATGACGGTAACACATCAAATTAAGACAGAAGGTAAACCAACTCTCTTCAAAAAAACTCTAGAAATGTACAGACCGGATTTTTCAGGATTTTTGTGGACAACAATTCTTTGCCTCAATAACACAACCCCATCAATAAAGCGTGAATACTATCCTCAAGGTTGTAGTATCATACCTGGTGTTTTTGAGCCCATCAAACCAGACCCAAAAAGGAGTGGAGAAATAATATTTTATGAACCAAAAATAGATGAAAATGATCTTAAAGTAAAAGTTCTAAGTCATAAAATTGTCAAAAGTGAGGTTGACTTTGAAATTCGCAAAGCCGTTGTAAGCTTTGGACGAGGAATCAAAGATGCCCCAGATGAAAACATAAAGCTTGTAGTTGAACTTGCCAAACAACTAGATGCGGAGATAGGAATTTCGTTACCAATTTCAAAAAAGCTGCTGCCTGCAAGCCAAGCAATCAGCTCGACTTACATGATTCCAGCTAGAGTGATTGGAACGAGTGGAAGTAAAATAAGTCCGATGCTTTATGTGGCAATTGGAATAAGTGGAGCGATGCAGCATATAGCAGGCATGCAGGATTCAGAGTTTGTTGTTGCAATAAATCCAGATGAGAATTCGCCAATAAAGAATGAATGTGATATTTTCATCAATGGAAGGATGGAAGATGTTATACCGCTATTAGTTGAAGAGCTCAAAAAACAACAACAAGTTGTACAGGCTGGATGATTTAATGGAAAAGTATGACGTAGCTATCATTGGTGGTGGTTCAGCTGGCTTGGCTGCACTAAAACAGTTATCAACTTTGGGCAAACAGGCAGTCCTACTTGAGGCAGGTAAAAAGGTAGGTGTAAAAAATATTTCTGGTGGAATCCTTTATTCAAAAAAACCAAACAAGGGAAGAGTCTACAATGTAGAAGATATTTACGGACAAAACTTTGTCAATGAGGCACCACTGCAAAGAAAAATTACAAAGTATCTTCTGCACGCAACTTCAAAAGACAAAGTTTTTTCTATGGATCTCACAGCAGCGCATGAATACCAATCAAATTTTGGTTACTCAGTTCTTATGAACGATCTAAATGCCTGGTTTGCACAAAGTGCTGATGAAAGTGCGCAAAAATGTGGCGGTGGAATAGTTCCTGGCGTTCATGTAAATAACATTTCTTGGGATGATGAAAAAGAAAGAACAATAATTCAGACTGATGAGTTAGATGAGTTTCAAGTAAAGGCAGTAATAGCGGCTGATGGTGTAAACTCCGAAGTTGCACAGATTACCCGTGCAAGACCAAAATTTTCGGCAGTACAGTTGTATCAAGGTGTTAAAGCTATTGTAAAATTACCTGAAGATATAATTAACGAGACATTTGCAATCGGAGCGGATGATGGAGAAGCTCATCTTTTTGCAGGCGACATCACACTAAACCATCTAGGAGGCGGATTCCTTTACACAAACCGCGACACCTTGTCAGTTGGTGCAGTATATCACTTTGACTCTCTTTTAGACAGTCCAATAGAGCCCAATACACTGCTAGACGCTTTGTTAAAAAATCCAATGATTACTGAGTTAATCAAAGATGAGGTACCGGTAAGGGGAAAGATTGACAAGACCTTAGAGAAGGAAAAACAGATGCAGATCCGTTTTGCTGTAACAAAGCTGATAAAAACTTGGTATGAAATTCGTGATGTGTATCTTTCTTCAAGCAGAAGGAAAGAGCTGATCAAGACTGGAAAATTTAACTCTGAGGATGAAATCAAATCAAAATTATCTGAGACTCGCGAAAAGATGTCATCTCAGTACGGAATCCAGTTTAAAACAGATTATGTTGAGGATGAATACGGCGCAAAATTAATTCCTGACGGAAAACGCTGTAGAATGAAAAAACCCTACCACAAGAATGTCTTGTTTGTAGGTGATGCAGCCGGCAGAGGAGTTTTTGTCGGTCCAAGAATTGAAGGTCTTAACGTAGGAATTGATGATGGAGTACGAGCTGCCAACGCGATTGCGAGGGCATTAGAAAAGAATAATTTCTCTCAAGGTTATCTTGGTGAATATTACACAAAATCAATTGAAGAAAGTCCATACACAAAAGACATGAAAGAGATTGACAAAGAATATCTGAAAATCTTTATTGATGCCACAAAAGATGTGCCGAAAGACATTTTGAGTGCAAAGCACAGCCTAGTCCTAAAACTCATGTCAAGCGGGGCAATTAGAAGTATGGCAGCAAAGTTTGTAAATGTTTTAGGCTATGAGCGTCTGCTTCCAGTGATAGAATCAGAAGAAAGCTATGTAAAAGTACCAACCGAGCTTGCCGAACGAAGTGGAAAGACCATTTCTTCATCCTACACGCCTTCTATTCCATTACTTGCAGATCGTATTGCAAAGCTGAATTATAATGATGATAAAGTTTCTCATATCAAAGTACTAAACCCCAATAATGATTTTATGAAAAAGTTAGTTATGTTGTGTCCAACTAAATGTTATAGTGAAGAAAATGGTCAAGTTACGATACAGCATGAAGGGTGTATTGAATGTGGAACATGTTCTGAGCAAACTGATTGGAAACATCCACGAGGAGAAAAGGGAATAAACTATCGATATGGTTAAGCAAGTACTAAACCACAATAATGATTATCATTTAACACCAAGATTTTTTTTCAAAAGGACTAATGTTAATTCTGGGTCTGCCTTCCCGCGTGTTTTTTGCATAACTTTTCCCACCAAGAAATTAACTATATCAGGATTTTGTTTTGCGTCTTCTACTGCTTTTGCTTCTTCGTTTAAGACTTCTGTTATAATGTCAGATAATGTAGCTTCGTCTGAAACGTGACCCAAATCAAGATCCTCAATTATTTGTGATAACGGTTTTCCATTTTTTATAACCTCATCTAGAGCTAATTTTGCAGAGGCTCTGGTAATCTTATTTGATTTGATGTATTCAACTAAATCTGAAATATGATCTCCTTCTAGTTTTGACATTTCACGCTTTTCACGTGTATCAAGCAATCCCATAATATCTGTAGTAATCATATTTGCAATGTCTTTCGCATTCGTTTCGTTGTTTGCCTTTTCAAAAAGTTCAGAAAAGTACCTGTCTGAAGATAAGATGTCTGCAACCTGTGATGTAATACCGTATTTTGAAACGTATCGTTCCTTCTTGGAACTGATGCTTTCAGGCATATGTAATTGCAATTGATTTTTTGTGTTATCATCAATTCTAACCCACGGTATATCTGCCTCCAGATGATATCTATACTCAGCCTCTTCTTCTTTTGTTCTTGCTGAAACAGTGATTTTTCGCCCATCATCCCAATGCCGAGTTTCTTGAATAATCTCAATTTTTCTTTCTGCAAGACTCTGCTGCCTTGTTATTTCAAAATGAACAGCTTTCTCTAAATCATGAAATGAACCGATGTTCTTTATTTCAACTTTTGAACCTCCCTCAATTGATACATTAGCGTCTGCACGCATCGCACCTTCTAGCCCAGGATCTGACACATTCAAATTTTCAAGCAAATCTGAAAGTATATTCAAAAATTCTCTAACTTGATGAGGAGTTTCAAAATCTGGCTCGGTTACAATTTCAACTAATGGAGTTCCAGCTCTATTGTAATCAACTAGTGTTAGTTCAGTTTTTTCAGTGGCACCTTCGTAAATTAGTCGTCCAGGGTCTTCCTCCAATTGTATCCTTCTAATTTTTATCTCCTTATTTTCTACTGAGATTTTACCTTCCCAACCAATGCTTGTATTTCCATATGCATTAAGCTGGGTAATTTGGAAGTTTTTTGGCAAGTCAGGATAAAAATAATTTTTCCTAAAAAATGCAATTCTGTTTGGAGTTTTACAATCAAGTGCCATTGCAATTAGCGTTGCTTTTTCAACAGCGCTTTTATTCAGTAATGGTAACGAACCTGGAATCCCCATGCAAACCGGACAGATGTTTGTATTAGGTTCAAACCCCCTGTAATCAGCTTTGCATGAACAAAATAATTTGCTTTCAAGTTTTGTCAATTGACAGTGTATCTCAAGACCAATTTTCGTCATTAGATTGGCACCTCGGGTAAATCTACAGTTTTTTCTAATGCATACGCAGCTTGTAACAATGAATGCTCCTCTTCATGATTAGCCATTATTTGAATTCCTATGGGCAATCCGTTTGTAATTTTGTATGGTACTGATATTGCTGGAATTCCAGTAAGATTGGCAGTAACCGTATTAAAATCAACCATCATTAATGATACAGGATCATTAATTTTTTCACCGAATTTGAATGGCTGTATAGGAACGGTAGGTGAAATTAGATAATCAAATTTTTCAAATACGTGTTTTATTTCAGCAGTCAGTTTAGATTTCACCTTTAATGCCTTTGAAAAATATTTTCCCGCATGCCCAGCAGATGGTACAAAGCCACCAAGGATCATTCTTCTTATAACCTCAGGACCAAATTTACTTCTCGCTTGTGATATGTATGAATTAAATTCAAACCCTGATGAATCGAATTCATATCCATATCTTATGTTGTCATATCTTGCGAGATTACTTCCCGCTTCTGTTGATGTTATAGTATAATACGCAGCAACCGCATAACGAACCATTTCTAATGATACCTGCTCACAATTTGCTCCAAGCTTTTCAAATGTCTTAATTGCATCATTAGTTGTATCTAGTACATCAGTACTAAGTCCATCAGGATTTGTCATTTCTGTCACTATCCCAATTTTTTTTCCATTTATTCCTGCATCAATATCAGTTAGATAATCTTGATTTTTATTATCTACAGTTGTATTATCGTTAGAATCAATTCCAGAAATTATGTTTAGTAAGAATGCAGAATCTTCTACAGTTTTTGCCATTGGTCCAATTTGTTCAATGCTATTGGCATACGAAACAAGACCATAGCGGCTTACTAGTCCGTATGTTGGTTTTAATCCAACCACAGAGCAAAAGCTTGCTGGGTTTCTAATTGAACCGCCTGTATCTGAACCTAATGATGCAATGCATTCATTTGCAGAAACTGATACTCCGCTTCCACCAGAGGAACCACCTGGAACATAATCTGTATTCCATGGATTTCTACTAGGTCCATATGCACTAAATTCTGTGCTAAGACCCATTGCAAACTCATCAAGATTTGTTTTCCCGATTATTATTGCATCTTCAGAATTTAGTTTACTGATTACGGTAGAGGTATATGGTGAAATAAAATTTTCCAAAACTTTTGATGCGCATGTAGTTTTTGAGCCTTCTATGCAGATATTATCTTTAATAGATACAGGCATTCCATAACATTTCCCAACATTCTGATTCGATTTTATTTTAGTATCAATCTCTCGTGCATTTTTTATTGCAAAATCATTTATTCGTAGAAATGCATGAAGCTTTTTATCAACTTGATTAATATGCTCTAAAGATTCAGAAATGAATTCTTCAACAGTGAATTCATTATTTTTTATACCATTTACATAATTTAATGCACTAATTCCTAAATCCAATTTAATTCAACTTTGGCGCTTTTACATACTTCTCCTGATAGCTCTTCAGAAATTTCAGTAAATTTTTGTCGTAAGGAATATACTTATCATCTCTTAGTTTACCTAAATCAGTTTCTTGAACAATGATTTCCTCAGATTCAATATTAGCATTATCTAGAATATCAAAATATTCAAGCATTTTTTGTACTCTTTTAACATGATCACTATGATCTTCAAGATTAATTTTCATTAATTTTGCAACTTCAGAAATCTCTTCCTCACTAACCAAATTTTTCACCTATGGTGTTAACCTATCAACATCCCTAGGATAAAATGTTGTGTCGCGAATATTTTCTATGCCTGTCAGTGCCATCATTAATCTTTCAAGACCAATTCCGCATCCTGCATGTGGTGGAACACCATAATCAAAAACATTCAGATGATAACCAAATGTATCAATCTTCATACCTTTGTTTTTCATTCTATCTTCAAGCTCAGATTTTTTCGCAATTCTAGTACTGCCAGAAGAAAGCTCCAAGTCTCCATACATTAAATCAAATGACTCGGAAATCTTAGGATTGTCATTGCTCACTTTGACGTAAAATGGCTTTGGACCTACAGGCCAATCTTTGATAAAGTAAAATCCAGTTATCCCAATTTTGTTTAATTGCGCTGGATACAAATCATCACCCCATTGACTCTTAGCACCAGTAGCTTGAATTTTTTCTAATAAATCAGAATAAGTATATTGTGGAATAGTATCTGAGATCTCAGGAATTGTAAATTCAACATCATCGTTATCTTTAGAAAACTCCTGCATTGTCAAAATTGTTTGTTTTATGATTTGCTCAATTCTACTCATCACGTCGTTATAATCAACATATGCTTCCTCAAAGTCGATGGATATTGCCTCAGACAAATGCCTGTTTGTTCTGGATGGCTCAGCTCGAAAGATTGGTGCGATCTCGAAAACTTTCTCAAAACTCATTGTTAATTGCTCCTTATACAATTGTGGGCTTTGAGCAAGAAATGCTTCTTTGTTGTAATAAAAAATTGGAAACAATGCTGCACCACCTTCTGTGGCAGTAGCGATCATTTTTGGTGTGTTAATTTCAGTAAAATTATGATCATAAAAATACTGACGTATTGATTTGAGTACATTACTTCGTGCTTTGAAAACCTGTTGCAGTGCATTACGACGTAAATCAATTGCTCTAATCTCAAGTCGTGTATCAATATTTTTTACAGTTTTTGCATGTGGATCAAATGGCGGAATCTTCTCAACAGATGAAAATATTCTAAGATCCTTTGGTGACACTTCTATTCCATTTGGTGCCTTTTCAGATGTTTTCACCGTTCCAATTAACCCTATAGAAGAATGCTCCTTCAGTTTGGATATGCTTTGAACTAGATCATCTGGACTTGAACCCTTTTTTGCAACAACCTGGATCGCTCCCATTTTGTCTACAAGTGTTAGAAATGTAATGTTGCCATGGCCTCTTATGCTGGAAATCCAACCCATTATTGTTACATCTGATCCTTCCATGGATGCGTCTAGGTCTTTTGAATAATGACTTCTACGCCATTCACCTAATTCAGTTTCAACCATTGCATCTCTTTTTAAATTTGAGTATTTATTATGATTTTTTTAGTATTTGTTAGTTAATTGTGAAATTAAGGTTTGGTGTAACTGAAACCCACATATTTGAACCATCAAAGAAGGTTGAGATTGTTTTTAATTTACTTAGATATACAAAATATTTCCCATCCTTGTTTAATCCGCCTGAAATTTTCAGCATTTTATTTTCCTGAAGAAATTGCAATCTTCGGTAAACCGTGCTAATAGGAATATTTGTCGCTTTAGCAATTTCGACAGCAGTTTTAGGATTATCAATAATTGAAGAAATTATCCCAACACAAAATTGATCAGATAAGATTTGTAGGTAAATCTGTTTTCTTACATCATCCTTAATTGTAGTTGATGTTGTTGAAATTTGCAATAATCGATCGGTGTAATACCATTATAAATTAGTTCCATTATTTTTCCATATTATTTAATAACCATTAAAAATTTTTACTTAATTACAATTAATACTGAATTAACACATTGAATGTAAAAGAAAAAGCAATTGCTCATATTGCTAGCGCAATTACTGTTTTTTCAATGCAACAAAATACTAATCAATTACCAAAAAACATCTCAATGATAGATTTTATATTAAAAACTGTGCCTGAAAATATTAAACAAGATGTTACAATGGAATTAATTGATAGTGTATTTTTATATGTCTCAGCCACACGTTTTGATACATAGTTTCATATGTGCATGTACTAAAGTGATATTCTAATTGATATCAGTAGCAACACTGGGTTCACATTGCGCACTTCAGCTCTTAAAAGGTGCAAAAGATGAGGGACTTGAAACGCTTCTAATATGTGAAAAAAAACGAGAAAGTCTTTACCGACGCTTCAAATTTATCGATGAACTAGTGCTTGTAGATACATTTTCAGAAATACTTGAACAAAAATGTGAGTCTATTCTTCAGAAAAATAATTCTATTTTGATTCCGCATGGAACATTAATCTCACAAATGGATTCCAAACAAATTGAATCAATTAAAACACCAATTTTTGGAAATAAACATATCTTACGTTGGGAATCTGATAGAGCATTAAAAGAACAGTTGATGAAAGAAGCAAAACTTGAAACACCAAAATCTGTACCAAATCCTAAAGAGATCAATAGACTTGTTATTGCAAAAAGACATGGTGCAGCAGGCGGTAAGGGATATTTTCTTGCCTCCAATGAAAAAGAATACAACGAAAAGCGAGATCAATTAATCAAAGAAGGAATAATAAATGGAGACAGTGATTTGTATCTCCAAGAATACACTTCTGGTGTTCTGGCTTACTTACAGTTCTTTTACTCCCCACTAAAACAAGAACTTGAATTTTTTGGAGTAGATAAAAGACATGAATCTGACATTGAAGGTTTAGCTAGAATCCCAGCTAAAAATCAGCTTAACATGGAAAAATCTACATCATTTAATGTTATAGCAAACAGCCCACTTGTATTACGTGAATCATTACTAGATAATGTATATACAATGGGAGAAAATTTTGTAAAAGCATCTGCAAAACTTGTTCCACCTGGAATGAATGGACCATTTTGTATAGAGGGTGTATACGATGAAAATGCACAGTTTAGTGCATTTGAATTTTCAGCTAGAATCGTAGCTGGAACAAACATTTTCATGAATGGTTCACCATACACTACTTTAATTTTTGATGAACCGATGAGTATGGGACGTCGTATTGCTAGAGAAATTAAAGAAGCGGATACAAACAATCAATTAAAAAACATTACAACATAATTTTAATCACGTGGACTAAAATATTACAAATTATTACTATTCTATATTCTTAGAATAGGGAACAATCAATATGCCTATATACATTATTAGTGAATCAAATTGTGATGAAACATAAAATTACTCTCCCACAACTAAAAAAATATGATATAACTCAAAAAGTTATTATGGCTTTGGCAGATGCTGAATCAAGAGTAATTCTTTTTTCAATTATACGCAAAGGTAAAACAGCATCTGACCTTTCTGGATCATTAAAAATCCCACTAAGTTCAGTTTATAAAAAATTATCAGATTTAGAAAATTTAACGCTGGTACGAGTAGAAAAAACTATTTTGTCAGAAAAAGGAAGACGCTTCAAGATTTATCGAAGCAGAATCAACAAGGCAGAAATATCCATTAAAAAACCAGAGCCGACGCTTTCACTATCTGCTAACTAATTATTATGAAAGGTACACTTCCAAAACCAACACTGCTGGAACTTGATGAATATGATATTAATCAACGTGTTATAGAGGCGCTTACAACTACTTGTTCACATGCAGTATTATTTTCGATTGTAAATGTTGAAAAAGACGTGGTAGAAATATCTAATGAATTACAGATTTCGTTATCAACCACTTACAAATCCCTAACAAATCTGGAAAAATTATCATTAGTAGAAATTCAAAGGTTCAAAATTACAGATGATGGTAAAAAAATTAAGATGTACCGTAGTAGGATTAAAAAAGCAGATATTTCTATTAATGAAAATAATTCAAAAGTATTACTTTATCCAAATAATTATTAAAAATCAATTCAACTTGAATTAATGGCAAGGAAATCCTGCTGCATGTCTCATATCATGAGTAAGTTCATGCAGAAATTGTTCGGTAAAAGATGATTCACCATATATTATACTAAAAATATGACCTTGATCGAATCCAACAATAAACAATCCAATAACAAACACTGAAGCAAGAATGGCCAAAGCAACTTTTGGAACAGCATTAATGAACTTGGTTGATTGGACTAAAAATGACATATTACCTTGCGCTAAAATCGATATTTAAGTTATCACGATAACCTATTTTAGAAATAATTTAGAACTGATCTAATACCGATCATAAAATATGACTAAATTCTATAAATGATTCATTAAAAATATTTACCTTAATACTAACAATTTAAAAATAGATACAATTGCCAAAAATTGAAATACAAAAACAAGATTCTGTTAAGCTTTATAAAATAAGAAAAACGTTACAAGAACTTTCAACATTCACAGGACGTGGAACTGAGTTGATAACTGTCTACATTCCAAAAGGCAAACAGCTGCATGAAGTAATAACAAATCTGAGGGAAGAGCAGGGTACTGCAGATAATATAAAATCTGATGTTACTCGAACACATGTTGTTGATTCATTATCAAAAGTTCTTCAGCGATTAAAATTATACAAAAAAACTCCAGAAAGGGGATTGGTAATATTTTGTGGCGCACTTCCAAGGGAAGAAGGTGGACCTCTAGGTAGTGAAATAGTAAAAGTGTTTGAAATTGATCCACCAAAAGACCTAAAAACATTCCTGTACAGATGTGATGATCATTTTCATGTTGATATCTTAAAAGATATGTTAAAGGATGACAACCTAATTGGATTTTTAGCAATTGATGCTAAAGATGCAGGTTGGGGAATCTTATATGGAGATAGAGTTCAAGTTTTGAAAGAAACAAGCTCTGGTGTTGCAGGTAAACATAGGCAAGGAGGCCAATCGGCAAAAAGATTTCAAAAATTAAGAGAGATGGAACTTACTTATTATTTTAATAGGGTAGCACAAATTACACGAGAATTTTTTATTGACATTTATCCAATTAAAGGTCTGATTATTTCTGGTCCTGGACCTACAAAAGAGGAGTTTGTTAATGATAATTATTTAGAATATAGATTGCAGGATATGATTATCTCAACTATAGATGCATCGTATGCTGGCTCAGAAGGAATAAGAGAAGCTTTTGACAGATCAGCAGACATTCTTTCTAATTTCAGATTGGTTGAAGAAAAACAAATTGTTGAAAAATTGTTCAAGCAAATCAACAGTAATTCTGGATTGGGTGTATATGGTTTGAATGAAATTATTAACTATTTAAAAAATAATGTTGTTGATACAATCATTGTAACAGATAAAATTGGACTTTATAGAATTGAATCCAAATGTAAGAGATGCAATGATGCACAAGAAAAAATTATTGAACGGACAAAAGTATTCCAGACTAAAACTAAACTTGAAGACTCTCCATGTTTATCATGTAAATCATTGGATATAGAAGCGTCAGAACAAGATATTGTGGATTATCTTTCATTACTAAGTGCAAAAACGGGAACAAAAATTGAAGTAATTTCTGGCGTATCTGAACATGGTTCTATGGTATCTAATCTTGGTAACATCGGTGCTATTTTACGTTACAATCCAAATTATTCAAATTAAATAATTATTCAAAACAATTTTTTATTTTTTGTGCTAATTCATTCAATTCATTATCTTTTAGAATTTTTCGTTTTGTCCATAATATTCCAGTCTTGTTATACCGTGGAATTATATGCACATGAACATGTGGTACAATTTGTTTTGCAGCTTTACCATTATTTTGCGCAATACTAAATGCATCAGCATTAGTTGCCTTGATAATTGCATTAGCAATTTTTGGAATTTTGGAAAATAGTTTAGCAACTTCATCTACATCCATATCTGTTAATTTTTCATACGGTTTTTTTGTAATAACAAGAGAGTGACCATTATCTATTGGATATTTATCCAAAATAGCTATACAATCATCATCTTGGTAAATCACATAACATGAAAGTTTTCCTTCTATCATATCACAAAAAATACATTTTGACAATGTTACTATCTAAATAAAATTCAATTAATATATTAGCATCATCTACAACAAGTGAAAAAATTGAGGTTTAATGTTGAGACAATTATCGGTGATAGATACGATTCAACTGATTCTTTATCTGAAAATGAAATTCATGACTGGCTACTAAAAATGCAAAAACAGGACATATTGAAGGTTGAAACTGAAAATGATTACTGGGAAGATATTCCACAAGAACTTTTTGAATTACTGAAAACCAGCATTAAAGAGAAAAACTACGAATGTGATATGGCTAAAGGACATTTATGGTTAAAAATGGAAATTTCACTTGAATCATAGCCTAATGAAAAATATGGATGATTTGTAGTTATGTTAAAGTCAAAAATATGTAATTCAAAACTATAAAATCAAAATAATATTAATTTCTAATAGATGAGATTTGTCTGCAAAAAATGTTGAACATAAATTCATTGTTCCAAATTCAGTTGAAATACGTGACTACCAGGTTAATTTAGCAGATCAGGCAAAAAATGAAAATTGTTTGATCATACTGCCAACTGGTCTAGGGAAAACGGTGGTAGCATTACATGTTATTGCTGATTATCTTACTAAAGGAAATGGCGGAGTTTTGTTTTTAGCCCCAACCAAAGTATTAGTAAATCAGCATTACGAATTTTTGAAAAACACACTTGCAGTAGATGACATTGCACTGATAACAGGTGAAAATTTACTGGAAAAGAGAAAGAAACTTTGGATCAATAGTATAATCTGTGCAACACCTGAGATCACTAGAAATGATATTGCTAGAAAAATAGTTGACATAAATCAATTTAATCTGATTATTTTTGATGAGGCACATAGAGCTGTAGGCGATTATGCATACGTGGAAATTGCAGAACAATTGAGTGGATTATCTATACGAATGCTTGGAATGACAGCTACTTTACCTAGTGAAAAAGAAAAGTCGAAAGAAATTTGTGATAATTTACATATCAAAAGTCTAGCTGCACGAAGTGACTCAAGCCCAGACGTAAAACCATACATTCAAGAAACTAACACGGAATGGATTTCAGTAGATCTTTCATCTGACATGAAAATTATTCAGAGATACCTCAAGCTTGCGCTAGACCAACGTTACACAGAACTTCGAAGAAATGGGCTCAGACTTTCTGATAATAAATCTCTCTCACAATTATTAAACGCAAGGCAATTTGTTTTAAAACAAAATAGGCGTTCGGCAAAACCACTATTTACAGCAATTCGGATAACATACGCCCTTAATATTTTTGAAGCGCATGGTATAACACCATTTTTAAAATTTTGTGAGAGAACAAAGAACAAAAAAGGTGCTGGGATTAAGGAACTTTTTGAGACTGATCAAAACTTTACTAAAGCAATAGATTTAGCAAAAAGTGCACAAGCTAATAATATTGAACATCCTAAAATTGACAAACTAGTAGAAATTTTACGTGATGAAAAATCAAAAGTATTAATTTTTTCTAGTTATCGTGATTCTGTTGATGTTATTCAGAAAAAATTAGTCGGGATGAACATAGCAGCTGAAATTCTAATTGGAAAGGCAGGTAAAACTGGATTAAAACAGCAAGAACAGGTAGAAACTGTACAAAGATTTAGGGATGGCATAACTAGAGCACTTGTAGCAACAAAAGTTGGTGAGGAAGGCCTTGATATTTCTGAAGTCAATTTGGTAATTTTTTATGATAACGTACCAAGCTCAATTAGATTTGTTCAGAGAAAGGGAAGAACAGGTAGAAAAGCTCAAGGCCGTCTGGTTGTGTTAATTGCAAAGGATACAATTGATGAGGCATACTATTGGATTGGTAAACGAAAGGTAAAAGCTGCGAATGATATGACAGATAAGATCACCAAGCATCTTGAAAAAACAAAACAGGTAATGGATGACTATTTTTAATTTAGGATAATCTCTTAATGATATGATAACCGTATTGGGTTTTCACAGGCTCTGAAATTTTACTTACTTCCAGTTTAAACGCAACTGCTTCAAATTCCTTAACCATTTTTCCCCTACCAAAATAGCCCAAATTACCGTCCCTCTTTGCGCTACCTGAATCAATAGAAAATTCTCTGGCTAGTTTTCCAAATTTTTCGCCTTGCTTTATTCTATCTAGTATAGCAATAGCCTGACTTTGCTTTTCTACAAGAATATGTGAACACTTTATCTTACTTGCCAAAGTTATAGCTTGTTAATTCTAAAAATCTGCACGTTTCATTTTAGATCCACAACGAGGACAATCTCCGCCCTTGAATCGGTGGTTACAAGTTAAGCAGGCATATCTTACACTAGTACCTTGACCTTGACCAAATAGTCCTCCAAAACTAAATCCTGATCCTGATCCACTAGAACCTCTCATTCTTGACATCATTCTCTTTCTCAAAATTAGTGGAAAGACGATAAAGATTGCTAGTGCTGCACCCAAACCATACGGAAATGGTAGAACCAATTGCAGTCCAATACTTACAGCCAAAGATGCGAACAAAAATACCAGATAACCCTTGTAATTTATCATAATGAGAAAAATTAGCAAAAAAAACTTTATAAAGGTTTGTCAGGATTTTTGCACTCTTAATTCTACAATCTATTAATGTTAAACAATAACAAAAGGAATTTCTTTTCCATCACTATCCCAAGCAAATATGTCATCGTCCTCATAAGGTGACTTTACAATCATTGACACAAGACCAAAAAAATTATTCAAATCAGTTAGAGATGGTTCAGCTGAACCAACAGGATGAGAATGAACGATGCCGACATAACTAGGATCCAGTGGTAATGGATTGTTGGGAAATCCAGCAAAATCTGCTCCTGTTTCAGAAAATGGTGGTACTACTAACCCATCTATGAATACATCACCATGTTTTGCTTTTCCGCGTAAAATCAAGATACCTTCGTTTGGATGATTCATCTTACAAAAAGACAAGATGCCATCTCTTGTATCCTTAGTCAATGATATCTTACGCTCAAATTTTTTCTTTTTTAATTGCAAACCATTACTCCGTTCTTATAACATATTGTATAGCTGAAATTTCATTTAAAATAGATTCTGCAGATTTAACAAATTTAGGAATGATTTCGGTTGTATCTTTCAACTCTTTCTCTATCGATCTAATTTTTGATTCCAAAGATGATTTATCATTTTTATGCATACTAAGAACAGATTCTTTTTGTTTAAGCTGACTATTGTTAAATCCCAACAATTTACTTTCAATATCACTTTTAGATCGATTAAAAACAGAAATTTTTTCAATGAATCCGGGAATGAGTGAAAGTGTATCATCAATTTGTAATAATGATTTATCAGTATCCTTAACAGATACTGAGCCTGATTGTATTCCATTGCGTGTAGATTCTAATATTTGTATAATGTCTTGTTTGTTAGAATCAACCAATACATCATATGGATTTGCAATTAAATCTGCTAATAATTTTTTTAGTGGCTTATCAAGTGAGGAAACATAAACATACTTGTTTAGCGGTCTTGAAATCTTAGTAAGCTGTAATTCGATCTCATTCCTAATTTTATTTTTTCCAGAAGATAAAGAATCTAGCTTTTCATTAATTTGTAGAAATTCTGTATACTCACTGCTGTTTTTAATATTCTTAATCCCTTTTTCATCACTATCAATTTTAGCAATTAGATCATCGATGGTTTTCGTAGTTAGTTTTTCCTGTTCACCTAAATCAATAATTGATTTTTTTGATTGCTCAATCTTATTCATAGTATTCAAAATTTGTTCAATTTTAGTTTCTAATTCGGAGTAATTCGTAATTATGGTAGAAATTTCAGCATTTCCATCTGTCATTACCTTAAGATCATCTTTTAACTTGCCAGCATATTTCTTTGCAAATATATGGATAACACTAGACTGTCTTCCTAACGAGTCCCCAATTTTCTTTAGCATTCTGCCAGCAATTGCATTAAAATTTTTCACATTATCATAGGAATTTATCTCTGGTAGTTGAACAATTGATTCCCTCTTGATAATTGATATAACCTCTTTTTTTCCACGCTCAACTAATCTTTTTAAGTGAATATCTATATCGTCTACATTTAGCGTATCACGTTCTAGATCAATAGCAATATGTAGAATTGTTTCGCAACTTGATTTAATTTTATTTTTAAATGTTTTAGTCTCAGCAATTATTGTTTTTGTTCGAATTGAACGTATCTCATCAACAACATTCGGTACATCAGAAAGCAAAATTTGTTTTTTTTGAGGAGCTATTTCAGTCTCCTGTTTTTTTGGTTTTTTCATGCCCCATCCAAATACCATAATTTAATCTATAATTCTGGGTAATTATTTGTAATTAAATAGTATACAGATAACTCATTTTAGGGAAGCC